>CAYYCX010000005.1:0-111868 GCA_964470455.1 uncultured Wenzhouxiangellaceae bacterium
CGCGATGTGCTCAACCAGTGGCTGATGGAGCGCAAAGCGGTGCTGGAAAGCGCAGTGATGGAGTATCGCCTGCAAGCCGAAGCGGTGGACATCACATTGCCAGGGCGTGGCGACCGGCGCGGTGGAATTCATCCGGTGACCCTGGCAATGCAGCGCGCTATCGACATTTTTTCCCGCCTCGGTTTCGATGTGGCCACCGGTCCCGAGGTCGAAAGCGACTATTACAACTTTGAAGCCCTGAATTTCCCGGCGCATCATCCGGCCCGCGCGATGCACGACACCTTTTACTTCGCCAATGGCGACCTGCTGCGCACGCATACATCGCCGGTGCAGATCCGGGTGATGGAAAAGCAGGATCCGCCATACCGCATCATCGCGCCAGGCAAGGTTTATCGCAGCGACTCCGACCAGACGCATACGCCGATGTTTCACCAGGTTGAAGGCCTGTTGATCGGCGAAGGGGTCAGCATGGCCGATCTGAAAGGCGTGCTGCAGGCATTCATCAACGCGTTTTTTGAGCGCGAACTCACCATGCGTTTCCGGCCGTCCTACTTTCCGTTCACCGAGCCTTCCGCGGAAGTGGACATCGGCTGGAGCAAGGGCGATGGTGCAGAGCCTGGCTGGCTGGAAATTCTCGGCTGCGGCATGGTGCACCCGAATGTGCTCAAGGCCTGTAATGTCGATCCGGAACGGTATACCGGTTATGCCTTTGGCATGGGTGTGGAGCGCATTGCCATGCTCCGCTACGGGGTGACGGATTTGCGCCAGTTCTTTGAGAATGACCTGCAATTCCTGCAGCAATTTCATTGATTTACAGGCAAATACCAAGAACATGATCAGGTTTTTCTCATGAGATTCAGTGTCAACTGGTTGAAGCAATGGGTGCAGATTGATCTGACCGCCGCCCAACTGGCCGAGCGGCTGACCGCCAGCGGCCTGGAGGTGGACGCGGTTGCGCCCGTTGCGGCTGATTTCAGCGGCATTGTCGTGGCGGAAATCGAATCCTGCGCCCCCCATCCGGATGCCGACAAGCTGTCGGTGTGCACCGTCAATGACGGCAGCGATGAGCGTTTGCAGATTGTCTGTGGCGCCCCCAATGCGCGTCCTGGCATTCGCGTGCCCCTGGCTCGCGTGGGCGGCCGCATTGGCGCGGATTTCAAGATCAAGAAGGCCAAGCTGCGCGGAGTGGAATCCAATGGCATGCTGTGCTCGGCGCGCGAACTGGGCCTGTCCGACGATCATTCCGGCTTGATGGAATTGCCCGCGGATGCCGAACCCGGCGCGGATTTCCACCAGTGGCTGCAGCTGGATGATCACAGCATTGAAATCGACCTCACCCCCAACCGTGCCGACTGCCTGAGCATTCGTGGCCTTGCTCGCGATGTCGCGGCCAGTTGCAATGCTGCGTTCATCGATCACCCTGTGGAAGTGGTACCCGCGGTTACCGAAACCGGCTTTCCGATTCATCTGGAAGACCGTGAAGGCTGCCCCCGTTACGTGGGGCGCGTCATCGAAAACGTGAACGCCGCCGCGGCTTCACCACTGTGGCTGCAGGAAGCCCTGCGCCGTTGCGGCGTGCGCAGCATCAGCCCGATCGTGGATGTCAGCAATTACGTGATGCTGGAACTGGGCCAGCCCATGCACGCCTTTGACCGTGACCGGCTGGACCGCGAAATCATCGTGCGGCGCGGCCACCAGGGCGAGAAGCTGGTATTGCTGGACGGCACAGAAGTGGACGTGGACGAGAACGTGCTGGCCATCTGTGATGCCAGCGGGCCGGTGGCCCTGGCCGGCATCATGGGTGGAAACGCCAGCGCGGTGGAACATGAAACGCGCAACATCCTGCTGGAAAGCGCCTGGTTCAATCCCGCCGTGATCATGGGCAAGGCGCGCGACTACGGCATGCACACCGATGCATCGCACCGGTTTGAACGCGGTGTCGATCCGCAAGGGCAGGTGCGGGCCGTTGAACGCGCCACGCAGCTGATCGTGGAAATCTGCGGTGGCGAACCGGGCCCGGTGCTGGTGCAGGAAGCCACCGATCTTCTGCCTGTTGCCGCCAGCGTGCGGCTGCGCCTGGAACGGCTCAACCAATTGATGGGCTTCGAGTTCCGGGCGGAGCAGGTGGAAAACATCCTGCAGCGCCTGGGCATGAACACGCAATTCGATGCCGAGTCGCAGGCCTGGACTGTAACGGCGCCCTCGGCCCGTGTCGACATCGCGATCGAGGAAGACCTCATCGAAGAAGTGGCGCGCATCCATGGCTATGACAACATTCCGGTACGCATGCCGAGCGGTGAGGCGGAAGTGGGTTCGGTAGCGAAACACCAGGTCAGCCTGCTGCAAATGCGCGAATCACTGTGCGCGGCAGCCTACCAGGAAGCGATCAACTACAGCTTTGTCGACCTCCGCCAGCTTCAGTCGGTGCACCAGGCGGACGCCGCCCTGCCGCTGGCCAACCCGTTGTCCGCTGAACTGGCCGTGCTGCGCACGACGCTGTTGCCGGGTTTGCTGGCCGCGTTGAACCGTAACCTGCGCCGCCAGCATTCACGAGTGCGTTTGTTTGAAACCGGGCTGGCATTCCTGCAAGCGGAATCGCTGCTGGAAATTCCCCGTATCGCGGCCGTGGCTTGCGGTCCGGCCTTGCCCGAACAATGGTCAGTGAAGTCCCGCGCGATGGATTATTTTGACATCAAGGGCGATGTGGAGCGCCTGCTGGCGTTGCGCGGCGATGCGCAGGTAAGTTTTGAACGGCTGAATGCGCCTTGGGCGCATCCCGGTGCCAGTGCTGCAGTGATGGTCGATGGTTATTCCGTCGGCTGGTGCGGCGCGGTGCATCCGCAGGTATTGAAAGCCCTGGACATCGATTGCGAAGTTTTTGCATTTGAGCTTGATCTCGAACCGTTGCAGAAGCGTGGATTACAGCATGCCAGGCCGTACTCCCGTTTCCCCTCGATCCGGCGCGATATTGCCATCTGGCTGCCGGAACGGACCGCCTGGGCGAAAGTCCGTGACTGCATCGTGGAATCGGCGGGAGAACTGTTACAGAATTTGGTTGTTTTCGATGTCTATCAGGACCAGAAGCTTAAAAAAGGCTATAAAAGTCTGGCAATTGGCTTGATTTTGCAGAACGTTTCTAGCACTCTAACAGATGATGTTGCAGATCCCGTAATACAGCAGGTAATCAGCAATCTGGAAAGCAGGCTGAGTGCGGAATTAAGAGGATAAACATGTCGCTCACCAAAGCAGAAATTGCCGACCAGCTGTTTGAAGAAGTCGGTTTGAATAAAAGGGAAGCCAAGGAATTCGTCGATTCGTTTTTCGAGGCCATCAGGGATGCACTGGAAAGGGGTGAGAACGTCAAGCTCTCTGGATTCGGCAATTTCCAGTTGCGTGAAAAAAATCAACGGCCAGGCAGGAACCCGAAAACCGGTGAAGAGATACCCATCTCCGCGCGCCGTGTAGTCACTTTCCGTCCAGGGCAAAAACTGCGAGCAAGGGTGGAAGCTTATGTTGGATCCGGGAATTGACCGTGATCTTCCGCCGATCCCGGCGAAACGCTATTTCACGATAGGCGAAGTAAGCGACCTGTGCGGCGTCAAGCCGCACGTGCTGCGCTATTGGGAACAGGAATTCGAGCAGCTCAAACCCGTCAAGCGGCGCGGCAACCGGCGCTATTACCAGCGCGGTGATGTCATGATGATCCGCCAGATTCGCAGTTTGCTGTATGAACAGGGCTACACCATCGGTGGCGCACGGCAGATGCTGGAAGGTGATGAGGCACGTGATGATGTGAGCCGCAGCCAGCAGATCATCCGGCAGGTCCGGATGGAGCTGGAAGACGTTCTTCACGTGCTCAAGCGCTGAACGCTGAATCTTTGCTTTTCCACAAGCCGTTGTTTTGATACCATGCCGCCTCCTTTTGCCGGGCCTCGGGCTTGACCAGGTGGCCAGGTCGAATGTTTTTTGATCAATCGTCGGGGCGTAGCGCAGCCTGGTAGCGCACCACAATGGGGTTGTGGGGGTCGGAGGTTCAAATCCTCTCGCCCCGACCATCGATCATTCCAGCACGAGTTAAGTTGCCAGAAATCCACTTGAGCTGTGGCCCGAAGCTCATGCCGGCGGGCTCGAATCCATTTGGCGGCCAGGCCGCCGCACAAGCCAACGGGACTGTTCCCACACAGGCCGGCTGTCGGTTTGGCGGAGCGGTTTGCTTGGCCCCGGCTTCGCTTTGACGGATAATTCACACGAAGCCGATTATAGAGTCGACTTTGCGGCCTGGTATTGCAACCCAGGCATCAGGGTTGATGTTGCGGGCTTGGGCACCCATGTGGTCAGGGTGCCGCAGGGCCACGCATCCGGGCAGATATGGAGAACATGATGAGTCCAGTTGAGAGCGTCTTGCGCGAAATGCCAGACATTGCCAATGAAGTCCGGGCCGAAGTGGCCGGAGAACTGGCGTGGGTGGGCATGAATGAAATTGAAATGCCGGTGCGCATCGAAGACGACAAGGGCGGTTTGATTCAGTCTACAGCCATGGTCACGGCCTACGTCAACCTTCGCGACCCGCAGGTGCGCGGCATTCATATGTCACGGCTCTACCTGCACCTGGACCAGGCGTTTGCCCAGCGCCCGCTGAACCCGTGCACGCTGCGCCAGTTGTTGCGGTCTTTCCTGGATTCGCACGAAGGGCTTAGCGACCGCGCCCTGATCCGTGTGGATTTTGACTACATTACGCGCCGCCCCGCTTTGCAAAGCGACAATGAAGGTTGGCGCCGTTATCCGGTTTCCATGATAGGTATTCTCGAAGGCAATGAGTTCAGCCTGGAAATGGGCCTGGAAGTGTTGTATTCCAGCACCTGTCCCTGTTCAGCGGCCTTGGCTCGCCAGCTGATCCAGGACAAGTTCCGCCAGGATTTCGCCGAAGGCAAGCAACTTGACCGCGAGCAGGTGTTGCAGTGGCTGGGCAGCGATGAAGGCATCGTCGCCACGCCACACAGCCAGCGCAGCGCCGCCGAGCTGCGCGTGCGTCTCACGCCCAGCTTCGAAATGTTTCCCATCGTGGAGCTGATCGACGAGATCGAAGGCGCGCTGAAAACACCGGTGCAGGCCACGGTAAAGCGCGAGGACGAGCAGGCATTTGCTCTGCTGAACGGCAGTAACCTGATGTTCTGCGAAGACGCGGGACGCCGCGTGCAGACCGCCCTCAACAGCGATGATCGCATCCTGGATTTCTGGGCCCGGTGCACGCACTACGAAAGCCTGCATCCGCACAATGCCGTCTCGGTAGTCACCAAAGGAGTTGAAGGCGGTTACGTGGCGGGCGCCGGTGCGCCGGTCAGGCTGAGCCTGTCCCGCAAGTAGGCTGCGGCTCGAAACAATAGTCTCTTTCCAACCGGCCTCGTTCCAGCTGCACCTGCATCAAGCGCCTGCACGATTGCACGTCGGTTACAAGTCTCGCTTATGGCGTGGCTGATACCGCGGCAGGCGGTTGTCCGTCCAACAGCAATTGAGGGTCCACCCGGCGATCCAGCCAGTTCATGCGCCAATCCAGGTGTGGGCCGGATGCGCGCCCGGTGGCGCCGATGCGGGCGATCAGGTCACCCTGTTTCACTTCAGCGCCGGTTTCCACCAGGATTTCACTCAGGTGCAGGAACGTGGACGACAAACCCTGGCCGTGATCGATGATGAGCGTGCCGCCGGAGAAGTACATGTCCTTGTGGGTCAGCGTAACCTTGCCAGGCGCCGGCGCATACACCGGGTCGCCCGTGGGAGCCGCAATGTCCAGGCCATAGTGCGGCCGGCCCGGCTCGCCGTTGAGAATGCGCTGGCTGCCGTATACCCCACTGATCCGGCCGCCGGCCGGCCAGGCAAAGCCCAAGGCGTAGTCGGTGCGCTGCTCTCGCAGCTGGCGCGCGGTGGAAACCATTGCCGCTTCCTGCCGGATGCGTTCGGCCGCTTCCGGGTCCGGAGTAACGGTCCGTTGCGGAAGGCCGTCCACCCGCTCGATGTCATATTCTCGCGGTTGCACCGGCAGTTTGAGTGTTTCAGCGGGAAGGCCGGGTGTTTCGATGCGCAATTCACGCGTGCCGGTTTCGTCCCGGTCAAAGCCGATCACGAATTGTCCTTCAGCTGTCGTCATCACCTCATTGCCGTCCAGGCTCACGCGACTGCCGGCCGCCGCCTGGCCGAATATCAGGCCGCCCTGTATGGCCTCGCCTTCCAGCGAGGTATTGGTGAGCGCGGGCAGGGTGGCCGACGCAAGGAGTCCCATGGCGGCCAGCAACAGGATGTCGGGCCAGATGAGCCTAGGTCGCGAACAACAGGACTTGCGGTGGGGCAGGAATTGCATCATTAACCCGGGCCTTACAGCTGGATACGGAGTTTCTGTCCAGGCTGCAGTACCACTCCTTTATCCAGGCTGTTCCAGGTTCGAAGGTCGTTGACCCGAACCTTGTACTTGCGCGCGATACTCCAAAGCGAATCGCCGCGTACCACGACGTAACGGATTTCACCCTGGCTGGCCTGGCCTGAAGGCGATTGCGTGGGTGTATAGAACACGGTGAGGCGGGCGCCGGCGCGCAGCGTTCGCGGGTCGCGAATGTTATTCCAATGCTGCAATTCGTTGACGGAAACCCGGTACCGTCGCGCAATTACCGACAGGTTTTCACCCGGACGCACCGTATGCGTGATGCGGTCGGCGGCGATCAGGCCGGACTGGAGCTGTTGCAATTCCGCGGCGGCGGAGGCGTATTGCGGATCGAGCAGCAATTGGTCATCGCGCGGCAACAGCAGCTTCTGTCCGGGATGTATGGTGTTGCTGGCCAGCTGGTTGCTGCTCTTCAGAACGTCGATGGGCACATGGTGCCGGTTCGAGAGTTCGGACAAGGTATCGCCCTTCTCGACCACCACCTGGTCCCAGCGCATCAGGAATGAGGGGTCGGTATTTTTCAGTGACTCCTCCAGCAAGGTGGCATTTTCCAGCGGCAACACAACGCGAAACGGGCCCTCCGGCGAAGTTGCCCAGCGGTTGAACCCCGGGTTTAGGGTGAACAGCACATCGATCGGGGTTTGGCTCATTTGCGACACCAGCACCAGGTCGGCCTGCTGGCCGATATCAACGGCAGCGATTACCGGCTTGTCGGGTGTTTGGGCCATCCTGAATGCGTAACGTTCGGGGTATTTGAACAAACAGGTCAGGCCCATCAGTTTGGGCACATAGCCGCGCGTTTCCCGCGGCAGGCTCAAGTTCCAGTAGTCGGCGGGTTTGCCGGCAGCGCGGTTACGCTTGATCTGGCGCGCCACACGGCCTTCGCCGGTGTTGTAGCCGGCCAGCGCGAGCAGCCAGTCGCCTTCAAACATTTCATTCATGTAGGACAGGTAGTCCAGCGCTGCCTGGGTGGAGGACCAGACGTCGCGCCGCCCCTCATACCACCAGTTCTGTTTCAGCCCGTAGCGGCGGCCGGTCTCGGCGATGAATTGCCAGGTGCCCAGCGCGCGGCCACTGGAAAATGCGAACGGGTCATAGGCGGATTCGACAATCGGCAGCAAGGCCAGCTCGCCCGGCATATTGCGCCGCTCGAGTTCCTCGGCGATGTAGTGAATCCAGGGTTCAGCGCGCTTGAAAATGCGCCCCATGTAGTCCGGCCGGTCGGCATACCAGCGCGCCCACTGCAGGCTGGATTCCTTTTCGGAGCATTCCGGCAGTGAAAAGCGGTCGACCACGCGTTCCCAGACGTTGACGTAAGCCTGGCTTTCATCAACCGGGGGTAACTCATACAGGTGTTCATCGACGACCGATACGTCGGTGGGAGGTGGATTTTCCACCCGTGAAATCTGTGTATCCGGAACTTCGCCAGTGACCTGATTCGTGCCCGTGGTGGCACAGCCGGCAAGTAACAGAAAGACCAACGTTGCCAAGGCTTTAACTGGCACCAGGAATCCTCAGTTTCTTGTTTTCGCAGGCTATTATGCGCGCGCAGCTTGTTCGGTCAAGCTTTTTTGCCTACCAGCTGTCCTTCCAGGCTCGGATGGCCCGCAGGGTGGCGACTCCGGCAGTAACGCCCGGATCGCGGCTCTGTGCGGCCCTGATGACCGGATTCTCGCGGCTGCGCAGGAAGGGATTGACGGCCAGCTCGTCGCCCAGGCGGCTGGGCAGGGTGATTTTTCCTGCAGCCCGCGCCTGCTCCACCTGGCGTGTCCTTTCCTGCAGGGCCCGGTTTTCAGGCTCCACCTCCAGCGCGAAGCGGCAGTTGGCCAGCGTGTACTCATGCGCGCAGTAGACCTGCGTGCTGGCGGGAAGGTCGGCCAGCTTGTCCAGCGATTCCTGCATCTGGTCAGCCGTGCCCTCAAACAGGCGGCCGCAACCGACGCTGAACAAGGTATCCCCGCAGAACAGGCATTCATGGCCGAAATACGCGATATGGCTGCGCGTGTGCCCGGGAACTTCCAGCACGCGGAAACTGAGCCCCAGGTCCGGCAGCTCCACTTCATCATCCTGCCTGACGACCCGGTCCAGGCCCGCGATGCGCGGGTCCGCCGGGCCGATCAGCCGTGGGTTCCACTCCTCCGCCAGGCTGGCCATGCCACCAATGTGATCGGCGTGGTGGTGCGTAATCAGGATGGTGCTGAGCTGCAGGCCGGTTTGTTGCAGCACCGTGCGTACCGGCCCGGCATCGCCCGGATCGACCACGGCGCAGTGCTTGCCACCGGTGTGCAGCAGCCAGATATAATTGTCGTTGAAAGCCGGAATGGCCTGAATGTCGATTGCGGGCATGGTTCTTCCAGTGAGCCGGGCTTCCGATTACACGCTTCGTTGCAAAAGTAGCCAGCTGTTTCAGTGATATGAACTACAGGATATAGCCGATGCCGACTGATTCCAACAGCGTGGTTGCCCATGGCGGCAGTGCACTGGTCCGTCGGTGAATACGGTGTCGAGCGCTTACGGAACACTGATGCAGGAATCCACACTGCTGCTTCACCAGGCCGGGCTTGAAGGCATGCAGGGCAATGTCCTTCTGGTCAAGAATCCGGCCCTGGAATGGCCACAAAGCCGCTTCCTCGAAAGGGGCCGGACTTCCTTTGACCGAGCCATTCACCTGGATCTCGGCATTGCCACCGAGCGGTTTTCCGGTTTGTGGTGCAGGACTTCGGAAATGCCCTTCATGGAAGCCTCGTTCCGGCGCGTGGTGTTGTGGCACGTGATTGCCACGGGGGAAGAAGCCGAACTGGCGGAAGCGCTGCGGGTCCTGGCCACCGGCGGAGAGTTGCTGATCCTGGGCCTACAACAACGGCCGCGACCGCGTACGGCTGCCAGGCCGGAAAATGCCATTCCCCGCCTGCAGCGCGTGCCGTTATTGCGCAGCTTGGGGGAAGCGGGCATGGAGATCGTGTCGGTGACGGGCAGCGGCCTGCCCCTTGCCGGAAATTGGGCCATACGGCAGCCGGGTCCGGCGGGAATACTGTTGCCGTTTGCCAACCAGGTGCTGGTCCGCGTACGCCACGGCAATCCCGGAACTTTCAGCCTGCAGCGGTTGGACGGTTTTCGTACCCGGATGGCGCGCACCACGGAAGCTGCGGCGCTGTTTGTTCAATAGACGTAATTTACCAACCTGACAATGACTACAACCAAAAAAATCGATATCTACACCGACGGCGCCTGCAGCGGCAACCCGGGGCCAGGCGGGTGGGGCAGCGTGTTGCTCTGGGGTGACCACAGGCGTGAATTGTCCGGTGGTGAGCGCGATACCACCAACAACCGCATGGAAATGCTGGCCGTGATCCGCGCCATGGAGGCGCTCAAGAGGCCCAGCTCGGTAAACCTGTATACCGATTCCGTGTACGTGATGAAGGGCATCACGGAATGGTTGCCGAACTGGAAAAAGCGCAACTGGCGCACCGCTTCCAGGCAGCCGGTTAAAAATGCCGAGCTGTGGCAGGAACTGGAGGCAGCCCTTCAGCCACACCGGGTAAAGTGGCATTGGGTGAAGGGGCACAGCGGAGTACCGGAAAATGACCGTGCCGATGAACTGGCGCGGCAGGCGATTCCGCGCTGATGCGACGGATTGACGCAAGAGACAGCGTGCAACAACGCTGCAGCGGTTTGAGGAGTGCAGAGTGAGCGAACGACAGATCGTCCTGGATACTGAAACCACCGGCCTGGAAATCAGCGACGGAAACCGGCTGATTGAAATCGGCGCGGTGGAATTGCTGGAACGGAGAATCACCGGCAGGCAGTTTCATTATTACCTCAACCCGCAGCGCGCGATTGAAGAAGGCGCGCTGGAAGTACATGGCATCACCGAAGAGTTTCTGCAGGACAAGCCCTTGTTTGCCGATATTGCGGGTGAATTCATCGAGTTCATCCGTGGCGCTGAACTGATCATTCACAACGCGGCTTTTGACCTCGGTTTCCTGGACGCCGAACTGGCCTCGTTGGCGGAACCACCGGGCCAGGTGGTGGATTTCGCGACAGTGCTGGACACGCTGGAACTGGCGCGCGAAATGCATCCCGGCCAGCGCAACAGCCTCGATGCCCTGTGCAAGCGCTATGAAATAGACAACAGCAATCGCAGCCTGCATGGCGCCCTGCTGGATGCGCAGATACTGGCTGAAGTTTACCTCGCCATGACCGGCGGACAGTCAGACCTCGGCCTGAGTTTCCAGGTCAGCCAGCGCCGGCCCGAAGCCGGAATTCAGCTGGACGCCAGCAATCGGCCTCCGCTGCGTGTTTTGCAGCCGTCGGTGGATGAGTTGGAGCAGCATCGCGCCAGGTTGGAGACGATACGCAAATCGGCAGGCGTGTGCCTGTGGCTGGAGCTGGAGGAGGCCTGAAGGCGCAGTTTACCGGCTTCGTGGATACGGGGCCTAGATCTGCGTTACCAGCAGCGGGTGGTCGCGAGTGTCCATCCAGGTAAGGATTTCATGGAAGCGCTGGATGCTGTCGACGAATGCACGCGCTTCGTTGCCACGGGCATAGCCATGGCGGGTCTTGCTGAACCATTCTTCCTGGGTCAGCAAAGTGAGGCACTGCCGCACATCCGCCCAGCTGTCCGGATTCAGGCCCTGCATCTGCGTCAGCCTGCGGGCATCGCGAAGATGCCCAAGCCCCATGTTGTAACCCGCCAGCGCCATCCAGGTGCGGTCGGGCTCCGGAATGCGCGCCGGCAGCCGGTCGCGCAGGCGGGCCAGGTAACGCCCGCCGCCGTCGATGCTCTGGTAAGGGTCCAGGCGATCAGTCACACCCAGTTGGCGGGCCGTTTGCTCGGTCAACATCATGATGCCACGCACACCGGTAAACGAGGTGGCCTCCGGGTCCCAGTGTGATTCCTGGTAGCCGATCGCCGCGAGCAGGCGCCAATCGACACCGTACACCTCGCCCGCTTCCTGGAATGCGCCAATCAGCGTGGGCAGGCGGTCACGCACCCGTTGCAGGAAGTGCGCCATGTCAAAAGGCTCATGCCGGGCGAGACCTTCGTAAAATTCCTTGATGATGCCTGCCAGCAGCCCGCTTTCCCTGGCGTTACCCATGAAACGGTGCGCGACTTCAACCAGGCTGAGGTCTTCTCCCGGAGGAAAGGCCCAGGCATGTGGCACCGTGCCGGGCAGGGTGAATGCCACCCCCAGCCGCGGGTAGTAGGATTTGTGCAGTTCAAACACGCTGGAGTCAACCAGGGTCACATCGATGGCCTTGTCCGATATCGCCAGTAGCAGGCTTTCGATGCCCACATCATCGCGGGTTTCCCATTCCAACCCGGGGTGGTCAAGCTGCGCCTGTTGCAGGGCTTCCACGTAGCTGGAGCCTTCGATCACCATGACCTTGCGGCCCACCAGATCGGCCATGCCGGCGGGCTTTTTATTGCCGCGGCGGCTGATCACCAGGGTGGTTGTTTCCAGGTAGTCAGGCCCGAAGTTGAAACGTTGCTCGCGGGCCTCGGTGCGACTGAGGTTGGCTGCGATCATTTCGCCGCGCCCTTGCAGCAGCAAGCCTTCCAGCTGAGCAAAGGCATCCGCCAACTCCAGCTGCAATTCCACGCCGAGAAACTCCGCGAAAGCCCTGGCCAGTTCAAACTCCGGCCCGGTGGGGCCGTTCGCATCCTCGTAGTAGCTGCTGGCGCCATTGCGGCTCAAAACCGTAATGGATCCACGTTGCTGTACCTGCTCCAGCAGGCTGGGCTGATCGTCGCCGGAATAGCACAGGGGCAGCATGACAATCACAAACACCAGCTGCTGCCAGTGCAGTTTCACGGCACGGACCCGTCAGTCGTCACTGCCATCAGGCTTCTGCGAATCTTCATTTCTGCCCCTCCTGCACGACTGTATCTGGACGAATTCGACAGACCTTCGGCAATAAGCATCCTAAATGACACGTTTGGTGGATGCAGGTTCATGTCGTGTGCATGGATATCGGAATTTATCATAAGCCCCCGCAATGCACCTGGCCAGAAAAAACGGGTCAATTGCCAGGGTGTTGTTCTGATAAAATACCGCCTCTTTTTGGCGGAATTTTTTTGGAGTTTCCGTGAGCGTTCGCACCCGTTTCGCCCCCAGTCCTACAGGTTTCCTGCACGTCGGGGGCGCCCGGACAGCATTGTTCTGCTATTTGCAGGCCCGTGCCGCCCATGGCACGTTCATCCTGCGTATCGAGGATACCGATCTCGAGCGATCCACTCCCGAATCCGTCCAGGCGATCCTCGATGGCATGGACTGGCTGGGGCTGGATTATGACGAAGGTCCGTTTTACCAGACCCAACGCTTTGATCGTTATGCGGAAGTGACGCGGCAGCTGCTGGCTGAAGGCAAGGCTTACCCCTGCTACTGTTCGAAAGAGCGGCTGGAAGCATTGCGCGAACAGCAGATGAAGGAAGGTTTGAAGCCCCGTTACGATGGCTTGTGCCGGGAGCGCCGGGATGTGCCTGAAGGGATCAGCCCGGTTGTTCGCTTCCGCAACCCGGATGAAGGTGATGTGAGCTGGACTGATGCGGTGCGCGGCCCCATCAGCATTTCCAACACGGAACTGGATGACCTGGTCATCGCCCGGCCGGACGGTTCTCCCACCTACAATTTCACCGTGGTGGTGGATGACATCGATATGGCGGTTACGCTGGTCATTCGCGGAGATGACCATATCAACAATACTCCCAGGCAGATCAACATCTACCGCGCCCTGGGCGCGGAGCTGCCGCAGTTCGCCCATGTGCCGATGATACTGGGACCGGATGGCGCCCGGCTGTCCAAGCGCCACGGCGCCGTTGGCGTGATGCAGTATCGCGACGACGGCTACCTGCCGCAGGCACTGCTGAATTACCTGGTGCGCCTCGGCTGGTCGCATGGCGACCAGGAGGTCTTCAGCATGGCGGAGATGATCGAGTTGTTTGATATCGCCGATGTGAACCGCAAGGCCGCTGCGTTTGATACGCACAAACTGGACTGGCTCAACCAGCACTACATGCGCGAGATGCCCCCGGCCGAGGTCGCCGGGCATTTGACGTGGCACTTTGAAAACCAGGGCCTGAATCCGGAAAATGGACCACCGCTCACCGATCTGGTGAGCGTCCAGGCTGAACGCGTCAAAACCCTGAAGGAAATGGCGGAAGCCAGCGCGGTGTTTTACCGGGATTATGAAGACTTTGACGCCGACTCCGCCAAAAAGCACCTGCGTCCGGTCGCTGCTGAGCCATTGCAGGCCATTCGGGCAGCGCTGGCAGCGCTGGATGACTGGCGCCCTGAAACGCTGGATGTCGCGGTGCGCCAGACGGCAGAGGGCATGAATATCAATATGGGCAAGGTGGCCCAGCCATTGCGCGTTGCGCTGACCGGCTGTTCGGTGTCTCCGGCGATTGACAAAACCCTGTGGCTGGTGGGTAAACAGCGCAGCCTGGAGCGCATCGACCGCGGGCTGGAATTCATCCGGCAACGCGCCAGCGCCGAGTAGCCCGCCACTCCGGGCGAGAACCAGAATGTCCAAGGTAGAACGGCTTTATCACCTGCACAACATCCTCAACCAGAGGCGCACGCCGATTTCGCGCCAGGAACTGATGGAACGGCTGGAGTGTTCGCAGGCTACCTTGTACCGCCTGGTGGGGGAGTTGCGCGATTTCCTCGGTGCTCCGATCGAGCAGGACGCGGAAAGCCGCGGCTTCTACTACGACCGCAGCCTGGAACAGGCGTTTGACCTGCCCGGCATCTGGATCAGCCCGGCTGAACTGCAGGCATTGCTGACTGCCCGCCAGGTACTGGGCAATGTGCAGCCGGGTTTGCTGGAAGGCGAGCTGGAGTCACTGCAGGGGCGCATTACTTCCCTTTTGCGGCAGAAGGGTATTGAAGCCGAGGGCGGTGATTCGCGCATCCACATTCAGAGCGCCGCTACGCGGGCGGTGCCTGCCCGCATGTTCCAGGATGTGCTGGCAGCACTCATAAAACGACAGCGCCTGCATATCCGTTACCACGGTCGCCGCAAGGATGAGGTGAGCGAACGCAGCATTTCACCGCAACGCCTGACACAGTACCGCAACGCCTGGTACCTCGATGCCTGGTGCCATGACGCCAACGGCCTGAGAAGCTTTGCGCTGGAACGGATTCGCGAGCAGAAACTGCTGGACGAAGTGGCCAAAGAGGTCAGCGACAAGGACCTGGCCACTCACTTTGACCGGTCTTACGGCATTTTTTCCGGGCCGGCCGAGCACACTGCCGAATTGCGCTTCAACCCGGAAATGTCGCGCTGGGTGGCGGATGAAATCTGGCACCCGGATCAGCGTGGCGCATTTGACGATGAAGGCCGCTGGGTGCTGAGCCTGCCGTTCAGCAGCGCCCGCGAACTGGTGATGGATATCCTGCGTTACGGCAGTGACGTCGAGGTTCTGGCGCCGGATTTCCTGCGCGATATCGTGGCCGAAGTGGCGCAACGTACGGCGGCGCAGTACCAGTAAAGGTTCCTCGGCGCTGGCCCAGGATGCTAAAGGAACCCAAGCCCTATGGCGGTGACACCCTTCGGCCCCCATTTCTTTGTCATCCCTGACAGCACTTAGCGCGTGATCCGGGATCCATTTGGCCCGTAACACCAGAAACAGGCCCGATGCCGGTAAGGCCTTCCGGTCCTGGACTTGGCCCAGCTGCGCTGGGCTGCCCTCGGTCCTCGGTCGCCCCTGCGGCGCGGCCCGACTCACATCCCTCGGCAATTGCTCCTGCATTGCTCTACCTCCTGCATCCCTGCAGTCGTGTTCGGTCGGGCCTAACGCGACATCCATGTCGCGTTGCCTTGTGGCTCGGTCTGGATCGCTCTCGTGCATCCTGCACTCCGCGATCTGTGTGCATCCATGCACAAATCGGCTGCGTCTTTGTGCAGGGATGCACTTAGATGGCGGAGCACATGGATGTGCGGGAGCCATCAGGCCCGGAATCCCTTACCGCCATCGGGCCTCCGATTGCTCTTAGTACGCCAGGCCCCGGGTGGGGGATGCCCTTCCTGGCCCCTGGTAGCCGCCGAGCCGATGCGGTGACCGGCGGTCGAGGGCACAGGGATGTGCCCGAGAGGCAATCCGACTCAGGACAGGAGTATTGCCGGCCGCCGCAGCGCCACATTGGCGAGGGCATCCGCAGGGCGGCGGACTCGGGGACAGGAAGGGCATCACCCGCCTGGGGCCGAAAACCATGGCTACCCATAACCAGGGTCCCAAGGGCAGCGGATACGGGACGCGGGGGGAATACCAGGTGCTGGCTCGATCGAAGTGAGGAAGCGGACCAGGACCGGAAGGCCTTACCGGCAACGGGCCAGTGTGTAAGCCAACAGGCCAGTCTTAACAACATTGGGCGCAAAACCGCGTTCTCATGAATTGAGAAGTACCCATGTTTTCATGGCACCCACGCTTCAAGGAGCCTTGCCATGAACTACCTGACATTGTATTTGCTGCTGGCCACCGACAAGGCAATCACAAGCCCTGCTGCCGAAGGCCAGCCTGCAGCACAGCCCGCAGTAAAGCTTGAACACCCGTCTGCTACCTGCCTTTCCAGGGATCAGCCACCAGGCATCTACCAGCCACATGGCTACCGTGCCAGGCCCTTGCGCCAGGCGAGTTACAAGTCCGGGTTATTGAAAGCGCAGGTAGCTTCTGCAGCCACCCGGCTTGAGTTCACAGCCTCTGTGATTGCCAACGCGGTCGGTTACCTGGTGCTGACCTCTGGATTGCTGTTGTTGCTGCGCATTGCTGAGGTCGGGTTGGCCTAAATGAAAAAGCTGAATGAAAGAGCTGAATGCAAAAGCTGAAGGCTAACGTTGAATGTCAACATTGATCGCCAACGCTGGAGGCTAGAGCTGAACGCCAACACTGAACACTAGCCCCAAACGCCAAACCTGAGCACCTGCTCAGCCGGGACAACGGTTTCTTAAAAACCCGGCTGACGACGACATGATTGCCACCTGCCTCTCCGGGCATTTATCGCGGGATCCGGCCTGTCGCCAGGCCGGCCCGCGATTTTTTTACCGGATATTGACGAGCTCCGCTTCCGGCCGAAGGCGCCAACCGGAAGCAGGCAGCGGTTTTCAGGCCGCAGCCGATTCGCGTGCCGCAGCCAGCATCGGGCCTTCCAGCAGCGCCTGGCGCGTTGCATCGACAATCAGGTCGACTTCCGCCGAGGTGATGCGGAAATGCGGCGTGTAGCGCAATGCATTCTGGCCGCCATGGATCACATTGCAGCCCTGTATGCGCATGTATTCCTCGGTGGAATTGGCTCCGTAGCACTTGTAGAGCTTGGCATTGAGCTCCAGGCTGAACAGCAGGCCGGTACCCTGTACCCGAACGATGCGGTCGCCCAGTTCTTTCTGCAGGGCGTTGAATTTCTCGAGGAATTCGTGGCCGCGCTCAACGATGTTCCGGCGCAATTCCGGCGTCATGGCCTGCAGTACCGCGCAGCCGACGTCCATGGCGCGTGGATTGGTGGTCATCGTGTTGCCGTAGATACCTTTGCGGTAAAGTCCGGCCGCGTTCCGGCCCAGGGCCAGAACGGAGAGGGGGTACTGCCCGGCGTTGAGCGATTTCGAATAGGTTTCCATGTCGGGCGGAGCCGCGTCCTGGAACCCCGGGTAATCGATGACGGACAACACGCCATGGGCGCGAAGGCCGGCCTGGATGGAGTCCACCATCAACAGCGCGCCATGCGCCTGGGTCAGTTCACGCACGGCATCATAAAATCCGCGGCTGATGGCCTGGCCGGGATTGCCTTCGCCCATCACCGGTTCCATGAAAAACGCTTCGATGAAAATATTGTTCGAATCGGCCCAGTTGAAAATCTGCCGCAGCTGCTCGATGTTGTTGGGCTCTACCGTCAACAGGCGGTCGTGGTCGCGAAAACTGGCCAGGTGGCGCACATAGGTCTGGCGGCTTGAGTCGGAGAATTGCGCCGGCCGGTCAGTACGGCCATGAAAACCGCCGCACAGGCTGGCCATGCGGATGGCTTTGTTGGCGTGCCGGCCACCCGGGTCGGTCATCAGCTTGGCATTCACATCGGAGATACGCGCAGCCAGGCTCACCGCTTCCGAGCCGCTGTTCAGGCAGAGGAACTGGTTCAGCGGGCACTCACCCTTGCGGGTGTGGCCGATTTCCCTCACCAACGCGTCGTGCAGCTTCTTCTGGCTGATATTGGGCGTCATAACATTCGCCATGACCTGCTGCTGGTTCATGGCCTGCAGCACGCTGGCCGGCGCATGGCCCAGGCCCAGCATGCCGTAACCGCCCGAATCATGAATGACGGCACCTTTCATGGTGACGATCCAGGGGCCGCGGCCGGCCAGGGCGGAGTAGGGCTTGACGGCATCTTCGGGATAGAAGTTGATGAAACCTTCCTGGATCTGGGCGATCTGGCTGTCTTCATCCAGCGCCATGAAATCCGGGTCGTCATCGCACAATTGGTTGAACCTGGTGACTGCGGCATCCACCGCCTCGGACAGGCGGTGATCGAGGCCAGCGAAGCGCGTAATGATGTCGTCGCTCAGACCGTGTGTTTGGGCTTTGCCGCCAAAGTCGCGCAATTGCCGCAATTTTTCCAGAATGGGCAAGGTTTGCGTACCCATGATTGTTACTCCTGTGGAATACCGGCGTGAAAACCAGGAAATGCTCCTGGAACGCCGACCGTATTGGAATTAAGTCCGGGCAGGATAGCATAGGGAACTGGCCGAAATGAAACCGGCAACCTGTTCTCTCAGCGGTCAGGAGCCTGTTGCTGCAACGCCCACAGCACATGTTCACGCACCATGGCATCGGGGTGCTGCCGGTGTTTTTGCAGGCCGGCCACAATGGCTGGCGATTGGGGCGCATTGCCCAGGGCCACGGCGATATTGCGCAGCCAGCAGGCATAGCCTATGCGACGGATGGCGCTCCCCTCCGTCCGTTGCAGGAATTCGGCTTCGGTCCAGCTGAACAGCTCCAGCAATTCCACCGCATCCAGTCCCGGTCGCGGCGCAAAATCTTCTTCCTGGCTGAATTGGGCGTATCGGTTCCAGGGGCAGACAAACTGGCAATCGTCGCAGCCGAATATGCGGTTTCCCATCAATGGACGCAGCTCCAGGGGAATCGAGCCACGCAGTTCGATGGTGAGGTAGGAAATGCAGCGCCGGGCGTCAACCCGGTAGGGCGCGATGATGGCCTGCGTGGGGCAGATGTCCAGGCAGCGCGTGCAGCTGCCACAGTGATTGGTTACGGCTTCATCGGGGGGCAAGGGCAGGTCGGTGTAGATTTCCCCAAGGAAAAACCAGCTGCCGGCATCCTTGTTCAGCAGGTTGCTGTGTTTGCCGATCCAGCCCAGCCCGGCCTTGGCAGCCAGGGCCTTTTCCAGCACCGGCGCCGAGTCGACAAACACCCGGTAAGCCAGGGGTTCGACCGAAGCCGCAATCCTGGACGCCAGTTTCTGCAGGCGACGACGCATCAGCTTGTGATAATCGCGGCCCAGTGCATAACGTGAAATCAGCGCTTTTTCAGGTTGTTGCAGCAGTTCCCGGGCTTCCTCCGCCTGTTCAGGAAGGTAATCCATGCGGGCGCTAATGACGCGGATGGTTCCGGGCACCAATTCATCCGGCCGGCTGCGCCGCGTGCCGTGGCGCTCCATGTAGGCCATTTCTCCATGCATCCCCGATCGCAGCCATTCCTGCAGGTGTCGTTCATGTTCCTCCAGCTGGGTATCGGCAACTCCCAGTTGCTGGAAGCCCAGCTCCCGGCCCCAGTCCAGGATGCTGGCCTTCAGCGCCTGCAGTTGGCGGTTCGACAGTGGTTGCCGGACAGGCTCCGCAATATTGGCGTCGCACGAGGTCTGGCCATGTGGTTTTCGGTGGATCATCGCTATAATTTTAACCATGAGCAGACAAGCGGACCGCCAGGCTGACAGATTGTATACCGCCGCACAGGTGCGGGCGCTGGACCAGAGTGCTATCGAAGCGCATGGCATTCCCGGCATCCAGCTGATGGAGCGGGCCGGCGAGTCGGTGTTTGACGCCGCGCGTGAGTATTTCCCCCACAGCCAAAATTGGTTGATCTTTTGCGGTGGTGGCAATAACGGTGGCGATGGCTATGTGCTGGCCCGGCTGGCCAGGCAGGCAGGCATTCAGGCAGTGGTTTGCGCGCTCAAGCCCGCCAGCAGCCTGAGTGGGGATGCAGCCACTGCTGCGCAGGGCTGGTTGCAGGCCGGCGGTGAAGTGTTTCCCTGGCCGCCTGCTGAATCGGGTGAACCCGACCTGGTGTTTGATGCCCTGCTGGGCACCGGGCTGGACCGCGCGCCGCAGGGTGATTTCGCGGCCGCCATAGAGTGGATGAACCAGAATCCGGCTCCGGTGATCGCCATTGATATCCCGTCGGGCCTCAATGCCGATACCGGCACCACGCCGGCGATGGCGGTCCGCGCGAACCTGACGGTCACTTTTATCGGAAACAAACGCGGGCTGTACACCGGTGACGGACCGGATCACGCCGGCCAGATACGCTTCTCAAGCCTGCAGACGCCGCCCTCGGTGCAGGCTTCGGTCAAAGATTCCGGAATTTTAATTCGTCAAAATATCATCGAGTATCTGCTGCCACGCCGGGCCCGCAACAGCCACAAGGGCACGTTTGGCTGGGTGCTGGGCATCGGCGGCAACAGCCACATGAGTGGTGCAGTGCGGCTGTGCGGCGAAGCGGCGCTGCGCAGCGGCGCCGGCAAGGTGACCCTGGCCACTGTTCCGGCACATGCCGCCATGGTCAACCTGTCCTGTCCGGAGTTGATGGTGCGGGGCGTCAAGAAGGGGCGTGAGCTGAACAGCCTGCTTGACCAGGTCAACGCCTGCGTGGTCGGCACCGGGCTGGGGCAAACCTCCTGGTCAGAGGACCTGTTCAACACCTGCCTGAAATCCAAAGCGCCGATGGTGCTGGATGCGGATGGGCTGAATATCCTGGCCCGGCATCATCCGGCGGGAAAATCCCGCAGCGGCCTGCCGCGCGGCAACTGGATACTCACGCCGCACCCGGCGGAAGCCGGCCGCCTGCTGGATTGCAGTGCGCGCGAAATCCAGGCTGACCGTGTTACCGCGGCCCAGCGGATTGCAGCCGCCTATGACGCGATTGTGGTGCTGAAAGGTTGTGGCACGGTGGTGTCCCGCCCGGATGGTTTTTACGCCATTTGCCCGCTGGGTAACCCGGGCATGGCCAGCGCCGGAACCGGTGATGTGCTTGCGGGCGTGATCGGTGCCATGCTGGCCCAGGGGCTGTCTTCCTGGGAGGCTGCGATGGCCGGCGTGGTGGCACATGCCCAGGCCGGCGACCTGGCTGCCGCGCATAAGGGCGAACGCGGCCTGATCGCTTCGGATATCATTGCCCGCCTGCCCGCGGTACTGAACCCCTGATTGAAACCCTCATTGAAAGTTTGAATGGCCTTTCCTGATAGTCAATTGAAGTTGAGAGATTCCTGATGCCGCCATCCAGTCCTTCCGGGCCGCGAAAATTCCTGTTCGAAGATGAAGCCGCCACGACCCGGCTGGCGCATGAATTCGGCCGGGTGCTATGCGCACCCGCGGTGCTTTACCTGCAGGGGGACCTGGGGGCCGGGAAAACCACGTTCGCGCGCGCGTTGATACAGGGGCTGGGGTATACGGGCCGGGTGAAAAGCCCTACCTATGGATTATTGGAAAGCTACCGGGCAGGGGGATTTGATTTCCTGCATCTGGACCTGTACCGCATAGGCAATCCTGCGGAACTGGAATACCTGGCCATTCCCGACCAGTTCACCGCGCGAGGAATCCTGTTGGTGGAATGGCCGGAAAAAGCCGAATCCGCTCTCCCGGCTCCAGATATCCTTATGAAATTCAATGAGATAGAAACAGGCCGCAGCCTTGAGTGCATTGCCTTGAGTGCGGTGGGGCAGTCCATTCTCGGTAAGTTGCACGGCGCCTGAGGTGATCACGGGGGCAAATCTCCTTTCTAGATTTGTCGCCTATCTTACGGTTTTATAAGGGTAAGTCTTGCAATTTCATGATTCAGACTTCATGATTGGCACAAAACGGAGAGGAAGCTTCACGGAGTACCCGATGCGGAGCTTGAACAGAATAAGGAAATTCCGGCCGTCGGCTTGCATGGCTGTGATCACGAGGGGGCTGTTGCTGTGCCTGTTCACAGCGTCGACGGCAGCACCCGTTTTCGCCGCTGACATCAGCGGATTCCGCGTCTGGACTGACCCGGAAAAAACCCGTGCCGTGCTGGACCTTTCGGAACGGGCCGAATATCGCCTTTTTACCCTGCAGAATCCTGACCGGGTGGTCATTGACCTGGACAAGTCTGCGGTGCGTAGCACGATGGACTTCGAGTCCGATCATGCCGGCGTGATCCACAGCGTGCGCCATGGCGAGCCGGAGCAGAAAACCCTGCGCGTGGTGTTTGACCTGAACACCAGCTCCAAGGTGAAAAGCTTCATGCTCGATCCCACCGGGCAGTATGGCCATCGCCTGGTCATCGACCTGTATCCCGAAATCGGCAACGGCAAGGTTGCGCCCACCAAACAGGTGGCCAACCTGGCGGATAATGATCGCAATGTGATCGTAGCCATTGACGCCGGCCACGGCGGCGAGGACCCGGGTGCATTGGGGCCCAACCGCACCCGTGAGAAGGACGTTGTTCTGGCCATTTCCCGTGAACTGAAGAAATCCATCGACGCGCGGCCCGGCATGCAGGCGGTGCTGGTGCGCGATGGTGATTACTACATTCCCCATCGCGAGCGTTACGAGAAAGCCCGCAAGCACCGCGCCGACCTGTTCGTTTCGATTCATGCCGATGCCTTTACCAAGTCCTCGGTGACCGGTTCCTCGGTATTTGTGTTGTCCAGTCGCGGCGCCTCCAGTGAGTTTGCGCGGCGCATGGCCGACAGCGAAAACAGTTCCGACCTGGTGGGCGGAGTAACCCTCAGCGACAAGGATGAAATGCTTGCGTCGGTGCTGCTGGACCTGTCGCAAAGCGCCACCATGGAAGCCAGTAACCTGGTGGCCAACAATGTCTTCAGCAGCATGCGTGCGGTGGGCAAAACCCACAAGAACCAGGTTGAGCACGCGAACTTCATGGTGCTGAAATCACCGGATGTGCCATCCATCCTGGTGGAAACCGCATTCATTTCCAATCCGTCGGAAGAGAAGCGTTTGCGCGATCCGGCCTGGCAACGGAAAATTGCCGGCGCCATCGCCAGTGGGGTGCAGGATTACTTCTACCTGAGCCCGCCGCCGGGAACCTGGATTGCAGCCAATCGCCAGCCGATACGCCACCGCGTGGTCAGCGGCGATACCTTGGGTGAAATCGCCAGCCGCTATCAAACCACGGTTTACCGCCTGCGTTATGCCAACAACCTTCAGAGTGATTCGATCCGCGTTGGCAGCGAGCTGGTGATTCCCACTACCTGACCGCTCCTTTGGTTCCAGACGGCAGTCCGCACTGCACATTTGGCAAAAGCACCGGTTGTACCGGGGAAAGTATTGCAATCTGCGCCGCGCCTGATAGCGTGCGCATATGGTTTCCCCTTCATTCATCGCTTCATTCGGTTTCACAACAGTCTGCCGGGCTTCCGGCCGGCACCGGAGCCTGCAGGTCCGTGTCGCTCCATGACGATCCGCGTACTTCCTGACCACCTGGTCAACCAGATTGCCGCCGGCGAAGTGCTGGAACGGCCGGCTTCGGCCGTGAAGGAACTGGTGGAAAACAGCCTGGATGCCGGTGCCACCCATATCGCTGTCACGCTGGAGCAGGGCGGCAAGAACCTGCTGCGGGTGGTCGATAACGGCAGCGGCATTCCGCGCGCTGAGCTGGCGTTGGCCTTGCAGCGTCATGCCACCAGCAAGATCGCTTCGCTGCAAGACCTGGAGCAGGTTGCCAGCATGGGCTTTCGCGGTGAGGCCCTGCCCAGCATAGCTTCGGTTTCAAGGCTGGAAATCGCTTCTCGGCATCGTGGCGAAGAGCACGGCTGGGTGGTGAATTGCCGCAACGGCGTGGTATCCGAGCCCTTGCCTCACGCACTGACGGAAGGAACCCGGGTTGAAGTGGCCGAGCTGTTTTACAACACCCCGGCACGGCGCAAATTCCTGCGCGCCGACCGCACGGAGTTCAATCACAGCGACAGCCTGGTCCGTCGGTTTGCACTGGCCCGCTTTGATGTGGCATTCCAGCTCGACCACAACGGCAAACGCGTGGCCTGGTACCCCAAAGCCGATACGCCCGCGCTACGCAACAAACGCTTGCAGGCAGCCATGGGTGAGGAATTCCTGGACCATGTGGTGGAGATTTCCGAACAGCGGGGCGAGTTGGCACTGAGCGGCTGGATTGCCGAACCCCGTTTCAACCGCGCCCAGGCGGACCGGCAGTTCTTTTTCGTCAATGGGCGCGCGGTGCAGGATCGCCTGATTGCCCATGCCGTTCGCCAGGCTTTCCAGGATGTCCTGTTCCACGGACGCCATCCGGCGTTTGTGCTCTATCTCGATCTGCCGCCGGCGCTGGTGGATGTGAACGTGCATCCCCAGAAAAGCGAGGTGCGGTTTCGCGATGGCCGCGCCGTGCACGATTTCCTGTTTTCGGCCCTGCACCATGCGCTGGCTGATGCCGGCACCGGTGCCGGGATGTTGCGGCCGGGCAGTGGATTGCCGCAGTCCATGAGTGAACCGGACACCGTACCGGGCGTTGCGCCGCGCGGCTTTCCGGTTTACCACCAGGACTCGATCGGCCTGCCGGTGGCCGAGCAGATATCCGCCTATCGCCAGGTCCTGTCCAGCGCTGCGGCACCTGCCGGTTTACTCGCATCGCATACTCCTGACCCGCAGGATGCGGACTTGCCGCCCCTGGGGTTTGCCCTGGCCCAGCTGCATGGCGTTTATATCCTGTCGCAGAATGCATCCGGCCTGGTTCTCACCGACATGCATGCGGCGCATGAACGCATTACCTACGAGCGCATGAAAGCCCGGCTGGAAGGCGAGGGGATCCGTACGCAACGATTGCTGGTTCCAACCAGTGTGGTTTTGAGCGAGGCCGAGGCTGACCTGGCGGAAGACCACCGTGAGCAACTTGCCCGCCTGGGCCTGGTGTTTGATCGCAGCGGCCCGGAAACCCTGCTGCTGCGCGAACTGCCGGCACTGCTGGCCGATGCCGATGGCGCCGGGCTGTTGCGCGATGTGGTGTCTGACCTTGCCCGGGACGGACGCAGCCGGCGCATCGAGAATGAAACCAATGAACTGCTTTCCACCATGGCCTGCCACGGCTCAGTTCGCGCCAACCGCCAGCTGGGCCTGGCGGAAATGAACGCCCTGCTGCGTGACATGGAACACACCGAACGTTCGGGGCAGTGCAACCATGGCCGGCCCACCTGGGTACAGCTCGATATGGCGACCCTGGACCGCCTGTTCCTGCGCGGTCGCTGAACATGGCCAGGACAAGCCCGCCGAAACCGGCAGTGTTCCTGATGGGGCCTACCGCAGCCGGCAAGACCGGGCTGGCCGTGGAGCTGGCGCAACGGTACCCCGCCGATATCATCAGCGTGGATTCAGCCATGATTTACCGCGGCATGGATATCGGCACGGCCAAGCCCGATGTCGTAACCCTGCGGCTGGCGCCGCACCGGCTGATCGACATACGTGACCCGGCCGAAAGCTATTCAGCCGCCGAATTCCGTGACGATGCCTTGCAACATATGCGGGAAATTTCGGCTCGCGGCAGAATCCCGTTGCTGGTCGGCGGCACCATGCTCTACTTCCGCGCGCTGGGGGAAGGGTTGGCCGAATTGCCGGCGGCGGACCCGGAACTGCGCGCCCGGCTTGAGCAGGAAGCGGCGGAATCCGGTTGGCCGGCTCTGCACCGGCGTTTACGGCAGCTGGACCCGGTGGTTGCCCAACGCATTCATCCCAATGACCCGCAGCGCATCCAGCGGGCGCTGGAAGTAATCTCCCTGAGTGGCTGCCGCATGAGCGAGCTGCAGCAGTCCCAACCACTGGAAACTGCTGAATCCGCCGGTTTCCGGATACTGCGGCTGGTGGTTTGCCCGGAACAGCGCCAAACCCTGCACCAGCGCATCAACCAGCGATTTGAACAGATGTTGCAACAGGGTTTCCTGGATGAAGTGCGGGCGCTGATACAGCGCGGCGACCTTGATCCGTCCATGCCATCCATGCGCTGCGTTGGATATCGCCAGGCCTGGAGCCATTTGCAGGGCGAAATCGATCACGCTGCCATGGTGCAGAAGGCCCAGGCCGCCACGCGCCAACTGGCGAAAAGGCAATTGAGCTGGTTGCGTCAGGAATCGCAAGCGCTGTGGTATGATCTGCGATGGGAAGACGCGCGTAAATCGGTGCTGCGGGACTTCGATCGCTTCCTTGAAACCTGAGTTTGCAGCATCCAGATAAGTCGTATCTCGCGCCGGGGGGTCGAACGGCGGAGAAAGATCACAAAAAAAGGAGAGAACGGCCATGTCAAAGGGTCAATCGTTACAAGAGCCATTTCTGAATGCGCTGCGGCGCGAACGTGTTCCGGTTTCCATCTACCTCGTCAACGGTATCAAGCTGCAGGGTCAGGTTGAATCGTTCGACCAGTTCGTGGTGCTGCTCAAGAACTCCGTCAGCCAGATGATCTACAAGCATGCCATTTCCACGGTTGTTCCCGCCCGCAATGTGCGTGTTTTCGATGAGGATGAGGAGCAGGATTGATCTTGTGAGCAGGATTCATTTTGTTTGACCGGGCAGAGCGGGGTGACCGGGCGGTCATACTTCACCCGGTTTTCAAGCACACCGGCCCGGAATCCCTTGATGAATTCCAGGAACTGGCCCGCTCCGCCGGGGCCGAGGTCGCAGGCGTCCTGAAGGCGCCAAGAGACCGGCCGGACGCCCGCTATTACGTGGGCAAGGGCAAGATCGAGCAGCTGAAAAACCTGGTGGCTGAAACCGGCGCTGACCTGGTGCTGGTCAGCCAGGCCCTCAGCGCCGTGCAGGAACGCAATATTGAACAGGCCTGCGGCTGTCGTGTGCTGGACCGCAATACCCTGATCCTGGATATTTTCGCCCAGCGGGCCCAATCCTACGAAGGCAAACTGCAGGTTGAACTCGCCCAGCTGCGGCACCTCTCCACGCGGCTGATTCGCGGCTGGACTCACCTGGAGCGGCAAAAAGGTGGCATTGGTCTGCGCGGCCCGGGCGAAACCCAGCTGGAAACCGACCGCCGCCTGATTTCCGTGCGCATCGACAAGCTGAATGAAAAACTGGAGAAAGTGGCCACCCAGCGCGAGCAAAGCCGCCGCCAGCGCCAGCGGTCGCGCAACCCCCTGGTGGCACTGGTGGGCTACACCAACGCGGGCAAATCCACACTGTTCAACCGCCTGACCGGGGCGGATGTGCTGGCCAGGGACCAGTTGTTCGCAACCCTGGATCCCACGGTGCGGCGCATGGAAGACCCCTCGGGTGGGGAAATTCTGATGGCCGACACCGTGGGTTTTGTCAGTGACCTGCCACATGAACTGATCGCCGCCTTTCGCGCCACCCTCCAGGAAGCGCGCGAA
This sequence comes from uncultured Wenzhouxiangellaceae bacterium, assembly GCA_964470455.1. GTDB lineage: Bacteria > Pseudomonadota > Gammaproteobacteria > Xanthomonadales > SZUA-36 > JAWXBM01. The sequence goes on from CAYYCX010000005.1 coordinate 27,019, forward strand.
GCGGATTTGCTGCTGCATGTCATCGATGCTTCAGATCCCTGGCATTCGGAACGGCAGGCCGAAGTGGAGAGCGTGCTGGAATCCATTGGTGCGGGCACCATTCCGGTGATACGGGTGTTGAACAAGATCGATCGCACGGGCCAGCCAGCCCAGGCATTCAGCCACGAGAATGGCCAGGTGCACAGCGTTGCTGTATCGGCCCTCACCGGTGATGGTCTCGACCAGCTCAAACAGGCGATAACGGAACGACTGTCGGGCCAGCGGATTGTCAGCTGGCTGGAACTGCATGGCCAGGACGCCCGGTTGAGGGCGGCTCTGTTTGATCTCGGTGCCGTCAGCGAGGAGCGCATTGCCGCTGATGGTTCCTGGCTGCTTCACGTAGACTTGCCCCTGGAAACCGCCCGGCGACTTGCCCGCATGCCGGGTAACGGTGGTGCCGCCATCCAGCAACAACTGCTGGCACAGACGCAGGCCGCCATCTGAACGTACAATAGCTACAGCAGGTTGCTGGTGGTGATACGGTAGCCTGGCTCATTTACTTGAAACCCGGCGATAAAAACCCAATTTTGGCTGGGTACGTCGACAACTGGATTGAACATAGGCAGTACTGGAGAAGTTGATGCCCTGGAAAGAACCTGGCAAAGGCAACAAGGACCCGTGGAATTCGGGCGATCAGCCACCTGATCTGGATGAAGTGTTCCGCAATGTGAATCGCCGCCTGAAATCATTGTTCGGCGGCGGCAACGGGCGCAAGTCTGACTCTTCCAGCGGCAGCAATGGTTCCGGCGGAATCATCAGTATCATTGTCGTCGCCCTGTTGCTCTGGGTGAGCTGGAATTCCGTGCACATCATCGACCAGGCCGAGCGCGGCGTGGTGCTGCGGTTTGGCAAGTACAACCGCACCCTGGAGCCGGGTATCAACGTCACTTTTCCCAGCCCCATCGAAAGCCTGGACAAGGTCAACATCAGCAGCGTGCGTTCGGTGGAAGACCGCGGCCAGATGCTGACCGAAGATGAGAACCTGGTGGAACTGAATTTCACCGTACAGTACCGCGTGCTGGCCGCACAGGATTTCCTGTTTGAAGTGCGCGATCCGGAACTGACTTTGCAATCAGCTGCCGAAAGCGCTTTGCGCGAATCCATCGGCACCAACCGGATGGACACCATCCTGTCCGGCGCCGGACGTGAAAAAGTCTCGCAGGAAACCGAGACGCGGTTGCAGGAAACCCTGGACCTGTACAACGCCGGTATCCAGGTGACCGAATTCACCCTGAAGGATGTAAATGTACCCTTGCAGGTGCGCGACGCCTTTTCCGATGTGAACAAGGCCCGCGAGGACCGCCAGCGTTTCATCGAGGAAGCCCAGGTTCATGCCAACAGCGTGGTGCCGGAAGCCCGTGGCCAGGCCGCGCGCATCCTGCAGGAAGCCGAGGGTTACAAGCAGGCCACCATCGCCCTGGCGGAAGGTGAAGCCATGCGCTTCGGGTTGGTGCTGGATGAGTACCAGAAGGCTCCGGACGTAACGCGCAAACGGCTCTACCTGCAGACCATGGAAAACGTGTTTGGCCGCTCATCCAAGGTTTTCCTCGATGCCCAGTCCAATGGCAATGTGTTGTACCTGCCACTGGATCGCATGACCGGAGTTGGGGATTCCAGCTCGCGTTCCGCCATGCCGCCATTGGTCAGTCCACAATCGGGCCAGGATGAAAGCAGTTCATCGGCCTCGAGTCGCACGCCCCGCAGGGAGGGACGGCAATGAACAAGCCCTTGTTGTTGATCCTGGTTGCCCTACTCGGCTTTCTGGGCCTGTCCAGCCTGTTCGTGGTCAAGGAGACCGAATACGCCATCAAGTTCCAGTTGGGACGTATCGTCAAGGCTGATTACGAACCCGGGCTGCATTTCAAACTGCCGTTCGTCAACAACGTGCGCAAGTTTGACCGCCGCGTCCTGACACTGGACACCCCGTCCGAGCTGATGCTGACCTCCGAACAGAAATTCGTGACGGTGGATTCTTTCGTCAAGTGGCGCATCAAGGATGTGTCGAAGTTTTATGTCTCCACCCAGGGCATGGAGTTGTTGGCCCTGAACCGCCTGGAGCAGATCATCAAGGATCGCATGCGCGCCAGGATTGCCAGCAACACGCTGGTTGAAGTGGTCTCCCAGGAACGCCTGAACGTCATGCGCGGCATCCAGGAAGCAGCCAATGAAGCCACCGGCGACGAATTCGGCATCGAGGTACTGGATGTGCGCATCAAGTCCATCGAGTTGCCGGATGACGTGCGCGAGTCGGTATTCCGCCGCATGGCCACCGACCGGCAAAAAGAGGCCAACCTGTTGCGATTCCAGGGCCGTGAAGAAGCCGAAACCATTCGCGCCAATGCCGACCGTGAAGTGCAGGTCATCCTGGCTGAAGCGCAGCGTGATGGCCAGACCATGCGCGGTGAAGGCGATGCGCGGGCTACGGAAATCTACGCCGAGGCGTATGGCGCCGATGAAGAGTTCTATGCCTTCTATCGCAGCCTTGAAGCGTATGGCAAGGCCTTTGGCAGTGACCAGGATGTGATGGTGCTGGACAAGTCTTCAGAGTTCTTCAACTATTTCGGCTCTGAAAGCAAACAATAGCCGGTTGCGGGAGCCACGCCATGCTGCAGGACCTGCTGACGGCCGTCGCCTTGCTGTTGATCATCGAGGGCTTGATGCCGGGCATTGCGCCGGCAGCCTGGCAGAAGTACCTGTCGGAAATCATTCGCATGAACCCGAAAACCATCCGTGTGGCCGGCATCGTCAGCATGCTGGCAGGCGCGCTGTTGCTGCAGTTCCTGCATTGAAGCCATGACAGGGCGTTGATAGAAACTTTACTCCCGCCGCAAGGCCGAGAGACAGAAACATGAATAAGAGTGTAGTCGTTCTGGGTACCCAGTGGGGTGATGAGGGCAAGGGCAAGATCGTCGACCTGCTCAGCCATGACGCCGATGCGGTGGTGCGGTTCCAGGGCGGGCACAACGCCGGCCATACCCTGGTCATCCAGGGCGTCAAAACCGTATTGCACCTCATTCCGGCCGGAATCCTGCAACCCGGCGTGGAGTGCCTGATCGGCAATGGCGTGGTGCTGTCGCTGAAGGCGCTGAAACAGGAAATCGCGGAACTTGAAGCACGCGGCCTGGATGTGCTGTCGCGTATCGATATTTCACCCGCATGCGCCATCATCATGCCTTACCACGAGTTGCTCGACCGGGCGCGCGAGGCTGCCCGCGGCGACAAGGCCATTGGCACCACCGGACGCGGCATCGGCCCGGCTTATGAAGACAAGGTTGCGCGGCGTGGCCTGCGAACTTCGGACCTGCTCAAGCCCGGTTCACTGCGCGACAAGATCGAGCCGGTGCTGGACTTTCACAATTTCGTACTGCAACGCCGGTTCGGGGTTGATCCACTGGATTTGCAGCAGGTCACTGACGAAGCCGCTGAGCTTGGCGCCTATTTCGCCGGCCGCGTGATCGATGTCAGCCGCCGCGCCTTTGAGCTGCGCCGGCAGGGCAAGCGCATCATGTTTGAAGGCGCGCAGGGCAGCCTGCTGGACATCGATCATGGTACATATCCCTACGTGACTTCCTCCAACACCACGATTGGCGGGGTCTGCACTGGTGCGGGCGTGGGGCCTCAAGCCATCGATTATGTTCTGGGCATTACCAAGGCCTATACCACGCGAGTGGGAGGCGGGCCGTTCCCCACCGAACTGTTCGACGACAATGGCAAGCACATGGGCCAGCGTGGCGCGGAATTCGGTGCTACCACTGGCCGTGCGCGGCGTTGTGGCTGGCTGGATGCGGTGGCGCTGCGGCGCATGATCGAACTCAACGGCGTGAGCGGCCTGTGCGTCACCAAGCTGGACGTGCTGGATGGCCTGGAGGAACTGAAAATCTGCACCGCATACCGCCTGGATGGCGAGCTGCTGGAGTCCATACCCATCGACTCGGACCGCTGGGGCGATATCGAGCCGGTATACGAAAGTTTCAGCGGCTGGCAACAGCCCACCGCCGGCGTGACGGACTTTGAAAAGCTGCCCCAGGCCGCGCGCGACTACATCGATGCGATGGAGAGGCTCACTGGCGCTCCGGCACACATCATTTCCACCGGCCCCGAGCGTAACGAGAACATCATCCGGCAGTATCCGTTCGGCTGAGCTTTCGTTCTGCCGGGTGGCATTGACGAAAATCCCGGCCTGGATTCTAATTCCCTTGAAATGCACTGAAGGGTTAATACCAGCGTATCCGGGCGCTCGCCTGGGCCTGAATACGCCTTTTGCCAGCCAGTTAACCTGAACTGAAACCTGCGAAGGAGACTCCAGCATGAGCAAGGAAATGAAAACCAAGAAAGAGGCCAAGAAAAAGCCTGCATTGAGCCTGAAAGAAAAAAGAGCCGCCAAGAGCGCCAAGAAGGCAGCCCGCAAGTAAGCCGGCCGGCTCGCCGGGAAGAACCGAAAAAAAAGGCCCCGCATGCGGGGCCTTTTCACTTCTTGTTATTTTCTGTGCATTCGTTCTTGTTATGGATGGATGCGGCGCTACACATTGCGCCGTAATCTGGTGCCCAGAAGAGGACTTGAACCTCCACTACCTTTCGATAACTAGCACCTGAAGCTAGCGCGTCTACCAATTCCGCCATCTGGGCTTAGAGGGCGAAGGCTAAGGGGGAACCTTCGCCCGGGTGGCTCGAGGTAAGGGGGAACCTGCAAGCCGGTGCGTACTTTAGTGATTCGTACCCTGCCTGTCAACCTAAAACTGCAATAAAGGACCGTGGCTTTTACTGCCTGATTTACCGTTATTTTTTGCCCGTTTGCCGCAGGCTTGCCTGCCATGCCGGACGCAGAATCAGGCTACAATGCCCATCCGGAAGGAAATGGCCGAATTCATGAAAAAAAATCCAAAAAGCCAAGAGAAGTTCAGCAGCGGCCACATCGACGCCGCCGCACCCGAACGCCAGGAAATCCTGGACCTGCTGGCTGACCAGGGCCGGCCGCTGAAGCGCAAGGAGATCGTTTCCCGCCTTGGCGTGGAATCACCTGAAAGTCGCGAAATCCTCAGGCGTCGCCTCAAGGCCATGCTGCGCGATGGCCAGCTGGTGAAGAGCCGCAACAATACCTACGGCCTGCCCGAGAAGATGGACCTGATCCGTGGCCGTGTGAGCGCCCATCGCGATGGTTTTGGTTTCCTCATCCCTGAAAGCGGCGAAGGCGACCTGTACCTTTCTCCCCGGCAGATGAAGGTAGTGCAGCACGGCGACCAGGTGCTGGCCTGCGTGACCGGTGTCGATGAACGTGGCCGCCGCGAAGGCGCCATAACCGAAATCCTGCAGCGAGCACACCAGAAGATCGTCGGTCGTTTTGTGCGCGAGAGCGGTATCTGCCTGGTGGTGCCGGATGACCCGCGCCTGACGCAGGACGTTCTCATACCGCTGGATGATACCGGTGGCGCCAAACCGGGCCAGGTGGTGGTGGCCTGGATCGTCAAGCCACCCACCGAATACAAACCGCCGGTCGGCAAAGTGGTCGAGATTCTGGGCGAGACCGGCGCTCCCGGCATGGCCACCGAAATCGCCATTCGCAATTTCAACCTGCCGTATGAATGGCCCAAAGGTGTTGAAGCTGAAGCAGAAGCCTTTGGTTCCAGCGTCCCGGAAGCGATGAAGGAAGGCCGCCGCGACCTGCGCGACCTGCCATTGGTGACCATCGATGGCGAAGAGGCGCGTGATTTTGACGATGCGGTGTATGCCCAGCGGCGCAACAACACCTGGCGCCTGGTGGTGGCGATCGCCGATGTTTCCAGTTATGTGCAGCCCGGAACGGCGCTGGATGAATCCGCGCTGGAACGGGCCACCTCGGTGTATTTCCCGGGCAGGGTGATCCCCATGCTGCCTGAAGCCCTGTCCAACGGCCTGTGTTCGCTGAACCCGGAAGTGGACCGGCTTTGCCTGGTGTGCGACATGTCGATCAACGAGGAAGGCAAGGTCACGCGCTCGCGCTTTGATGCCGCGGTGATCAATTCCAAGGCCCGGCTCACCTACAACCAGGTGTGGAACTGGATCACCAGCGGCAAGGATGAAATCCGGCCCGGCGCGAAAGAGGTATCGCAATCACTGCGTGATCTCTACAGCCTGTACAAGGCCCTTCGCAAGGCGCGCACCCGCCGTGGCGCGATTGATTTCGACAGAACCGAAGTGCGCTTCGTGTTTGATGAGGATGGTTCGGTTTCGGACATCCTGCCGTATGAACGCAATGACGCACACATGCTGATCGAGGAGTGCATGATTGCCGCCAATGTCGAGGCTGCGCACTACCTCGAACGCAACAGCATTCCCGCGCCATACCGTTCGCATGAACCGCCGCAGGAAGGGAAAATCGAAAACCTGGAGCAGTTCCTGAAGGGGCTGGGCATCCGCAAGACCTGGAAGGAATCGCCGCAGCCGCGCGATTTCGAAGCCATCGTGCAGAGTATCAAGGGCCGCGACGACGAGGACCTGATCATGGCCATGCTGCTGCGCTCTCAAAGCATGGCGGTTTACCAGGCCAGCAACAGCGGCCATTTTGGCCTGGCCCTGTCGGCTTACGCGCATTTCACCTCGCCGATCCGCCGCTACCCCGACCTGCTGGTGCATCGCGCCATCCACCACGTGCTGCAGCATCGCAACGCCAGGGGTTACCGCTACAGCGAAAAGGACATGGTGCGGCTCAGCGAACACTGTTCGCATTGTTCACGCCGCTCGGAAGAGGCCGAACGTGATGTCAGTGAACGCCTGAAGTGCGTGTTCATGGAACGCCACATCGGGGACGTATTCCGTGGCCAGGTGACCGGGGTGACATCGTTCGGCCTGTTCGTGGAATTGCTGCAGAACCGCACATCCGGCCTGGTCCATATCACCTCCTTGCCCAATGACTATTACCATTTCGACCCGGTGTCACACCGGCTGACCGGCGATCGCGCCGGCCGAGTGTTCCAGCTGGCGCAGCGCCTCAAGGTGAAAGTGGCGGCCGTGAATATCGATGATCGCAAGGTGGACTTCACGTTGGTGGAATGAGCAGGCGGGGATGACGAACAGGAAAACGGAATACCTGATCGGCATTCACCCGGTTGCTGCCGCGCTGGAGCAGGGCAGGCTGCAGATGGAACGACTGATGCTGGCCAGGGAAACCCGGAATCCCCGTGCCCGGGAATTGGAACAACAGGCCCGGCAGCGCGGCATCAAGGTGGAGCATGTTCCCAGGCGCGAGCTGGACCGGCTCAGCGAGGGCGAACGCCACCAGGATGTGTTGGCGGAATTTTCGGCGGCCAACAGCTGGTCCGAGAGCGATGTGCCGCGCCTGCTGGAAGGCATCGAGGGACCACCGCTGGTGCTGGTGCTGGATGGCGTGCAGGACCCGCACAACCTGGGCGCCTGCCTGCGAACGGCCGAGGCCGCCGGCGTGAATCTGGTGATCCTGCCGAAAGACAAGTCCGCGGGGTTGACGCCGGTGGCGCGCCGCGCCGCAGCGGGCGCCGCGGAAGTGCTGGATATCGTGTTCGTCACCAACCTGGCCCGCGTGTTGCGGTTACTGAAGGAGCACGGAATCTGGCTGGCAGGTACGGCCGATGCCGCCGCACAGGATCTCTACCAGTCTGACCTGAAAGGACCACTGGCGCTGGTGATGGGCAGCGAAGGGCGGGGGCTGCGCCGCTTGACCGCGGAACTTTGCGACTACCTGGTGAGCATACCCATGGCCGGGTCGGTCAGCAGCCTGAATGTCTCGGTGGCAACCGGCGTGTGCCTGTTTGAAATCCAGCGGCAACGAAACAGCGCCCAAAGCATGACCCAAAGCGCGACCTGAAGCGCGCCCCAAAGCGCGAATGTCGTGACTGGCTCAGGGGAGGCTCAGTTCTGGGGGCCCAGTTCAGCTTCGGGTCAGCCCCTGGCCAGCCGCGCGTCAGCCGCGGGTGATCTCCGCCGACAACTCATCCAGGTAATCGCGCATGACTTGCGCGCGCCTTTCCGCTTCCGCTCGGCCCGCGGCGGTTTGCATCATGGCCGGCAGTTTGAACAGCTTGTTGTAGAAGTGATCGATGGTGAATTGCCCGTCGTCCGGTTCGCGTTCGTTGCAGAACGGGTCGTCGAGGTGAAACAGCGGGCGATTGAGCCTGCCGCCCACCAGCAGGCAACGGGCGATGCCGATGGCGCCCAGTGAATCCAGCCGGTCACCGTCCTGTACCACGCGCGCTTCCAGGCTGCGGGCCGGAATGGCGGCGGAAAAGCTGTGCGCTTCGATGGCATGCGCCACCTCCGGCAGCTTGTCGGCCGGATATGCCAGGGTTTGCAGGAACTCCACCGCGGCTTCCGCGGCCAGTTGCGAGCCTTTTGAACGCAGCGGGCTGTCCTTGGCAACCGCCACGCAGTCGTGCAGCCAGGCGGCGGGCAGGGTGATCCAGGCGTCGGCCGATTCTTCCGCCGTGAGCCAGGCCACATTGCGCACCACGCGCCGCACATGGCCGATGTCATGGCCGGCATCGGCCGGGATCACGCTCGCGACGAATGCGGCACAATGGTTTTCCAGTTCGGGCAGCGTCATGGGGTTGTCAGCCGGTCAGGATTTGCCACGACGGGCCTTGCCACCCGGACGGCGTCCGCCACCCGCCGGTGATCCCGGTTTGGACACGGTTGCCTTGCCACTCCGCCGACGGGACTTTTCCATATCCGCGCTGCGCAAGGTTTGCTTGCCCCGTCCGGTTCGCCGGCCGCCGCCTTTGCGGCCTGGCCAACCGCTTTCCGGCGTGGCGCCACCGGCCGATTTATGGCCTGGCCTGGCATCTGCCCGGCCACCCGGAATAGCAACCACTACAGGTTTCAGCGTGAGCTCCGCAGCCGCCGGAGGCAACCCGACATCCTCACGCAACACCTGGTGTTCACGCGCGCTGATTTCATGCCAGTGACCGACCTTCAGGCCTTTGGGCAACATGGCGGCGCCGTAACGCACCCGTTTCAGGCGGCTGACCATATGCCCCAGGCTTTCCCACAGGCGCCGGACTTCCCGGTTGCGACCTTCCAGCAGCGTCACCTGGAACCACTGGTTGGCCGATGCCCGCGCCGGATTCGTGCCGGACGCCGACTGTGACTTTGCCGCATCGGGTTTACCCCAGGCCGCTGCGTCCGGGCCGCCCATGCGGCGCACATCATTGAAATGCGCCGGGCCGTCCTCCAGCTCGACGCCATTGTTCAATTGCTCCACCTGCTCATCGCTGACCAGGCCACGAATGCGGCAGACATATTCGCGATCCACCCGATTGGAGGGATGCATCATGGCATTCGCCAGTTCACCATCGGTGGTCAGCAACAACAGGCCGGTGGTATTGATGTCCAGGCGGCCGATGGCCACCCAGCGTGCGCCCTTTAGCCTTGGGAGACGGTCAAAAACGGTGGGCCTGCCTTCCGGGTCTGATCGGCTGGTGATCTCACCCTCCGGCTTGTTGTAAATCAGGCTGCGGTGTTGCGAGGAACCGGCAACCACACGCCATTCCCGCTCGCCCCATTGCAGGCGGTCGCCGATCGCAACCGTCTGACCGAGGCTGGCCGCAGCACCATTGAGCTGGACTTCACCGCTTTCGATGCGTTGTTCCAACGCCCGGCGTGAACCCAGGCCCGCCGCGGCCATGATCTTCTGCAATCGTGGTGGTTGGGCTTCAGGGGCTGTGGCGGGTTGCTTGCCAGCGCTGTCGGTAGCGCGGTTCCTTAGGTGCTTGCTGGCTGGGGGCCGGCTTTTCCGCCGGGCTTCCTTCGCGTCAATCCGCTTGCCGGGACGCTTGCCGTCGCCTTTGGCCTGCCGTGAATCAGGACGATTCTTCATCACGGTTGCTCAGGGTTGCTTTTCATCAGTGTCTTCAGGGGTTTCCTGCGCGGCAGATGGGCTCGATTGCGTTAACGCAGCCGCCCGGTCCTGCCCGTCGTCCTCATCGTCATCGTCATCATCGTCATCGTCATCGTCGTCATCGTCATCGTCGTCGTCATCATCATCGTCGTCATCGTCGTCATCGTCGTCATCGTCATCGTCGTCATCGTCGTCATCGTCATCGTCGTCGTCAACGTCTTTGTCATCATCGTCGATGACTGCACCCGAACCGTTCCCGGAGTCCTCATCCTGCGGGCTTTCCACCTCCGGTCCGGTTGTGGTTTCGGCCTCCGCTTCCGTGTCGCTGTCGGCGCCTGAGTCTTCCCCGGCGCCTGAGCCGCCAGGTTCCTCATCGCTTTCCGTCTTCTCTCCGGAAGCTGTCTCGCCGGCATCAAAATCAAACTCGGGTTCGAGATTGGCCATGTCACGAATTTCGGCCAGCGTGGGCAGGTCATCCAGGCTGGTCAGGTCAAAATAGTCCAGGAAAGCGCGGGTCGTGCCGAACAACGCGGGTTTGCCGGGCACATCGCGATGCCCGACCACCCGGATCCACTCGCGTTCCTGCAAGGTGCGGATGATATTGGAGCTGACCGAAACCCCTCGAACTTCTTCGATCTCGCCTCGGGTGATGGGTTGCCGATAGGCGATCAGCGACAGGGTTTCCAGCAATGCCCGCGAGTAGCGCTGCGGCTTCTCTTCCCACAGCCGGGAAATCCACGGCATGAGTTCGGTGCGGGTCTGCAGGCGAAACCCCGAAGCCACTTCTCCCAATTCGATGCCGCGGCCTTTCAGGTCTTCGGCAAGTTCCTCCAGGGCCTGGCTGATTTCACTAGCGGAGGGTGCCTCCTTGGCATCAAACAGGTCCGTCATGCGGCTGATACTCAACGGCTCGCCGGCCGCCAGCAAAACCGCTTCCAGGATGTGCTTCAGGGGAGGCTGTGAGGGTGAATACGAGGTTTGGACGCTTTCTGACATGGTTCAGGCTTACTCTGTGGATGCTTGGTATTTGCGCGGCTGCGCCGGTTTCCGGCTCAATCAGCCAGCGGTGCTTCAGCGCCGGGGCGCTTGATATAAATCTGCGCGAAAGGCTTTTGCTGCAACAGGTCCACCAACCGTTCCCGCGTCAGCTCCATCAGGGCCAGGAAGGTTACCACCACGCCCATGCGGCCTTCCTCCACGGTGAACAGGTTGGGAAATTCAATGTAGGGCTCGTCCCGCAGCCGGTCGATGATGCGGGTCATGCGCTCCCGTACCGACAGGGTTTCCGACTGGATGTGGTGGTGGGTGAACAGTTCGGCGCGGCTCAGCACATCGCGCAGGGCGCGCAGCAGTTCCTGCAGGTCGATTTCCGGAGGCACCCGCACGATCCTGCGGTCCTCCACATGCGCGGCCAGAACCACAAAATCGCGCTCCTCGCGTGGCAGTTCGTCCAGGTCTTCGGCCGCCTGCTTGAAACGTTCATACTCCTGCAGCCGGCGGACCAGTTCAGCGCGCGGATCTTCTTCGTCACCATCCTCGGTTTTGGGCCGCGGCAGCAGCAACCGGGACTTGATTTCGGCCAGGATGGCGGCCATCACCAGGTATTCCGCCGCCAGCTCAAACTGCAGTTCGCGCAGCAGGTCGATGTAGCTCATGTACTGCCGGGTGATTTCGGCAATCGGAATGTCCAGGATGTCGAGGTTCTGCCGCCGGATCAGGTAAAGCAGCAGGTCCAGCGGCCCTTCAAACGCGTCGAGAATCACTTCCAGGGCATCGGGCGGGATGTACAGGTCCTGCGGCAGCTGGGTGAAAGGCTGGCCCTGCACGATGGCAAAGGGCATTTCTTCCTGCCTGGCTTGCTCCTGTGGTTCAGGCACGGTTTCAAGGGTTGTGGCGTTCAAATGGCTGTCCTGGTGGCTATTCTTCTGTGGGCTTTCCCGGGGGCTTTCCCGGAGACATTCCCGGTGGTGTTCCTGAAGGCGTTCCTGGCGATCCGGACCAGTTGGCCTGACGGCTAAAAGTCTACCACGCCGCGCCCCTGGCGCAGGATGACGGGAGACGGGCCGGTCAGGTCAACGATGGTCGAGGGTTCCAGCGGACAGTGGCCTGCATCCACGAACAGGTCCAGCAGGCCGTGTACCGCTTCGTACAGGTCTTCGGTGTCATCAATCTCCTGCTCCTGGTCAGGCAGGATCAGCGATGAACTCAGCAAGGGTTCATCCAGCGCCTGCAACAAGGCCTGCGCCACGGTGTGTTTTGGTATCCGCACGCCTATGGTGCGGCGCTTTTTCTGCTGCGCCCACCGCGGCACCTGGCTGGTGGCAGGCAGGATAAACGTGAACGGGCCGGGCGTGAGCTGGCGGATGTAGCGGTAAGCCTGGTTGTTCACCTGCGCGAGCTGGCCCACATCGGAAAGGTTGCGACAGCAGTAGGTGAAATTGTGGTTGTGGTTCAACTGGCGCATGCGAATCACCCGTTCCTGCGCACGCCGGTTGCTGGCGCGCCAGCCCAGCGCGTAGCCGGAATCGGTGGGGTAGGCGATCAGGCCGCCGCGCACCAGCACCGCCACCATGTGGTCGATGTGCCGCGGGTTGGGCCCTTCCGCCCGGATTTCCAGTCTTTCACTCATCTGATCGTCTGCGCCTGCAAAGCTTTGCCGAAGCCGTTGGATAGGCCCCGCTTTCGAATGTGGGAAGCAACGCGCCATTCTAATTCAGGCGACGATTTCGCGCGACCCGCAGCAACGCCGCGGTCCATGCCTGCGGCAGGTGTATTGGATGTCGGCAGCATGGCTGCCTCCTGCAACGGCGCCTTGGCCTTGCCCGTAGGAGCGAGCCACGCTCGCGACAGCCCATCGGCAGCACGGTCGCCCCATGCGTTAGAATGTTGGAAAAAGCTCAGGAAGCCTCACCATGTGGTACGTCATTTATTCGCACGACAATCCCGGCAGCCTGCCGCTTCGCCGGCAGGCACGGGAAGCACACCTGGCCCGTGTCCAGGATTTGCTTGATGCAGGCCGGTTATTGCTGGCCGGTCCCCGACCGGCCATCGATGCGGCTGATCCCGGCTCGGCGGGCTTCCAGGGGTCCCTGATCGTGGCGGAATTCGATTCGCTGGCAGCTGCACGGGAATGGGCCGATGCTGACCCCTATGTAGCCGCCGGAGTTTATGAGCGGGTGGAAGTCAGCCCATTTAACCGGGTGATGCCGAAATGAGCCCTACCGCTGAAGTTACAGCCGAACGCGTTGCGCGAATGCAGGAGCTCCTGCGGCACGCACTGGAACCTTCGGTTCTGGAGATAGAGGACGAAAGCCATCATCACGTGGGCCATGCCGGCGCGCGCGATGGCCGCGGGCACTTCCGGATGCACATCGTCAGCGGACGTTTTACCGGCCTGACCCCGCTGCAGCGCCATCGCCTGGTGTACGCAGCGCTGGGCGACATGATGCAAACCGATATTCACGCCCTGGCCATCGAGGCGGACGCTCCCTGACAGCAGATTATTCCGCAGCAGGGATTCTGGTCGTTCGGGCGCCTGGACAATGCCGGGTCCCAGCTTGATGGGCACTCTCGCTAATTGGCGCCAGCCAAACGTGCAGTGTTCAATCCGTCCCGGAGGGTTCAACCCGTCCCGGAGGGTTCAGCCCATCCCGAAGGGTTCAACCCGTCCCGGAGGCGTTTCCCGTGCTGGCCCGGCCGGCTTCCAGGGTTCGCAAGTCTCTGCCTCGTGTTTCCCGGCCCCGGAAACTGATCAGGGCGAGTGAAACAGCGCCTGGAAGGACGATCAGGAGCGCCACCGTGCCAAACTTCGGCACAACCCCCAGTACCGCCATGGCCTGGGCGAAAACGCCACCGAACTTGCTGCAGCCTGCAATCCAGCCGGTTGCCCGGGCGCGTACCCGTATCGGGTAGTTTTCGGTAACGTAAGGCAACAGGATCGCGATGAGCCCGCAGGAACCAACCACCAGCACGGTCAGGGTGGGCAGAGGGTTGGCCAGTGCGGCGATACCGGCGCTTCGAGCAAGAAAACCCAGCAATCCTGCACACATCAGGAACAACATCAACACCAGCGAGCCCTTGGTGCTCCATCGACTGTACAGCCAGGTGCATACCAGGATGACAGGCGCAGCCAGCAGGGTGGAATGCGCAATGAGCGAGCTGGCGGCACTGACGGTTCGCCCTTCCGACACGAGTTCACCGGGCAACCACAGCAGCAGTCCAAAATTGACCAGGCTCCATGCCAGCGCCGTCAATGTAAGGGCGAAGGTAATGACCGGCTGCACTGGCCCGGCTTCGGGTTGCAACAGTTCTTTCAGTGACGCCTTGCCTGTCTCAGCGGGGACAGGGTGTGTGGCAGTTACTCCAAAGCTGGCCAGCATTTGCCTGGCTTCCTCGCCGCGGCCCATTTGTTGCAGGAAGCGCGCGGATTCCGGCAGGAACGGGCTCAAGCCAATCAGGATCAGCCCGGTTGGCAGGTTCAGGAACCACATGATGCGCCAGCCGAATTCCGGTTGCAGCCATGCGGACAGGGCGCTGGCTGCGAGAAAACCGCCCACTGCGCCGGCTCCCCCGACAAGGACCAGGCACCAGCCGCGGTGGCGCGTCGGCAGTATTTCCGCCAGCAGGGCGTAGGTCACCGGCAACATGCCGCCGGCCGCCAGGCCCATGAGGCCGCACATGAAAACATTCCACCAGAAACCTGGCATGGCGCCACATATTGAGGTTCCGATGAACAACACAGAGGACAACAGGATGGTGGCGCGACGGCCGTAGACATCGGCCAGGGCGCCCCAGATGAGGGAACCAATGGCGGTTCCAACCAGCGCAACCAGCGGCAGCCAGGCGACCATACTGTCGTCAACGCCATATTCACTCCGCATGCCCGGGGTCACAAACCCAAGGCTGGCGGGTTTCATGATGTCGATGACCAGGGCAAGCCCCAGCAGCGCGGTAACCCACCAGTGTTTGCGGGTCATGGGTGCATCTTCAGGCGGAGTGATGTCTTCGATCACCCGATTCGCATCCGGGATGACATTGGGCAAAAGTCCCCAGCAGGAGAGGGCGACGCCCAGGACGATGAGGGCCATGCCCCACAACATGCCCGCATCCATCGGCATGCCGACCATCACATAATCGAATTGCCGGGCCATGAGGAACATGGGCAGGTGCAGGATGACGCCGGCCGTGACCATCAGGGTGCCAAGCCAGAACGCATGTGCGTTCCGCCGTTCGTCAAAGGCAAATATCCTGCCCATTCGCTACCCGCGCCTTCGACAGCGCAGCGTGCCGATGGTGGTCAATCCCGACCGGCCGAACCGCTCCAGCCCTCGGCCTGGTGTTCCACCACCACAGTCGTGTAAACGCCGCCGCGAACGTTGAATTTGGCGGTCAGCCGCATGTAGCGCGGATCCAGCGCTGCCACCAGGTCATCGAGGATTTTGTTGCTCAGGTCTTCATGGAAACCACCCTGGTCGCGGTAGCTCCACAGGTATAATTTCCACGATTTCAGTTCGACACAGCGCTGATCGGGAATATACTCCAGCAGCAGCGTGGCAAAGTCGGGCTGGCCGGTCTTGGGGCAGAGACAAGTAAATTCTGGAGTTTCAATCCGGATGGTATAATCCCGCGACGGTTTGGGATTCGGAAATACCTCCAGTTCAGTGCTGGGTCGAGTGCTCACGGCAAGTACCTGAATTTATAAAATTAATTTAAAAAATCTCAAAAACCACAAACAGCAATCGACGCAGTTTAGCGAGTTCATGAAACAACATTCAATGCGGCAGCAGCCTTTTACCCGGCTGGCAGGCCAGATACTGACCATGGCATACAGAACAATCCAGCCGCAACCGGGTTATTCAAACCGGCCGGCGTACGGCACGATTTTGACGGGAGCAGCAGGCGCATGAGGCTGACGGCGGTCAAACTGGCGGGTTTCAAGTCGTTTGTCGACCCCACCACTTTCTATGCACCCACCAACCTGACCGGCATCGTCGGCCCCAATGGTTGCGGCAAATCCAACATCATCGACGCGGTGCGCTGGGTGATGGGTGAGGCCTCGGCCAAGATGCTGCGCGGCGAATCCATGGCTGATGTGATTTTCTCCGGCTCCTCGACGCGCAAGCCGGTGGGCACGGCAACGGTGGAACTGCTGTTCGACAATTCCGACGGAAGGGTGGGAGGCAGCTACGCCGGGTACAACGAAATCTCGGTCAAGCGCCAGGTGTCGCGCGATGGTGTGTCGCTGTACTTCCTCAACGGCAGCCGCGTGCGCCGCAAGGACGTGAAGGACCTGTTCCTGGGCACCGGCCTGGGCTCGCGCAGCTATTCCATCATCGAGCAGGGCATGATTTCCGAGGTGGTGGAGGCGCGTCCGGAAGAAATCCGCGCTCACCTGGAAGAAGCCGCTGGCATTTCGCGTTACAAGGAACGCCGCCGCGAAACCGAAAACCGCATCCAGTCCACCCGCGACAACCTGGCACGATTGTCCGACCTGCGCGAAGAAGTGGGCAAGCACATCAACCGTTTGCAGCGGCAGGCCGCTGCCGCCAACCGCTATCGCCGGCTCAAGCAGGAAAAGCGCGAACTGGATTCCAGGCTGTTGACCCTGCGCTGGCGCGACCTCAAGGCCGAATCCGAAACCGGCCTGCAGGGCCTGGCCAGGCTCGAGACCAGCCTGCAGCAGAGCGTTGCGGCACAGCGCGCGGCGGAAGCAGTGCTGGAAGAAATCCACCAGCAGCAGAACCAGTCCAATGAGCAGTTCAGCGAAATCCAGGGCGAACTGTATACCGTGGGTGGCGAAATCGCCCGCCTCGAACAGGCCATCCAGCATGCCCGTGAACTGCATGCGCGGCAGAAAGCCGAGTTCGAGGAAACCTCCACCGCGCTGAACGATATCGAAAAGCACATCGTGCTGGATCGCGCGCAGGTGGAAGAGTTGACCAGCGCCCTGGCGGAAGTCGAACCGGCATTGAAACACGCCCTCAGCCTCGAGGAAGCCGCCAACGAAACCCTGCAGGCGGTTGAAGCCGAAGTCCAGGCCTGGCAGGAAAGCTTTGAGCAGCACCACCAGCGCAGCGCTGATGCGCAACGCCAGGCCGATTTACAACGGGCGCAGATCAGCAGCCTGGAACAGCGCATGCTGCAAAGTTCCCGGCGGCTGGAAACGCTGCAGCAGGAAACAGCCGGAGCCGATACCACCGAAATTGCGCAAGCGCTGGAGCAACTCGACCAGGAGGCAAAGCAGCTTGCCGCGCGCGAAGCGGAACAGCAACAGGCACTGGAAGCGCTGCGCAATGACCTGGGCAAGCGCCAGGCTGCGCTGCGGGACGCTGAAAAAGCAGCGCAACAGAAACAGCGTGACCTGCATACCGGCGAGGGCAAGCTCGAATCGCTGCTGTCGTTGCAGGCGGCGGCGCTGGCGGCCGGTGACAACAAACGCTGGCTGGAACAGCAGGGCCTGAGCAAGGCGCCCCGGCTGGCCAAGCTGATCAAGGTCAGCCATGGCTGGGAAGCCGCCACCGAGGTGGTGCTGGGCCACTGGTTGCAGTCCATCGTCAGCGAAGAGAACAGTGGTCGGGTCAAGGCTCTGGCTGAACTGGAAGATTCGGTCGTTGACCTGCTCGACATCACTACGGGCGGAGTCCAGCCTGTGGCTGGCAGCCTCGCCGAGCATGTCACGGGGCCGGATGTCGTACTGCGCTGGCTGAACCAGGTGCGCTGTGCGGATACGCTTGAACAGGCCTGGAATGACCGCGGGCAATTGGCCGACGGCCAGTCCTTCCTGACCCGCAACGGCGAATGGCTGGGGCAAGGTTGGGTGCGTGTGGCGCGCGGCAAGCCCGGCGAAGAAGGCATGCTGGCGCGCGAAAAGGCCATTGCCGGCCTGCGCCAGCAACTCGAGCAGCTCGAACCTGAAGTCGCTGCGGCGCAGCAGGCGATTGAATCCGAACGTGAGGCGCTGTCGCAGCTCGAGCTGAAAATCCGCGAACAGCAGGCCGAGGCCAACCAGCTTCATCGCCGCCGCAATGAAATCGAGAGCCAGGCGCAAAGCCGCCGCAACAACATCCAGATGCTGGACAAGCGGCAGCAAACCATTGCCGCGGAGAGCGCTGAGCTGCGCCAGCAGTTCGAGCAGGACGAGGCTGCCGTCAAGGCGGCCCGCGCGGAAGTGGAACAGTCGGTTGAAAGCATGAATGTGCTGCAGCAGGATCGCTCACGCCTGGACAGCCAACGTGCCGAATTGCTGCAAAGGCGTGAAACCGCGCGTGCCGAAGCCAGGACAGCCCGCGAGCAGCGCCACGAGTTCGCCCTCAAGGCCGAGTCGCGTCGCGCCAGCCTGGACTCACTCACGCAGTCGCTGCAACGCATGGATACACAGCTGAGCCAGTTGCAGCAGCGTTATGTCAACCTGAGTGAGGAAATCGCCAAGGTAAAAGACCCGCAACAGGCGCACAAGGCGGAAATGGACGAGCTGCTGAAGCGCCGGGTTGAAACCGAGCAGTGCCTGGCCAAGGCCCGTGCCGGCCTGCAGGAGCTGGAAGAGCAGTATCGCCAGAAAGACGGTGACCGCCAGGCTGCCATCCAGCAGTCGGACGAGATCCGCGCGGAACTGGAGCGTTTCCGCCTGGCCCAGCAGGAACTGGAATTGAACACGCGCACGCTGCAGCGCCAGGTTGAAGAACTGGGCGGCAATACCGCCGAGATCGTGGCGGCGCTGCCGGAAGATGCCGATGCCGATGCCTGGGCGGCCGAGCTGGAAAGCCTGCAGGAAAAAATCACGCGGCTGGAACCGGTGAACCTGGCGGCCATCGAGGAATACGAAGAGGAGAAAAAGCGCAAGGATTACCTGGACGCGCAGGATGCCGACCTTTGCCAGGCCTTGGCCACGCTGGAAGAGGCGATCGCAAAAATCGACCGCAAGACCCGCACGCGCTTCAAGGAAACCTTTGAAAAGGTCAACAAGGGTGTGCAGGAAATATTCCCCCGGCTGTTTGGTGGTGGCCATGCCTACCTGGAGCTGACCGGCGATGACCTGCTGACCACCGGCGTGAGCATCATGGCGCGCCCGCCCGGCAAGCGGGTCAGCAGCATTCATCTGCTGTCGGGTGGCGAGAAGGCACTCACAGCCGTGTCATTCGTGTTTTCGATCTTCCAGCTGAATCCGGCTCCGTTCTGCCTGCTGGACGAAGTGGACGCGCCGCTGGATGATTCCAACGTGGTGCGGTTTTCGAACATGGTGAAAGAGATGTCCGAGACGGTGCAATTCATCTACGTGACGCATAACAAGATCACCATGGAAATGGCACACCAGCTCAGCGGCGTCACCATGCGCGAACCGGGTGTTTCACGCCTGGTGCAAGTGGACATCGATGAGGCCGCGAAGCTTGCTGCAACAGCCTGAAGCACCATGGAAAAAATGAACCCGCGCGCATGCGCCGGTTCAAATGGAATGGAATAGCCAGTACAGAGCAAGGGATTTTTGATGGACACAGCGACATTGAGATGGATCATCATCGTCATCGGCCTGGTCATCCTGGGCGCAATTTTCCTGTTTGGCAATCCCGAGAAGAAGCAGAAACCCAGCGCTTCGCGGCGGAAGCCGGCGAACGACGGAGTGGCCCGTCGCGAACCGACCCTGGATGAGCCGGAACCGGTTGAAACCCTGGAGCTGACGGGCCAGGGCGAGTTGCCCATCGAACCGCCGCGCACACCGGAATTGCGTGCCGTGGGCGGCACGGGCGGAAAGGTTGAGCCACCACCCGAACCCCGCGAACCTGCCCGGCCGCGAAAGCCGGCCGGCCCGCCACCGGAAAAAATCGTCACCCTGTTCCTGCTGGCCGGCGAAAACAAACTGATCCATGGCACCGAGTTGCTGCAGGTGGCCCTGAAAACCGATATGAAGCTCGGCGACATGGATATTTTCCATCGCCAGGCCGAGGGCAGCGACAAACCTGTGTTCAGCATGGCCAACGCTGTGAAGCCAGGCTATTTCGACAAGGACGCCTGGAACGAATTCGAGTCGAAGGGACTGGTCATGTTCCTGCAATTGCCGGGGCCGATGCTGGCGCTGGATGCGTGGGATGCCATGCTGGCCACTGCCAGGCGCGTGGCAGAGGTGCTGGGCGCGAAATTGCTGGATGGTGAGCACCAGCCGTTAACGCGCCAGAAAGAAGGCCAGATACGCGAAGAAATGCGCCAATTCGACCGCGAACGGGCCCGCAAGGCGCTGCTTTGAGCCGGCGGCCAGTGGCTAACCAACCATGACGCCGGCTGATCCGCCCAGGCCTGACTCCGGTGCGGTTTCGAGGCTGAGCGAAAGCGAAGCGGCTGAGCAGGTTGCGGGCCTGCGCCGGGAAATTGAAACCCACAATTACCGCTATTACGTGCTGGACGAACCCAGCATTCCGGATGCGGAATACGATCGCCTGTTGCGCCGTTTGCAACAGCTGGAAAGCGAATTTCCGGCGCTGCAAAGCGACGAGTCACCCAGCCAGCGTGTCGGCGCGGCACCGTTGCAGGGATTTGCCGAGGTGAAGCACCGTTTTCCCATGCTGTCGCTGGCAAATGCATTTTCCAGCGAAGAATCACGCCTGTTCCACGAACGCGTCCTGAAGGGGCTGGAAACGGATCACGTCGAGTACGTGGCCGAGCCCAAGCTGGATGGTGTGGCGATTTCGCTGCGTTATGAGTCCGGCAAGCTGGTTCAGGCGGCCACTCGTGGCGATGGCAGTACCGGCGAGGACGTCACCGCCAACGTTCGCACCATCCGCGCCATCCCGCTGAAACTGCGTGGCGAGGGATGGCCCGAGGCGGTGGAAGTGCGCGGCGAGATCTACATGCCTCTGGCCGGTTTCCATGCCTGGAACCGGAAAGTCCAGCAGCAGGGCGGCAAGGAGTTGATCAACCCGCGTAATGCGGCGGCAGGCAGCCTGCGGCAACTTGATTCGAGGCTGACCGCGCAGCGTCCGCTGGCGTTTTTTGCCTATGCAGCCGCTGCGGACAGCGGACTTGCAACTAACCAGTATGATCTTCTGCACCAGCTGCGCGAGTGGGGTTTCCCGGTCAATCCGGAGATCAAGCTGGTTGAGGATGATACGGGTTGTGACCAGTACTATGAGGCCATGGCTGCCAGACGCCCCAGCCTGGCTTATGACATCGACGGAGTGGTATTCAAGGTCAACCAGAAACGCGACCAGGAAAGCCTGGGTTTCGTCAGCCGTGCGCCACGCTGGGCCATCGCCCGCAAGTTTCCCGCGCAGGAGGAAATGACCCGGCTGCTGGCCATCGACGTGCAGGTGGGGCGCACCGGCGCGCTTACCCCGGTGGCGCGGCTGGAGCCGGTGTTCGTGGGTGGCGTAACCGTTACCAATGCCACGTTGCACAACATGGACGAGATCCGGCGCAAGGATGTTCGTCCGGGTGACTGGGTGGTGGTTCGGCGTGCCGGTGACGTAATTCCCGAAGTGGCGCGGGTGGTGATGGAAAAGCGCCGGGGCGAGCCAGCGGAATTCACCATGCCGCGGGAGTGCCCGGTGTGTGGTTCGGCTGTGGAACAGGTGGAATCCGAAGCCGTGGCCCGATGCACCGGTGGTTTGTATTGTCCCGCGCAACGCAAGCAGAGCCTGATGCATTTTGCCTCCAGGCGCGCCATGAACATTGAAGGCCTGGGTGAAAAACTCGTGGACCAGTTGGTGGAGACGGGCCTGGCGCACAACCTGGCGGATCTCTACGACCTGAAACTGGACCAGCTGGTTGAGCTGGAGCGCATGGGTGAAAAATCGGCGCAGAACCTGCTTGAGGAGATAGAACGCAGCAAGAATCCCGAACTGGGACGATTGCTGTTTGCACTGGGTATCCGGGAAGTGGGTGAGGTGACAGCGCAATCCCTGGCGCGCCATTTCCGCTCGCTTGATGCGCTATCCGAAGCCACCGTTGAAGCCCTGCTGGAGGTTGCCGATGTGGGGCCTGTCGTCGCCAGCCACGTGCACAGCTTTTTTCAGGAGCCGCATAACCAGCAGGTGCTGGCCCAGCTTGCCAGGGCCGGCGTGGAAGCACAGGAAGTACCCGAAGCGGGTGAGCACCAGCCCCTGGCCGGACAGACCTGGGTGCTTACCGGCACGCTTTCCATGCCTCGTACCCGGGCCAAGGCCCTGCTGGAATCGCTGGGTGCCCGCGTCAGTGGCAGCGTATCCGCCAACACTTCAGTGCTGCTGGCCGGTGAGGCTGCGGGTTCCAAACTGCGCAAAGCGGAATCGCTCGGAGTCGAAATACTGGACGAAGCTGGCTTTGCCGGGCTGCTGGCCCGGCATGGGGTGGACCCGGAGTAGGGGCTGCTCACCATGCCTGAAGGACTGCTGCCGGCGGCCATTCAAGCAGCGCAAACAAGTGCCAGATACCGGTTTTCACCGCTTTGACCCGCACCTTTCCCGGGTCCGGCAGCTGCCCGTTTTTCATACTGAATCCTTCCTGCAGGGTTTAGAATCCTGCATCAATGCCCATCGTTTAATGGTACCGATCATGAAAACCCTGTGCCTGGCCACTTTCCTGCTATTGATCAACAGCCTGCCGTTGATGGCCGCCCCCAAGACCGATGTGGTGCAGCTCAAGAACGGTGACCGGGTTACCGGGGAGATCAAGTCGCTGTTGCGCGGGCAGCTGGAGCTATCCACCGACCACATGGGTACCATCCTGATCGAGTGGGAGCAGGTGGATGAAATTCTCAGCAACACCGGCCAGTCCATTGAATTGACCAACGGCACGCGTTTCTTCGGCACGCTCGACAAACCCAAGGCCCAGAGTTTTGTGCGGATCAATACGCAAGATGGCGCCGTGGGCGTTGCCAGTGATGACATCATCAACATGTATCCCGTGGAGGCGGGATTCTGGGACCGGCTGGACCTGTCTGCCCGCCTGGGTTTCTCGTGGGACAAGTCCAGCAAGGTGGGCAAGTACTCGGTCGGCCTGGATGGCAGCTGGCATGATCCAAACTTCATCACCCGCGCCAATTTTCAAACCGACATCACCACCCAGGAGGCAAGGGATGATTCGCAGCGTACGGTATTGACGCTCAACCACATGCGCTTTTTGCGCGAGAAGCGCTTCCGCGGTTTTTTTGGCAATCTCGAAAGCAATGATGAATTGGGCATCCAGCTTCGTACCCTGCTGGGTGGCGGCTACGGATGGGTTCCGATACGCAGCCAGAGAACCCTCTTCACCCTGATGGGAGGTATCGCCCTCAACCGGGAAACCCCCACTGAAGGCGATCCCAATTCGGAGGTGGAAGCGGTGGGCAGCCTGGTCTGGGATTACTTCATGCTGTCCCACCCCGAGCGGAATATTGCTGTGAATTTCAGTGTTTTTCCCAGTCTCACCGATACCGGCCGCTATCGTGCCAACTTTGATACCGTCATGAAAATCGAGTTGATCCGCGATCTTTATTTTGACATCACCGCCTATGCCAGCTACGACAACCGGCCGGTTTCCGAAGATGCTTCCCAGTCCGATTTCGGCATCAGCTCCGGCCTGGGGTACAACTTCTGAATAAAAAGCGGCAGTCATGAAGAAGGTCCTGTTGCTGCTCAATCCCGAAGCAGGAGGTGGCCGGGCGCGCAGATTAAGGACGGAAATCGTTGATGAATTCGTCCGCCACGGCATCGCGCCGAAGGTGTACTGCAGCACCGGGCCAGGCACCATCCGCCGCTGGTTGGCCGCTACTTCGCTCGCCGGGATGGATGGCGTTGTCGCCGCCGGTGGCGATGGAACCCTGTTTGAAACCCTGAACGGGCTGATGACGCATGGCCAAGAGCAACGCCCACCGCTGGGCGTGCTGCCGATCGGCACTGGCAATGCCTTCAGTCGCGACCTGGGGCTGGCTGCGGGCGACTGGAAAACGGCCGTCGAGCGAATGAGCCGAAACCGGGTTCGCGCAGTGGATGTCGGGCAACTGGATTGCAGCGAAGGGCGGCATCATTTCCTTAACATTGCGGGCATGGGTTTCGTGGTGTCGGCGGGAACTACGGCCAGCAGGCTCAAGGGCATCGGCCATTCCGCCTACACCCTGGCGGCGCTGTGGCAAACACTGAAACTGCCAAGCCAGCAGGTCGTCATTTGGCATGACGGGCAGCTGTTGGAGCGGCAAGCCCTGTTCGTGGAAATTTCCAATTCCCGCTACACCGGCACCTCGTTCCTGATGGCGCCGCGGGCATTGCTGGATGACGGCCTGCTGGACCTGACGGTGGTTGAAAGCCTGTCTCGGTTACGCCTGCTGCGGCTGTTCCGTACCATCTATTCCGGCCGGCATGTCGACTATCCGGAAGTCACCACGCTGCAGAGCCGTGAATTCGAGATACGGGAACCGGACGGTTGTCCGCTGATGATCGATGGCGAGTTTGTCGGCATCACGCCCGCCGTGATCCGCTGCCTGCCGCGGGAACTAAAGGTTTTCTGTTGAAGAAACGCTGATAGTTCCGGGGTGAATGGGTCAAAGCTTACCTCGACTTGGGAAGTAGTGACCTTGGCGGGCGCAAAAAACAGCCGGGCAAGCCCGGCTGCACGGTGGGTTGAATTAATTGCGCCGGGCCATTGCTCGGGGGCCGGCCAGGCGTCACTGGGCCTCGAAAGTGAATTTCTGGCCACCCACGGAGGCCTCGTACATCAGGCCTCCGGAGACATTGGTGAAAATCGCAACGCCCTTGTTGTACGACGCATCGGCCGAGGCACCGGCCGTGGCCGCTACCGCGGAGGCCTGGGCGCCCAGTTCAAAATTGCCGCGCTTGAAGTCGTCCAGCGCCGTCTGGTCGTAGAAAAATATGAACTCGGAATAGACCTGGCCACCCAGTTGCAGGCCGATGCTGATCTGGCTGAGTGAAGTCCTGCCGATCACCTGGTCAGAGGAAATCACCAGGCCTTTCCCATAGGCGCCACCAATGCCGATTCCGCCTTTGCCAACCTTCGGGAATACCGCGTAACCGGCTGAGTTGGTGAACCAGTCCTTCATGCCCGGATCCTTTTCCAGCAATCCCAGAATGGCTGCCTTGACCTCGAGTTGCTGCTTGTCGGCCGGGTCGGGCTCCCATGCCTGGGCCTGGGTAATGAATCCCGCGAGGCATAAACAGCTGATTATATAAATGGTCTTCTTCATTGTTCTCTCCTGGTGTGAGGTGACCGCTTCTGAGACAAACGGGCAGAATCTTGGTTCCTGGAGGCCCGGCATTCCGTCTTCTCGCGGCAAAGTCGCAAGGTTTTCAGACGATTCACCATCATGCCACAGCCGAGCCGCGCTACAGCGTGCGGAACAGGGCCTGCCCGAAACTCGCAAGCCGGCCGCCAGCCCGGTAACATTCGCATCATGAAAGCTGGCAGCCCCGGCTATTTGAAATTCAGCACATGGCCCGAAAAGTCATCATCACCTGCGCGGTAACCGGTTCGATCCACACGCCGACGATGAGTCCGCACCTGCCGGTTACACCGGAGGAAATTGCGACGGCCTCGATCGAGGCCGCGCATGCCGGCGCGGCCATCATCCACCTGCACGCGCGGCAGCCGGACAGCGGCGCTCCAAGCGCGGACCCCGAGCATTTCATGGGCTTTCTGCCGCGCATCCGGGCTGAATGCGATGCGGTGGTGAATATTTCCACCGGCGGCAGTTCATTGATGAGCCTGGATGAACGCCTGGCGCCCGCGCGACTCGCTGAGCCCGAAATGTGCAGCCTCAACATGGGCACCATGAATTTCGGTATTTTCCCGCTGGCGGACCGGTTCTCCGGTTGGAAGCATGAATGGGAGCCCAAACTGCTGGACGCCACGCGCCGTATTCCGTTCCGCAATACCTTTGAGGACATCGAGATGATTCTCGATGATCTTGGCAACCGTCGTGGCGCCAGGTTTGAGTTTGAATGTTATGACATCGGCCAGATTGAAACCCTGGCCTGGTTCCTGAAGCAGGGCCGGGTGAAGGCACCGCTGTATGTGCAGTTCGTGATGGGTGTGCTGGGGGGCATGGGCGCCAGCCCGGAAAGCCTGGTGGCCATGAAAGCCGCCGCCGACCGGTTGCTGGGTGACGCGTATGAATTCTCGGTGCTGGCCGCGGGTGGCATGCAGATGCGGCTGGCTGCGATGGGCGCAGTCATGGGCGGCAATGTCCGGGTCGGCCTTGAAGACAGCCTGACCATTGCCGCAGGCAAGTTGGCCGGCAGCAACGCCGAGCAGGTCAGCAAGATGCGTCGGATCCTGGAAGAACTGGGATATGCGCCCGCAACTCCCGATGAGGCACGCCAGCGCCTGCAGTTGAAGGGAGCGTCAAAACAGAAATTCTGAAGCCGGGCCCGGGCGCCGGATTCAGTTCCAACCGGCATGAATTGCCGGGTTGGGCCGGACGAGTCAGCACAAAATTCAGTTGCGCTTTTTTTAAAATCCTCTAGAGTAGCCATGAAGGGGTGCAATTATTCAAGGGGATTCTTCGCCAGGCTTCCGCCGACCTCTCCTTTGAATCTGCACTGCAGGGAAGATCAAATCACCAAAAGGGAGATGCGTCATGAATGTCTTGAAGCTCGTTTTCATCAGTATTTTGCTGCTCGGTTCCGGTAACCTGTTGGCTGCCAAAGCCCCCAAGGTGCTGGTATGCCACGTCAGCGGCAACGGAAAAGTCAACCTGATCCTCGTTTCAGCCAACTCCAATCACCTGGGAAATTCAAAGCACTACTTTGAAGGGCTCACCGACTACGAACCTGCAACCATTGGCGCCAGCGGTGAAGGTACCGAGGACATCGATGGCGATGGCATAGACGAAGGCTGCGAGCCGCCTGAGGGTGTTGCCTGCCCGTGCTGGGAGAAAAGCGACCTGTTGGCGGTGACGGAAGATGACTATGCGCCGGAATTCAGTTGTGAAAACGGTTCATTCCTGCCCCTGGTGGCAACCATTGAAACCTATGACAGCGAACCGGACCTTGCTCAGAGTTTTGCCGCGGCATTGTTCGCGCCCGGCGAGGGCTTTTGCCAGACCAGTGAGGGCCAGGGCGCGGCAGCAGACGGACTGGCGGCAACCGATGAAGAAGCAGCCAGCTGCATCAGCCAGATTGTCGATCGTTGCAATGAGATCAACCACCCGATACCGACCGAGTAACGGGTGCGAACGCTTGAAGAAAGGCCGCCCGTGAGGCGGCCTTTTTTTGAACGCCGACTCTCGATTAAGCGGTCTTGCGGGATTGGATTACCGTCACCTATGTGGCTATCCGGCAGAAGCTGTGCAAAGCCTGTTAAGCTGTGTCCAGTCAACCGACCCATGGAATCAACATGAAAACGGGAATGCGCTGGCTGCTCCTGCTGGCCGTGGCGTGGATTTCATCTGCGCAGGCCGCGCGTGAACCGGTACTGCGTCAAATTGAAGTGCCGCATGACTACTACTTCCGCGAGATGTACCTGCCACAACTGACTACCGGACCCTCTTCGCTGGCCTGGGCGCCGGATGGCCAGTCACTGGTGTACTCCATGGCAGGCAGCCTGTGGCGGCAGGACATCGGCAGTTCGCAGGCCGAACAGCTGACCCAGGGTCCCGGTTACGATTACTCGCCCGACTGGTCCAGCACCGGAAAGATCGTGTTTTCCCGTTACCATGCGGATGCGCTTGAGTTGCATGTGCTGGATGTGGCCAGCGGCAGGATCCGCCGCCTGACCCACAACCAGGGGGCCAACCTCGATGCGCGCTGGTCACCCGATGGCCGCAGGCTCGCCTGGATTTCCACCGCCGTCACGGGCCGCTTCAAGTTGTTTACCGGCCGCCTGGAAGGTTCGAGTGGCAAGGAATCCCTGGAAGGCGCCATGCTGCTGCCCGACCGGCGCAGCAAGCGGGAACGCTACTATTACAGCGAGTTTGACCACGAACTCAGCCCGAGCTGGTCTCCCGATGGCCAGGAGCTCATTTACATCAGCAACCCCGAAGTGATTTACGGCACAGGCGGGATCTGGCGGCGCAGTGCGGACGGACAAGGTGAGGCGGTGCTGGTGCGCGATGAGGAAACCAGCTGGCGTGCGCGTCCGGATTGGTCACCCGACGGCAGGCGCGTGGCGTATTCCTCCTACCTAGGCCGACAGTGGCACCAGCTGTGGGTGACGACGGCCTCAGGGCGGGGCGACCCTCTGCCCCTGAGTTACGGTGAGTTTGATGTGACGGCAATCCGCTGGTCGCCCGATGGCAGCAAGCTCGCTTACGTTTCCAATGAAGGACATAACACGGCGATCTGGATCCAGGATGTCATCAGCGGCAAGAAGCAGCGGCTGGATATCGATACGCGCAATTACCAGCGGCCGCAGGGCCAACTGGTTCTGCAGGTCGTGGATGAATCCGGCCAGCCAGTGCCGGCACGGGTGGCAGTGACCGGCAGCGATGGGCGCCACTATGCGCCGGAGAATGCACGCATGCATGGCGACGACGGGTTCGATCGGGCTCAGCTCAGCGAAGAGGTGCATTACTTCCACGTGGCGGACCAGCCGGTGCTGCTGACGCTGCCCGAAGGAAATACGCAGATCAAGGTCTGGCGAGGGCTGGAACATGCCATCAGCAGCCACAGCGTCAGGCTGAAAAAGGAAGACACCACTTACCGGAATATCATCGTCCGTTCGCTGGACCTGCCGGATGGCTGGTCAGATTGGCACAGCGGCGACCTGCACGTGCACATGAACTATGGTGGCACCTATCGCAACCATCCGGCCGACCTGGTGGCCCAGGCCGAGGCGGAAGACCTGGACCTGGTTTACAACCTGATCGTCAACAAGGAGCAACGCATTCCCGATATCGGCTATTTCTCCACTGAACCGGATGCAGCTTCCAGCCAGGACAGCCTGCTGCTCCACGGGCAGGAGTTCCACACCAGCTACTGGGGCCATATGGGCCTGCTGAACCTGCAGGAACACTACCTGTTGCCGGATTTCGTGGCTTACCCCGATACCGCCGCAGCCAGCCTGTGGCCGGACAACCCCAAGGTGGCGGAACTGGCCCGGGCCCAGGGCGCGTTGGTGGGCTATGTGCACCCGTACTATAACCCGCCGGACCCGGCCCATGATGCGAAAATCACGCACTCCCTGCCGGTCAATGCCGCGCTGGGTTTGCTGGATTACCTCGAGGTGCTGGGTTTCAGCTGGCACCGCGAAACGGCTTCGGTGTGGTATCGCCTGCTGAATTGCGGTTTCCGTCCGGCAGCCGCGGCCGGTACCGATGCCATGGCCAATTACGCTTCGCTGCGCGGGCCGGTGGGGCTTACCCGCGTATATGTGGATACCGGCAGCCAGCTGGACTTTTCAAAGGCCTCTGCGGTTGAACGTGAGCAGGCCTGGCTGGATGGACTGCGCGCCGGCCGCACCATGGCCACCAATGGGCCGCTGTTGGGCTTTGAAATCGATGGGCAGGGTCCAGGGAATGAGATTCAGCAGCCGGGCGGCGGGGAACTTGAATACAGCGGATTCCTGCGCTCGCTGGTGCCGGTGGATCACCTTGAAATCGTGGTGAATGGCGAAGTGGTTCGAACCCTGGAGACCGGCCGGAATGGAATGCGGGCGGACATCAAGGGCAGTCTGGCCATCCATGAAAGTTCCTGGGTTCTGTTACGGGCCTGGAATGACGGGCCCAACCCGGATGTGCTGGACCTGTACCCTTATGCCACCACCAACCCGGTATTTGTCAACGTGGCCGGGCAGCCGATGAAATCAACCGGGGATGCGGACTACTTCATCGCCTGGATCGACCGCATCGCCGAATCCGCGGCGCAACACCCGGACTACAATTTCCCGGCGGAACAGCAGCAGGTCATGCAACACCTCGCACAGGCGCGGGAGCGGTTTGAGCAGTGCCGTGAATGAGTTTGCGCAATCCGCTCCGCAATCCGCCTCTGTTCAACGCGAAGTATTCTCAAAAAACAGGTCCGGCTGTTCTTCGGCCCCGTGCCGCGTCAGCAATGAGACCAACACCAGCACCGGCAGGGAAACCAGCCAGCCGGTCCACGAAGCACTGAATCCCCACGGCTCGCCGGCCAGCGTCCAGGCAACCGCGCTGCCACCCCCCAGCAGCATGCTCCAGAATGCGCCTTGCGCCGTGGTGCGGCGCCAGAACAGCAGGCCCAGCATGGGAAAGAACAGGCCCGCGGCGCCAAACGTGTAGGCAAACAGCACCAGGTCGAGGATGTTCGGCACCTGGTAGGCCAGCGCCACGGCCAGGATTCCAAGGCCGATGGTCAGCCAGCGGGCCACCCGCATCAACTGCCGGTCGGTTGCATCGGGACGCAGGTACTTGCGGTAAACATCGTGGGTGAAAATGGTAACCGGGCCGATCAGGCAGGAATCCGCCGTTGACATGATCGCCGCGATATAGGCGGCAATCACCACGCCGGTGATGCCCACCGGCAGCAGGCTCATGATCATCGTCGGCGTAGCCAGTTCGGGGTCGGTGAGTTCCGGCGCAAGGATGCGCGCAAACATGCCCACCAGCGTGCTGCCGATGGCAAACAGCGGCCATTCGATGGGTATTCCGGTCAGCAGGAAAGCACGCCGCGCCGTGTCTTCATCCCGTGCCGCGATGATGCGTTGCAAGGCGGCAATGGAAATGAACCAGATCGGCAGGACCGCGAATATCCAGCCCAGCATCTGCTTCCAGCTAACCTGGTTCCAGTCCAGCATGGCTGCCGTATCGGAACTGGTGGCGAAATGCTGCGCCATGCCTTCCCAGCCACCCACGCGGTACAGGCCGATCGGCACCAGCAGGAACACCACGCCGATCATCAGGATCACCATCTGGAACACATCGGTGTAAATCACCGCCTTGAGGCCGCCCATGACGGTGTAGCCGAGGATCACCGCGCCGGCCAGGAATATGGCCACGTTGAGATTCATGCCCAGCGTCACCTGCAGCAACTTGCCGCCGGCAATGACCTGGCCACCGACAAACGCGAACCAGGCCAGTGCGATCACGACTGCCGCGAGGGTTCCGGTTTTTTCGTCGAAACGGGCGGTGAACAGGTCGCCGGTGGTCAGCCCTTTCACCCGGTCGGCCCAGCGCTTCACTTTTGGCACCAGCAGAAAGGAGGCCAGCACCACGCTCAGCGCTGAAGCAGCCGCCAGCCACGACCCCGAGATTCCCACGCTGAAACCCAGGCCGGCCAGCGCGATGCTGAAACCGCCACCGATATCCGTGGCGGCGGTCGATGCCGTGGTCTGCACCAGGTTCATGTTGCGATCGGCAGCCAGGAAAGATTCGCTTTCACTGCTTTCTTTCTTTGAACGCATGATCGACCAGCCAATCCAAAGCAGGATGGCGAAGTAGGCGACGATGGCGATCAGGTCGAGGAGGTGCAGTTCTTGCATGGGATGGTCCCGGGTTCGGCGAGTGGCTGATGTAACCCGGTCATTCTAAAGAATTCAGCCGGTGAGGGTGGGACGGTGGCTTCCGGCGGGCTTTCGATGCGAAAAAAAAGCCCGCGATAACTCGCGGGCCTTGTTCTGGGCCTTAGGGAAACTGCGCGCGGAAAATCCTCGTGCGAAGTGATGCAGTACACTTAGTGTCTATTCACCTTAAGATCAGCATGGATCTCATGAATCGTAAGTATTGCTCATTAAATACCTCTAGGGGCGAGCTTTGACAGGTAGTAGACACCATTACCTTCCAAGATTTCTACTCGCTGGCTTCGCAAGCAGGGTTAAGAAAAAGGCGACTTACTGCTGGCGATATGAGAAATCAGGGAAAATCCATGAGCCAAATATTATTAATGTGGCTGTGGAAAAGCACTTCTATGGTGGCGACGAAAACGCGGAAGCAGACGATGTCATTACTGGGGTCGAAACTCAGTTAGCAAACTTCACGAGTTATCTCCGAAGGATGGATATCCTTAAGCCTTTTGACCCAAAAAAGGCGGCAGAGCTTACAGTTCACCTAGCCATGAGAAATCGAAATGCCAGGGAGGACTTAATTTCCGCAGCGGAGTCCTTTGCTGATCAGTTTGAAGAGAAGATCAGTGAAGTAACAGTGCTGAAACGGGTGGTAAAAGATTACTTCCGTGACAATCCTAAAGAGGTTGAAAGACTGTTCAGAAAAAATGCCCTGCAAGGTAAACAACTGCCACGGCATCAGTATCAGCAATTGTTGGCCCTTCACAGAATTCAGTTGCCCAGTTTGATCGATAACGCATCTGAGTCGGCTCTTAAGGAAATTGCGAAATCCATTGGCTTGCTAAAGAGTTATTTAAGGACTTCGATGGTCAGCGGGCACAATAAAGCCCTCGCGAGTAATCCAACCCCCGAGAAGCGAATCGAGCGTCTACAGCATTTGGACTGGAATGTTTTTGAATACCCGCCTGGAAGTTTGATCTTGGGTGATTTTGGCCCATGGGCCAAATGTGAAGGAGAACACGTAGTGCGTCCGCTTTTCTACGCACTAAAGGAGTTGGAGCAAATTGCACTACCTATATCCGATTGTCGATTGCTTGCAGGCACAAATGCTGGCGGAGGTGGTGCGCTTGATTCATTGACTGTAAACAGTAACTCAGCCTCCATAAGTGGAGATTTTTTTGTGGGGTCTGTGCGTGCCGCTGAGTTCGAAACCCTTGTTGCTCTGATTGGAACTGTGAAGCCAGATGAGTTGGATGAAGCTGTTAACAATGCAATCCATACGTTATGAGCTAAGGGCCCACCTCA
Organism: uncultured Wenzhouxiangellaceae bacterium; assembly: GCA_964470455.1. Lineage (GTDB taxonomy): Bacteria > Pseudomonadota > Gammaproteobacteria > Xanthomonadales > SZUA-36 > JAWXBM01. Next base: position 59,573 of record CAYYCX010000005.1, read on the forward strand.
TGCTTGCCGGCGCAAAGGAACTTACTGGTTATGTTCGAAAAAAGCAGCAAATTGAATGGTTGCAAAGGTATGGTTTTGTTCACGGTAAGCACTGGTATGAGCAAACGAAGAACGGGAAAATCGTCGTTCTGCTCTGCGAGGAAAAAAGCCTGAGTCTCGGGTGAAGCTTAATCTGGCAGCCCTGAAGAAGAAAATACGTTAGCGCGGCCCTGCGCCCAATGGCTGGCAGCATACATTTATGCTCGAAGCTACGAACCAGGATCAGCAATTTTTTGACACTAATTGCAAGTCGGGCGCAGAATGAACTTCACGAGGCGAATTGCATAAGGGGTGATGGCGATGAAATCATTGACAGCGGCTTTGCTTCAATCGACTGCTGGACTGTTCCTATTGTTCGCAACAACCAGTATCCAGGCTCAATCAGCGCTCACCCCAGTGGGCGGGTTGTGGACCATTGTTGGTGAAGATGGGCCGGGAAGAGGGTTTCAGATAGAAGTTCAAAACGACACTCTTGTAATGACCACTTACGGATATGAGGACAGCGGCGATGCGAGGTTTTGGCTTGCTGCAGGCAGTCTTGTGCCAGGTTCAAATCAAATAACGATGGAACTCGGCGCGTATGAGGGCGGGATGGCTTTTGGGGATCCGTTAAAGAACGCGACCTACCTGGGGTCAGAGGGAAACGTAACACTAAAGTTTGAGAACATTAATTATGGGCAAATTTGCTTGCCGAACGAGGCATGTAAGCCGTTTCGTCCGCTAAACTTTGGTTTCGGCAAGAGCGCATCAGCGCTACTAGGGTCTTGGTTGCTTGTTGAATTAGATTCGGAAACAAACCTGCTATTTGCTTGGAACTTCAATTTTACCGAAGTTGTAAATACAGCTAACCCCGCGATTGTTGATAGGGCGATTGGAACTTCCTTGATTTACTTGGACGGCATTAGTTATGACGTTGATGTGGTTTGCAGTTTGTTGGTTGACACAACCGATGCTGACTTCTTTTGTGAGTTGCAGTTGCTTAATGGGCCGGTGATTGAAGCCGAACTTAGGTTCTTGAGAAATGCCCTAGTTGGTCAAGTTTATGATCCATTAGGCGTAACCATTGACAGCACGGTGGTAGGGTGGCGAATTATCACAGGCGGCAATAGGCTGGTAATACCAAATTAGAGGTAATTTGGCAAAAGCCCATAATCCATTTGGGACAGGTGTCTTTGCATAGCGACCGACCACCTTACCGACCACCAACAGCCAGCAAGAAACAAAAAAGGCTTGCAGTTTCCTGCAAGCCTTTGTTTTATTTGGCTCCCCGGCACGGATTTGAACCGCGGACCTAGTGATTAACAGTCACCCGCTCTAACCAACTGAGCTACCGGGGAATGGGTTAAGGCGCGGTATTTTCCGTGCTCGGGGTGAAAGTGTCAAGGAAGAATACGCAATTCTTTCGTGGAGAAGCAAAAGCTCAGCCAAATCAACACTATGGATCAGATTCGGGAGGACAGGAGGCAGGGTCTAACCCTGGCATGGATTCGCGCCTGATTCGCCCGAGGTTGGAGATCACCAGTTTGCGCGCAGCCGCAGGTCCGCGCAGGTCGCAGAAACTGATGCTGGTGTTGCTGCCGGGCGCGCTGCCATTCGGCGCAAAGCGCAGGTATCGCCTGCCCGATGTGCCGCGGATCGCGAGGTGTTCCAGGCCAGGCTCTGTGGCCAGCAATCGCTCGCCCGGCTGGTATTGATGGTCGCCGTCCAGGTCCTCAAAGACCAGCCAGCCCTCATCCCAATGGCTGTCGGAACGGCAACCCGCGGTTCTTGTACCAGGGCAGACCACGATTTCCACATTGAAACGCACGGCGTCATTCCTGGCCAGGGCCAGGTGGGAGTGCAGCGCATGCATGGCCGCGCTCATGCGCTGGCGCAAGCCATAGTCGCGCAGTGCGGGCACACCCTGCACCAGCAGGATCGCCAGGATGCTGACCACCACCAGGCATTCCAGTACGGTAAACCCACTGCCGTGACGCTCGATTGCCAACTGGAATTCCTGGCCATGCTTCATGCCACCAGATTGGGCCGCGGCCGGGCAGCCGCCAATGGGCATTCAGCCCGGAAGGTGTAGGAATTTCCTGACTTGCAAGCAGGACTCTCGCGCGGCCCGCGCTTCAGGTTGCAGCAGCCACAGCCCGCTTGATCCGTTTTACAGCGTCCTCGAGGTATTCAAGGCTGGCAGCATAGGACAGCCGCAAATGCCCCGGCGCGCCAAAGGCGGAACCCGGCACCGTGGACACGCCGGCGCTGTCCATCAACCACTCCGCCAGGTCCACATCGTTGTTGAGGTTTTCAATGCTGTCGATCACGCCCTGGAACGAAGGAAAGGCGTAGAACGCACCGTCGCAGCTGGGGCAGTCCACGCCGTGAATTTCATTCAACGCTGCGCGGAAATACTCGTAACGCTGCCGGAACGCATCACGCATTTCAGCCACGCAGTCCTGCGGGCCGGAGAGGGCGGCAACTGCGGCCGCCTGGGATACGGACCCCGGGCAGGAAGTGCTTTGCCCCTGCGCCTTGCGCATGGCGGCGATCAACTCCTGCGGACCGGCGGCATAGCCGATGCGCCAGCCCGTCATGGCATAGGCCTTGGAAACGCCGTTGATGACCACGGTGCGCTCAGCCAGCCCGGGACAGACGTTAAGCAGGGTGTGATAGGGCTCTGAGCCCCAATAGATGTGTTCGTAGATGTCATCGCAGGCGATGTAGACGCGCGGGAAATCCTCCAGCACCTCACCCAGTTCGCGGTACTCTTTCGCCGTATAGACCTTGCCCGTCGGATTGGACGGGGAATTCAGTATCAACAGCCGCGTCTGCTCGTTGATGGTGTTGCGCAATTGCCGGGCGGTAATCTTGTAGTCGTGTTCCGCGCCTCCGCTGAGGATCACCGGTTCGCCATCGGTGAGCTTCACCATGTCGGGGTACGACACCCAGTAGGGCGCCGGAACGATCACTTCATCCCCCGGGTTCAGAAGGGCCAGCATCAGGTTGAACAGGCTTTGCTTCGCGCCGTTGGAAACCAGTATCTGTTTGGGCTGGTAGTCAAGGCGGTTGTCGCGGCGGAATTTCTCGATGATCGCGGCTTTGAGTTCGGGTGTGCCATCCACCGCCGTGTAACGCGTTTGCCCTGCGTTGATGGCGGCAATCGCGGCATTGCGAATATGCTCCGGCGTATCGAAATCGGGCTCGCCGAACCCCAGCGACACGATGTCCTTGCCTTGCGCCTTCAGCTCCATGGCCTTGTTGCTGACGGCGATGGTGGCGGATGGCTTGATCTGTTCAATGCGGTTGGAAAATCTGCCGGACACGCGTTGCTCCCTCTTTTCAGCCCACACCGGATAGTGCCATTAAGCGATTGGCCTTGTCGATGGCCGGTATGACCTGCCAGCCCGTGAATTCCGCCGCTTGGGTATAATTGACCGTTTGCGGTTGCCCGTTGCTCGACTGCCCGACTACTGCCCGGCGCCCGGATTAACCGCTCCAGAACACATACGGAATACAGACCTGAACGATGCCCTACCGGGAAAACAAGCGATTTGTGTTGCACAGCGATTACCGGCCAGCCGGCGACCAGCCGCAGGCGATTGCTGCGCTGATTGCGGGCATTGAAGATGGCCTGGCGCATCAGACCCTGTTGGGTGTCACCGGTTCGGGCAAGACCTTCACCATCGCCAATGTGATCCAGCACGTGCAGCGTCCGACGCTGGTGCTGGCGCCCAACAAGACGCTGGCGGCGCAGCTGTACGGTGAGTTCCGCGATTTCTTCCCGCAGAACGCCGTGGAGTACTTCGTATCCTACTACGACTACTACCAGCCGGAAGCTTATGTGCCGTCTTCCGATACCTATATCGAGAAAGACGCGACCATCAACGAGCACATTGAACAGATGCGGCTGTCAGCCACCAAGGCGCTGCTGGAGCGTTCCGATGCCATTATCGTCGCAACCGTTTCGGCCATTTACGGCCTGGGTGATCCCACCCAGTACCTGAGCATGGTGCTGCACCTGTCAGTGGGGGAGCAGGTCAACCAGCGCACCATCCTGAGGCGCCTGGCGGAAATGCAGTACAGCCGCAACGACCTGGAATTGCGCCGCGGCACCTACCGGGTGCGCGGCGACATCATCGATGTGTTTCCAGGCGATGAGGACCGCGAGGCCATCCGCATCGAGCTGTTTGACGAGGAAGTGGAATCCATCCGCGTGCTCGACCCGCTCACGGGCGAGGTTTTGCGCAAACTGCAACGTTTCACCATTTACCCCAAGTCGCATTACGTGACACCGCGGCAGGTGGTGCTGGATGCCGCCGAAAACATTGCGATTGAGCTGAAGGAAAGGCTGGAGCACCTGCGCGAGAACCAGCAGCTGGTGGAAGCGCAGCGCCTGGAACAGCGCACCCGCTACGACCTGGAGATGCTGCTGGAGCTGGGTTACTGCAACGGCATCGAAAATTATTCGCGGCATCTCACCGGACGGGGCCCGGGCGAGGCTCCGCCGACCCTGTTCGACTACCTGCCGCAAAATGCCCTGCTGGTGATGGATGAATCGCACGTGATGGTGCCGCAGCTCGGCGCCATGTACAAAGGTGACCGCTCCCGCAAGGAAAACCTGGTGACCTATGGCTTCCGCCTGCCTTCGGCGCTGGATAACCGGCCCCTGAAGTTCGAGGAATGGGAAGAGCGTTCGCCACAATCCATTTTCGTTTCCGCCACGCCGCGCGACTATGAACTGGAGCGTTCGGGGCAGGTGGTGGAGCAGGTGGTGCGGCCTACCGGACTGGTCGACCCGGAAGTGGAAATCCGTCCGGTGGCCAACCAGGTGGACGACCTGCTGTCCGAGATCAACCTGCGCACGGCCCAGGGCGACCGGGTGCTGGTGACGACGCTGACCAAGCGCATGGCGGAGAATCTCACCGAGTACCTGGCGGACCACGGTGTCAAGGTGCGTTACCTGCACTCCGACGTGGATACCGTGGAGCGGGTGGAAATCATCCGTGACCTGAGGTTGGGCCAGTTTGATGTACTGGTTGGCATTAACTTGTTGCGGGAAGGGCTTGATATGCCTGAAGTTTCCCTGGTGGCAATCCTGGATGCCGACCGCGAGGGATTCCTGCGTTCAGAGTCTTCGCTGATCCAGACCATCGGCCGCTGCGCGCGCAACCTGCGCGGCAAAGCCATCCTGTATGCCGACCGCGTCACCGGCTCCATGCAGCGCGCCATCGCCGAAACCGACCGGCGCCGCGCCAAACAGGTCGAATTCAACAAGGCGCATGGCATCACGCCGCAATCGGTGATGAAGCAGGTGGCGGACATCATGGACGGCGCGCACGATGATGGCCTGCGCATGAGCAAGGCGGCCCGCAAGGTGGCGGAGGCGCGCAGCGAGTATGCCCATATCCGGCCCGATCAACTGGGCAAGGCAGTAGCCGAGCTGGAGCAGAAAATGTTCAAACATGCCGAAAACCTGGAGTTTGAAGCCGCCGCCAGGATCCGCGACGAGATTGCGCGCATGAAGGAGCAGGTGCTGAAAAGCGCCGTGTAGGAGCGAGCCATGCTCGTGACCCTTAGCCGGGATGTCGGCAGCGTGGCTGCCTCCCACGGTGTAGGAGCGAACCATGCTCGCGAGGCTACCCCTGGTCGGCAGCCAGCGCCTTCACCGCCGCTTCCCAGGGCAACAGGGCGCACCGTACACGCGCCGGATAACGTCGTACCGCCAGCAGCGCCTGCAATGATTCCAGCCCCGGCTTGCTTTGCTTGTCCTTAAGGGCTGACACCAGAAGGTCATGTTGCCGGCTGATTTCCGACGGGGTTTTCTGCGGCGCGGCCTCGCACAGCATTGACGCCGAGGCCATGCAGATGGCGCAGGCTTCGCCGTCAAAAGCGGCAGCGGCAATGTGGTCGTCAACTACCTGGAACTGCATTTCCACCTTGTCGCCACACAATGGGTTGTACAACTCATGGCGGTGCGTCACAGCGATGGCCCGACGGTAACCCACCGGTTCCGCGGCATGCTCCACCACCGCATCGCGGTAAAGGTTGGCCAGGGCGATGTCTTCCTCGGTAACCGTGGGTCCCGGCTGTGTGGATTCCGGCCGTTCCGTAGTAGCGGGCTTGTTGCTCGGTTCCGGTTTCATGGCTGCGGGGTCCCAGGTTGCATATCAGGGAGCTTCACATCCAGCCACACCAGGTGGTGGTCGGAGACATCGACCCATTCGTGCCCGGGCTCACCTGTGGCCGGCCAGAATACGCCGCCACCCAGCACTTCAATCCCGCTTGAGGGAAGCACGTAATCCAGGCGCAGGTTGCCAGTGTAACGGTCGTCGAAATCGGCGGTATCCGCGGCGGGGTCACCTTTCTGCCGCGTGTTCAGCCCGGCCTGTAGTTGGCTGGCTGATGCCGCTCCCGAACTCGTGGGCGTGAACCCGGCGTTGATGCGCTCGTGCTCCAGCAATTGCTGGCTGGCGCCGGGCAGGGAGTCACCATCATTCGGGTCGGCATTTAAATCACCCAGGATCACGAACGGCGAATCAGCCGCAAGTCCGCCCTTGATCCCCCGGTCATCGGTCCACTGCGCGGAAATTTCCGGCCGCAGGTAATCCGCCCAGAAACGCAGCTCATCAAAATTGCGCAAGCCATTGCGGTTTTCCGGGCCATCGAAGACCGGCGGGGTGGGGTGAAAGGCCAGCACATGCAGCGTGGCGTTACCCATTCGCACGCTGACATCCCAATGCGACTTGGAGGACAGGCGCAATTGCTGCCAGGTATCGTCACTGTAAAAAGCGCTGCCATCCGGCTTCACCGGGCGCCGGGCGCCCTCCAGTTCCGCCCAGCGGAATTGCCGGAAAGTTCGCACCGATTCGGCATCAATGGGAAAACGCGACAGCAGCAACATTCCGTACTGGCCGGGAAAATGCCCGAAACCCCAGGCATCGGCCGGGCCGCTCACTTTGCCGTCGCCGTCGATATCCAGCCCGCTGGGAATACCCGTGTTGGATTCTGCGCGATAGTGGAAAGGATACTCGATGGCCTGGCGACCGGCCTCGGCATGCGCCAGGAAATTGCGGTTCAGCAGGCCGGAGGCATCCACGCCCGGGTCATAATCAAACTCATTCAGAAGCACGATATCCGGACGCACGGTTTGCAAGATGGCGGCCACCTTGCGTAACCGCTCATGCTGTGGATCCCGCAGCGCGGTCGCCATCATTCCAGCCCGCTCAAAACCCATGGCAATATTGAATGTCGCGATGCGCAGTACGGTTGCCGAAGCCTGGATGTTTTCGGGAGTTGGATTCATGTAGCCGGCGCCGGTTAGAGCGGGAAAAGGTGTGCAACCACTTATCGCCACGGACAGGGCCAGCATGGCCGAAAGGCACCAGCCGGTGGGGGTTGCGAAAGGTCGTGTTGCGGCCATGTGCCTATGATAACCAAGCCAAGCCTCAAATTAAGCCAGTTTGCGTTCCAGCAGCGGATACCACAGGGCCTGTCCCAGCCCGCGAGCGCCCATGAATATCAAAACCGCCAGCCATAAACCCCACAGGCCCTGTTGCTCAGTGAGCGGTGTCAACACCGCCAGGTAAACCGCGAACGCCAGGCCCATGGTCACCATCATGGGAAAGGCCGCCGTGGCGCTGATGTAAACCCCGTCAAACTGGTAGCACCACACCGCCACCAACGGCAGAGCAACCAGCAGGGGCAACAGGCCGGCCACCAGCGCGCGCACGGAGGGCAGGTCGGTCAGCAGGGCGGCTATGCTGTTGCCCAGCAGGCCGAACAGGAGCATATAGAAAACCGCAGCCGCCAACGCCCATGCACTGGTAAGCAACACCCAGCGCCGGAACGCGGCCCGGTCTCGCGCCCCCCAGGCCGCGCCGGCCAATGCTTCGGCGGCATGCGCGAATCCATCCATGCCCAGCGAGATCAGCAGCAGGAACTGCATCATGATGTGGCTGGCGGCCATCTCCGCCGGCCCCAGGTTGCCGGCCACGCGCATGATCATTGCCAGCGCGGTCATCAAAAAGATGGTGCGGATGAAAATGAAACCATTGACGAACATCAAGCTGCTGAACTGGCGCAGCCGCCAGGTAGTACTTGCAACCAGGCGGGTTTGCAGCAGCGGTATATCCAGCAGGCCCAGCAACACGCGAATACTGACCAGCGCGGTCAGCCATTGCGCGATCAGCGTGCCCCAGGCCACGCCGGCTACACCCATGTCAAAGCCGATCACGAATACCAGGTTGAGCGCGGCATTGGTGAAGTTCAGCAGCAGTTGCAGGTATAGAATCGCCCGGACTTTTGCCATGCCAAACAGCACACCGACAATGGCGTAACTGAGCAGAGTGGCAGGTGAGGACCAGATCCTGATGCGAAAGTATTCAGCGGTGATCGATGCCACGGCTTCGGGCGGCGACATGATGCGCAGCGACGCCAGCAACAGGGCCTCATGGAACAGCAGCAGCAACAAGGCAAAGAGGAGTGCCAGCGCGCAGGACCGGATCACCGTGGTGACCAGGCCTGCGGCATCCTTGCGGCCCCGGGCCTGGGCCACCATGCCGGTGGTGCCCATGCGCAGAAAGCCCAGGGACCACAGCAGGTAATTGAAAATCACGCTGCCGAGGCCTACCGCCGCCAGGTGCACCGGGCTGGGCAGGTGCCCAATGGCCCAGGTGTCCACCAACCCGAGCATGGGCTCTGACGAATTGGCCAGGATGGCCGGCCCGGCGATTGCCCAGATCCGGTGATGCGGGCGTGACAGGTCGTCAGCGGTTGTGGTGCCTGATGCGTTCATGTGTGCCTGCGTGCCAGATTCAGCGAGTCAGATTAAGTGTGCCAGCTTGCTTGCCGGTATCAGCGTGCTGTGATCGATTCGCACAAGGTTCAAGGTTCAACGGCCACGCAGCCGTCCGGAACGGCGGGCTCGGGCAGCCGGTAATTGTCGTCGCCAAAAATTGCCTGCAGTCGCAGCAAAGCCGGTTCCACCTGTTGCCACTGGCTTGCAGCCAGCCCCGCATCAAACGCCGCGACTCGAGCGTCCTCGCGGTTGTAACGCAGGGCCTGGACGGAAACCGGCTGGCCGGCCAGGGCATCCAGCACATCCTGCAGGTTTTCCGCTTTGTCATCCGCCATGACGATGGCGCGCGGCAGCGGGTTTTCCGTGGCTCGAAGCAGGGCCAGCAGCATTTCGCCCTTGTCCTGGCCGGCGGTGAGGTAGACGCCCGCCTCGTACAGGGTCTCGCGGCTGTCTGGCGACGGTGTGAGCCGAAGGACGTCGTCGTTGCCGAGCGGCATGCGGCTGAAATCCAGTTCATTGCGGCGCAACTCCCGCAGCGAGGCGGCGGCGAAATCGGGGCCACGGGAGGTGATGATGATGGAAGTGAATCCTTCGTCCTGCAAAGACCGTACGATTCCGGCGCCGTCGGTCTGGGTGGGGCGCATGGCGCTGGCGAAGTACAGCGCTCCCTGGGCCGCCAGGCGGTCAGTCACCAGCCGTGGGTCACAGCGGTTCGCAGCCTGGAGTTCCTTCTGCCAGTAATACCACTGGTCGGAACCGAGATCCTGCTCCATGGCCAGGAGGGTATTGTCGAGATCGTAGATCACCAGCACCTGGTCTTTACCTACCAGCGTGGCGAGGTCGCGCGCGGTTTGGCCTACTTCAGCCAGGTTGGATGACTCGCGCATCTGGCTGGCGGGCAGGTCGGAAACAACCGGCCTTGCCGTGGTGCAGGCGCTGGTCAGCGCCAGCAGCATCAGCGCCAGGACGATGTAGGGCAGTTTGCGTTGAAGGGCGTGCATGGTTTCAATCTGCTGCTGGATTGAGCATCACTCTGCCAGCCCCGGCGCCGGGCTGCAATTGCCAACGTCAACCCGTGGTGAATGCGCCCAGATTGATTGAATCCGGACCGGCCTTCCCCTACAATTGCCGCCCTTCCCGTGGTTCAACTCCCCATTTATCGGGGTTGAACAGCAATTTCCATGTTCTGGAGAGATGCCGGAGCGGTTGAACGGGCTCGCCTGGAAAGCGGGTATACGGTTTATAGCCGTATCGAGGGTTCGAATCCCTCTCTCTCCGCCAAATAGTGTCGTAAGGCATTGAAAAATAGCCCGCTTTTTTTGGCGGGCTTTTTTGTTCCCTACATAAAACCCTACTTTTTCAATCGCGCTTTAGTGTCGAATTAAATTTTCTGAAAATTTTAGTTGCCCGCGCAAAAATCCGAAGGCAGACACGTATCCTCCGGCTCAAGCCGTAGAGATTTTGACGGCCCCTCCCTAGGCTGGCCCGTGCTCCCGAAAACCTTTTAGTGCGGAAAAATGGAAACTCTGAGGGCTGGGAAGCGTTTCAAGAGTGGCCAGACTTTGGAGAGTCCCTTCCCCTATGCAAGCTGCTTATCAGGGTTCGCTTTCATCGCCGCTCGATTTTGCTAGGCGATGTGCCAAGAGTTCAGCCCAGGCCTGCCGGTCCTCCAGCCGTACCCGGTTCAAGTCTCGCCAGTCTCGTTCGTCCAATGCCGCCAGAATGTCATCACGATGCAACAGCCTTTGGTAACTGCAAGCAGCGATAGCCCGCACCAGTTCAATGAAGCGGGTAACAGTTTCGCCATGCTGAAGGTTCCCGTTACCGATTCTTAGTGCGGATTCGGCTTCATTTTTTCGTGCAACAATTGGTGCATTCAAAAGGGGTGTTCGTTGCGCGGTATTTTGGGGCGTTGTTGCGTTGTTGTTGCACTGGTTGTTGCACTCCAAAACCCTACGCGCTAAGGCTTTCAGGCTGGTGTGTTGCGTACTCGTTACGGGCATTGTTGCGCTGATAACCCCAGTTTGTTGCGCGTTGCGCGTCCTAGGGTATGCAACACGCAACAAATCTGATTCAGGCGTCATTTCGTGCCTTCCTGGTCGGGCGATAGCGCCCTTCCTGTTGTGCCTTGTTGAGTGCCCTGCAGACTGTAGACCGGTTATAGCCCAACTCTCGCGCTATCTCTGCCTGAGATAATCCCAATTCGGCCATTTCAATCATTTGCTGGTCGGCTGCTTCCGCTACCGGGCGCATGGTCCAGGTCTGTGTCCCTTTGGCATCGGTGGTCAAGGTCGCTTCGATAGGCTCAACTTCCTGCCCAAACAGTGCACGGGCCTTTTCAAAATGAATTTCAAACCGCGCCCCTTCATCCGCCGTGTAATCGCTTGGCCGCTTCAGCAGAATGGATGTATCAAGCAAATCCTCGCGCTTTGAGGTTCCGCGCTGATTGCCATTCTTCCCGGCATGATGGATGAACAGGACGGACCGCCCGGACGCGCGCATCCGCAATCCCCATTCAGCAACCATCAGCCAGGACTCCGCATCATTCTCACTTGCCCCTGAATGACGGACCAGACAGGACAGGTTATCCACGATGATGACTTGAGCATCTCCCAGGACGCGCTCTATGGAGTGCTGGCCCTCATAGGTCGCCAGGTCCGGCATGATTCCATCGTGCTGACAATCAGGGGTTACAAACCGCAGAAAGCTTTCCGGCGGTTCATTGGCCGCAGATTCAACAATGCGTGCCACACGCTCACGCAAGGCAGCTCCCGGCATTTCTCCATCCAGGTATAGAACGGGTACTGGTTCCGCTGATTTCCAGCCCAGGAAAGCGCCACCGCTGGCCAGGGCATAGGCAATCGACAGGGCAACATGGGTTTTGCCAACGCCTCGCCAGGCATAGAGCATGTTCAGGCTTTGGCTTTGTAGCCAGGGAGACAACAACATTCGCCGTTCCGGGAAACTCGTTGTTAGCAGGCTGGCAAGGTCCAGGGCTATCGGTGGCTTGCCTGCAATCGGTGTGTGGATTCGTAGAATTTCCGTGTGCGGGTCTTGAGATTCGACTGTATAGCCCATCAAGGCGCTTTCGTTCACGGGTTGAGTGTTCGCGCTCATGCTGCCCTCGCTTGGGTATCGGCTACCACGAGAATGCTTCCAGCAAGTGCGCGCTCGATACCATCACGGAACAATGCCGCTGCAATCTGCCGACGCTGTACCGGGTCTTGGCTGGCATCGCCGGTTATCAGAATCGGTTCATGGCCCGCCAGGAAGCTCCAGCAATAACTGAAAGGGTTTTCACCATCAGGCAGCACGACGGTTAAATGCTTGGGGTGTTCCTTCTGCCATTCCCAGGCATCGGGGCCCGTGGCTATCCAGACTGTTCCAAATTGCTGATTGCATCCTGAATACCGCTGAAGCTGACTCGGATTCTGCAGGATGGATTTAACCCGCTTGCCGAAAGGTGGAAGCTTCATAACGGCATCTCCGGCAGGGTGATTGACGGAAAGCGCAGCTCGCCATTGATTCGCTCTGCTTGGACGATAAGGCAGGCCAGGGCACGGACTGGCTTCATGTCCGCATTCGATACGATGAGCTGTAACCGGTACGTCGTGTTAGACTGGCCCTGCATTCCCGCCGGATTGTCTTTTGAGATAGCGCCCTGGTCCACAGCCAGGGCGTTTTTGCTTGCGCTCATGCTGCACACTGTTCCAGCCGTTCAGCCACAAAGCGTTGCAGCTCGGATTCAGGGTTTAGGGTCCGCTGGCCAATTTTAATGGCCTTGAGTTGGCCCGAACCCATCAGCTCATAGACGGTTGAACGGCCAATTCCCAGGCGGCGGCAAACTTCCGGGATTGGGTTTGCCAGGGGTTCATTGCGGTGTTCCATTGCTCCATCCTCTTGCTGTCCGTGCGATGGTGCCCGGACTTGTCAGGATGAATCATGGCAAGCGGCTTTCGCCGTTAACTGGTTATCGGAGAATGTTCAGATATTTTTTGTTCGGATGCGTGAAAGGGCATCTTGAATCTGCTTTCGAGTTGGCTTGTATGCTCGCCCCTCGAAGGTGAACCAGTATTCAAGCTCGCCAGTTTGATTGTCTACGTTCAGGACAAACCTATCGGAGCATGTATCAAATTCCGCGTCTGTTGGGTCATCGTACAGCGCCCAATACGTCAGTATCGAATCGCTATCGAGGGTGTCCAATTCTTTGCAGATTTCTTGCAGCACAGTGCGCAATGGGCCAGGTCTGCGCTTGCTAGATTTGCCAGCTTTGCTGCTTCTTGCCGTTGTCAGTGCTGCTTCAAATTTTGGCAATTGCAAATTGACGCTCTCTCTTTCTACTCGCTCAAAGGCTTGTGCAAAATGGTCAAAGTCTCCGCGTTGCGCTGCGAGCATGGCCTCTTTGGAATGTATCAAGACTAGTTGGCAAGGATGCAAACTGTTGGGGTCGATTGTTGATTTGTTGAGCTTCAAATACTTGCGCGCCTCCCTAGCATAGTGCTCAATTCGGGCGGGGTATGGATAGTTGCGTTGGTATTGCTCAAACGCCTTGAACAGCTTTTTCTTGTCAAATTTGCTCACGCTTTTGCACTCTTGCCAATCGGTGTAACCGTGGTGCCTTTGGCTGGTGCGCTGGCACAGAACTTTGCCCAGTCCTGCATGAGCCTTGCCCTTTTGGGAAACTCGGTGCTGCGCTTGTATGCGGCCTCTGCCTTGTCTCGCAGTTGGTGCGCCAGGGCGTGTTCTATCGTTTCGCGTGAATGCCGGGTTCGGTCTGCAGCCCAATCGCGGAAGGTGCTACGGAAACCATGCGCCGTGATGCCAGGCTGGATTTCCTTCACCAGCTTCATGCCCGCTGCCGTGGTCATGGGTCGGTAAAGCGTACGTCCAGGGAACACGTAGTCAGATACGCGGGGCAGGGCCTTTAGAATAGTGATGGCGCGGTCGGACAGGGGTATTTCGTGTTCCCGGTCGGCTTTCATTCGTTCGGCGGGTATCGTCCATAAACCGGCTTTCAGGTCGATTTCTTGCCACATGGCACCGGCAGTTTCGCCGGGTCGGGTGGCAGTCAATATCTGCAGTTCCAGCGCCCTTGCGGTTTGGCTTTCACGCTTGCGCAGCTTTGCGACAAACGCGCCTATTTCCTCATAGGCCAGGGCAGCGCGCGGCTTTACCTTTTTCAGTTTGGTTGGTTTGGGTAACAGGTTGTCCAGGTGGCCTCGCCAGCGGGCGGGATTCTCACCTTGTCGAAATTTGCGGGCTGTTGCCCAATTCAATACCCGCTCGATTCGCTGGCGGACTCGGGTTGCAGTTTCAGTCTTTTCCTTCCAAATCGGCTCAAGGGTTTTGATTACCAGTGCCGTATTGATTTCCTCCACCGGCAGCGGCATCAGGTCGGCAGCATAGGTGTCCAGGGTGGAAGTCCATTGCGCTGTATGCTTTTCGTTGCGCCAGCTCGCCTTGTGCGCGTCGATATAGCGGTCTGTACACTGTCGGAAGGTCATACGGCGGGCATGGTCAAGCTTTGCGGCCTGCAGGGCCTTGCGCCGTTCCTCGATTGGGTTACGCGGTGGCACTTCCCGGAGCATATCGCGCAATCGTCCGGCTTCGGCTCGGGCTTCCGCCAGGCTAACGTCATGCGGGCCAAATGGCCCCAGGCCTGCATCTTGTTGTTTGCCAGTCAAACGGTCACGGAATCGGAAAACCCAGGACTTGCCGCCATTGGGTTTCACCAGAAGGTAAAGCCCGCGCCCATCGTTGTATCGGCCTGGTTCGCTAACCTTGGAACAGAATCCAGGGTTCAGTCTTTCAGTCTGCATAACGCCTCCGCCATCGGCCTCGTTCCCTACGTGAATCCCTACAATTTACGCCGGGCGTGGGCAAACTGCAACGAACACGAACAAACAGCGGAAAATGAGTAATGGCAAGGCCTGCAAGGGGTTACAAGGCACCAACGGACAGGGGTAAACAGGCGTGAAAATGGCGGACAGTGACTCTCTCTCCGCCAAATGGAAAACCCGCCCAAGTGGCGGGTTTTTTATTTGTCGAAGAGATCGGGTGAGAGCGCTCTGTGCGCAGCACCGGAGGGTTCGCCGATCCGGGCGAGAACACTTGCACCCCGCCCGGAAATAGTATGATAGCGGCCCCAACGAGCCCGGCCAGTAACCGGCTTGTCGTCATCATCCAGCCAGGACACTCCATGCCCAAGTCCAAAACCCAACCAGCCAGGCCCGCCGGCAGCTTCAAGCAGCTGGAATTGCCTGAATTTCTCCTGCGCGCACTGCTGGATGTCGGCTACGAAACTCCTACGCCGATCCAGGCTGAGGCCATACCGCCATTACTGGCCGGCCGTGACCTGCTCGGGCATGCTCCCACCGGAACCGGCAAGACCGCTGCCTTTGCCCTGCCATTGCTGGCCAATATCGACCTGCAAAGTAACACCGTGCAGGTGCTGGTACTGGCGCCGACGCGGGAACTGGCCATCCAGGTGGCGGAAGCCTTTCAGCGCTACGCGCATCACCTGAAGAATTTTCACGTGCTGCCGGTCTACGGCGGCCAGGAATACAGTGGCCAAATCCGGCAGCTGAAACGCGGTGTCCAGGTGGTGGTGGGTACTCCCGGCCGGGTGATGGATCACATCCGCAAAGGCACCCTGAAACTCGACCAGCTGCGCACGCTGGTGCTGGACGAAGCCGATGAAATGCTGCGCATGGGCTTTATCGATGACGTGCAATGGGTGCTGGAGCAGACACCGCCAGGCCGGCAGATTGCGCTGTTTTCCGCCACCATGCCGCCGGAAATCGAAAAGATTGCCCGCAAGCACCTGAGTGATCCGGCTGAAATTTCCATCAAAACCAAAACCGCCACAGCGGCAACCATCCGGCAGCGTTACTGGCTGGTCAGCGGCATGCACAAGCTGGATGCGCTCACCCGCATCCTGGAAGTTGAACCCTTCGATGGCATGCTGGTTTTTGTGCGCACCCGCATCGCCACCACCGAACTGGCGGAAAAACTCCAGGCCCGAGGTTTTGCAGCCGAGGCGTTGAATGGCGACATGGCGCAGAAAGACCGCGAGCGCAAGATCGAACAGCTGAAGAACGGCAAGCTGGACCTGCTGGTGGCCACCGACGTTGCGGCCCGCGGCCTGGATGTGGATCGCATCAGCCACGTACTCAACTACGACATTCCGCACGATACCGAAGCCTATATTCATCGCATTGGCCGCACCGGCAGGGCCGGGCGCAGCGGCGAGGCCATCCTGTTCGTGGCGCCGCGTGAGCGGCGCATGTTGCGTGCCATTGAACAGGCCACGCGTCAGGACATCGCCGAACTGGAGCTGCCTTCCACCGAGATCGTCAACAACAAGCGCGTTGCGGGTTTCAAGCAGTCGATCAGCGATACCCTGGCCAAGGGTGAACTGGGGTTCATGCAGCAACTGCTGGAGCAGTTCCAGCGGGAACATGATGTTCCCGCGATCGAAATTGCCGCCGCCCTGGCGAAAATGAACCTGGGCGATACGCCGCTGTTGCTCCAACCCGATTCGACGGCAAAGTTTTCCAGCAAGCGGGAGCAGCGCCCGGAACCGGCAGGCAAGGGCAAAAAGGATCGGCAGAAGGGCGGCAAGAAGTTGTTTGGTGGTATGCAGACTTATCGCATTTCGGTCGGGCGCAAGGACGGGGTCAAGCCCGGCAATATTGTCGGGGCCATCACCAATGAAGCCGGGCTGGATGGCCAGCACATCGGCAATATTTCCATCGAAAACACCTACTGCCTGGTGGATCTGCCTGTCGGCATGCCGAATGAAATCCTGCTCGGGCTGAAGGAAGTGAAAGTCTGTGGCAAACGCCTGGACATAACGCCGAGCAGTGAAAAGCCGCGTGCCAAGCCTAAAAAAGGCGGCAAGAAGCGGGACAAATAAGATTTACTGGCCAAAAAAAACGCCCGCATTTGCGGGCGTTTTTTTGGGTGGAACAAAAGCCGGGCCTAGAAACGCTGTGCCCAGCGAATGCCGTAGTTGCGTGGCTTGATGAAGTTGGTGCGGTTATCCAGGCCGCTCGGGCTGTCATAACCCGGGTCGCCATAATTGATCACGCCGCGTTCATCGGAAACGTTATTGGCATAAACCGTCAGCGACCAGTTGTCCTTTTCGATGCCGGTTGACAGGTTCAATACGCCATAGGAGTCCATATACCTCCGGCGCGTATTGGATACTTCCAGGTCGTTCCAGGATCCGTCGCGATACGACCAGGCGGCCTGCGCGAACAGAGGCATGTCGGCAATATCAAAGGTGTAGCGGCCAATAAAGGTGTACTGGAATTCCGGCACATACGGCATGGGCGTGCCTTCGGGTGCATCCGGTGGCAGCCCATCGATGCGATCCTGGTCGTTGCGCCAGAAATTTTCCTGCAGTTCCGCATCGTTGTAGGAACCGGCCAATGACAGCAACAGGTTGTCGGTGGCCGCCCAATCCAGGTCGAACTCGATACCCTTGGTCTGCGCATTACCGACGTTCTGGATAATGGTCAGGTTGGAAATCGTGAAATCCAGGAAGCCGTACTGGAAGTCGTTCCAGTCAACGAGGTAAGCCGCACCATTGAAGCGCACGGCGCCATCGGCCCACTGCGTTTTCCAGCCAATTTCATAGTTTTCCACGAAGTCCGGCTGATACTTCGGTATGCCCGGCACCCGGGCGCGGTTTACACCACCGGCACGGAAACCTTCCGACCAGGTAACGTAAAACAACTTGTCGTCAGTGGCTTTCCATTCCAGGCTGACTTTACCGGCCCAGTCATCACCCTTGGAAACATCGTCCAGGATGCCGGTGTTGAAGCAGGGGTATTGCGGAACGCCGTTCTCGCGGTCTTCCACGAAATCGCCGTTGTCGTCGTAATAGCCGGTGCAATGCCCGATAAAGCCGTTGAAGCCAAACAGTGAATTGTCGTATTCGAAATAGCGCGCGCCCAGCGTCAGGCTGAAGGCGGCGCCCAGATCGATATAGGCTTCACCGAACAGCGCGGTATCCTTGTCCACACGGCGCTGGAAGGTTTGCCAGGTGGTGCGCCCGCCTTCAACCACGGAATCGGCCGGGTTCATGTCCGGCACAACCCACTGCAGGTCGAACAGGTGTTCCTGGCGCTGGTAAAACAGGCCGGCGATCCAGCGGAAACTACCATCCGGGGAAGATTGCAGGCGGATTTCATGGCTGTTGCGGTTGAAGTTTTCATCACCAGAAACATACTGTGACGGATCCGCGCAGTTGCCCAGCGCATCGTAGTAGTAGCAGTAGCCGAAAGACTCCAGGTATTCAGCGTAACCCGAGTAGTCATAGGAGCTGTCGACATCCCGGTCCAGGTAAGCGCCCGCATACAACAGGTTCAGGTCGCCGATATCGCCTTCCACGGTCAAGGTTGCCTGGTACCAGTTCTCATCGGTCCAGGTGGGGAAAAACACCGAGGTCTGGTAATCGCCGCCGGTGTACTCCGGGTTTTCCTGCCAGGAGCCGTTGACGTCGGAGTTCTGGTAGTTGATACCCGGAGTGATAGTCCAGTTATCGTTCAGCACCCACTTCAGCAGGCCACGGAAACCGGCGGTTTCCGCGTGGTTGAAATCGTCATCCACCAGGTCGGCATTGGACTTGACGATGCCGCTGCCAAGGTAATTGATTTCGCCTTCAACATTGTCGATCCAGCCCGGATCATCCTGGTACCAGGCCACCAGCCTGACAGCCATGTTGTCGTTGATGGGAATGTTGATGTATCCGTCCAGGCCAAAACCGCTGTCGCCATGGGAGACGCTGGTGCCATAAATGTCATAGCCGCCCTGGCGTTCGCCGATGACGGGCTTGTTGGTAATGATGCGGATGGTGCCGGCCTGGCTGCCTTGCCCGTACAGGGTGCCCTGCGGGCCGGACAGCGTTTCGATGCGCTCGATGTCGTACACATGCACATCGAGAATCTGGTTGATGGTGGTTACCGGCTGTTCATCCAGGTACACACCCACACTGGGCATCGAAGCCGAATGGTTGCCATCGCCGCCGGAGGAAATACCGCGCATGTAAACCTGGCCATATCCCGGTCCATTGGAGGTGTAGCTGACGGTGGGCATGAACAGGATGTAGTCATCGAAACCCTTGACCTGCAGGTTTTCCAGCTGCTCATTGCCAAGTACCTGCAGGGAAACTGCCACGTCCTGAAGGTTTTCCGCCCGTTTTTGCGCCGTTACGACGACCTCCTCCAGCGCGCTGGCAGCCATGGCTGCAGGAACCAGCGTTACGGCGATGGCGGAACCGGCCAATGCAAAGGAAATGGACTTGCTGAGTGGCGTGCGATGCAATTGCTTCATGAATAAAGTCTCCCTGGATTAATGGGCGCACTTGAGAATACGGAAAAAACATTCTCAATCTTCCACTGACGGGCTGGACCGAAATCTGGACCGGACAGAAAGAACGACAGTAATAACAGTTCTTAACGGCTCGACAGTTGACTGCTTTTCTAAATTGGTACCGAATGCCTGACGGTTATTGTGACCTCAGTGTAATTCGAACCCGGTGCGAACAGCAAACCTGTATTTGCAGCGGGCTCGAACTTTGCTGCCGGGCATGGCTCGGTGTAGGCTTCACCACCTGCCATTATTAAACCTGCGTAAGCGTACGTTCAAGTGGAAATCCAATGACGCAAACCGATCAAGACCCCCGCGGGAGTGTTAAAACTGCGCTGCAGCATGCAGCCCGGCTATTGCACAGCAGTCCCGCTCTTGCAGAACAGCAGGCGCGAGAGATACTGAGGGTCCTGCCGGATTCCGAGCCGGGCCGGCGCATTCTGGCTGCCGCTTTGCGCGGCCAGGGAAAAGCCGAAGCCAGCGTTGAGCAGTTGCAGGGGCTGGTCGCCCGCAATATCGGGTCCGCCAGCTTTCTTAACGAGTGGGGCCAGTCGCTGGCAGCCGTCGGACGCCATCAGGAGGCCATCGAGAACCTGCAGCGCGCGGTTAAACTTGATCCGAGGCAGGCTGATGCCTGGAAAGCGCTGGGTGACCAGTTGATGCTGGCCGGCCAGGCCGACGCGGCGCAGGATGCGTATCAACGCTACAGCGCGCTGGTGGTGCGCCATCCCGAGCTTGCCGAAGCCGCCGACCTGATACGCGCCGGCAAGCTTGCCAAAGCCGAACAGTTGGTGAGAACCCTCGTCAAACGGCATCCGGACGATGTCAATGGCCTGCGCATGCTGGCTGATATCGGCATGAAACTGAATCGTTACGATGACGCGCGTGTGTTGCTGGAGCGCTGCCTGCAGTTGGCGCCGGACTTTTACCTGGCAAGGCATAACTATGCCGTGGTCCTGACCCGCCAGAACCGCCTGGACGAGGCCAATGTCCAGGTCGACCGGTTGCTGGCGGTGGATCCGGCCAACGCCAATTTCCAGCTGCTCAAGGCTACGGTGCTGGTCCAGCGCGGCGATCATGCGCCCGCGCTGGAAATGTATGAGCGCCTGCTCAAGGTGTATCCCAACCAGCCCAGGGCACAGATGAATTTCGGCCACACGCTCAAAACCGTTGGCCGGCTGGATGATTCCATTGCTGCATATCAGCGCTGCATCAAGCTCAACCCGGCAATCGGCGAGGCTTACTGGAGCCTGGCCAACCTGAAGACCTACCGTTTCAGTGATGAGGAAGTCGAGCTGATGCTGTCGCAGCTGGTGGAGAACAGAGGCGACCCTGACGACCAGTCCCACCTGGCCTTTGCCCTGGGCAAGGCGTTTGAGGACAAGGGCGATTACGAGCAGTCCTTTCGCTACTACCAGCGTGGCAACGATATCCGCAAGGTCCATCACCGGCACAATGTGAAGATCAACGTGTTCAACACCGCCCGTCAGATCAAGACGCTCTCGCCGGAATTCTTCGCCGAGCGGCAGGGTTGGGGCTGCCCGGCGCCCGACCCCATTTTCATCGTGGGCCTGCCGCGCTCCGGCTCTACCTTGCTGGAGCAGATCCTGGCCAGCCATTCGCAGGTGGAGGGTACCGCCGAGCTGATGGACATCATCCAGACATCGCGCCGGTTGGCTGAAAAGTCGCGGCAGAATCCCGCCGGGAAATACCCCGAGGTTCTGGCTACCCTGAGCGAACAGCAATGCCGTGAGCTGGGCGAGCGGTACCTGGAAACCACTCGCGTGCAGCGCAGCGACTATCCTTACTTCATCGACAAGATGCCCAATAATTTCCAGCACATCGGGCTGATTCACCTCATTCTTCCCAATGCCAGAATCATCGATGCCCGTCGTAACCCCATGGCCTGCTGCTTTTCCGGTTTCAAGCAGCTGTTCGCCAGGGGCCAGACCTACACCTATGACCTGGCCGGAATGGGCCAGTATTACCGTGACTATGTGGTGATGATGGATCATTGGGATCGGGTGCTCCCCGGTCGGGTGTGGCGGGTGCAGTACGAGGAAATGGTGGAGCACACTGATGAGCAGATTCGCAAATTGCTGGAATACTGCGGCCTGCCGTTCGAGGAGCAATGCCTGCGGTTCTGGGAAACCGAGCGTGCCGTGCGCACGCCCAGCGCCGAGCAGGTTCGCCAGCCGATCTACCGGGGCGGCCTGGAACAGTGGCGGAATTTTGAACCCTGGCTCGGGCCATTGAAGGAAGCGCTGGGCCCGGTTCTGGAGCGCTACCCGATCAAGTAATCAATTGTTTTTTTGGCCAGTTCAGCGATCAATTGCGTTCGCGCTTTTTACTGAATTGCAATAATATGCCGTCTGCGCTGTGGCGAATCCGCCCGCGGCGCGCGTGCCAGTCAGGGTAAGTGACGCACCAGCAAACGAAGCCGATAAGAATGATCACATTCCAAAAAGCAGGCTATAAGTCCAAATCCCTGGTTTCCGACCTTGCCCTGGGTTTTTTTGACGGCATCGACAACGCTCTGTGGTGCTACGGTTTCGCGGCCATCATCTTTGCCGGCGCCTTGTCCGGATTCATGCCGCTGATGCTGATGTTGATGCTGGTGGGTTGGTCCATAGTCGGCGTGTTCATCGCCATGACTTCGCGCGCGCCGGTCCACCTGGTCAACCTGGATGAACAGGCTATCGTCATTCTCTCCACCATTGGCGGCCTGATGGTGGCCGAGATGGGGGAAACAGCTGCTGCCAGCTCACGCGGGCTTTCCACCATGTTGGCCATTGTGTCCCTCACAACGCTGGTCGTGGCCCTGTCATTCCTGGTGGTGGGGCGGTTTCACCTCACACGCATACTGGAACTGATTCCCTATCCGGTCATTTGCGGCTTCATGGCCGGAATCGCCTGGCTGTTGCTGCAGGCAGGCGTCGGAATTGCCGTCGACCTGCCGATTTCGGTCGAGTTGCTGCGTGCGCTGGGCGAGAGCGAAAACCTGATTCGGCTGGGGCTGATGGTAGCCGGTGGTTTTGTCCTGCTGTTCGTCACCAATCGCAGTCCGCATGCATGGTCGTTGCCTGTGGCGGCGCTGGCTATCGGCCTGCTGTTTTTCCTGGTGGCTTACTTCGTTGGTTATTCCAGAGAAGAGTTGCAAGCCGCCAAGTGGCTGTTCCACATTGAGGAAAGCGCCGGAGGCGCATTCAGCATTCTTGCCCAGCGTTCTTTTTTTGAGATTGATGTGGGCTTTGTCATCTCGGTGCTGCCGCAGATATTCACCATTGCTTTCCTGGCCATGCTGACGGCATCCATGTCGCTGTCGGCCATGGTGGCGGGCGGCAACCAGGAAATGAGCACCGCCGAGGAAATGCAGATTGCCGGCACCGGCAATGTGCTGCTCGGGCTGATGGGCGCGCCATCCGCCTATAATGACGTCACCTCATCGCTTTTGTACAAGCAGTTTGGCGCCAGCAGCCGCTGGACTGCGATCACTGCCAGCCTGGTTACTCTGCTGGTTGCCCTGATTGGCAGCTCGCTGATTTCCTGGATGCCCACGGTACTGGTGGGTTCGGTGGTGTTCCTGTTCGCTTTCCAGATGTTGTACGAATGGATGTACATCGCTGTGCGCGGCTTCCAGCCCGTGGACTACGCCATCGTCTGCATCATCCTGGGCACAGTGATATTCGTCGGCTTCATGCCCGGCGTGCTGGTGGGCATACTGCTGGCATTGCTGTTGTTCGTGATGCGCTACAGCATGATCAGCGCGGTGCAGGGGCAGTATTCGCTGGCAGCCTACCGCAGTTCGGTGGAGCGTTCGCCGCGCGCCAGCCAGCTGCTGGATGAGCACGGTGGCGTGGCGCTGGTGTACACGCTGCGGGGATTCCTGTTTTTCGGAACGGCCAACTCCATACTGGACCTGATCCGCGATGATTCCGGCATCCGCGATGGCAAGCTGAAGGCCATCCTGCTCGACCTGAAGCGGGTTACCGGCATGGATATCTCGGCGCTGAAAACCTTCATGCAGATTCGCGCGTTGTGCGATTCCATGGGCGTCAAGCTGATGTACGCCGGCGTGCCCAGGGGCACGGAACAACGCATCGTGATGATGGATGCGGTCAGCCGCGAGCAGGGCAAGCCGCTGTTTTTCAAGGAAGCCGACTATGCGGTGGAATTCATCGAGAACACCATCCTGGCCGAGCTGGGTGAAAGCGACAACCGGAAAACGATAGCCGACTACCTGAATGAACTGTTCCAGGATCCGGAAAAGGTCAAATTGCTGCTCAACGCCATGAAGCGCATCGATGTCAAAGTGGGCCAGGCATTGTTCCAGCAGGGCGACGATGACACCGGCCTGTTCATGCTCGAGAGTGGCTCGATGACGGCTTTGATCGGCACGCAAACCAACGGCATGAAGCGGGTCAAGAAATTCAACGCCGGCTCGGTCATTGGTGAAATGTCGAGCTATACGGCGGATCGCAAGCGCACCGCCACGATCATCGCCAATGAACCCTCGGTGCTGTACCACCTGCCCAGCGAAACCTTTGACGACCTCGACGCCAGCGACCCGAAACTGGTTTCCTCGATCCACGAACTGGTGGCGCGAACCCTGGGTACGCGCATCACCTACATGAATCGCCGGTTGATCCAGGAATTGCGTTGAGTGTTACCTCAGTCATGACTGACAACCCTGCTCAAGTGGATTTGGCCAACCGGCCAGGGGCTTGGCCGAAGCAATTGAGCGGGCACGGCGGGACCGGGTTGAGGTTTTCAGCAAAAAGCGGGCAGCGGTGAATCCTTACACTGCCGAACGAAACAAAGTTCTGGATTGGACGGTAACTGAATTGTGGCCCCGCGTGGTGGTAGAGTAACCGGCAGGGGTAACCAAGGAGCCTTGGATGAGCTTTCTGGTACAGCTGACCGACACGCATATCGTGGAGCCGGGACAGTTGCTTTACGGCAAGGTGGATACTGCAGCGCATCTTACTGATGCCGTCAGGCAGGTGAACAGGATGTCGCCACAGCCCGACGTGGTGATGATTACCGGTGACCTGGTTGAATTTCCCAGCAGCAGCGCATACGAGAATTTTGCTTCCCTGGTTGAACCCTTGAATGCGCCTGCATACCTGATTCCGGGCAACCATGACGACCCGCGCATGATGGAACATCATTTTGCCGGTTGTTCCATGTTTCCGGTCACTGATGACACCTTCCAGTACGCCATTGAAGGCCTGGATTTCCGGATCCTTGCCCTCAACAGCCACCATGCGGGTTCGGAATTTCCACACCTGGACCACAGAAGGCTCGCCTGGCTGGCAACGGCGCTCGAGGCGTCCGATGAGCCCACGCTGATCGCCATCCACCATCCGCCGATGCGCACAGGTATTGAATTCATCGATATGGTCGGTCCGCGGTGGTATGCCGGGCTATCGGAGTTGCTGGCGCGGCATTCCCAGGTGGAACTGATCATCAGCGGTCACGGCCACAGTGACACGTTTGGACGCAATGGCAATGTGCCGGTGTACATGGCAGGAAGCACCGCGCACCAGTTGATTGCAGCGCGCGGCAAAGACCACGCCCCTGCTTTTGATGAGCGGCCGGCCCCGCCGGTGATGCACCAGTGGATGGGGGCAGGGGAGGGCTTTGTGAGCGGCGCTGCCCCCTGGCCGGATTGGGCATCCGAACGGCGCATAGACCTCGAGTCGGGGCTGGACTGGGAAATACTCAAAGACAATATGCGCGGATCGATGCAAAGGTGAAGCCGGTTTTCCTGATTTTATGCAACCAACCCAGCCAGGCTGAAGTGTCATGAGACGCTACCTGATCCGTGTAGCTGCCGGTGTGCTTCTGACGCTGTTCCTGCTGGGCCACGTGGCCGGGAAATACAACCTGTTCTATGTCGACCAGATAGAGAACCTGCTGTACGACACGCGCATACGCATGACCGCCCCGGGCGGGCAGGACGAGCGGATCCTGATCGTCGCGGTCGATGAAGCCAGCCTGCAGGCGCAGGGGCACTGGCCCTGGACCCGCGACAAACTGGCCCGCCTGGTCAATAACCTGTTTGCTTACGGCGTTTCGGTTGTCGGCTGGGATATGGTGTTTGCCGAGAGGGATGAAAGCGCCGACATCGACCGGCTGCATCGGCTGGCCGAAGAGCGGGGCGATGCCGCGTTCATGGAAACACTCATCGAACTGGAGCCGCAACTGGACCGCGACCAGATTTTCGCCGAGGCACTGGCCAGCGGCCCGAACATCCTGGGGTATTTTTTCGATACCAACGAGGCAACTGCGTACGAGACCGGCGATCTGCCAATACCGGCTATTGATTTTCACGAATCCATGGCCGACGTGATTTTCCTGCCGCGTGGCAAGGGCTTCAGCTCCAACCGACCGGAGTTGATGGCGGCAGCCTACAGCGCCGGCTTCATCAATAACCCATTGATTGATGACGATGGCGTGGTACGCCGCGCGCCGCTGTTGCACGAATACCAGTTCAGCGCCTACGAAGCCTTGTCTCTCGCCACAGCGGCGGCGTACCTGAATGAAATCACCATTCCGATATTCGTGGATGCATCCCGATGGATGGGCGACTACCCACCGCTGGAAAAACTGGAACTGGCTGGAACCATCATTCCCATCGACCCACAGGGAGCGGTACTGGTACCGTTTCGCGGGCCGCGGGGCAGTTTTCCCTATGTTTCAGCCACAGAGGTCATTGAGGGAACCGTTGAGGACCCTGAATACCTCAAAGGCACGATCGCCCTGGTTGGAGCAACGGCCCCGGGCATGGAAGACATTCGCTCAACGCCATTCGGCTCCATCTATCCAGGAGTGGAAGTGCACGCCAACATCATCAGCGGCATCCTGGATGGCAGTTTCCGCTGGGAGCCGGCCTATACGTCGGCCGCGGAGATGGTGGCCGTTACCGCGTTTGGCTTGCTCACTTCCTTCGTCCTGCCCATCCTGTCGCCGATTATCGCCACCCTGGCATTTTTCGCATCGATAATTTTGGCGCTGGCGGTGAATCTCTATATGTGGAATGTGGAACTCCACATCCTGCCGCTGGCTGTGACGCTGCTGACCCTGATCGGGATCTACACCCTCAACATGGTGTTCGGTTACCTGTTTGAAACACGTACTCGAACGCATATGGACAGCCTGTTCGGGCAGTATGTACCACCGGATCTTGTCAAGGAGATGAGCCGCGACCCGGAAAACTATTCGCTGGCCAGCCAGAAACTGGAACTGAGCGTGCTGTTCAGTGACATCCGCGACTTCACCTCGATTTCGGAAGGTCTTGATGCGTCTGAGCTGTCGGACCTGATCAACCAGTACCTCACGCCCATGACCCGCATCGTGCACACCACCAAAGGCACGATCGACAAATACATCGGCGATGCCGTGATGGCCTTCTGGGGCGCGCCGCTCAGGGATTCGCACCATGCCGCCCGGGCTGTGGGCGCCGGCATGGAGATGCTGGCCGCCCTGGAGCCGTTGAACGAGGAGTTCCACAGGAAGAACTGGCCGCACATCTCCATCGGTATCGGCATCAACACCGGCCCCATGAACGTGGGCAACATGGGTTCCGAGTTCCGGCAGGCGTACACCGTGATGGGTGACGCGGTGAACCTGGGTTCGAGGCTGGAAGGATTGACCAAGTCCTACGGCGTGAGCTTCATTGTCAGCGAATTTACCCGCTGGGCAGCCCCGGAGTTCTTCTACCGGGAACTGGACCGGGTGAGGGTGAAGGGCAAGGCTGAGCCCGTCACAATCTACGAACCGCTGGGCATGAAAGACCAGCTTCCCGCACAAGTCATTGAAGATGCAAAACTATTTGAAAATGCCCTGAGATATTACCGGGAGCAGGAATGGGACCAGTCAGAACCCATACTCAAGGAGCTGCTCGCCGCCCAACCCGGGTGTTTCCTGTTCCGGCTGTATCTGGAAAGGCTCGAAATTTTCAGGCAGGACCCGCCCGGCGAAGAATGGGATGGCGTTTTCACTTACAAAACCAAATGATTCTCCCGATTTTCAGGCAAAAGGTAGCAATCGGCGAACGAACGGCGCCCCGTAAATTACCGTGCAGCATGGATTTTTAAAGATTGTGTGCTACCATTGGCCAAATTCGCGGGTTTCTCGCAACCAGCGGATTTTGGGGAATCAGCCGGGCAACCGGCCTTAAATGTGAGCGACGCCCCGCTTGTTTTGACCGTTTCAGGATGGATCTGCCGCGCTGAGCGACAGGAATCACCAACTATTTTACCCCTCGCGGGTAATTGGCTTGAGTCATAACAACGGAGTCACCGAAAAGGGTTTAAGAAATGATGAACAATCGCAGCAAATTTGTGGCATTTCTGGTACTGGGATTTTGTGTCTTTGCTACCGAAGCTTTCGCGTCTGAAGCGAAAGGCCTGGTGGTAGCATCACGCGGCACCGTAATTGCTTCTGGTTCCGCGGATTCACGCGAGCTCAAGCAAGGCGATGAAATTTTCGTGGACGACCAGATCATGACCGGCCCGAAAAGCTTCGCAGTCGTACAATTCCTGGATGGCGCCAAGGTAACCATCAAACCTGATTCAGAATTGGTCATCGAGGACTATGTCTACAATGGCAATTCCGGCGACAAGGCAACCTTGAGCCTGGTTTCCGGCGGCTTGCGGGTCATCACCGGCGCCATGGCCAAGAGCAACCCGGAAAACTACAAGCTGAAAACGCCGGTGGCGCTGATGGGTGTGCGCGGGACTGAATTCTCCGTCCAGCTGTGTGGCGACGAAGTCTGCGAGCAGAGCGTAATCGAGTAATTTCGCGGGCAGGCAGGAAGCATTCTGCCTGTCTGAGACACGAGATGGCCTGGTCGGGACTTTTTCGGCTCCCGCCTTTGTGTAAGGCTTACCTCAAAAGTGCAATAAAAAGACCAGCCTCGGCTGGTCTTTTTTTATGCATGTCTTTTTTTTTGCAAGGCGCCCGGCCAAGCACTGAATCTGGCCTTGAATCTGGCCCTGAATCAGGCCCTGAAAACAGGCGATGAGGTTCGGCTTACGGGTCGGTTTCCAGGGTTCTGGTCTGGAGATCCTGGCCTGGAGAACCTGGCCTGGCGTTAGCAACACAAGCCAGGCCCGTTGTTCAAACTCCTCTCAGCCGGAATCCCCACCCGCAGGGCTGATCTCCGTTTCCGGAGGAGGTGGCGTTGAGCCACCGCCCGGAGGAACCACCGCTCCACCCGGTGGAGTGGATTCGCCGGATATCGTACCGCTGGCGCTGCCAACCGGAGTGCCCGGACCACAACGCGTCAGGTGTGCATCCGGCTCCACGAATGTCAGTGCCGTTGGAATACGTTGCATACCCATCGAAAGCGCAACCCGTATCAGTTCGGGATCGTCAACGTAGATCCGGTTCGACCCTGACATCAAGGTTACGAATACCGGCTTCTTGCTGAAACCATAGGTTTCCAGCTGTGCCGACAGCGCTTCACGCCGCACGGGGTCTATGTCTTCCAGGTCGGGAAGGTCTATGAATTTCTCAAATTCCGCGGCTGTGGCTTCCAATGTGTAGTCACCCAGGGGCCACATCGGTACATCCGCGATCTTGATACCGCGTTCGTTGAATGCCTTGATCACTTCTTCAAGGCTGACATTCGGCCCGAAATAGCTGATTGGAACCGTGTTCGAATCATTGAAGACGAACATGACCGGTATCGGTTCCTTGCCGTAATGCCTTTGCAGGATATCAATCATGTAGGTGTCCACCACCACGGCATTGATGCCTACATAGAGCGAAATCTGCAAAACCTTCGGGCGTCGCTCGTCCAGCAGCTTTGATTCGTCAGATGGGTGGTACCAATACTCGCCACTGGAGAACTGGATGATGTCCGGGTAAGCCAGCCTTGTGTGAAACTCGCCTTCCAGCCAGTCGGGAACGGGCTCGATGACTTCAGGAATCTCAAAATATCGCCGTACCACTTCCTGGGCCAGTTTCGAGCCGCTCGGGTTTTGCCCGGAAATATCCGCGATGGCATACGTTGCAAACTTGCGGCTGTTTGCGGCATCGGTTGAGCAGGGCCAGTCCAGGAACTCAGGGGCTTTCTTGATGCAGGCCAGCTTTCCCTCACCGGCGAATGCCGACTGCCCTGGGGCCACTTCCAGAACCTTTCCTTCCTTGGTCAGGAAAGTGCGGCCTTCATCGGTAGTCACATACAGGCCGGGTGGAGTTCCCTGGAGTTCTTCACAGGCGTCAGACTGGCCAAACGCATTGCCCGACATCAAAGCCAGAGCAATGAATGCAGGAAGAACCGCCTGCCTGTATTTATGGTTGGGTTGCGTTTCACCCCGCATGCCGGAAATCCTCACTTTGGCTCACCCCTGTTGCACTGGCTGAATCAGTAGCATCATAAACCAAATTGGAATCTGTTGGAATTTAGTTTGCCCGATTGCTGCCGAGGTTCAGGTTGAATGCCGAAAACTTTGAACTTACTGAAATTTGTATATCTATGTATAATCGGCGCAGCGCCAAAGTTCAGGGGAGTGGGGTTTGTGAAATCTGCTGTTTCAAAGATTTTGAGGAGTCATGCCGCCATGGTTGGCCTGGCAGTTTGCATGCTCTCGTCCGGGGTATTTGCACAGGACTATGATGATCCCGCGCTTGGTCAACAACCCGTAGTTTCCCAGCCACAGGACTTCAAGCCGCTGGGTATCAGGGCGGGCAGCTTCATGCTCCATCCAGGCGTCGAAGTGGCGGTGGACTACAATGACAACGTTTTCTACAGCAACGACAACGAGCAGAGTGACACCATTTTCCATGTGCGTCCCTATGTCACTGCCATCAGTAACTGGAGCCGCCATTCGCTGAGCGTGCGCCTGGCCGCGGATGTCGGCCGGTATGCGGATTTCGGCGTGCGGGATTATGAGGACTATTTCCTCACAGTGTCGGGCCGATTTGATTTCAAAGGCCAGAACAACATGGGTTATCACCTCGATGCGTTGCAGTTGCATGAAGACCTGAACGCGCGGGATTCAGTGCAGGGCATCGAACCCACAGTCTACAACCTGCTGGGCGCGGGGTTGACATATGACCACTACTTCAATCGGCTGTCGCTGGGTGGCACTCTCGATTGGCAGCAGTTGCAGTATGACGATGTGCTCGGCGAATCCGGCGAAATCATCAACAACGAAGACCGCGACCGGCAATCCATGCGGGCATCGCTCACCTCCGGCTACCAGTTCAAGACCGACAAGCGCGCTTTCGTAACCGTGGCCTGGGACGAAACCGAGTATGACCAGGAAATCGACCGCAACGGCTACAACCGCGATTCTTCCGGCTACTCCCTGAGTGGCGGGCTGGATTTCACCATCACCAATCTGCTTACGGGTGATGTTTCCCTTGGGTATTATGAACGCGACTATGATGATCCCGAGCTGCAGGATGTTGATGGCGTAGGCTTTGGCGCGGGTTTGACCTGGGTGCCGACACAGCTCACCACGGTGCGCGCCAATGTCAGTTCTTCAATCGAAGATTCGGCCAGCGCCACAGCTTCGGGTTATTTTCGAACCCTGTATGCATTGCGGGTCGATCATGAACTGTTGCGAAACCTCCAGCTCACCGGGCGCCTGTCGTATTCGGACAGTGATTACGAAACGGTGCTCGATGCGCCTGCCGGGTCGCGCACCAGCGACAAGGTGTGGCGAGCCGGCCTGGGCATGAACTATTTCATCAATCGCTGGATGTGGGTAGGCGCTTCCTACGACTACCAGTACCTGAATACCAATGTGGCCAATGACGGCTACAAGGTGAACCGTGCCTGGCTTGTTCTTGGTTTTGAGAAGTAATCACAGCGACATCGATACCCGGCTTCCGTTTTGCATCGTCCTGCTGGCGTGCATGCTGGTTGCCGGCTTCTGGCCGTCGTTTTCCGTGGCGCAGGAGCCGGTTGCGGATACTGCAGCTGCCGAAGGCTATAAACTTGGCCCCAGGGACCAGATCAAAGTCTCGGTTTTCAACCAGGCGGACCTGACCGGGGACTACGTGCTCGATGGTGACGGCCGGTTTTCCATGCCGCTGATTGGCACGATGTCGGCCGCCGGCCTTACTCCGCAGGAACTGGCAGCAAGAATCGTTGACCGGTTGAAGCCGGATTTCCTGGTCAACCCCAGGGTGTCCGTCGAGGTCAGCAACTACCGGCCTTATTTCCTGATTGGTGAAGTCAAGTCCACCGGGTCGTTTCCATACGTGGAAGGCATCACCTACCTCACGGCCATTGCCATGGCGGGTGGGTATTCCTATCGCGCCAAAAAGGACATCGTCTACGTGACACGTGCCGGAGCCGAAGAGTCCGAAGAACTGAAACTGGACGTCAACGACAAGGTGCAGCCGGGTGATATCATCCGCGTCGCTGAACGGTTTTTCTGAGCTCGCCTGAGCCCTTTGAATACTGCCCCCTTGAATACTGCCCCCCAGAAATCAGATCCATTCCAGACCGTTCCTGGCACCAATACCAGCCAGGATGAGCCGCTGCCCATCCTGGAATACCTGCAACTGCTCTGGTTCCGGCGCTGGGTTCTGGTTGCCTTTACGATTCTGGCCGGACTGCTGGGCTGGTTGTGGGTCAACCAGCAAACACCGCTCTATCGCGCTGAGTCGACCCTGCTGATTGGCACACCCATTACCGGTGTCAGCACGCCGGAAATGATGATGCTGGCCTATTTCACCCAGTTGCGGGTGGCTGACGAGCTGGAAGTGCTGCAGTCGCGCAGCCTGGCCCGCAACGTGGTGGACAAGTACGACCTGCTCACTTACCCCGAATTCAACCCCACGCTGCGGGTTCCGGATAAACCTGGCGTGCTGGACGGGTTGAATCCCGCCCAGTGGATTCCTGAAGACTGGAAAGAAGGCATCAAGGCTGTGCTCGATCGCAGCCACTCCGAAATGCCCTCCGAGGCGGCAATCGAAGATGACAGGCGGGAGCGCCAGATTGTTTCGGCCATCAATATTCTGCTCGGTGGTTTGTCACTCACCAATGAAGATTATTCCAACGTCATCAAGGTGAATTACGTATCGCCCAACCCTGAAATTGCGGCCATGATCGCCAATGAGCTGCCCGAGGCGTACATCGTTGCTACCCTGCAGGCCAAGTACGATTCCACCGAAAAAGCCACCAAATGGCTCAGTGAGCAGCTAAACGAGTTGCGCCAGGAAGTGGAAGACGCAGAGCGGGCGGTTGAGCTGTATCGCTCGGAACACGGCCTCACCGATGTCGGCGGCACGGGCCTGGTGACGGAACAGCTGTCGGTGCTGAACAGCCAGCTGATCATCGCACGGGCTGAACGGGCAGAAGCCGAAGCCAGGCTCCGCCAGGTGCAACTGCTGCTGCAGCAGGAAGATGGGGGAGCCGAAGCAGCCACCAAACTCTCGGGCGCCACGCTGATCCAGCAATTGCGCACCCAGGAGCTGGAAGCCCAGCAGCGGATTTCCGAACTGGCAGTGGAGTACGGGCCCAAGCATCCCCGCATGATCCAGGCGAACGCGGAAGTCGAACAGATCCAGCAGCGCATAGCCCTGGAAGTTGAGAAAATCGAATCCCAGGTTCGCAGCGAGGTGCAGTTCGCCCGGGCGCGGGAACAGGGGCTGCAGGAAAGCCTGTCCGAGGCGGAACTGGCCACGGGCGAGCAGAACCGCGAAGCCATCCAGCTGCGCGCATTGGAACGTGAGGCCGCCGCCAGCCGCACACTGTTCGAGACATTCCTGGAACAGTTCAAAACCGCCAGCACCACCGAAGGCCTGAACGAACCGGCGGCGCGGATTCTGTCACGCGCGGAAGTGCCGCAAAGTGCCTTCTATCCCAATGTGCGCAACCAGACGATTGCCTTTGCCGTGGGTGGACTGCTGCTGGGCATCATCCTGGTGTTTGCGATGGAAGCACTCAGCCCGGGCATCACCCATCCGGAGCAGGCTGAAAAGGAATTGCGCCGGCATGTGCTCGGCGTTGTGCCGATGGTCGAAAAGGGAGTGCCCGAAGACCAGCCGGTGGATCGGCAGCAGTCGGTGTTTGTTGAGTCACTCAACTCGCTGCTGGTTTCCTTGTCCCTGACCAATCCGGATCATGATCCCCGCGTATTCCAGGTTACCTCGTCCATACCGGAAGAAGGCAAGACCACCCTCGCCATCGCCATCGCCAGGCAACTGGCCGTGAGTGGCAAGAAAGTGGTGCTGGTGGATGGCGATTTGCGGCGCGCAGCGGTTGAATCCAAGTTGGGCCTGAAGCGAAAGGAAAAAGGCCTGACGGACCTGGCCCTCAACCCTGCAGGCAACCTGGAAGAATTCCTTGGCAAGGATCCGCGCAGCGAGGTGGCGATACTGGCGCCGGGTACCGCAGCTTATGTGAATGCCACGGAGCTTCTGTCCTCACAGCGCATGCAGCACATCGTGAATCTGCTGCGTGCCAAGTATGACTATGTGGTTTTCGACGCGCCGCCCGTGATGGCCGTTGCTGATGCGCGCCAGATCAGCCGTTACGTGGAAACGACACTGTTTGTCATCCGCTGGAACAGCACTCCGGTAAAGGTGGCGAAAGCGGCCATCAAGCAACTGGTTGCATCCCAGGCCAACATCGCCGGCATCGTGCTGCAAAACGTGGACCTCAAGCGCTACAGCAAGATCGGCTACGGCGATTCGGGCTATTATTACCACTACGGCAAATACGGCCACTACTACACCAGTTAAACCGGAAGTCGGCCCAGGGTTAAGTTGAATCGTGAACACGCACACCTTCTCCCGGCAGCTGATGGCGTTCGTGCTGTCCGGTTTGGTGACCGTGCTGGTTCTGGTCATGTCCTGGCCCCGCTTTTCGGCCGCTTTCCAGTTCGTCCCCGTACAGCAGTCGATCCGGCAGTATTTCTCCGGACACGAACTGCCTGCCGCCGAAATTGAAACATCCATCAGCCGCAGCCGTCAGGCCATCGAAACCTTTGATTACTATGCCTGGCATTCGGCGCTGAGCCTGTTGTACTACCTGCAGGCCGGTGACGCCGGCACCTCCCTGTATGACCGGCGACAGCAGCTGGAGCAATCCATCTCGGAAGCCCGGCTGTCACTCAGCGCCGCGCCGCTGCAGCCGGAACTGTGGCTGCGCATCGTGCAGGCCGGATTCACGCTGTTTCTGTCGGCACGCGAACTGGCGGACAACTGGCTGATGGCAATCTGGTCCGGGCGGGTGGAGCCGGTGCACCTGATGCAGCGCCTGCAAACCGGCCTGGCGCTGCAATCCAGCCTTGACGACGAGGGACTGATACTGCTGCGCGACCAGGCGCTGCTGGCCTGGAACCTGAAACAACCTGAAGTCACCCGCATGATCCGGCAGGGCGGGTTGAGTCGGACAAAACTGGAAACCCTGCTGAAGGATTCCCACCCCGACGTCGTCGCCGACATGGAAAGCAAACTTGGTCCTGTCACTCCTTAAGCGCCGTTCGGTAACCGAGCCTGGGCGGGAACCGGA
This sequence comes from uncultured Wenzhouxiangellaceae bacterium, assembly GCA_964470455.1. Taxonomy (GTDB): domain Bacteria; phylum Pseudomonadota; class Gammaproteobacteria; order Xanthomonadales; family SZUA-36; genus JAWXBM01. Next base: position 94,258 of record CAYYCX010000005.1, read on the forward strand.
GTATCCGCCAGGGCGCAGGATGTATTGCGTCGGCGATATCCATGGCCGGGATGACCTGCTGGCGGAATTGCACGGGATGATCGAAGCAGATGCCCGTGACTATTCCGGCACAAAACAGATCCTGTACCTGGGCGATTACATCGACCGTGGCCCCACTTCCTTCCAGGTGATTGAGCGGTTGGCGAATACACGGCTGGACGGGTTTGACAGCATTTTCCTGCTCGGCAATCACGAACAGGCGCTGCTGGACTTCCTGCAGGATGCCAGAGCCATGGCCGGCTGGATGAACTGGGGCGGCATGGAAACCCTGCGCAGTTATGGGCTTGAAGTCGGGTCGAAACCACCACTGCTCAATCTCGAACAGCTCAGCCGGAACCTGCAACACAGGATGCCCGCGGCACATCTTGAGTTCCTGCAGCAATTGCGGCACTGCTATCAGGCTGGTGACTACTATTTCGTGCATGCCGGAGTAAGGCCGGGGGTACCCCTGGATCAGCAGGAATTGGGCGACCAGTTGTGGATTCGCGAAGTATTCACGCAAAGCCGGCAAAACCACGGTTGCGTGGTGGTGCATGGCCACAGCATCAGCCTCCAGGTTGAAATGCTGCCCAACCGCGTCGGTATCGATACCGGCGCATTCCATACCGGGGTGCTGACGGCACTGGTGCTGGAGCAGACATCCAGGCGCCTGATCCAGACCGGCGAGGCAGCAACCTCATGAAGTCATGCGCAGCTACCAGAGTCGGGTGCCTGAAATTTTTGGCGCTGGCCGGCTTACTCGTTAACGGCATCGCATTCGCGGACTATCAGTCGGGCGTGGCAGCCTACCAGCGCGGGCAATTCGACGTGGCCCTGGAGGAGTGGTCCAGGGTGCTGAACAGTCCGCCGGACGTGGTACATCCGGCGGAGCTGGCGGAAACGCTTTACGCCGTTGCCATGCTTTTCTGGATCGGCCAGGGGGTGGAGCAGGACACCGCCCGGTCAGCGGAATTGCTGCAACAGGCGGCAGAGCTCAACCACCCCGGCGCACAATCCAAACTGGGTTACCTGTACCTGATCGGACAGGGTGTTCCGCAAAGCCATTCGGAAGCCGGCAAGTGGCTGGAAATGGCAGCCCAACAGGGAGACCCCGATGCCCAATACAACCTGGGCGTGATCTACCGTGATGGCCTGGGCACCGAAGTGGATACTGGAAAGTCGCTCAGGTGGTTCAGGGAAGCCGCCGCCAACGGTGACGCATATTCCGCCCAGGTGGTAGCTGCCTATGAGCGCGAAGGCGCGCTGCAACAGAATGCCGGTGCAGGCCAGGAATCCGCACCGCAGCAGGTAGCAGAGGTGCCAGCAGCGCCTGAAGATGTTGCTGTACTTGCCACCAAGCCGGCCGGCCAATCGACTGCCGAGCCGACCGCCGAGCCGACCGCCGAGCCGGCCACTGAACCTGCCCTTGAGCCCGCAATACAACCGGCAACTGAACCCACAGCACAGCTTTCGGCAGAACCCACACCGGAATTCACGGCAGTACCTGCAGTTGAACCCGCGAAGGAGTCGGTGGGCGCGGTGCAGGGCGAGGAATGGATTCTGTCCCGTAATCCGGACCATTACACAATCCAGGTGATTGCGCTGAAAAACCGCGACAACCTGATCAAATTGACCGATGCCCATGCGCAGCTGCAACCCATGGCCGTCTACCGGCAGGGTACAGAGGCCAGTCCCCTTTACGTGCTGGTACAGGGTGACTATGCGGACCTCGAAGGCGCCCGGGCGGCAGTTTCCGCCTTTCCCCGGTCCCTGGTCCAGCCGCGTCAGCTGTGGATACGGCGCTACGCCATGGTGCAATCGCTGATCGACACGCATTCCGGTGATGCCAGGGCCGAGTAGATGGAAATTGCGATTGAGTCATTGATATCGCCGGGCCCATGGCATTTTCTGCAGCAGGGCCTGAAGGGCTGATGGCACGGGTCGATGCAGTCCTGTTCGCTTGCCTGATTTTTCTGGTGGTTTTCACCACCGTACCGCTGGGCAGCAATCAGCTGTGGTCCTGGTCGTTGGCGGCACTGCTGGTGGCGACGCTGTTCGCCGTATTCCTGATGCGCTGTCTGATCTGGCGCCAGCCATTGTCGCTTGGCCTGCACTGGAGCATACCCGCTGCTTTCCTGCTGGCGATGGCCTGGGCCTGGTTGCAGGCCTCCAGCGGAACCCCGGAGGCCTGGCATCACCCCGTCTGGCAATTGGCGGCCCACACCTTGCGGATGCCGGTTGAGACTTCCATCGCCATCGCTCCCCAGGACACGCTTAATGCGGTGATGCGCACCTTGAGTTATGGCCTGGCATTTTTCCTGGCTTTCCAGTTGGGCAGGCATGCCCACCTGGCCCGGCGCGGCCTTTCCTGGTTGTTCATTGCCGGTGTACTGCTTTCCGTGTACGGCTTGCTGTCCTATTTCGGCGTGCTGCGTGAGTTCATGTGGTATGCCGACGATTCATTCGGCCGCGATGTACGTGCCACGTTCGTGAACCGCAATCATTTTGCCACCTGGGCGGGCTTGACCCTGCTGTGTGGGCTCGGGGCGTTCTTTACGCGCTGGCTGGCCATGCCCGATTACCCCATGTTGTCCCTGCAGAAAAAGCAGGAAAAGTTCAATCGCTTCCTGGCAGTTGCCTGGCTTCCCCTGGCGGGGTTGGTATTGATCGTTTCCGCGCTGGTTTCAAGCCATTCGCGCGGCGGTTTTGCGGCTACGTTCGTTGCTGTGGTGAGTATGCTGGTGCTGGTGGACCAGAAGCGCCGCAAAACCAGCAACCGCGTTCGCCTGGTGATTGCCACAGTGCTGGGCCTGAGCGCCATCGCATTCTGGATCAGCAGTGATATCCTGCTGCAGCGCTACGGCGTCAGCGGCATCGACGCCACCGGCCGCACCCAGGTTTACAGCAAGACGGTGGAAGCCATCGGCGACAATCCGCTGCTCGGTTACGGCCACGGCAACTTTGAAGACGCCTTCCGGCTGTATCGCACCGAGGATATTTCAAAACTGGTCAACTACGCCCACAACAGCTATCTGGAGAGCCTGTTTGACCTGGGCATACCCGCGGCGGTGTTGCTGGTGCTTTCCATGGTGGGCCTGGGCATCACCTGTCTGAACGGCTGGCGGCGGCGCAGGCGGGACTGGTTGATTCCGTCCGTGGGCTTTTGCGCCACGCTGCTGGTGGGTATACACGCGCTGGTGGATTTCAGCCTGCAGATACCCGCGGTTGCCTTTCTTTACGCCTGTATCATGGGCATCAGTTGTGCCCAGTCGTTCTCGTCGCAGCCGCATGAGGGGCCCGGGTGACCGGCTGCGCACCAAGGGGGCCAATCAGGCTAATATACGCGGCACCAGAGCCGGCCATACGGTGACCTGATTGATCGGATTTTTTACAGACCAACCCTGGTTGATTTTGCCACTGGCAACGCTGGTGGCTTTCCTGACCATTTGGTTCCTGCTTCCGCTGGCGCACCGTTCCGGCTGGGTGGATCATCCCGGACTGCGCAAAACCCATGAGCAGGCTACGCCGGTGGTGGGTGGAGTGGGTATTCTCATCGCCTGGTTCCTGGGGCTGGTGCTGACGTCCGATTCGATATTCTCGCCTGATGGCGGCATTTTCTGGCTGGGTTTGGGTGCTCTGCTGTTGCTGGTGGTGGGTGCTGCCGATGACATGAAAAGCATGAGCGCCTTCGTGCGCTTCCTGCTGCAAACCTGCGCGGCACTGATGATGATAGGCCCCGCCGGCATCATGCTGACGGACTTTGGGGCGCTGTTCACCAGCAATACCCTGGAACTGGGAATCCTGTCGGTGCCGATATCCGTTTTTGCTGCGTTGGGGGTGATCAACGCCTTCAACATGATCGACGGCATGGACGGCCTGGGTGGCACGATTTTCCTGATAACGGCCGCACCGATGGCAGTATTTGCCTGGGCCCATGGCTTCAGCCTCGATGCGCAGGTGTTACTGCTGGTGATGGCAGCGGTCGCGGGTTTTCTGCTGCACAATGCCCGCTCTCCCTGGCTCACGAAGGCGCGGGTATTCCTCGGCAACTCCGGCTCGATGATGCTAGGTTTCACTCTGGCGTGGTTCCTGATCGATTTCGGCAATGGCGAAAACCGCGTATTCATGCCCATGACCGCAGTGTGGTTGTTTGCCGTGCCGTTGCTGGATACTTCGACCCTCATCTATTCGCGCTGGCGGAGTGGCCAGTCGGCGTTTGAAGCCGACAACCAACACCTGCACCATGCCTTTCTGCGGGCCGGATTCAGCGTGGAAGTCGCCTGGATGGCCATATCCGCGCTGGCCATTGTTCTGGCACTGGTGGGCATTGCACTGGAACTGAGTTCCTTGCCCGATCAATACAGTTTCTATATTTTCATGGTGTTTGCATTTGCCTACTATTTCTACCTGAGACATTGCTGGTCGGCGCAGCAGTTTCTCGGGCGGCATTTCATACATCATGATTTCACCATCGAGGATTGATCCATGAGTGGTTTGAGGAACAGCAGCGAATGTCGGTAGCAGCCAGCGGCGGCGGCCCCTTACGCGTGCTGGTTACCGGTGGCGCCGGCTTCCTGGGTTCACATTTGTGTGAACGGCTGCTGGAACAGGGGCACGATGTGCTGTGCGTGGACAATTTCTACACCAGCACTCGGCGCAACATCGTTCACCTTCTGGAGCATCCGAATTTTGAGTTGCAGCGGCACGATGTCACGTTTCCGCTGTACGTTGAGGTGGACCGCATCTACAACCTCGCGTGCCCGGCATCGCCCATCCATTACCAGCGCGACCCGGTGCAGACCACCAAAACCAGCGTGCACGGCGCCATCAACATGCTGGGCCTGGCCAAGCGCACCGGCGCGCGCATCCTGCAGGCCTCCACCAGTGAAGTGTATGGCGACCCGGATGTGCACCCGCAGCCCGAAAGCTATTGGGGCAATGTGAACCCCATCGGCATTCGCAGTTGCTACGACGAAGGCAAGCGCTGCGCCGAAACCCTGTTCTTCGATTACTGGCGCCAGCACAGGCTGCCCATCAAGGTGGCGCGCATCTTCAATACCTACGGGCCGCGCATGTTGCCCAACGACGGCCGGGTGGTTTCCAATTTCATCGTGCAGGCGCTGCAGGGCAGGGACATCACCATCTACGGCGATGGCAGCCAGACGCGGTCGTTCTGCTACGTGGATGATCTGGTGGATGGCCTGATACGTCTGATGGAAAGCGATGCCGAAGTGACCGGGCCCATCAACCTCGGAAATCCCGGCGAATTTTCCATCCTGCAACTGGCCGAGATGGTGATCAAGCTTGTTGGAGCGAGCCATGCCCGCGACCCGAAAATCGTCTACCAACCACTGCCCAAGGATGATCCCACGCAGCGCAAACCCGACATCTCCCAGGCGAAAGCAAAGCTGGGTTGGGAACCAGGCGTGAAGCTGGAAGAAGGCTTACCTAAAACCATCGCCTATTTCGCGGGATTGTAGGGGTTAACTTGCAGCCAAAATCATGTAACGTCACCCGGGGCCCCCGTACCGTCAATCCGGGCAGCGCGCAGCGCGTGACCCGGAATCCACGTCTTTCTGGCAACGTCATTCCGGAACGGCGAAGCCGTATCCGGAATCCACAGGAAATGGATTCCGGCCTGCGCCGGAATGACGGCGTGAGTGGCCCTATCGTCATTCCAAACAGCCCTCAAATTGACGTCATTCCAGACTTTGCAAAGCAAACGTCTGGAATCCAGTAAGCCTCTGATATGACCAAACAAACCATCCTGGTCACCGGCGGCTGCGGCTACATCGGCTCGCACACCTGTGTGGAGTTGCTCGAAGCCGGCTATTCCGTTGTGGTAACAGACAACCTCTCCAACAGCAAAATAACCGCACTTGAACGGGTGCGCGAAATCACCGGCAAGCCCGTCGATTTCGTGCAGTGCGACATCCTCGATGCCGACGGCCTTGAGGCGGTCTTCACGAAATACCAGCCTGACGCAGTCATCCACTTTGCCGGGCTGAAAGCCGTAGGTGAGTCGGTCGAAAAGCCACTCTGGTATTACCGTAACAACGTATCCGGCACCGAAACCCTGCTGTCGGCCATGCAGGCCACAGGCTGCAAAAATATCGTTTTCAGTTCGTCGTGTACCGTTTACGGTGCGCCGCAAACACTGCCCATCACCGAAGATTTTCCCCTTGGAGCCGTCAATCCCTACGGCCAGACCAAGCTGACCATCGAATACATGCTCAAAGACCTGGCAGCCAGCGAGCCGGGATGGAATATTTCCATCCTGCGGTACTTCAATCCCGTAGGCGCCCATCCCAGCGGCCTGATCGGCGAAGACCCGCTCGGCATACCCAACAACCTGATGCCCTATATCACCCAGGTCGCCGTCGGCAAACGGGAAGCATTGTCGGTATTCGGTGGCGACTACGACACACCCGACGGAACCTGCATCCGCGATTACATTCACGTGGTGGATCTGGCTAAAGGCCATATCAAGGCATTGGAGAAACTCAGTCAGAATCCAGGGTTGCTGGTTCACAACCTGGGAACCGGGCGAGGCTATTCGGTGCTGGAAGTGATCAAGGGTTTTGAACAGGCAACCGGCGAGGTGATTCCTTACCGGATCGTCGGCCGCAGGGCTGGGGATGCGCCTGCCGTCTACGCCGACCCGACATTGGCAAAAGCCGAATTGGGCTGGACCGCCGACCTGGCAATCACAGATGTTTGCGCTGATGCCTGGCACTGGCAACATCAAAATCCGGCCGGTTACAGCAATTGAAGCCCCAGATGTTGCTCAAAGGGAAGGAAATCGCGGTCTGCCTGTAACAGGGGGACACCATGTTCAATGCACCAGGTTGCGATGATGCAGTCTGCGGTCCTTCTTACCGTAACCGCCTCGCTGCGCAATTGACGGTAATGTTGCGCGCTCTTCAGGGCAATATCGGTATCAAGCAGATTTACTACACTGAGTGAAAGCATCAGTTCACGGGCTTTTCTGTAGTCGGAATCCTTGCGAAAACCCTGCAATACCTCAACCAGCATCAGATCGCCAACAGCAACAAGCTCCCGCCCCAGTAGCGTGTCCAATTGGTTGGCTTGTGGTGTTGATTCGCCGTTGAAGTAAGCAATCCAGACGCTTGAATCAACCAACACCATCAGTCTTCTCTCATCTTGCCAAGATCACCTTCCCACCGAAGTTTGCCGCGAAATTGCCGAATTTTTTCCTGTTGCTTTAGACGAAGCAGGCTTCTGAGGCCAAGTTCCACGGCCTCTCTTTTGGTTTTTAATCCCGTCTGTTCAAGTACCTGCTTCATAAGTTCATCGTCAATGACTATGTTGGTTCGCATCCTGGCCCCGGTGTGTATGAATTGATAAAAATATACACATCAATCCGGCGAGGATCAATCTTGCCGCTTTGTTAAGGCGACTACTGAGGGAAAAACTCCCGAATTGGCGTAGGACAAATACCTCCACTTCAATCGTTTGTTCATGGCTTGAACATAAGCTATCATCCCCGCTTCAGGGGAGGCGGGTCGAGCATGAAACAGGCAGTTGCCCAATGGTTTGCGGTGTACACCAAGCCCAGGCAGGAGCGCATCGCGCGGGAACATCTGGCCCGCCAGGGGTTTGAGTGTTTCCTGCCACTGGCGGTGAACCCTTACCAACGCCGCTCCAGACTGCATACTCCCCGAATTGAACCCCTGTTTCCCCGTTACCTGTTCCTCCACGCCACACTGAATCAAGACAATCTGGCGCCCGTACGGTCCACGCGCGGCGTCGTCAACATGGTTCGGGCAGGCACGCACTTGCTGGAAGTTCCCCCGCAGGTCATCCAGTCATTGCACGCCCGCATGAATGCTGCAACAGGCTTGATTCGCATCGAGCCGGTTGCCGTGCAGGCCGGGGATAGAGTGCGGGTTTTTGATGGGCCACTGGCCGGCCTGGAAGGTTTGTTTCAACTCGAGAGCGGCAAGCAACGCGCGCTACTTCTGGTTGAATTGATGGGGCGCCAAACCACTGTTGAGGTGGATCGCCTGATGTTACAAAAAGCAGTGTAGGACTGTAGGAGGCAGCCATGCTGCCGACAGTTAGGGGTTGGCAGTATGGCTAGCCGCTGCATTGAGAAATACTTTTCTATGCGGAGCATGCAAATGCACTGCAGGGCGGTAGCGTGCCCGAACAATCATGTCGGTTAAAGAGCAACCCTCGCAAGAAGATTTCTTCGGCCACGACCACGTCACCGTGATCGAGCCCCAAAAAGGCTGGCGCACGCTGGATTTGAAGGAGATCTGGGCGTATCGCGAACTGCTGTATGTATTGGCCCAGCGCGACATCAAGGTGCGCTACAAACAAACCGTGTTGGGCGTGGCCTGGGCAGTGATCCAGCCTTTGACCACCATGCTCCTGTTCACGCTGGTGTTTGGGCGCCTGGCCAAGATTCCGTCGGATGGGTTGCCGTATCCGTTATTTGTCTATGCTGCGCTACTGCCATGGACATTTTTCGCCAACGCCATTTCCACTTCCAGCAATTCCCTGGTGGGCCAGCAACACCTGATCAGCAAGGTATATTTCCCGCGCCTCATCATTCCCCTGTCCTCCGTGGGTACTGGCCTGATCGACTTCGCGGTTTCATCCGTGATTCTGCTGGTGCTGATGATTTGGTACGGCGTGGGCTGGAGCACCCATCTGCTGGCGGTGCCATTCCTGATTCTGGCAGTCATCTTCATCGCACTGGGCGTGGGAACCTTTCTTTCCGCGCTGACAGTCACCTATCGCGATTTCCGTTACGTGGTGCCTTTCATGGTTCAGTTCTGGATGTTCGCTACCCCGGTTGTGTATCCGGCCAGCCTGTTCCCCGAGCAATGGCGCTGGGTGCTTTTCCTGAACCCCATGGCCGGGCTGATCGAAGGTTTCCGCTCAGCCTTTCTCCACCGTCCGTTCGACTGGATGGGCATTGGCATTTCAATGGCCGTGGCCGCGGCCGTGTTCCTGATTGGCATTTTCTACTTTGAGAAAATGGAACGGCGGTTTGCCGACATCATTTGAACACTTGAATCAGCCTGCGCAGGAGATCCACCTGAAGGTGCTTCGTGAACTCGAGGACAAGCCTGAGATCACCCAGCGTGAATTGGCCCAGCATCTGGGCGTCAGCCTTGGCAAAGTGAACTACTGTTTGCAGGCCCTGATTGGAAAGGGCTTCATCAAGGCCCGGAACTTTCACAATTCAAACAACAAGCGCGCCTATCTTTATGTGCTGACTCCCCAGGGCATCGAGGCCAAGGCAAAAATTTCAGTCGCGTTTCTGCGCCGGAAGATCATCGAGTACGAACAATTGAAGGCTGAAATTGCGCAGTTGGAGCGAGAAGTGAATGGCCAGCGCTAGTGGGCCACACATCCTGGCTCTGGTTACCGAAGCATTTGGAGGCCACGGCGGAATTGCACTCTACATGAGGGACGTGCTCCGTTGTCTCGCTTCCTTGAAATCCAACCCGAATATCAGTCTGTTTGCCCGACTCGGTAAGGCCAATGGTGCCAAAGTACCTCCCAACATCGACTGGCACACGGAGGCGTTGGCGGGCAAGGGTTCCTATCTGATGTCTCTGCTCCGATTGATGTTGCGCGGACCAAAGACGGACCTTGTCATTTGCGGCCACATCAACCTGCTGCCAATCGCGGGCTTTGCTGCCTGGAGGTCAAAGGCGCCGCTGGTGTTGTTCATATACGGGATCGATGCGTGGAAACCCCCTTCGAGCCGCTTTGCTATCGTGTCGCTCAAAAACGTCGATCGGATTTTTTCCATAAGCGAAGTTACGCGGACTCGCTTTCTTGAGTGGAGCGATGTTGATCCGGACAAGGTAACGCTGGCTCCCAACGCCATCAAACTGAATCGTTATGGAGTTGCGCCACCCAATCCTGATCTGATCGCCCGATATGCGCTTCACGGGAAGCAGGTGTTGATGACTTTAGGGCGCCTGGCCACCGTCCAGCGTCACAAAGGTTTTGATGAAGTGCTTGAAGTGTTGCCTCAATTACTGGCCCGGTTTCCGAAGCTGGTGTACCTGATCGCGGGTGGGGGAGACGATATTGCCCGCCTGAAAGAGAAAGCAAAAAGCCTTGGGGTAGCTGGGCAGGTTGTGTTTACCGGCCATGTGGCGGAGTCTGAAAAGGCCGATCACTACCGTCTGGCTGACGCGTTTGCATTGACGGGATTCGGCGACGGCTTTGGCTTCGTGCTGCTTGAGGCGATGGCCTGCGGGGTGCCGGTCGCTGCCAGTGTGCTGGACGGATCAAGAGAGGCCGTTCTGGATGGTCAGCTCGGAGTGTTGGTTGATCCCGGTGACCCCGACTCACTGGTTCGTGGCCTGACCGAAGTGCTGAACAAACCAAAGGGTATTCCTAAGGGATTGGAGTATTTTGCCTATCCCAACTTTTGCGATCGGTTGCTAACTTCCATTCGTCCTATGCTCGGCGCAAGAACATGAGCAAGCGCGCTCTGATTTGTGGTGTGTCGGGACAGGATGGCGCTTATCTTGCCCGGCACCTCTTGAACGAAGGTTACCAGGTGTTTGGAACATCGCGCGATGCACAAGTCGCGTCGTTTTCCAACCTGGCACGTTTGGGTGTTCGGGAGCAGGTGGAAACCCTTTCGATGGCCCCGAATGATTTCCGCAGCGTGCTGCAGGTTGTGAGCCGCGTTGAACCGCATGAAATCTATAACCTGGCGGGCCAGAGTTCCGTGGGATTGTCGTTTGAGCAGCCAGTAGAGACACTGGAAAGCATTTCAGTGGGTAGCTTGAATCTCCTGGAATCAATTCGGTTCCTTGGCAGCGAGGCGCGTTTTTACAACGCAGGTTCCAGCGAGTGTTTTGGCAATGCAACCGATGGTCCCTGTGATGAAAACACGCCTTTCAGGCCACGCAGCCCGTATGCAGTCGCCAAAGCTGCAGCACATTGGCAGGTTGCCAATTATCGCGAGGCGTATGGATTGTTTGCCTGCTCCGGAATCCTGTTCAACCATGAATCGCCACTCAGGCCGGAGCGCTTCGTTACACGCAAAGTGGTGTCAGCAGCCTCGCGTATCGCGCAAGGCAGCAAGGAAACTCTGACCATGGGCGATTTGGGCATCGAGCGCGATTGGGGTTGGGCGCCGGAATACGTGGTCGCCATGTGGAAGATGCTTCAACAAAACAAGCCAAACGATTTTGTAATCGCCACGGGCATCACTGAAAGTCTGCAAAACTTTGTGGTCGAGGTATTCAACTATTTCGGATTGGATTGGACTGCTCATGTTGAAACAGACTCCCAACTGTATCGTCCGAGTGAGCTCAGGAAAGGATGGGCTGATCCAGGCCGCGCAAAAGCCCAGCTTGATTGGCATGCTCAATTCCTTATGAAAGACGTCGTGCAGCGGATGTGCGCCGTTGAAATTGGAAAGGCCGCTATTGATGAGTAAGTATGCAATTCAGGTGGAGGGGCTTGGTAAGGAATATGTCATTGGAGGTGCTGAACAGCGATATGAATCCTTCAGGAACGTTCTCAGCAGTGTGTGGTATGCGCCATTCAAAAAGTTTCGCAAACTTAGTGGGGTGGTTGGTGAGGATGAACGTTTCTGGGCACTAAGGAATGTTAGCTTTGCGGTTGAACAAGGTGAGGTATTGGGTGTTATCGGGCGCAATGGTGCCGGCAAGAGCACTCTTCTTAAGGTTCTAAGCCGAATAACATCACCGACGGAAGGTCGTGTTGTAACAACAGGAAGAATTGCCAGTCTTTTGGAAGTTGGCACAGGCTTTCATGGCGAACTTACGGGCCGAGAGAACATATTTCTCAACGGTGCGATTCTGGGGATGAAGCGCAGGGAGATTGAAGAGAGGTTTCAAAGTATTGTGGATTTTTCAGGTATAGAAAAATTTATCAACACGCCGGTAAAGCGATATTCAAGTGGAATGTATGTCCGGTTAGCGTTCGCTGTCGCGGCAGAGCTTAGTGCAGAAGTCTTATTGGTAGACGAGGTGCTTGCTGTGGGCGATCAGGCATTCCAGGAAAAGTGTCTCGGCAGGATGAGCGAGCTTGGGTCTGTTGGCAGGACGGCCGTATTCATAAGTCACAACCTCTCCATGATAAGAAAATTATGCGATCGGGTTTTATTGCTCGATCACGGCCTTGTGTCCGGTATTGGTTCGCCAGACTCAATTATTGAACTGTATAACAGCGAAATCGCCGAAAATGAAGGCATCGCAGGCGCGAAAGGAGAGGGGGTAATTTTTTCCCTACCCCTCGGCGATAGGAATGAAAACTTTGTGCTGTCCAGCATCAGAATCTGCGACATTTCCGGGCAACCAAAAAAGTCCATCCATACCTGGGACTCTTTCGTGTTAGTAATGCAATTTAGATGTAGTGAAGCAGTAGATCGAGCGGCATGTGGTTTGATTGTGGAGACTTTGGATGGAGTTAAAGTGATGGATTGTTCCAGTTTTAGAGACAATGATTTGATTTTTTCACTTGCGGAGGGAACCAGTGAAATTGGGATCCGGTTCGATCAGTTTCCGCTTTCAGCAGGTAAGTTTCTTTTGGGTGCCGGAATTGCGCTTAGAGGTGAAAAATGGTTATGTTTCAATCGCATCCACTTTGAAGTACAAGAGTCAGATGTTTATTCATCGGGCTTTCCACCTAAGGCGGAATTCAAATTGGTTGCCCCTGATTTCAATTGGATCATCGGGGAAGGCAAGTCTTGAAAAGCAACTCATCAAATCTGTTTGTGGGAATCACGACATTCAATAGCGAAACGCTTCTACCCCATTGTCTGAAATCACTGCGAAGAACTGCGCCACACGCAAAAATCACAATTCTTGATAATTTGTCAGAAGACTGTACCGCAAAGATTGCTTCATCCTTCGGGATTGAGTTGATACGTATGCGCTCGAATCAACGAGATGCGTTAAATGAACTTGTTCGCATTTCAGATCGGCCCTACACGTTGTTGTTGCATGCTGATGTAATTTTCCTTTCGAGTCGGTGGCTCGAGCTGGTACTCGGCAAGTTAAGTGGAGAAACTGTATTAGTTTCTCCTGAGGACGTCGGATGTGGGCCATTTACGCGCCCGTGGGGAGTTGGAATGCCGGAGAGCTCATTCATGTTTTTTCTTACAGCTGCGTTAAAGAAGTTGAGAAAATTCAAGGTGCAAAGGCGTGGATTTATACCTCGCTTCATACGTGAGTTCGATTTTGCCGGAGACCATATAACCTACAATATCCCCCAAACTCTGAAAAGATCGCACTTCACCTGGTTTCCAATGACAGTTCACACTTCAAATTGGAGAAATGAAGCTTTTTATGAGCCGAATTTTGCACTTCGGTCGTGGCATTGGAGGCCTGAGTTTGGTCACCTGAGATATGGTTTGGGAAATTTTTACAGTATCGATAAAGTGGTAACCCACTATCACAATTGGTACGACAGACGAACACACCAAATGAAGGCCCAGAAACCAGAAAGCACGTTGGAAGAAGGCGGTTCGGGTGTGCCCACGGAGTTTCTGGATCAGTACACGTCTCGATTTATCGAAGATTTTTCCAATGAAGCCATAGAGTTGCCGGCTGGACTATCAATTTGAGCAGTGCAGTCCAATCCGTTCATCAATCTCGAATGACTTCAAATCAAAAGTTCGAGGGCATTAGAAACTGAAAGTGCTCTTCATCACCACGGCTGCGTATCCGCTGGGCGGAGTTGCAGTTTGGCTAAGTCATTTACTAAAGGGCCTCACCATCCGTGGTTTCGAATGTTGGTTGGGGCTGACTGTAGGTGAGAACAGTAGTCCGGAATCGTACCTTTCCATGCATCCTTGGGAGCAGGTTTTCTTGATAGGAAACGTAACAGGCTCGCGTGAGGGACGAATTCGCTCGCTCACGAGGGCCATTCGTAAGGTGCGGCCGGATGTTGTAGTTGTCACCAATACGCCTGACGCATATATCGCAGCATCTAGGATCGGGCTAAGTAGACCACGAGTTGTGATGGCGCTTCATGGAGTCGAGCCACAGTTTTATTCTGATTTGAAAGTATTCGGAAACGTTATTGACGCAGTGGTTGTTCCATCACGCTTGGCTGCACATATGGTGGAGCACCTTGCTGGTTTTCCAGGTGAACTCACAGAGAGAATTCCAGTCGGGATAGAACTCTCTAATATCGAAATTCAATCACCAAGTAGTCCGTTGGAAATTGTCTATTCTGGCCGCCTTGAGCGGGATGCAAAGCGAGTCCACGATATTCCAGAAATAGCAAAGTGGCTGGATAACAACAACTTCAGCTATCGACTGTTGATTGCCGGTGATGGAGGGGAGCGCAGCTCATTAGTGACCGAGCTTGAACAGGTGAATGGGCCGGTGCATTTTTTTGGTGCGCTTCCAAAAGAGGCATTGTTTTCTAAAGTGTACAGGTCCGGTCGGGTTCTGTTGATCACTTCGGAACGCGAAACTGGGCCTTTGGTAGCTTGGGAGGCAATGGCAAGTGGAATGGTCGTAGTAACATCAATATACAGAGGTCTCAAGGCTGAGAATATTCTAAAGGACGAAGTTAACGCATTACTATTTCCAGTTGGTCATTGTTCTGGCGCTGCTGCTCAACTGATGAGAGCTTCCGATCCGGCTCTCTATTTCAAGTTGGCTCGTTCTGGCATGGAATTGGTTCAAACGAACTTTTCTACTGAGTCGATGGCACTTCATTGGCAGGACTTCCTCAGAGATTTACCAAGGCGACCCACTTGTTTTCCTTACTCAGCGAACATTGAATTTGCTCCAGAAGGGCGACTGTCAAAATGGTTTGGGAACCGAACTGCAGAATATATCAGAGCAACACTTGGTATTCAGTACAAGCACAAATCACCTGGAGGGGAATGGCCGCATTCCTATGGTAACTCGAAGCAGACAGAAAAGTACTTCGACATAGTAACAAGATTTGACAATTGGCCGGCTACCATTTTGCCATCGGAATCTGAGGAAACGAAATGTTTTCAGTAGTCATCTCCACTCACAATTGAACAGCAAGCAATGCAGGAACAAAGTGCTTGAGTTGTCTCCTCCGAGGTGGATATGTCCCTACATAAGCTTTCTCAAAATTCGGACAATTTATTGGTTAGCACATCTGTCAAGAAGATAGCTGGAGGAGTGAAGGGAATATCAATGATTCACCTAGAGTCCAAACTTCGCCATTCTAAATGGAGCGGAAGCATGCCATGGTACAGCAAGTGATCGAAGCACATGGGTTTTCTATTGCCAGTCAGTGTCGCAGAGTGGGCTTTATCTGGATCGGCCTAGTATCTACTGATGAAGGACTGGCTGCGTAAGGATCGGCTGGCGATTGATGTCTTGCATAGTCTTGCTGTAGTAAAGCCTGGATGGGGTTTTGTAAGCTATTTCGCAAATGGCTTTGACGGCAAGATCATGGTTGGAATTAAGTATGGGTGTTGCGGGTGTATCACGCGAGGGCAGCGGCTATAAGCCCATCTGTGGAAATGCACCCGGAATTTCCAAAGCGTGAGTTATTTGCCGGCAAGGGCCCTATCTGGAAGATGCTTTCCAAGATAAAGCGCTGCCCAGGCATTAAGCCACGAGAGGCATGAAGTCTCCATTGTATAGGCTCAGATTGATGGCTGGGGTGGTTGCATATGATTTGCCGCGATATTTGAAACACCTCTATGGTGAGCCTCGTGACTACCTCGCAATCTGCAATCGGCAAGAGCGGTTAGTTTGTTCACCTGATTCCCCGGGCTATCTTTGTGATTGGCAGTGGACAAGTGAGTTGCACGGGGCAAAAGTCCTTCCAGTTTTGGGTAGGAAGATGTTCCAAAAGGCGTTCCACGACCATCCAATCAGGTTTTCAGAAGCGCCGGAGTCGGCGACCTCAAATCCCGAAATCTCTTTTGTTATCGGACATCGAGGGTTGGTCCGCCTGCCGCACTTGAAGGCGACACTTGCAAGCATTGCGGCTCAGAGGGGCGTCTCATTTGAGTGTATTGTGGTGGAGCAAGATACGAAGCCGAAGATACAGGACAAACTTCCCGCTTGGGTCAGATATGTGCACCAAAGTTGCACTTCAAATGACATGCCTTACAACCGTTCGATGGCATTCAATCAAGGAGTGCAGCTAGCTAGTGGTGACCTTGTAATCCTGCACGACAATGACATGCCTGTACCGCAAGATTATGCGGCTGCCAATTTCGCTGTCGTAGCAAAGGGCTATGATGTTATCAACCTTAAGCGATTCATCTTTTATCTGGATCGTAAGACATCTGAATTACTGAGCACGAATACTGCGTTACCTCGTAGGCCACGAATAGAAGCAATTCTCCAGAACGCTCAAGGTGGTGGAAGTATTTCAATTTCCCGCAATGCGTACTGGAGCATTGGTGGGATGGATGAGTCCTTCGTCGGCTGGGGTGGAGAAGACAACGAGTTTTGGGAGCGAGCCGAGACCTTGCGTGTTTATTCGTTTGGGACATTGTCTTTACTCCACCTGTGGCATGCACCGCAACCCGACAAACTGCAGGCGCAGGTCAACGGTGTGTCTCGATATCAAATACAGAGTCAGGTGGATCCGCTGGTCAGGATTCAACGCCTTAAGGAGAAGGTTAGGAGACGTTCACTCGTGAAACACCTGGAAGACTGTGTGCGGCATTAGCGGCTGGTCGTTATCCCATATGGGTAGGCGCAGCAGTGCCGAGCTTTTGGCCATGCATGATCTACTGTCGCATCGTGGCCCCGACGACAGCGGAATCTATGAAGACGCCTCCCGCCATGTAGCCCTTGCACACAACCGTCTCAGTATCATTGACCTAAGCAAGAAGGGCCATCAACCGATGGTGAACCAGGATACGGGTGATGTGCTTGTCTTCAATGGCGAAATCTACAACTTCAAGGTATTGAGGGCGAACCTCGCATCAGCCGGATACCGCTTCCGGTCAGAGAGTGATACCGAAGTGCTGCTCCTAGCGTTCCAGCACTGGGGAATTGAGTGCGTGAAGCAGCTTCGTGGAATGTTTGCCTTTGCGGTTTGGTCGCCTGCGAAAGGCTCAATATTCCTTGCCCGCGACCCGATGGGGATCAAACCCCTTTATTATTGGAAAACGCCGGATGGGATCGTATTTGCTTCTGAGATCAAGGCATTTCTGGCATTGGCTGATTTTCCACGCTTGGAAGACCCTGAGTCCCTGCAACAATTTCTTGAGTTCGGCTACACGCTTGGCGAACGGACGATATTCAAGGATGTCTTCAAACTGCTGCCTGGCAACTGGTTGTGCCTTCAGAATGGGTGTGTGACAGAAGCGCAGCCGTTTTTTCTTCCGGGTTTGCAGGAGCCAGTTCAAACAATTTCGCAGACAGATCGGGTTCGGCATGCCTACGAAACGCTGCACACGGTAGTGGCGGACCACCTCGTTGCCGATGTGCCGGTAGGCATTCTGCTATCAGGTGGCCTGGACTCGGGCCTGATCGCCGCGCTGGCTGCGCGGCACACCCAGTTGCAGACGTTCACGATGGGCTTTGGAGACTCGGGAGTAGATGAAAGGCCCTTTGGAAGACGGGTCAGCAACGCCATCGGTTCCGACCATACAGAG
>CAYYCX010000006.1:0-16098 GCA_964470455.1 uncultured Wenzhouxiangellaceae bacterium
AGGCTGGCCGGGATTTCCGGCACGTCCTGCAGGATCAGCTGGCCGTTGTTGAGGGTGCGGCTGGTGACGGGTTCAGAGACGGTATTTGCGGACAGGGCGGAGCAAGCCAGAGCGCTAACCAGCAAGCACGGAATGACCAGGCGGATGGCCAGCCTGGACGGTTTGTTCAAGCGTATGGGCCACAATTCCAGCATGCCAGGCGCAGCGTTCGCCAAATAGCCAGGATGTTGAAGCATAGCCAATTATAGAACGAACCCAAAGCCCGAGTGCCGTTTGCGCTCGCGCCATTACGCCAGATACCCCGGTTATCACGATGAATTGCGAACCGGCTGGGAAAGCCGAAGCAGTGTGTCAGGTCATGGGTTCACGGATTGAGAGCCATGGCGTGGGCAAGCGTGGTGCCGGTCTTGGTGCGAATGCCGTCCTTGGTCAGTTTGAAGCTGGCGAAGCGCGGGTCCCGTTTCATCAGCTCCTGGCCCAGAGCCTTGTTCACTTCCGTGCTTGCGGCCAGAGCTGCCTCATCACGGTATTCCATGATGATCAGGGATTGCCATGACATTGATGATCCTGGCCCGGCATAGAAGCTGCTGTAACGCTTCAGGCCACCGTTTTGGTGGCGCATCCGCATCTCTGCCAACTGGTAGCCGTCGATGTAGTCTTCAAACTCGAGGCGATCCACCAGGACCTCGTATTCCATAACCTGGAATACGGTACCTGATGAATCCCTTGAGGAGGAACCGAGTTTGGCAAGTTCATCGACTTCAGCAAGCTCCGTTCCAGCCGGAAAACGCCCACTAAAATTGCTTAGCCAGTTCTGGCGTGCGCCAGGATGCCCAAAGTATAAAATGCCGAGCAACCCAAATTGAGCATCATGGTCCTGCACACCCTGCAACACTTCCGCATCAGAAATGATTCCCGAACGAATCCATTCATTAACCTGATCAAGAATTGGGGCTTGGAATTCCAAGCCTTGGGGAACCGTGAAAATCACCAGTTCATCAGCGATTGAAATTTTGGGAGCGATGGCAAGCACCAGCCCGGTCAACAAACTGAAAAATATTGTTTTCAAGGAAGCCAATTCTCACTCTTGTAGACAATCCTGCCATCAAAGACTGTAAGCAGTACTTTGGTGGTCAATAATTTCTCTGGTGACTCATCCAAGATGTTCTCTGACAGCACAACAAGGTCGGCAAGTTTGCCGGGGGTTATTGAACCTTTGATTGCTTCCTCATGGGCCGCATGCGCAGGATTTATGGTGTAAGCCTGCAAACCCTCCTCAATCGTTAAGCCTTCTTCAGGATGCCAAGACGCATCAACGGTTTCGGCTGGGTACCTGCGGGCGACCGCCATGAATATGTTTTCGAGCGGATTTACTGGTTTGGCGGTGATCTTGTAATAATCTCCTGGCCAGTCAGAAACCAGGTTGATAAGCACACCGTTATCTATCAGGGTTCTTCCGGTAAATGCCGACTTTGCACGTTCATTCCCAAGCTTGGTTTCGACGTCCTTGACGTCCATGAGCATGTGGATGGGAGTGATGTCTGCAAACGCTTTCAAATTACCTGCGCGCCGTATGTCGCTGAATCTTGGATATTCCATATGAATCATTCGCGGACGGCGATCTCTTGCACCATTTTGTGCAATAGCTTCTTCCAGCCAGTCCAGGTACAGCGAAATGGCCTTGTCGCCTATCATGTGGGTTGCATTGTCGTAGCCGGCACGATCCGCACCGAGAAAATTCTTGTGTGTGGTCTCCGGAGACTGCACACGAAATGTGAAGTCACCTGAGTAGTTGGGCCGGTTGTTGAATGGTTCGAACATCAACGAGCCATCAATAAAGGACTTGAGCGCTCCATAATGGATCAATTCATCACCTGAGCCTGGTGAAATCCCAAACCCCTTCAAACCTTCCCAGGAATCAAGCGCCAAAAGCGGATAAACCCGTACGCTTAGTGACTTCTCATTGCGCAGGTTGTTAAAGATATTCATGTCGGTGTAACTGCGTTCTGCATGCGTGTTATAGATTTGCAGTTCGGAGAGTTCTGCAACGCGGGCAATGTCGTGGATGGTGGTGATGCCGAACTGGTTCAACTCCTTCACAATCGCCCGTGCCGCGATGAGGGTCCGAGCCATGGATTTGGGTGGCAATGCCAGAGCAGCTCGATCACCAGCTCTTCGCATAAGCATCCCGGTCAGTTCACCACTCTCCGGATCATGCACATAAGACCCGCCGCCGGGATCTGGGGTGTTCCGGTCGATCCTCAATACCTTCAATGCTTCGCTGTTGGCGAAATAGTTGCCGTCGTGACGGCGAAAGAGAACCGGATGGTTTGGGCTGGCGGCGTCAATTATCGCCAGGTCAGGAATGAAGGAGGTGAACTCAGTTTCCCCTCGCTTATGAGCCAGTCTGGCAGCTACTTCACCCCAATCACCCCCCGTTATCCATAGGCCCTCAGGAACTCGTCTCACCGCTTCCTGCAGCCGGTCCAGCATGCCATCCTGGGTGTCGATATCCATGAGGCGTGCTTCAAAAAACCACTCTGTGGCATTCTCGAAATGTGTATGGCCATCAATAAACCCCGGAACGATCAGCCGTTGGCCAACATCGACAACTTGGGTATCTGGCCCCCGGGTTCGCAGCACGGCTTCATCGGGTCCGACCGCAAGTATGTGATTGCCCCTGATTGCAACGGCTTCAGCCTGCCTCACCGAGTCATCAGCTGACCAAACCTGTGCGTTGTGGAAAATGAGGTCCGCCGATGCGCCACTTGCCCAGGAATTAAGCGAAGTTGCGAAGAGAAAAGCAGCAGCGGAAATGGCCAGTGGTCGCAATAGGATCATTTCAATTCACCTGTTGAGTAAACGACCTGCCCATTGAATACCGTCATTACCACAGTGGTTGCCGGCAACTGTTCTACAGGTAGGCTGAGAATATTCCCGGACAAAACCACCAGGTCCGCCAGCTTGCCCTTGGTGATCGATCCCTTGATATTTTCTTCATGCGACGACCAGGCAGGGTTTACGGTATATGCTCGCAGCGCCTCCTCAATCGACAAGGTCTGTTCAGGGCGCCAAGCGGATTCGGGTTCCGCGCCTATGGCACGACGTGCTACGGCGTAATAGATGTTTTCCAGCGGATTGAGCGGAGTCAATTCCGTTTTGTCATATGAGCCAGGCCAGTCAGAGACCAGATTCAGTTTCATTCCATGATTAATCATGTCCCGCCACGCATAGGCAGTATTAATCCTGTTTGGCCCTAACTGATTCTCGGAGGAGTGCCGGTCAGTTACCGTCCAGAGCGGTGTAACATCGGCGACAGCACCAAATTTTCCAGCGCGCTCAATCTCTTGTTCAGCAGGATACAGCGCATGGATCAATCGGAAACGCCTGTCCCTGGGGCCGTTGATCCTCGCTGCCTCCTCATACCAGTTGAGCATCAACCAATGAGCCTTGTCCCCATAAGCGTGCGTCGCTATGTCAAAACCCAGTTTATCCGCGGCGATGATATCAGCCAGCATGGCATCTTCATTTACAACCCGGAATGTGAAATCCCCCGCATAGTTTGGATTATTGGACCAGGGCTCGAACATCAAGCTTCCATCGATAAATGCTTTCAGTCCTCCGAACCGGATAAGCTCGTCCCCTGAACCTGGGTAAACGCCCAGCTCCGCCAAAGAGCTTGCATTAGCCAACGGCAACAGCGGGTAGACTCGAACAGTCAAGTCACCGCTATCTCGCAGATCTTCAAAAATGCTTTCGTCGCTGTAACTGCGTTCAACATTGGCATGGAAAACATGCGTCTGGGAAACTGCGTCAAGCCGGGCAATATCATGGATGCTGGTAATTCCAAACGCATTTAATTGCTTCACTAGCTCGCGTGCTGCATACAAAGTACGCACCCTGGCCTTGGGTGGAAGACTACGAATCGCTATTTGACCTGCTGTACCAAAAAGCATGCCGGTCAGCTGGCCGGTGGTTGCATCATGCTGGATTTCGCCACCAGAAGGATTTGGCTTCTTGGGAGTGATGCGAAGCAGCTTCAAGCCCGCCGAGTTAACGAACACGGCGCCATCATGACGAGTCAACAACAGTGGATGATTGCCACTGATCTGGTCCACTCTAGCCAAATCCGGTTCAAAAGCCGCGTAGTCCTTGTCGCCTGCAGACCATTTCTTACGGGCTGTCAGGCCACCCCAGTCAGTGCCCGTAATCCAGAATTCTTCAGGTACCTGCTGGACGACTTCGGCGATGCGTTCGAGCATCACATTTTCGCTGTCGACATCAATCAGCCGGGCTTCAAAGAACCAGTCTGTAGCATTTTCGAAGTGTGTGTGGCCATCGATGAATCCCGGGATCAGCATTTTCCCCTGCAAATCTATCGAATGGGTTTTGTTACTGCGAAATGTGGCCATTTCTTTGTTGGTGCCGACTCCCAGAATTTTCGATCCATGAGTCGCAACCGCCTGTGCTGCAGGTATCCGATCATCGCCAGTCCAGACGCGTGCGTTGTAAAGAATCAAGTCTGCCTGTGGATTAACGTGGTCCGAACTGGCCAAACAGGTACCGGCGATGAGGAGGAAAGTCAGTGGTGCGACAGCTTGAAATCTCATAGTTCTATCCTGTTGCAGGTGTGTTGATAGGTCGAATTGCTTCCTGTGATGACATGTGAGAAAGATCTGTCTCAATTGAGCAAATCCTTTCGGAAGGCATAGCAGCAAGCGACTGGATCGCCGCTTGCTGCTAAAGGAATAACTCCAGCAATCTGGTCAATAAGTGATCCGATAACTGAATGTGGCAGTTGTACCCTGTTTCTTGGCCTGCCTCAGGGCATTGTTCTGCGCCAGGGCGTAATTGCCGTAGTAATCTTCATTAAACAGGTTTGCAATGCCGACTGACATTTGGCCGGGGCCAACCGGGAACGAAGTCAGCAGATCGAACGTGAGGAATTCTTCGGGTGCACCAAGGCCAAAAGTCGTGCGATTGTCATTGAATTTGTCACGCTCTCCCGAATACAGGAACTGAGCTCTCATATTCCAGTTATCCGTGATGTCGTATTCGAGATAGCCTGTAACTTTGACTGGCGGAATCCGGGTATTGTCCAAATATTCGAACGGATCATTAAAGTCTCCGTCCTGGTTATTATCCACAACTCCCTTTAAGTAAGTTATCGTTCCACCAGTGCGCCAGTCTTCTCCAAGCACTGCTTGCACTGAAAATTCCACACCTGTAACTTCTTCAGGCCGACGCTGAACGATCAATGCCTCAACATTGTTTGGGTCTGGCACAAAATTTGTGCCGAGGTCAGATTCAGACTTGAACGCAACCAATTCACCACTCACAACATCACCGTTAAGCCGGATGCCTATCTCATAGTTGTCATATTCAACCGCTTCAGGAGCAACTTCTGTAACCACGTTTGGGTTGGACGACTGCCGCAACACAACTCCGATATCACTTACAGAGAAACCCTGTGACCACGCAGCGTAGACATCTACTGTTTCAGTCAGGTGGAATATAGTGCCTGCGTTATACACAGTCGCGCCATAGTCAATGCTACCGCCATTAATTGCGACTCCAGTGGTAAGGGACACAAAGTCCTGTACCTTCACATCCATGTCTTCGTTTCGGATGCCAGCTTGCACGTTAAGCCAGGAGGTCAAGTCCAGATTCAGCTGGGCGAATTCGGCGATGGAATCCTGTTCCAATGCTGGGACAAAAACACGTCCGTCCAACAGGGGTTGCAGAGTGTTGTCGTTGGTAAAGTCAAGACCCCATAAAACGTAACCATTCAGATTATCGTTCAGTTGAAGTGGTGTGTTGATGTCAAGCCGGGCTCCCTTTTTTTCCGAATCTACGTAAGACTGACTGCCACCGAAGCGATTGGCCAAATAGGCAAAAACCTGGTCGGTTTGCTGGTAGTACCCCTGAATGCGTAATGAGCTACCCCAAACATCCGCATCGGAGTAAACAATATTGGCAACAGTGTTGTCAGTGCCTTCTGGCGCCGAACGGGGGTCTATCGCACCCAATGCAGCCGTTGTCTTGGTCCGGTTCGCTACGCTTCCGGAGACGGAACCATATTCAGTATCTTGTGCCTGGTCGTAATACAGGAAACTGGCTTCCAGCCGCTTATCGCCCCAGTTATTTCCAAGCTTGATGAAGTAGTTCTGGATTTTGGAGTCCGGCAGGCCACCGTTATAACTTTGCGCAGGGGGAATCCGGTCACCATCTGCATCCCAGAATGAAGGCACGTCTTCATATGACGCGGTTACGATGTAATCGAAGGAATTATGCTGCCCTTCAATGATTTGCAGTATGCGTGGCCGAAAGCTGTCGCCAAGGTGAGTTAAAGATACACCGGCACTGACATCCGTAGTAAATCGGGTACCATCCGTATTTACATTTTTTGTAATGTAGTTGACCACACCGCCAGAGCCACCATTACCGTATAGGGCGGATGCGCCTCGAATGACTTCAATCCGCTCTACCGCAGAGGGGTCGAGCGAAATAAGGTCTCGTCCGGCGGGCCGCAATACTGCCGTAATAGGAACACCATCAATCAATACCGAAATGTTGCGACCACGAAGTGACATTTCAAAACTCGAAACACCCCCAGACGCCGTGGCCAGACCCGGTACCTCATAGGCCAATATGGTGCCGATATCGGCACCTAACGCACGTTGAGCATCGATGTCTTCAGGATTGATAACGGTAAGCGAACCCGGGAAATCAGCGACACTTGCCGGAACTCGGGACCCCTGAACAACAACTTCTTCGAGCACGTTTTCTTCATCGTTCGTGGTTTGGGCTTGAATGCTCACGGAGAACATGGTTAACAACGCTGTTCCTAAAACTCGTTTCATAAAGAAGCTTCCAGAGAGTATCTGATTATTCGATGGGTGACGTTTGGTCAAATTCATAGGTTTGCTCTCGTTGTGTGTATGTAAGTGTTGATTGACTGTAAAGAGCTGGTTGCGCCATCTGATCTACAAATTGACGCCCACTAACCTCCACAAAGAACTTATTCGCGGTTAAGCCAGGCTCGATTCAACTCTCGCTATAGCCGGGATGTATGGAACAGTTCCACATGAATTCACTTTCATCCATCCGTCATTGGCATCAATCTGATTTCTGGGCATAAGTCAAACAGCCTATGCCCGGCATGTACGCCTACTGCGACAATCAAAAAATTTGAATTTGCAGGCAAAACCGACCGGTATATAAGGATTTGAGGGCGAGCTGGGCCGATAAGCCACATTTGTTGTGGCTTATGTGAGAATCATAAGCAGTGTTGCATTTAACTATCTTTGAAAAAATTCAAATAGCAACGATGCCAAAATCTTGGATTAGTTATCGCTTTCCGTTTCAACTTTATCGAAATTGCCGGACTTGTGGCCCCCAATCATCGCCGAAACCAGGCTGCTGCGCTCGCGCAGTTCCGCCACTACCACTGCCAAAAGGTGCAGGAATACCAATACGGCCAGGCTGTAAAAGGAATACAGGTGAAGGGTTGCCAGGGGTTTGCGGATGGCCCGCATCTGTTCATAGGCGGCCGCGTTGTAGGTTTCTACGGAGTAGGGCTGGAGTGTGGCTGGGTCGACCCCGGGAGCAGCAATCCATTGCGCAATCCAATGCCCGAAAGGTGGATAAAAGACATCGCTGCCAGCCAGGAACAGGCCGGTCAGCATCTGGATGGTCATCAGCAACAGCATGGCTGCGACTGCCAGCCTGCCGAGCGGATTATGGCCCAGGTAGCGCTTCGGGCTGGAGCTGAAGTAGCTTTGGCAGTAGTCCCTGAGCTCGGCGAAATAGCCTTTGCCTCCAGGCAGGATGCTGCGCCAGCGCGCATGGGAGTTGCCCAGGAAGGCCCAGGCGAAACGCCACAGCAGGTTGATGGCAAAGACATAACCCACCAGTACGTGGATGGTTTTCAGCAGAGCTTTACCCGGGTTGGGTATGCCAAACGAGCTGGCATTCAGGATCAGCAGGCCAAGGCCCATGAGCATGAGTACGCTGATGGCGTTGATCCAGTGGAACCAGCGGGTTCCGGCATCCCAGACGTAGTGCAATTTATTGTCGCTCATGTCGTTGTGTCCTCAGCAGAATTTGTGGTGGGTCAGTGGTCTCAGAACTGGAAATACAGGTTCAAACGGGTGCGCGAACCCCAGTCGTCATTCAGCCTGATGCCGTCCAGGACGGGATCGAGCCAGCGGTACAGGTATTCGGTCAGGCCCAGGAAACCGTGTTCGCTGAAGCGATAGTCCACCGAAACGGTGTGCAGTTCGTAATTGGT
Organism: uncultured Wenzhouxiangellaceae bacterium; assembly: GCA_964470455.1. Lineage (GTDB taxonomy): Bacteria > Pseudomonadota > Gammaproteobacteria > Xanthomonadales > SZUA-36 > JAWXBM01. The sequence continues at coordinate 8,294 of CAYYCX010000006.1, forward strand.
TGCGAGCGGAATGTTGTCGTTTGAGAACAGGCCAAGCACTGCATCGGTTTCCACCTGGGTGTAGCCATAGTGCAGCAGGAAATGCCCGGCTTCGGCCAAATGACCCAGGAACAGGTCGGCTCCAAAACCCTGGTCCTGCGGCACTTCCGCGCCGGTGTTCTTCACGTAGTCTGCCACCAGGCGTACTGGCCAATCCGGCCCCAGCCCAGCGTATTCCGCAGTTCCCATGATGTCCAGCAGGTTGAAATCGGAAACATACCGGCCATCGGCGCCGATGAAATTACCTCGTGGGCTGAGTTTACCCTGTGCGCTGAGCGGCGCGAGTTCGTAATCGAAATAGGCGCCGCTGAGCGAGAGCTGCCAGTTATTGGCAGGGCTGAGGTCCAGTGACAGCTGGCCGCCGGCCATATCGCTGCTGGCAGCCAGGGTGGGGTCATCAATATCAAACCAGAGGCCTGCGGCGGTTGCTGACCACGGTTCTGACGAATGCAGCACCAGCCGGCCACCGGCGCCTACCGGGCTCACGTCGCCGTCCCACACCAGTTCCGTGGACCTGAAGGGTTTGGCAAATTTGCCGCCAGTCAGGAACAGGCCTTTGTGATTGAAGTCCAGGTAAGCCTGGTCAAGGCTCAATTCCAGGTCTTCGGCAAAATCACCCAGCGTCACATCGGCGGTTCTGGGGTTGTCCGGGTCACCGGTCACCAGCCGGGCGCCCAGTGACCAGGTATCATCCAGGGCGTACTTGCCTTGCAGGCGTCCGCGCAATACACCCCTGTCCGAGGAATCTATGGCGCCGAAATCCGAGTTGTATTCGTAACGCAGCCGGAAGTCGCCGCTGACAGCGAACTTTGATGCGGGGCCGGTTGCGGGTTCAGGCTTTACGGCTGCGGCGGTGCTGGGCGCTTCGTTTGCGGCCCTTGGTACAATGAGCGGCGCAGTGAGCTGGTCAATCCGGGTTTGCAGCTCGGCGATCTGTTCGTCTGTCTGCTGCTGCAGGGCTTGCAGCTTTTGCTGTGACTCAAGCTGGACCTGGTTGATCTGGTTCTTGAGAAAGACAATTTCGGCTGCCAGGCCAGAATCAGGCGGCGCGGCCAGGATACTTGAGTGCCAGACCAGGCCAACAATCAATGCCAGGTAACTGGTAACCAGGCGATTGTTTGACGCAACTCTGTTACCAGGGATGGTTGAAACAGAATCCGAAACTTCCCTTCCATATCCAGGCATTGTGATACCTCACTCCCGGTTTCCCGGCTATTCATACAAGTGGCTCAGATTTGCCGACAGTATTGCAACGAGGCGATCTGCATGCCATCCGGCATCTTGACTAAATACTGCCGGAGAATGAAAACCGTCAGGCACAATGCTCTGCAAGCCCCGGTAGTCATTGATTACAAACCCGGTTTGACGTTCTGAGAATTTCTATACAATTTCGCAATGTGCCTTCCGGATTGCCCGGCATAGGGCAAATGACGTATGCCCGAATTGCGGATTTTTCCTGTTTTCCACCACAGGCCGAACCTGATTGCATCGGTTGTTCAACTGCAATCACCGGGATCGTGCCCGTGACCGGGTCGGATCGGTTTTTTCTGGCGGTCGTATCCTTCAGACGGTTTGCACGAATCAGGAATGTGGCTTGAACCCCATGACCCGCTGCCTGGGCCTATAAATTCCGCTACAGGCGCTCGCCATCCGCCATATCCGTCTTAGGTATTACGCCCCGGGGGCTTTCGCAGCGGGCCAGCCGTCTTGACCCGACACTTGGCGGATGCTGCAGTGTTTCGCTGATGCAAAACTGGGGGCACTTTGCAGGAACCTGAGGATCTTTAAAATGGTTGATGTGCCATTACTATTCAAAGTTGACGTAAAAATCGGCTTTTCGTCTGGAAGGCCAGGTCTTTGATCTCACAACGGTGTCTGGCGGCAGGCCTGGTGTTTGTGCTGCTGTTGGGCTGTGGCTCAGGATCAAACGATGGCGCTGTGGCCGACAACGGCCATCCGGAACGACCCGAATGCATCGCCCCATCAAAGCCAGGTGGAGGCTTTGATCTCACCTGTAAGCTCGCGCAGAAAGCCCTGCTGGAATCTGGCATCCTGGATCGCCCGATGAGAGTGACCTACCAGCCTGGCGGGATCGGCGCCGTGAGTTATAACACCGTGGCGGCCCAGCGCTCCGATGACAGCAACCTGATTGTCGCTTTTTCGGGCGGTTCATTGCTGAACCTGGCGCAGGGCAAATTCGGCCGCTACAGCGAAGATGATGTCCGTTGGGTGGCCGCCACCGGTATCGACTATGGCATGCTGGCGGTGCGGGCCGATTCACCGTTCGATAACCTGGCCCAGCTGATTGAAAGTCTCAAGCAGGATCCGACCGCCGTGGTGTTTGGCGCCGGCGGAACCGTCGGCAGCCAGGACTGGATGAAAAGCGCCTTGATCGCGAGAGCAGCCGGAGTGGATTATCGCGCCATGCGTTATGTGCCATTTGAGGGTGGTGGTGAGGCCCAGACCGCCTTGCTGGGTGGTCATATCCAGGCCTACTCGGGTGATATCTCAGAAGTCCAGGGCTTGTTTGAAGCGGGTGAACTGCGCGTACTGGCTGTCATGTCCGATGAGCGCCTGCCCGAGCCTTTCGAAAACATTCCAACGGCTCGTGAACAGGGTTATGAGTTCAGCTGGCCGATTCTGCGCGGGTTCTACACGGGTGCAAATGTCAGTGATGCGGCGTACGCTTGGTGGACAAAAAATTTCGATACCATCATGGCAGATCCCGAATTCAACAGGCTGCGACGAGAGTTTGGCATGTTTCCCTACGCCAAAACCGGTGAACAGCTGGATGCCGAAATCAAGAAACGCATGGAGCACTATCGCGAACTGGTAAACGAATTCGGCCTCAATGAAGCTGAAGCATCCGGCTCGCATTGAGATGGCCTCCCTTCTTTCAGATCCAGCCAGCCAGTGAGGGTCGGTGTTTGTGAGTGACCGGATTTTTGCATTGGCCTGGATTTGCGTCTGTGTGCTCATCGTTGCGCAAATGATGATGCTGACCGTGCCTTTCGCCTATGAGCCGGTGGGCCCCCGGGCTTTTCCGGTCCTGCTGGCCTGCCTGATGGCGCTTTGCTGCCTGGTAATCATACTGAAGCCGGATCAGGATATTCACTGGCCTGCCAAAGGCCTGCTGGGCAAAGGCCTGTACCTGGTTCTGGTTCTGCTGGCCTATGCGCAGTTCTTTGAAGTGCTTGGTTTTCCGGTGGCCACCATCCTGATGGTCTGGGCAGTCGGCATGTTGTTTGGTGGCCGCTGGTGGAGCGCCCTGATAACAGCGGTTGCGATCGGGCTTGGTGGTTATCTGCTATTTGACCGTGTCCTGGAAGTCAGCCTGCCCGCCAGCAGGCTGGCCGCTTGGGTGTGAGTGGTGGATAGTTTTTCGCACCTGGGCCAGGGATTCCTGGTAGCCCTCCAGCCACTGAACATGCTGCTGGCGGCTGTGGGATGCTTTGCCGGAACGGTATTGGGGCTACTGCCGGGGCTGGGCCCCATTAACGGTGTGGCCATTCTTTTACCCATTGCCTTCGCCATACACCTGCCGCCCGAATCGGCGCTGATCCTGCTGGCCGCCGTTTATATGGGTTGCGAGTATGGCGGCCGGATTTCGGCCATTCTCCTGAATGTTCCCGGCGATGCCGGCGCCATCATGACCACGCTGGACGGACACCCCATGGCCAGGCAGGGCAAGGCAGGTATCGCCCTGTCCATATCCGCCGTGGCGTCGTTTGTTGGCGCGATTACCGCCACCATCGGCTTGACCCTGTTCGCCCCGGTGCTGGCGGGCTGGGCCCTGAATTTCGGCCCAGCCGAATATTTTGCCCTGATGGTTTTTGCCATTGCGACCCTGGGTGGAATGTTGGGCGGGAAGCCTGCCAAGGCTCTGCTCGGATGCATGATGGGCCTGTCGCTGGCGATGGTGGGAATTGATTCAGGCACCGGCGTCTACCGTTTGACCTTCGGCAACGTTCACCTGAGCGATGGCGTTCAGTTCATCGTGGTTGTTATAGGCCTGTTTGCAATCAGCGAAATCCTGGTGATGCTGGAACAAACGCACCTTGGCAGTGCGGTGCGTCAACTGACCGGCCGCAAGCTTTTCAATGCCCAGGAGCTAGGCCGTTCGTGGCTATCCATGGTCCGCTCGGCACTGATGGGTTTTGGTATCGGCATCCTGCCAGGCGCCGGCGCCACGGTTGCCAGCGCCATTGCCTACACCAGTGAAAAGCAACTCGCTGGCCAGGACGGAACATTCGGCAATGGAGATATACGCGGTGTCGCTGCGCCGGAAGCGGCCAATAATGCTTCAGCCTGCGGCTCATTCATTCCCATGCTCACCCTGGGTGTCCCGGGCAGTGGCACCACGGCGGTCATGCTGGGTGCACTGACGCTTTACAACATCACGCCCGGTCCTTTGTTACTGGAAAACCAACCGGATGTGGTTTGGGGCCTGATCGCTTCGTTGTTCATCGCCAATGTGTTCCTGGTGATCATGAACATCCCCATGATCGGGATGTTTACGCGCATGCTGGCCATTCCCAATTCGGTGCTGGTGCCCATTATTGCAGCTGCGAGTTTTGTCGGTGTTTATGCCGTGCACAGCTCCACGTTTGACCTGCTGTTGATGGTATTCCTGGGCGTTGTGGGATATATCCTGCGCAAGCTGGACTTCCCGACGGCCCCCATCATCCTGGGTTTCGTGCTCGCGGAGCTGATGGAACAGAACTTGCGACGGGCTCTTTCAATTTCCGACGGTGATCTCGGAATTCTCTTTGCGAGCCCCTTGTCGCTCTTGCTTTGGGGCATGGCATTGGTTGTACTGCTTGCTCCCCCCATGTGGCGCGTTTTGGGAAAGAAATCAGCAAAAAACTATCCACCCGTGTGAATGCACTAGAATGAATGGCTCTTTGATAGCGCGAGCGGGGATCAAAACTGAAGTGCTACGAATAGTTTCATCGCTGAACCTGAAGTTGGCCTGCTGGTCAGGAATTTTCTGGCTGTTATGTTGCAGCACACTCTCAGCCCAGGAAGCGTTTGAGAAAATTTACCTGATGGTTCCGGCTGAGCGCAGCGGTGGTTGGGATCTGACGGCCAAAGCCATGGTTGAGGCGCTGAAAGTGTCGGGCGGCGCAGCCGAAGTTGAGATTGAATACAGTCCCGGCGCCGGAGGCCTGATCGGCCTGGCGCAATTTACCTCTGCGCGCCGTGGCCAGGGCAACGCGCTGCTGGTTGGCGGCATGTTCACGATCGGCGCTGTGGTGCAGAACCGGTCCGCGGTTTCACTGCTGGACACCACGCCACTGGCGCGGTTGACGGTGGATCGGGCTGTGCTCGCTGTTCCGGCAAAATCCGGCATCAAATCCCTGGATGACCTGGTTGAAGCCATGGCGGCCGCGCCTGAATCGGTAACCTGGGTGGGTGGTTCACGCGCTGGCGTGGATGAGCTGAACCTGTTTGAGATTGCCACAGCGCTGGGAATCAACCCCGAGCGCCTGCATTACACCGGTTTACCCGGTGGCGGGACGGTGGGCGAAACCCTGGTCCAGGGCAAATATGACGTCGGTATCAGCGGCTTCAGCGAGTTTGAAGAGCTGGCTACCGCGGGCCAATTGAGAATTATTGCTGTCGCAGATAATGATGATGCCCGTGACCTGTCACCGGTCAGCAGCCTTGAAGACCTGGGCATTCAAATCAGGCACGTCAATTGGCGCGGTGTGTTTGCGCCACCCGGCATCAGCACGGAACAAAGGGCGGCGCTGCTGGATGTGCTGGAAAAAATGGTTGCCAGTCCCGTCTGGAAAGAGCAGCTGGAAACCTACCACTGGCAGGATGCTTATCTGGCCGGTGCATCATTTGCCGAGTTTGTGCGCCAGGAGCAGGAGGGGATTTATTCCACGCTTGAATCCATGAAAGCCGGGCAGGATGTTGGCGCCAACAACATCAACCGGATACTGGCCCGCCGTTATGTCTGGGTGCTGGTACTGGCGATCATTTCCGTTCTTTTGATTGTTATCATGTTTTATCAAAGCCGAAAGGCGCACAACCGCGAAGAAGGTTTGCAGCACGCGTTTGAAGAAGCCACCGGCAAGGTCATCCAGCGCACCGAAGAGCTGGAAAAAGCGCTGGCGGGCATTCACGCGCAGATTGAACAGGATTTCGACGCCTGGAACCTGACGCTGGCCGAACGTGAAGTCGCCCTGTTGTTGCTCAAAGGGCTGAGGCTGAAAGAAATCGCCGATGCCCGCGGCACCAGTGAACGCACCGTGCGCCAACAGGCTCAGGCGGTATACAAGAAAGCCGGGCTGGAAGGCCGGTCAGAACTCGCGGCGTTCTTTATTGAGGATTTCATGCAGTCCATCAGTTCCAACGCGGATACGTCGGCGCAAGCATGATTTATAGTTAAAACAAGGGCATGGGGATTCAAAATCACCCCTGGATCGCCAGATTTTCAACGCTTTCCGGCCCTTTGGGCCTGCTTTCATAGTGCCAAAATTGTGATCCGGCTATACTGTCGCATCCCTGTTACTGGAGCACTCTCACTGCCGTGAGCGAAAGTCTGCACATCATTATCCTGGCGGCTGGCGAAGGCACGCGCATGCAATCGCGGCTGCCCAAAGTACTGCACCCGGTGGGTGGCAAGCCGATGCTGGCGCATTTGCTGCAGACGGCCGGTGAACTGCAGCCAGCGGGCATTCACGTGGTGATTGGCAGTGGCGCTGAACAGGTGCGTGAAGCCTGCCAGGGATTTCGGGTCAAGTGGGTCGAGCAGGCTGAACGCCGTGGCACCGGCCATGCTACCGACCAGGCCATGCCCGGCGTGCCGGACGATGCGCATGTGCTGGTGCTGTTGGGCGATCACCCGCTGATCACCGCAGCCGTATTGCAGCAGATGTTGCTGGCCCCGTTACCGTCTCTGGCGGTGCTCACCATGTTGCTGGACGACCCCAAAGGTTATGGCCGCATCGAGCGCGACCGCACCGGGCGGGTGAATGGCATTGTTGAAGAACGGGACGCCACGCCGGCGCAACGCGCCATTCATGAAGTGAATACCGGCATCATCCTCGCCCAGGCCGGCGCGCTGCGGCAGTGGCTGCAACAACTGGAATGCTCCAACAGCAAGAATGAGTATTACCTGACCGATATTTTCGCCAAGGCCTACAAACAGGGGTTTGAAATCCGGGCCGTGCAGGCGCCGGATCCGCGCGACCTGCAGGGCGCCAATGACCGGCGCCAGGTGGCGGCGCTGGAGCATCGTTACCGCCAGCGCCGTGCGGATGAGTTGATGGAGAAGGGGCGTCACCCTGTTGGACCCGGCGCGCATTGATGTGCGGGGCGAAGTTACGGTAGGCCGTGACGTGGTAATCGACATCAACGTGGTGCTGGAAGGCTCCAACGAACTCGGTGATGGCGTGGTGCTGGGCCCCGGTTGCGTGCTGGCCGATTGCCGGTTGGCAGCCGGCACCATCGTGAAGGCTTACAGCGTGCTGGAAGGCGTGCAAACCACCGGCGCCTGCGAGATCGGCCCGTTCGCGCGTTTGCGCCCGGGCACGGAATTATCTGCCGGCTCACGCATCGGCAATTTTGTAGAAGTGAAGAATAGCCGCCTGGGTGAAAACAGCAAAGCCAATCACCTCAGTTATGTGGGTGATACACAGGTAGGCGACCGGGTGAACATTGGCGCTGGCACCATCACCTGTAATTATGACGGCGCCAGCGCGTATAAGAAGTTTTAAGCACCTTTCTCGGGAAATTTGAAAGTATCCGAGCCT
>CAYYCX010000006.1:16198-93981 GCA_964470455.1 uncultured Wenzhouxiangellaceae bacterium
CCCCATCCAGGAACAGCATGTGCAAGTGGGGGTTCAGATTGAGCGCCGAGCCGAAACGCTGAATCAGGGTGACGGCGCCCGTCTTTGCACCCGAGGCCACGGTGAACCCGGCCCGTCTGATCAGAAACGTTGCAATGCCGCGCTGTACCACGGCCAGCACCTCGGTCAGGGCATTTGGCTCTGCGGCCAGCAGAAAGCGCAGCGGAAACGGAAACGTCGTCCGGCTGATTTCTCCCGCCATGGTTTTCCGTTGGGTGACCTCGAATTGCTGGAGTCGTACATTCACCAGGCGACTGGCCAAGTCAACTTCCATTTCGACAAAATGCTTCGCAACAGCGGCTTTGCGCACCGCCATTCGAATGCCCCAGAGTTCTGCCATATAATCAAGCTGGGCTTGTTTTTGCGCGATATTCGCTGCTTGCAATCGGCCCTGGCGGCGGCCTCCCACATCCAGCACAGCATCACCTGCCACACCCAACAACCAGTTTGAAACCGATGCTGGAGCAGAGGCGTATTCGGTGAGCAGGTTCAAAGTGGGGCCAGGCGCCTGGCGAGAAGCCTCGGCCGCAGCTACCGCTGATTTAAACGTGGCCAGGACCCGCCTGGATTCCGGGTTCGTTACCAGCGCAGCTTCGACCAGAGCAAGGCTATCCCAGGAGCTTCCATCCCATTGATAGTCAGGCGCATAGCGCTGCAGCCTGACGCTCAATTCTTCCGTATCAATGGCTGCAACTGCCTGACCGGCTGCAATGGCTTCGGGATCGACCGGTGCGGGAATGTAGGTTGCACAAGCTGAACACAGTAAGAGGCTGTGCACAGTAACAGCTGCAAACTTCAGAAACTTCGGGCTAACCAATGGCGGCCAGGTGAGCGATTTAATGACCATTATCAGCTGCACACTAACAGGATCACGTTTGCCGCTGATTACCGCTTCATTAAATATCCCCAACTTTCCATGAGCAGCATAGGCATGAATTGGTGAGCAAGATCAGCCGGGCCGTGCAGATGGCGATTTTTTGTTTCGAATCTCCTCGGGGTTTAGCGTAAGTACTTGAGCCAATATCAGTTTCGGTGGATCAGGATTTTCTGACCGCTTTGTGAAATCCATGTCAAAACTGCCACCGGACTACTCGAACCGCCACAGTTCAAGCGAGTCATGCAGATTTGCAATAAGTTGAATTCTCGGGAATGATTTTCTTCCCAACTTCGCCTAACTTCTGATGGCAAAATAGAATGGTTTCTGGCTGCAAATGTACGGGCCCTCCCGAATGTCACGATTCCTGTAATAATCAGGTGGAACTAAAGGTCTTGCGAGAATGAAACAGTATGTTCATTTTCCGAATGATTCGCTCTGCAAGGTCGTCTAACAGATAAGAGGCAAACCACTTTTGTGCTAAAAGACGCAAAAGATAAAGAGTTAGTACAGGCCGTCTTGAGCGGGAACCGTTCGGAACTGAAAATATTTTTCGATGAATATTTTCCGCGCCTCTATCGTTTCACTATTGACCGTGTGTCCGGGGATCACGAGGTTGCCAGAGAAGTTGTGCAAAATAGCTTGATTAAAGTATTTCTAAATATTCACAAGTTCAGAGGCGATTCCTCGCTTTTCACCTGGATGTGCTCCATTTGTAACAATGAAGCTCACGACTTCCTGATAAAGCAATCCAGATACCAGAAAAATATTGTCTTGCATGGGAACAATTCTGATCTCGACACGTCTTTGAGTGCTGCAGATGAACCAAGTGTCGAGAGGCCAGACGATGTTTACGGCAGAAATCAAAAGACCTTATTGATTCACCAGGCCCTGGACAGGATACCAACACAGTACAGCAACGTTATCGAATGGAAATACATCGAAGGATTATCCATTAATGAAATCGCTGAAAGGCTGAATATTGGACACCAGGCGGCGCAATCAATGTTGTTTCGCGCCCGTATGGCTTTTCAGGCTGTGCATTCTGAACTGAGCAAACCAAAGTTCTAAGGATAGGCAGAATTCATGGAAACGAAAGCTGGAAATGACAATAAACCTGATGAAATCGATAAAGTATTCGAATCGATGTTCAGTGACGTTGAATCTCGGCCTCAACCGCCTGCTGAAATCGAGCGGGAGATATTTCTCCATGTTGAAAAGCAACTGGAAATTCAACGTGAGGTCATAAAGCGGCGAAAGAGATTCACATATTTTGCAATGGCCGCTTCGGTATTACTGGTCCTGCTCATTCAGCCCCTGTTTTTCAGATCTTCAGAGCCAACGGACCAGGGATCCGCCGTGGGTTCGGTAGTGAAGTTTTTTGGTGAAGTAACCGTGACTGGAAAAGAGCGTCAGATCTCGCTTGAGCGGGGCGGTCAGAAAACTCCGTTATTTGCCGGTCAGTTATTGAATACGGCTTCAAATGCGGGCCTCTCGTTCCAGTTGGGCAGCTCGCAAAATCAAGTACGAGCAGATCAGGATACTGAGTTAAGGCTTCTTTCTGACTGTCGACTCGATCTGGTATCAGGCCGGCTTTATATCGATACCCAACCCAGGCCACCAGCCAGCCAGAATTGTGCATTGCAAATTGATACCCAATTTGGAACCGTCAAGCATATAGGTACGCAATTTATCGTTGCCAGCAGCAACGAAGCCGTCCAGGTGTTGGTTCGGGAAGGTCGGGTTGAGGTTAACGATGGCAACCAGATTCACACCGTTTCTTATGGCCAAAAAGGTAATCTGGACGCTTCAGGAATTTTTCGCTCTGAATTGATTCAGAGCCATGGAACATTGTGGACTTGGATAGAACAACTGGCCCCCGGTTATGATATCGAAGGTCGGTCGCTCAATGATTTTCTGGAATGGTTCTGCAGGGAAACCGGCAAAAAAATGACTTTCGAATCCGTGGAAGCAAGGACGGTCGCAAAAGGTACGGTTCTCCATGGAAAACACCTCGACATGGAGCCTATGTTAGCTTTGGACCTTATACTACAAACCAATGATCTTTCCTGGGAGGAGCAGGATGGTACCATTCACATTTTTCTTGAGCGTTAAGAAGTACCGTCGCGTTGTCTTTTGTAATATTCGGCCCTGATAATTTGCACGAACAAGCCCTCCCCTCTCGGTGCGTTTGTCTAACCTGAACATCCACTTGAACTTACAGCAGACCACCTGCAATACTACGCAGGATTTGAACTCGACAGGCCTGACTCATATTTGCATCAGACAAAAATCTTGAATTCGGATTCAGGCTCCAGTTTTTGAAACCCTTGTGCTTGTTGCTCTGTCTGCTTGTAACAAACAGCATTCTCCCTGCTGAGTCCAAACAACCAATTTCGGCTGCGGGATCCTTGGTCGGTAAACCGATCCTGGAAGTGTTGGAATTCTTCTCCACTCAAGGCCTTGAGATTTATTACAGCAGCAACTTCATTACTCCCGAAATGACTATTCTGACCGAGCCCGAAAACCTAGGGCCCGTGCAGATTATTGAATCCATGCTGCGACCACATGGTTTGGAATTAATGCAGGTTGAGAATAAATACTTTGTTGTTAAAACCAGCACTCAATCGGATGGCGCCCCTGACCCATCTTTGTGGGTGACAATCAGCGGAGTGCGTAACGAGGCAGAACTCGAGCAATTGAAGGTCACTACCAAACCGGACAGCGAGCTGCGGAAAAAATACCGTGCAGATACATTCAATTTTGCACCGGCCAAGCCTGGTAAATACGCTGTTACCGTGAAACTGGATGGCTATCTGCCTGTCACTTCTTACGTCGATATTAAGTTGGGTGGTCTTGAAATCCTCTCCATCGAGTTGGAACCTGGCCCCTTCACTCTCGAGCCACTGGCTATTTCTGCCAGTCGTTATGTTCTGTTCTCCAATTCACAGTTTTACATTGATCAGAGAGCTATCCAGGCTTTGCCAAAACTCGGAGAGGACCCCATCCGGGCGGTTCATCGCCTTCAGGGCACTGCAGCCAGTGGGTTTTCATCGAAGTCCCATATTCGTGGTGGACTGGAAAATGAAACCAGTATCTATTTGAATGGAAATCAACTGCTGGAAGCTTTTCACATTCGTGATTTCCACAGCTTGTTCAGTTCAATCGGGGCCAATACGGTATCTGCCATCCAGGTTTATACGGGCGGTTTTCCAACAGATTTCGGCGACGATATGAGTGGACTCATGTTGCTCGATTCAAAAATGCCGGAAGAACCTGTCCAAACTGAGTTGGGTCTGAGTGTCTATAACACATCGGTGCTGAACTCAGGATTCACCAGCGAAGGGGGTATGGACTGGCTTGTCTCAGCGAGACGCAGCAATCTTGATCTGGTCCTGAATGAAGAAATTGGTGAGCCAAATTATTTCGACGCCTTTGCCTCGCTTGGTTTTGACCTCGATTCAGATACCCGCATTTCCGTAAATGCACTTTATACCGATGACGATATCATTATCACCACTGAAAATGATCCCAGTGAACTGGAGCAATCAACCAGTAGCTCCAGGTATGGGTCATTTTGGCTGAACCTGGAAAAATCCTGGAACAGCATATTGAGTTCAAGCACCTCAATTGCTTCTCACGATTTTTTTAACCGCCGAATTGCCATGGTTCATGATCCTGGGGAGTTGGTTTCAGACGTTCACGACTTGAGAAAGGTTGATAAACGCAGTTTTCGTCACACGATGACCTTTGAAGGCCTGAAGAGCCACTCACTGCGCTGGGGTTTGGAAATCAGCAGGCAAAATGCGACGTATGAATATACGGGAAAAGCGGAATATTTCGGTTTCGCAAAGGCATATCCGGATATTCAGAACCCCAAGACTTATGAAATCTATTCCATGCCTTCCGGGCACACCTATGCTCTATTCTTGTCCGACCGGTTCAGCATAACCAATCAACTTTCAATGGAGTTGGGGCTTCGCTGGGACAAGCAAACTTACACCCAGCCTACATTTGAATCACAGTTCAGTCCCAGGGCGAGTTTCTTATATACGACTGAAAACAACAAGAACATCAGGCTTTCCATCGGAAGGTTCCAACAATCTCAAGGAATACACGAGCTTCAGGTAGAAGACAATATCGCCCACTTTTTTGGGCCTCAACGGGCAGATCACTTTATTGCAGGCTATCAATGGAAGTCGCCCAGCGACTTCGAGTTCCGGATTGAGGCCTATTATAAGAAATATAGCCAACTTGCCCCGCGATTTGAAAACCTTTTTGATCCGCTACAAATGACTCCCGAATTCCAACCAGACCGGATCAGGTTGGACCCACAATCAGCGGATGCAAAAGGACTTGAGTTCAATGTTGAATATGTCGGCAGCGAGACACTGAATTGGTGGGCCTCCTACACTCTGTCAAGAGTGAGTGACTCCATTGACGGGCGCAGCGAGCTTCGAAGTTGGGATCAACTGCACGCGCTTCAGTTGGGGCTAGCTTGGCAACATAATTCCTGGGAAATTGGTATTGCTACAAGAATTCACACAGGCTGGCCAAGAACCGATTTGTCTCTAGGCTATGATCCGCAAGACGATCACTACTTCCCGTTGCCGGGATCTCGAAATGCCGAACAATTCGATACCTTTGCAAACCTGGATTTTCGAGTGAGCAAACAGTTCAATGTCGGCAAGGGGAGCCTGATGGGGTTCTTCGAAGTCACCAATGCCACGAACCGGAATAACCCTTGTTGTGTCGACTATGGATTTGAAACAAATCCGGAAGGAAACGTTACTCTGAAGCGAAAAGTTGAATATTGGTTACCGCTCATCCCGTCCATTGGCCTGCTTTGGGAGTTCTAGAGCCAAATCAATTCGAATGATTTTGCGGCCTGCTGCCGTCTAACCCCCAAATGAATGTGATTCGGAGGGGTTACGAACTTGAAGTTCCTGCTTTACTCATTTACTGGCGGCTTAGCGACTTGCATGCACTATGTTGTGCTCATCGCGCTGGTTGAAGTTTTTGCCGTCAACCCAGCAATGGCTGCGGGATCGGGTGCCACGTGTGGTGCACTGATTGCGTACGCGGGGAACCGGCGCTTCACTTTTTCCAATAGCCGTTCACATGCCAGGACATTTCCGCGGTTCATCTTCGTTGCCGCACTGGGGGCCTTGCTGAATGGGGTGGTTGTTTGGGCGGGCACATCGCTGATGGGGTGGCAATACTTGATGGCCCAACTTGTAGCCACCGTGCTTACCCTGCTGATCACCTACGGATTGAATCGCTCCTGGACATTTGCATGACTCCTTTTTCCTCACACCAATCAGTTGGCTCCAGTTCACCATCGGGCTACGTTCTTTCCGTTATCGTCCCAGTATTCAATGAAGAAGCTGTGTTGGAGGCATTCCACCGCCGATTGATGGCTGTGCTGGCAAAAATTCCGGGTGAGTTCGAAGTGATTTATGTCGATGACGGCAGCACCGACGCATCGTCCCTGATTCTCCAACAGTTGCAGGCGCCAGACCCAACTGTTGGCGTCATGCGGTTCAGCCGTAACTTTGGCAAAGAACAAGCAATGAGCGCTGGCTTACGTGAGGCTCGTGGCGAAGGTGTCGTTGTGATTGACGCCGACCTTCAGGATCCTCCCGAGTTGATCCCGGCCATGGTGGAGGCTTGGCGCCAAGGTGGAGATGTCGTGAATATGCGCCGCCGCAGCCGCGCTGGGGAAACCTGGGTTAAACGTGCGACAGCGCACGCTTTTTATCGTGTGATCAACTGGCTCAGTGAGACTCCCATTCCCGAGGATGTTGGCGATTTTCGCCTGCTCAGCCGAAGGGTAGTGGATGCCCTGAATCAACTGCCCGAGCAAAACCGATTCATGAAGGGCCTGTTCGCCTGGGTTGGATATAAACAGGTAACGCTGGAATACCATCGTGATGCCCGTGCAGCTGGCACCGGGAAGTGGCCTTACTGGCGGTTATGGAATTTTGCACTTGAGGGTATAACTGGATTCTCCACTGTTCCTCTCAAACTGGCGTCGTACGTCGGCCTGGCAAGCGCGATGGCGGCGTTCGCCTATTCGGCATACTTCTTTGTCAAAACTCTGACAGTCGGTGATCCGGTTTCCGGGTTTCCAACATTGATCGTTACCATGCTCTTCCTTGGCGGATTACAACTGATGGCGCTCGGAATTGTGGGTGAGTACCTTGGCCGTCTGTTCATAGAAGCCAAAGGCCGACCGCTCTACTTGATCGATACCTACTTGCCTGCCCAAGCGACCGAACAACGGAGTCAGGTAGTCGCGATTGGCGACCTGGATTTGCATCATCCGTTGCGGTCACGTGCAGTCAAAACCCGCTGAATTTCCTCGTACTGAACCGGTAAGCATTTTGTTGACCAGACAACTCTTGGTCTATGTCGTCATTGCGTCTGCACTTACGCGGTTGATGATGCTCGGCATGTACCCGCTGATGGATACCACCGAGGCGCGCTATGCCGAAATTGCGCGAATCATGGTGGAACTCAATGACTGGATTACGCCATGGTTTGATTATAACGTCCCATTCTGGGGGAAACCGCCACTGTCATTCTGGCTGACAGCCGCCAGCTTCAAACTGTTCGGAATCAATGAATTTGCCGCACGATTACCCCACTGGATAGCTGGCATGTTTGTGGTCTGGCTAGCCTGGGGAATGTCTGCACGACGTTCCCGCCAGGAAGCTCTGTATACCTCCGCGCTGCTTTTGGGTTCGGCACTCTTTTACGTCTCTGCGGGTGCGGTGATGACTGACATGGTCCTTACGATCGGCACCACCTTGGTGATGCGCGGTTTCTGGCTCGGATTGCACGGTGCAGATAAAGAGCGGCAGCGGGAAAGTTGGCTTTTATTCGTCGGTCTCGGAATCGGGCTGCTGGCAAAGGGACCGGTCGCGGTCGTGCTCGCGGTGCTGCCAATTGGCGGTTGGACCATTGTCACTGGAAATTTAGCCCTAGTATGGCAAAGGCTCTCTTGGTTTCGTGGCACTTTACTCACACTTGCAATCGCTGCGCCTTGGTATTTTCTCGCCGAGATTCACACTCCAGGGTTTCTGAATTATTTCCTGCTTGGAGAGCACTGGCATCGATTCGTCACAGCCGGGTGGGAGGGCGACCTTTATGGCCAAGCCCACGATTTTCCGCGTGGTAGCATCTGGCTGTTCCTGATTGCAGATTTGCTGCCGTGGACACTCCTGATGCCCGTTATTGCGCTCTCCCGGCGTAAAAAGCGACTTACTGTCGAATCTGCGCCAAGTGACCGGAGCTGGCGAAGCTACCTGTTGTTCTGGGGATTAGCACCTGCTGTGTTTTTTACTGCAGCTGGAAACATTCTCTGGCCCTATGTGCTGCCAGGAATCCCGGCACTGGCCGTTTGTGTGAGCAGCTGGCTTACACGTCAACCGGACCGCAGGTTCGTTGACCGGGTATTGACGGGCGGTGTCATGTTTACATTGCTCGTTACAGCGTTGTTAGTCATAGGTTTGCCGGTTTTAGACAAAGACAAAGTTCCTTCAGCTAAGGAGATGATCATCGACTATGAAACGCGCAGGGCGCCCGGCCAACTACTGGTGATTTATGGAAGGCGCTCTTTCTCCGCTGACTTTTACAGTCAAGGCAAGGTTGAATATGTTTCCGATGTTCCCCAGCTCGAAATGCGACTTCGACATGGGGCGACATATATCGCGGTAAGGGATAAACATTTGCGCTACTTACCAACAGCACTCCTGGAAACGCTGGAGCCGGTGAGTGAACCGGGACCCTATAAGCTTTTTTTCGCGGAATGAATCGTGATTAAACTGGTTGACCGGTATGTAGGAAAATCAGCCTTGATAGGGCTGCTGACGGTTTGGGCAGTATTGATCATTTTGTACATATTGTTCAGTTCTCTCGCAGAGTTTCGCTCGATTCAGAATGATTATGGTGCAGGTGATGTAGCCTGGTATATAGCGCTGACCACACCGCGTATGGCATACCAGGTATTTCCCGTGTCGGCACTACTGGGGTCGCTCGTGGGCGTGGGTGCTTTAGCCTCAGCCAATGAATTGGTGGCATTTCGGACATCAGGTGTGTCGAGGATGAGGTTGGCGGCTGCAGCGCTGACAGGTACGCTTATAATTACGATCCCGGTAATGATTATGGGTGAGTGGATCGTTCCACTGACGGAACACCAGGCGCGTGCATTCCGACTTTCAGAGAGGGTGGGGCAAGCCATCATCGGTGGCACGAATGGGATTTGGATTAGAGATGGGGCTGATTTTGTAAATATCAGAAAGCCCCTGCTGTCCGGTGATCGTGGTAAACAATCTGTAAATTTCCATGACGTCGTGATCTATTCGCTTTCTGAAAGTGGGGATCTGGACACAATTACCCGTGCCGATACGGCAATCAACAACAATGAAGGCTGGTGGCTGGAAGGCGTGTCAACAGTGAGGTTCAGCGAATATGGCGCGAATAATGTCATTTCAGACCGGAAAGGTTGGAAAACCGAATTGGACCCTGAACTCATCGATTCAGCTGTAACCCGTCCCTCGCTTTTGTCATTGCGATCATTGTGGAAACACATCATTTTTCTGCGTGAAAACGGGCTGGATAACGATGTGTATGAAGTAGCATTTTGGCGAAAAATCTCTTTTCCCTTTACTGTCATGGCATTGGTACTGGTGGGCATGCCCTTTGTATTTGGGCATGGACGGACACAAAATATGGGTGTGCGACTGCTTTTAGGGATGTTACTTGGTGGTTTTTTCATCATTTTTGAAAAAATGAGTCAGCAGATAGGCGGCTTCTACAATGTTCAAATATGGATTAGCAGTTTTTTGCCTCCTTTAACGTTGGCGATTGGTAGCATTTTCATTCTCAGGAAATCTGTTTGAACCTAGAAAATTCAAACCGAGCGAAGTCTTAATCCTGAGGCAATCGCCCTTTTCAAGCCGAAAGCAGAATTGCATTAGCCAGGACATGGGCTGTAACTGGTCGCAGCATTCGTCAATCAAAATGGCCAGGATATTCCGGCGGAATTCCGGAATGCTCGCGCGCCAGGTGTAACACATCCTTGTTCTCGTCGTGCTCCGAAGTTGAAACCTCAAAGAGTCCTAAGAGGGTGTGAAAGATGAAGTCGTGACTTAACGGCATATTCTTGATCTTGTTGAAGGCCTCCATCGGAATGCCCTCATAGTTTTTGCCGAGCCAGAGAATCATCGGCACGTTGGTTTGGCTGTCTGGTGCCATCCAGTAGGGCAAGCCATGCAGATACAGTCCGTTTTCACCCAATGATTCACCGTGATCGCCGGCGTAGAAAAAAACCGTTTCAAAGTGCTCATCGTAGGTGCGCAAGAAATCTATTGTTTCGGCCAGGAAGTGATCGGTATACAAAATTGTATTGTCGTAGCTGTTGCTGATTTCTTCCTTGGTGCAGCTGTCCAGCTGGCTGCTGTCACAGGTGGGGGTAAATGCCCGGAACTCATCCGGATAGCGCTTGTAGTACGCAGGCCCATGGCTACCCATCTGGTGCAGCACAATCAGGATGTCGCCATCGGGCTGTGCATCAATAAAATCCCCAAGGCCAGACAGCATACCTACATCACGGCACTCCACATCGCAGACCGGGTTGGTATCAGGGTCCCGGAAATCTTCAAAAGCAATGCGGATGGCCACGCCTTTGGAGTCGGAGTTGTTGTCGCGCCACAACATGTTCACGCCTGCATGGCCGAGTACATCCAACACATTCTGCGTCGCAGCTGCTTTCTCGTTGCTGAAGTCCTCACGATCATCCCGGTCAAACATGCACGGCACCGACACTGCGGTTGAAGTGCCGCAGGCCTCCACCTGGCCGAAGCTGACCAAATTCTCCCGTTCCAGCCGTGGATTGGTTTTCCTGGAATAACCATTGAGTGAAAACCGATCGGCCCGAGCGGTTTCACCGAGCACCATGATCACCAATTCGCGATCCACATCGGACGGCGGAATCCGCGCATCAGTGCCGATGAGTGCCACATTAACTATTGCACTGGCCCGGCTCTTTTTGGCGTACTGGTAAGCGGCATAAATCGGTGCAACCGGGTTAGAGTAGAAACGCAACAACTTGTGTTCGCGCACAAAGCTGGCGAAAAACGAGCTGAAGATCAGCACAATCGCAACCAGGGTGACCAGTGCACCAGTCACCAATTTCAGACGCGACAACAGTGCCTTGCGTAAGGGCGCGCGCAGGATTTCCAGGTTCCAGATCAGGTAAGCCGGTACCAAGCCCATCAAAAGCACATACAGCACAAATCGTGGAGTGAGCAGGTCGTATGATTCAGCGACATTCGTAGAAAGCACATTGACCAGCATGTCCCTGTCTATGACGACATTGAAGGAATCCATGAAATAGGCCGTCACCGACGAAATCAGGAACACTACAATCAGTGCAGGCTTGATTATGCGGTGGAATGAAAACAGCAGCAGGAACAGGATCAGTACGCACAGCAACGCGAGGCCCACCGAAACCAGGTGCAACCCGGCGTTGGGTTGGCCGGAAAACGTGTTGGCCAGGTTGCGGAAGAAAGCCACATTGGCAAAGGCAGCCAAAAATACTGCGGCCACCATTACCAAACGATTGATACTCATCCGGGCTTTCATGAAGCGACTACCTCATTGGCACTTTCCGCATTGTCATTGCTATTTTCATTCAGCGGATGTGACGACTGCAGACGTGGCCTGCCCAAGGCGATGGGGCTCTGCGGGTTCTGGCCGGGCCACCGAGCTGGCCGGAACAACATGAACATGCCCAAAGCCCCGAACCAACAAAGGCTCAGGGTCCAAAGATCATGTGACAGGAAATGTGCGCCACGGGATTGCTGGCCCAAGGCGAATGTCCAGCCAACCAACAAACCTGGCAATAAAAACCAGGCAGGCTTTTTCACAAACGGCAGAGCAGCAAAATACATGGCCAGCAAGATGAAGCCGGCAGAAGCATGGCCGGAAGGGAAGCAATGCCCCATATCGGTTGCTGTGAATGAATATTGGAAATTTCTCAAATAGATTTGTTCCCCACCGTAGCGAGCCAGGTCCCACGGACAGGGTACCGGGCTGAATTTCTTCGCTGAAGAAATCATGGCAGGTACCAAAGCCATAGTCGTGAGCAGGTAAGTCATGGGCGCCCGCCAGTGGCGCAAACCGGGCTTGAAGAAGCCCAGTACAATCAGGCTTAGTGCTATAAGCCCGATGCCAATGATCATCTGCTTGCCATAATGGTGAATGAGGTCATAACTGACCCAATGACTGCGCCAGGCCCATTGCCCACCTTGCAAGGCAAACCATTGATCCGCCAACCACAGGTCCAGCAACGTTTGTTCGATACCAAATAACACCGTTCCGGACAGCATAAGGGGCAGCCAAAAATGTCTTATCCAGAAGTAAGCTTCCGGCCGCCATTCAGTAAGGCGCGGGTAAACATTATTTATCAAGGGCTAATTCTCAGGAAAAGGCACACACACTTTAAACATTTGGCAGTTAAAGCCAGGTTAATTTTCAGATAAAACAATGGGTATAGCCACATCGAGTTTAGGCTCTTCAGGAAAATGCGTGGGTAATAAGTAGCCCGGTGTGACCGGAATCCGACCAAAAACTGTCTGAACAGGATGGAGTGCATCTTGCCCCCTGACTCTGTAATGATACGAGTAGGACAAGCACCAGACAGAGGAAGGACCACAGGATACACCTCAAGACTATTCTGAATCGCGTTCAGAATTTCAAGTCTTTTGTTTACGGCCCGGTGCGCTGGGTGGAAGGCGCCGGCGAACCGCCGATTGAGGCGGAACTGCGCCCCCGGGCCAACGGCGGGCCATCTGCTCGGGCTGCGGACGGCAAATGCCCGGCTACGACATGCTGCCGGTGCGCCGTTTTGAATTCATCCCGATGCGGGGTATCAAGGTGTTCTTCGTCTAAGCTCCGCACCAGCTAAGCTGCCGGCGCTGCGGTATCCGGGTAGAGCGATTGCCCTGGGCAGCCCCCCCGACGAATCCTGAGGTGAAGCAGTCCATGCCTTCGTGATTCTTGTTCCCGGCGTTTCAATCAGCGAGGCTGAACTCAAGGTGTACTGCAAAGAGAGGCTGGCGAGCTACAAGAGCCCAAAGGGAATTCAGGTAGTGGAAGAGTTACCCAAAACCGGCATCGGCAAGGT
The DNA here is from genome assembly GCA_964470455.1 of uncultured Wenzhouxiangellaceae bacterium. Taxonomy (GTDB): domain Bacteria; phylum Pseudomonadota; class Gammaproteobacteria; order Xanthomonadales; family SZUA-36; genus JAWXBM01. The sequence goes on from CAYYCX010000006.1 coordinate 29,305, forward strand.
GGCCCGGCGCCAGGTACGTGACCAGATCCTGGCCCTGATGGCTAATACGGGATGAGCCCAGGTGCCCCAGTCGCTTTTGCACACCTGCAGCCGAGTTCTCGCCCGGCACCTTTCGAACCCGACCAGTCCTTATTTTGTCTGGAGACGCGGCTCTGGCCCCTTAACCGGTATCCTAATCGATCGCCGCGTATAAGAAGTTTTAAGCACCTTTCTCGGGAAATTTGAAAGTATCCGAGCCTTGATTTGCTGCCCGTCCGGAACCAGGCCGGCCCTTGCAAAGCCCTTCTGGACTCACTTTGAAAACGTTCGTTGGCTTTTCTCGTGCCAGTTTCGGCTATTTGCGTACCTTAGCCCGAGCGTAGCCCTGGACAAATATCCCCATCTCAGGCTCGTCCATAACCCACAGATGCCGCACCGGGAGGGCCACGCGCGTCAAAGTCAGCCGGGCCGTCACGCTGCTGAACGTGGCTCAGGATCTGGCGGATCAGTGGCGGGTCCTCGATACAAGCAATGACGCGAAGTTCGCCGCCACATTGCGGACAGGCCTCAATGTCGATCTGAAACACCCGCTTGAGGCGTTGTGCCCAATTCATGGGTGCCAGCGGCTTGTCGGCGTCCACCTTACCTTTCGAACGCCGTGGCACGATCCTGTCCCGATTCTTGGCATTGGGAGCGAAAACCCCATGAAACCGCGTCAGGTTCAGTCGTGGCCTGGGCACCAAAGCAGCCAATCTTGCAATAAAATCCAAAGGTTCCAGCACCGCGTGCGTCGAGCCATCCCGGAACGGCTGTTTGTAGCGATACACCACTCGACCATGGTCATCGACCGACAAGCGTTTGGTCGCGATTGGGGGGCGCGTGATGTAGCGGCACAGCCGTTCCAGCTTGCTGCGTTGATGCGCCTCGCAAACGGTGCCCGCGTGGAGGCTGAAGCCATACAGCCTGGCAAGCGGCGGAATGCCAGGCTCTTCTTCCAGCGGTGGCACGCTATGGAGCGTCAGCGCTTTGCGGCCTGCGTGCGGGCCGATGGCTATACGATAGTTGATGGAAGCTGCCTGGAGCTGGTTGAGGCTCGATCCGACTTCGAACTCCAGGTAAGGGTCAACCGGATCAGCGATCAACAGGCCACGCCGCTCCAGCAACCTGACGATGCGTCGGCTCAGGGTGTCGAGAAGTCGAGCGAGATCATCGTTGGTGGCCCGGCGGGCGCGGTGAAAGCGGGCCTTGCGGCCTCCAAACCGATACGCCCCATCCAGGAACAGCATGTGCAAGTGGGGGTTCAGATTGAGCGCCGAGCCGAAGCGCTGAATCAGGGTGACGGCGCCCGTCCTTGCACCCGAGGCCACGGTGAACCCAGCCCGTCTGATCAGAAACGTTGCAATGCCGCGCTGTACCACGGCCAGCACTTCGGTCAGGGCTTTGAATTCTGCGGCCAGTAGAAAGCGCAGCGAAAACGGAAACGTAAGGACGAACTGACGCACCGGCACTTCGGGAAACACGTGATCGACCAGGTGAGCAGCCGACTCCACCATGGGCCGTGCGCCGCAGCTGGGGCAAAAGCCTCTGCGTTTGCAGGAGTATGCAACCAGATGTTCATGGCGACAGCCATCATACTTGACGCGCAAGAAGCCGTGCTCCAGCAGGCCGCACTTCAGATACTCTTCGAATTCCTGCCGGACGAACTGCGGCAGGTGACCGCCCGACCCTTCGATCGCCTGCACAAAACGCGGGTAGTGCCGGGAAATGATGGAGTACAGGACAGTCCGTTCAGGCCGATGTCGTTGGTAGGTGGGTGAAGCGGCAAACTTGGACGCAAGTTGCATTGCTCATGACTGAAGTGATGGCTCCAATCATGCTTGGCTGTGTCGAGTGATTTGTCTGCCGCAGATTGTCCCAAAACTGCGTCAGAAATTGGCTTGCCTGCGCGCAATGGTTCTTACATATTCCTTCGATACCCACCACATCATCATGGCTGGGGTCAGAGTGCTAAACCTCATTCCCTTAACTTTCTGGCCAGTTCTATCACCCCCACCAGGGCCGCGCCCAGCACAATGCCAATCAGCCCGGTGTAAAGCAGCGATGCAATCAGCGACCAGGGTTGACTGAGCGCCTGTTCCAGAGCGACTTGCCAGTGGTGCAATGGCGCGATGCCGTGCGCGACAATGCCACCGCCCACCAAGAACATGGCGGTGGTGCCGGCAATCGAGAGGAATTTCATCAGTTTCGGCGCCATCAGCAGGATGCCCCGCCCCAGGGCCTGGGCCAGGTTATTCTGGCGCTGGATCAGTGCCAGGCCAGCGTCGTCGAGTTTCACGATACCGGCCACCAGGCCGTACACACCAATGGTCATGATTACAGCGATGGCGGTAAGCACCCCAAAGCGCTGCAGCAGGCCTGCACCGGCGGCTGCACCCAGGGAAATGACGATAATTTCCGCGGAGAGAATAAAGTCGGTGCGGATGGCGCCCTTGATCTTGGTTTTTTCCAGCTGCATGAGGTCCACATCGGGGTCAGCCAGAGCCGCATGGACTGCGGCTTCGGCAGCCGCTTCATCCGCCGGGTGCAGGAATTTGTGGACCAGCTTTTCTGCGCCTTCAAAACACAGGAATGAGCCGCCGATTATCAGCAAGGGCGTGATGGCCCAGGGCATCAACGCACTGATGAGCAGCGCTGCGGGCACCAGGATCGCCTTGTTCAGCGCCGAACCCTTGGCTACCGCCCACACCACCGGCAATTCGCGGCTGGCGCTGACGCCCGCCACCTGCTGGGCGTTAAGCGCCAGGTCATCTCCCAGGACACCGGCGGTTTTCTTGGCCGCCACCTTGGTCATCACCGAAACATCATCCAGGATCGTGGCGATGTCATCCAACAGGGCGAACAGGCTACTGGCCATCAGTCATTTCTCCACAACAAGGCGCGTAGCATAGCGAACCTGGCGGGGCAGGCAACACTTACCCTGCCCTCAACTGCTACACCGCAGCTTATGACCGAAAGAAAATGCCTACCATGGGATTTTGCCTGGGTCGGGTGCCAGGGTTTCCCCTGGCACGCCTTCTCTTTATCTCAACCCCGGCCTCATGCGCTCCGGATGGGCATCGTGTAGCACACCGCGGTGCCATCCAGCACGACGGTGCCGTCGGCCAGGCTTACCCAGGTTTTGAGCTCGGTTATGGGTTTGTCCTCGCGAACCTTGGTGACTTCCACGTGGCCGGTAATCACGTCGCCCGGGCGAACCGGCGCCTTGAAGGACCAGTTGGTCTGCATGAATACCGTGCCGGGGCCCGGCAGGTCTTCTGCGGCTACGGCATTGAGGATCGCGGTGGTCACGCCTCCCTGCACCACGATGCTGCCGAAGGGCGTGGAAGCCGCAACCTCTTCATCATAATGCAGCGGGTTGCGGTCGCCGCTGATCTCGGTGAACAGCTCGATGTCACGAGCCTCTACCCGGCGGCTGCGCTCGGCGGCCTGCCCCACGCGCGGCATGCCGTTGGGCCATACGTTCTGGTCAGTCACAGTTACTCTCTCCTCTTCGGTTATACCATCTGGTTTTGCTTTCTGGTTTTGCTTTCTGGTTTTGCCTTTTCGTTCTGATTGCGCTGCATCAGCCAATGATCAACGGAAACCCGGGCTCAGCCGGCTGCAGAAAGCCGCGCAGCCCGGCCATTCGGGTGAGCCACTTTGGCGGCCACCAGGGGTCGCTCCAGTCCGGCCTCTGCTTGCGCGGCGTCTTCATGCCGGGCAATCAACTGCTCCAGGTTGGCCACCGCCAGCGGACGCAGGCGGGCGATCCGCTCCCGCAGGCGATTGAGCTGCTCAGCCGTCGCGTTGCCCGACGCGCCGCCCAGGGCTCCACCTGAAGTGAATCCGGCCAGCCGGTGTTGCCGCGACCAGGCGCGCATCACCGGATCGTTGGCCCAGGCTTCGCCATTCCGCAGTTCCGCCAGCACGGCCCTTGGCCAGGCAATCAGGTGTTCTTCATAGGGGATGGGCGCGCACAGGCGGTTCTTGTGAGCATCGTCATTGAACGTCGCTTCGGCGTATGCAATGGCGGCTGCGCTGAAGCTGATACGGCCGTCGCGAACAAACTGGAGGGTGATGCGTGAACCGTCGAATACCGGCTTGGTCGGCCCGAAGCTGATGCCCCGGGCGGTGCAGTCGACATACACGGTGTCGCCATGCACCAGCAGGCTGCCACGGTCAAAATCCAGGCCATTGGCATGGACTTTCAGCACGTGCCTGCCGCGCACCACGTTTTTCACCCGGCGCAGCCGCTCCAGCTCGCCATGGGATATCGTGGCCTGGTGAAACATGCGCGGACGCGTGCGGGGATCCACCCGCAGCAGCTCGCCCGAGTGCTCGAGACGGTCGTAGACATCCTTCAGGCTGGCGCCACAGGCAGCGGCCTCCAGTGAATTGGCCAGGCCTCGCACCATGCGCAGCATTCCCGCTTCTCCCGGTTGCACGGTTTCGCGGTTGATCAGCCAGGAATCGCGCGGTGCGATCCAGGTGAGGGAAGCGGCAGGCACGCCCTGCTCCAGCATCCACACCAGCACATCCATGCTGGTCTTGCCGCCGCCCATTACCACGTAGTTGCGGCCGGGGGCGAGGCACTTCGGCAATTCGCCCGGGGGTATGACATGCGCCCCCGCAGCCACGGCAAAACTTCTCCTGTGGGTCAGCGGCGTGGTGATGCGGTAGATGGTGGTGTCCACCAGTTTGCGGCGCACGCGGATTTCCTGTGTTTCGCCGTTGACCAGCGATGTCACCGCGTGCAGGCCCGAATCGCCGCCGCGGTAATCATGCATCGGCAGGAACTGTACGCGCCCGGACGGCAGCAGCCGTTCATGCAGCAATTGTTCGAAATAGGCGCTGATCTCGGCGCCGCTGGCCTGCTGGAACAGGCCGGCGTTAGGCCCGCTGGTTTCGATTCTTTGGCTACCCAGCACGCGGGAACCGGCGCCATAGAAAGCGGAAGGCTGGTGCAGCTTGACGAACGGATAGGCATCGTTCCAATGGCCCCCAGGACGAAAGCGCCTGTCAACCAGGACGATGCTGGCATCAGAGTGCGTCAGCATCTCATCGGCAAAGATCAGCCCCGTCGCGCCGGCGCCAATCACCAGGTAATCGGTTTCAATCATGACTCTCTCCAGTTCGTGTCCCGAATGTCTTTATCTTCGTCTTTGTCCTTGGCGGTCCACACTTCGTCGTATTCAATCCGCGCCCCACGCAAGGCCATGCGCAGAGACTCGGCATCCGGCGCGCGGAAGTGGCACAGCAGTCGCCTGCCGTCCGCGGCCAGGTAGCTGCGCTGGCGAACGATGCCATGCAGCTGCAGGCAGGATTCCAGCGACTGGCTGTCCGGCAATTCCTGCCGCGAATCCTGCTGCTGCTCCTGGCGGGCCTCTCCTTCCGCAGCCAGGCGGCTCAGGACGAAGACATCCACCAGGGTTGCCGGGGTTTCGTGGCGCATGGTCAGCTCGCCGCCCGCAGGGAGTGGAACTTCGCGCCGGATGCACTGAGATAGCCGTGCAGGTGCTGCGCCAGGTCACGCACATCGTCTTCGGCGCCATGAATGAAAGTGGACTTGCGGCGGCGCAGGAAGGGCAACCCAAGCGCGTACAGGCCAGGCGCTTCCACCATGCCGCCATCGTGCATCAGGCCACCCCTGCGATCGAACACCGGCACGTCCAGCCAGTGGTAGTCGGGGTGCATGCCGGTGGCCCACACCACGGAGCGGACTTCACCGCTTGCGAGGTCCAGGCCGAGGCAGTTCTGCCGTGGCGTTTGCGTGGGTTCATAGCGGACTGCCGGTTGCGTGGCGCTGCCGTATCCGCTGGCTTCGATCCACTGATCGATGCGATTCAGCAGCCGGTTCATCTTCAGGTCGGCCAGGTCACAGACATGGCGCAGGCCTCCGGAAAACAGCGCGCGGCCATCACGTACACCGGCCAGCCGGCCGGCCAGGCGGACACCCTGAGCGGTCAGGGTGTTCAGGTCCAGCGTGCGATGCTGCGGCGTGCCGATCAGCTGCGGTGAAGGCACCCGCCGCGCCCGCACGAGGTCGTCCACCTGGTCGTAGCGCTCATCGAGCACGCCCACGGCGTCCATCCACCACTGGATGTCCTTGCCCCGATAGTGGCGCGGGAGGCGCACATGCTCACCTACAGCCAGCGTTACCGGGCGGCCGGTGCGGTGAATCTCTTCAGCCAGTTGCAGGCCGGACGCGGATGCGCCCACCACCAGCACGCCACCCTCGGGCAACTGGTCCGGGTTGCGGTATCCCAGCGCAGGGACCTGTGTAATCGCTTGCGGTATGGCCGCTGCACAGGCCGGAATGCTTTGCCGGTTGTGGGCGCCGGAGGCCAGGACAACAGCACGGCACCACCAGTTGCCCCGGTCGGTTTCCACCCGGTAGCCGCCGCTCTCGGGGCGGACGGCGATTACCGTGGTATCCGTCAGCAGCGGCGCGCTGATGCGGGCCGCATAGCGGTCCAGGAACCGGATCAGTTCGGGCATGGTGGCGAAACCATCCGGATCAGTACCTTCATAGGCCTGGCCGGGCAGGCGCAACTGCCAGTTCGGGGTGAGCAACCGCAGCGAATCCCAGCGCTCATGGCGCCAGGAATTCGCTACCGAACCGCGTTCGATGACCACATGATCAACCGCCAGCTCCGCCAGGCGGTGACTCATGGCCAAGCCCGAGTGACCGGCGCCGATGACGATGACATCAACGGCGCCATTGGCGAATTTGGCGGCTGGCCGGATCATGATGCTTTCTTGACTTCAACCCACACGTCGGTCGGGTTGGTGACGATGTCAAACACCGCTGAACGCTTCTGTGATTGGGCAACCAGCGCTCGGATTTCGTCTTCGCCAGCATCGGCATCGATCTCGAACTTCACGCGGATGCCGTCAAAGCCGTTGCGAACGTCACCGTCGATACCCAGGATGCCCGCCAGGTCCATGCCCGCTTCCAGGGTGGTTTTCACCGAACGCAGCTGGATGCCGCGATTCTGCGCGACAGTGGCAATGCCGGCGCCGAGGCAGCCTGACAGGCCCACCAGCACCATTTCCACCGGGGTTGCGCCCTTGTCATCAGAGGCAAAAATCTCGGGGTGATCGGTGTCGTAGAAAAAGGCATTGCGATGGGACTGCTCCTCGCCCAGGCCGAAGAATTTCTCGACCTTGCTGCGGGTGTGCGTGCCGTTCATCCATTCGCTGCTGGCGCGCCATTTGAACTGCGCGGCTTCGGGTGCCGCGGTCAGCGCTTCGCGGGCGCCCAGCAGGGCTTCGATGTTGACTCCGTTGTTGCAGGTCATTGTCTGGTTTTCCATGTGTTTCTCTCCTGTGACTTGAAGGTTATGTGCTTCGGGTTGTGTGTTTCGGGTTGTGTGCTTTGGCCGGTCTTGCCGGTGAACGACAATGTGCCGTCCTGGCGTTGAACCCAGCGTGGTAGAGAGCGTGGTTTTTTCAGTAAGTGGCGGGGGAAGTGGCAGGCTGCCGCGGTTTCAACGGCAGGGACAGAGGGCGAAAGTTCGCCCGAATCAGGCAATAATCATCAATATAATCAGTTAGTTGTTGAATCAGGGATCATTTGGGCGGCCGCAGGGCCTCAAACGCCCAAACCCGCTCCAGGGGCATTCCGGCGCCCTGTTGCGCCAGGCGTACCGACTCGGCATCGGCAGCGCGGTAAAGGCAATCCATGCGCTTGCGGTCGGTGGAAAACAAGGTGCGCACAAACTGGACACCGTGCGCATCCAGGCACCAACGCCCGGCCGTTTCGATAGCCTGTATGTCCGCCAGTTGAACCGGTTCGCTCCAGCGGCGCGTCACCACGACATTGGAGTAGCCGGGATCGGAGCCTTCCAAACCCGGCGCTTCATGTACCGTGCCCGGCCACACCGGGCCCATTTGGGAGCCGGTTTGCCGCAGGGCAATCCGTATCGACTCACTGTCAGGGCTGCGGAAGTGGCACAGCATGCGCTGCCCGCCCAGGGCCAGCATGCTGCCCATCCAGTCGATGCCATAAAGCTGGAAGCAGTGTCCCGACTCTTCCACCATGCGCCAGACATCCGCCGGAGTGAGCACCGGATCGAACTCACGCTCGAGGAAAATATGGTTCATGCCGGCGCCTGGGCCTGTTCCGCCAAGGCATGATCCGTCAGGGCATGCTCCGCCATGGCGGCTTCCGCCTGCCGGCGGGCCCAGGCTGCCACGCCCTGCTGGCACAATGCCGACATGGCGGCAAATTCCGCTGCCATCACAGGCGCATCCGCCGCCGCGCGTGCCGCCCGGTACAGGGCGACATGCGCGACCAGCATTTCCGTTGGCCGCTGCAGCAGTTCGGCGCAGTCCAAAGCCTCGCGGGCGCGGATCGCGGCGGACTCGCAGCGTCCGCATTCCAGGTCGACGATGGCGGCGCGCAACTGGGTATAGGCCAGGCGGTGCTTGGCATCCACGATGCGCAGGTCCGCGATGGCCTGGTCCAGCGCGGTGGCATCATCGCATTCATGGTAGGCACACAGGGCGTGCAGAGCCCGCGCCAGCGGTTCCTCGCTGCCTTCGCGGATTTTTCCGGCCAGTTCCCTCAGAGGTTCGCACAGCGCCAGTGCCCGGCTGCAGTCGCCCTGGTACCAGGCGATCAGCACCAGGTTTTCATTGGCCTGGAATTCGCTGATGTGATCGCCGGCTGCCTTGCTCAGGGTACGGGCTTCGAGGAACAGTTCGGTGGCTTCATCCAGCTGGTCCTGGTGCATGTGCAGCAAACCGCGGCCGATCAGGATGGAGTGGTGGTAAAACCGTTTGCGCTCGGCCAGGGCCTGGGCTTCCATCAGCATCGCATCGGCCTGCGGCAGGTCCCGTTCCAGCATCACCAGGCACTTGGCGGTTTCCGCCAGGCCGATGATGTTCTGTTCCTCACCTCCGCCACGCGCGATCCGCGCGGCCTGCATCGATACTTCCTGCGCACCGGCCCAGTGGCCATGTTCCCAGCGCAGCACGGAGGCCATCTGGTAACCCAGCCGGGCGTGCTCCAGGTCGCCCAGGTCCAGCGCCTGCTCGGCCAGGGCGACATACTCGGCGGCAGCTGCTTCCCAATCCTCGACTACGCTGGAAGCCAGCAGGACATCGTGCAATTCGATGCTCACGCGCACGCGCTCGGCGGCCGGTATGCCGCTTGCCAGCTGCAGTCCGCGGCGGGCGTGCTGCTGCGCCTGGTCGTTGGCGAAAAAACGCAGGCACAAGCGGCCAGCCTGCACCATCGCCCTGGCGGCCAGGGCGGCATCGCCGCTGTGCGAGGCGTGGTGCGCCAGCTGCGCAGCGTGTTCCGGGTCCGCCCGCGTGTCCTGTTCCAGCATCTGCGCGATGCGGCGATGCATCACCTGGCGCCGCACCGGCGAGATATCGCGGTAGATGCCGCGGGCCAGGAGTTCGTGCGAAAACCTGGGAATGCCTTCAGCAGCCAACAGGATGCCCTGCTGCTCTGCTTTCTCCATGGCAATACCCACCGAATCCGCCGACAGCCCGGCCAGCTCCGCCAGTGTTTCAATGTGAATATGCGGGTTGAGCACGGCGGCCCAACGCAGCACCTCAGCCGATTCCTCATCGAAGCGGGCCAGGCGCTCGCGCACCAGTTCATCCAGCGAACCGCCCTCGCCACCGGCCCGAGCCAGCTCGATGGCCAACAGCGGATTGCCACCGCATTCGCGGCTCAGCCGCCGCGAATCCGCCGCGGGGGCGTACTCCTCGATCAAATGCCGGATGTCCGCTTCAGGCAGGGGCTCGACGAGCCGCTCTTCCACCAGCCGGTCCTGTCGCAGTTCGCGCAACACCTGCTGGGCCCGGGTATTGTCACGCAATTCGCCCACGCGGCTGGAAATGACCGCCAGCACCGGCTTGTCACGGTTCATGCGCGTGACGTAATGCAACGCTGTCGCGCTGGACTCGTCGCACCAGTGAAAGTCATCAAACATGATCACCACCGGGCTTTGGTCCGCCTTCTGGCTGATCCAGCCGCTGATGGCCCCCAGCAAGCGGTCGCGATGCTCCAGGTTGCCATCCTTGAAGACCACCTGCTCGGCTTCAGGCGCCGCCTTCCGCAGCGCGTCGATCCACAGCGCGAAGGGTCGGTGGATGCCGGAGGGATAGGCGGAAGCCTGCAGCAAATACATGCCGGCCTGGCGCGCATGCTCCGCCAACACGTCCAGCAGCGTGCTCTTGCCGATTCCCGGTTCGCCGAGCAGCACGATCACCCGGGCCTGGCGCTCGATGGCAATGGAATCGATTGCCGGCTTGAGATCCGCCAGCTCCCGATCCCGGCCGTGCAGGGATTTGGCGTGTGGCAATCCGGCACTTGCCGGACTTTTGGCCCGCGTTTCAACCGGTGCCGCAGCCATGGCGTTGACAGGCGCTTTCCGGCAGGCTGCCAGCAGCGCGCCGCTGGATTCCACGCCCAGCTCCTTGAGCATGCGCTGCCCGATTCGCAGCTGCTGTTCGGCTTCCTCGGTTTTCCTCAACCTGATGAGCAGACGGATCAGCTCGGCCCGCGCTTCCTCGTCATAAGGCAACAGCACCACCAGCGCTCGGGCATGCGGCAGGGCGCGTTCCGGTTCGTCCGCGTAGCGGCGAATCAGCTCCCGCAGGATGGTTTCGCGGGCTCGTACCGCCCGTTCCCGCGCGGACACGCACCAGGCATGGAATTCGTGAAAGTCGGAAAACTCCAGCCCTTCCAGGAAATGCCCCTGGAATTTCTGGCTCATGGTTTCCAGTGATTCGGCGGGAGCCTGCTTCAGTTTCTGCTCGGCCAGCTCACACAACTGCACGAAGTCGATGTCCAGGTCGTCGGCATCCAGGCTCACATTCTGGCGGTCGGCGACAATCCGGGTATGCTGCCTGGAATCCACCAGGCGGCGCAGTTTGGACAGGCTCCAGCGCAAGGAACCGCGCGGGTCGTCGGGAATTTCCCACAACAGTTCGCTCAGGTATTCACGCCGGAATGAACGCGGTTGCAAGGCCAAGAAGGCCAGCAGGGCCCGGGTCTTGCGCGAGGGCGGCAAGTCCTGCGCCTTGCCATTGCGCAGGACCTTGAATTCACCCAGAAGACGCAGTTCAACCTCGCTCACCCGCTGAAACCCTGATATCCAGTCCCGGCAATATAGGGATGAAAGCAGCCCAAGCACAAGCTTTGTGCCGGCCAGGAGGTCAATGAGGCCGGAAGGCTGGGTCAGAGTGAAGTGCCAGAGTCAGAGCCTGATTCTCCTACCAGCGTGGCACCCGCTGCAAATGGCTGATGCTGCGAATTGCCTGATGCTTCGACATAAGCCCAATTGTCCCCTCGAACTTGTCCTATTCGACCCGCTGGCGGTATTCCACCGCATTTTCAACCACGATGCCCATATCCATTTGAAGCAAAGCATGATCCCCGGAGACCAGAACATCGGCCTTGGCCTCAATGGCCAGATCCACGAATATTTGATCATCCGGATCTTTACACCGGGGTGTATGAGGGAGGGAGGTCAGGTCGACAGGCGTCGTAAATGGAAGGTAATCCGACAGCAACGCTTCAATATCCGCCTTCTCAAGTGCAAATTTGGGGTAAGTCAGGACGCGGATCAGTTCCTCAATGGTGCCTTTTGATACCAACGCAATGACATCTTCACGCCGCCAATGAGCCCGCAGCCAGCTCAGGCGGCCGTGTTCGAACAGCAGTGCTGAAACCACTGTGTTCGTATCAAATACTACCCTCACCCGGATTTGCCGCGGGCGTATTCAATGGCCGCATCAATATCGGTTTCGCGAATGCCCAGAGTCTCGAGTTTCGAGCGCACTTCGCTACCCCGGGTGGTGAGTACCGGGTCGAGAATGATCCGACCATCCCGGGTAGTGATGTCGAAGTAGTCAACATCCTCAAATGAGGCAACGATCGCCTTGGGTAACGTGATCTGGTTCTTGCTGCTCTTTTTCGCCAGCATTGCACTCTTCCAATATTCCAATGATCAAGAATTTAGGCTATTTTGGTATTTTGGTCAAATATCTTGCCCAGATACATGCGGGCACGATCACAGCACGTTTTCCCGGAAACTCGGAAGTGTTTTCGCAGAAGCACGGCACTCCGAGTCAAGTGGGCGAATCAAGTGAGTGTCCGGATTTGTAGCGGATTTGTCGCAGACATTTCGCTAGCTGAAGTCAGGGATGAATGGTCCACCGGCTTCCCCGGCCTTCCGGCACTTGCCATCAGAAACGATGCTGTGATTTATATGATGGCTGGATCCCGAAGCGGCTATCACTACCCCAGAACCCGAAGCAGGCATCATCATGAGCATCAGTGAACTCGGCGCCATCGGCGAAATCATCGGAGCTTTCGGAGTAATTGCATCCCTGATCTACCTGTCGGTGCAGATCCGCCAGAACACCCATTCCATGGAAGAGAGCCGGCGGCTGGCACTGGCGCAGACATACCAGATGCGCGCCGATGCCCTGCAGCAGATGCTGGTCACGGCCGCCGACTCGCGTATCGGTGAGATCATTGTCAGACTCAGGGAGGACGGTTACCCGGAAGACATCGAAGCGCTCAACCGGTTGTCGGTGGAAGACCTTGGAAGATTCCGCCTTTGGCAGATTGCGCAACACACCCACTGGGACAACCTGCATTTCCAGTACCAGCAGGGTTTCCTGGATGAGGAATACTTCAGGGACTCGTTCCGCGAGCGCACCGTGCGGCTGGCGCCGGTGTGGCGCGCCCTGCACATCTCGGGCGGGCGGCGCAGTTTCAAGGAAGAAATCGAACGCCTGGAACAGCAATTGAAAGCCGGGCTGCCAGACTGAGCTCGGGCTGGCGCCGGTGTGATGGAGGTTGCCACCCCGCGCGTGTTCGATGCACCGCGCCTGCCGCCGGTGAAGCAATACATGGCTGCGCAGATCAAGAGCATTCGGATTGCAAACAAAGCCAGCCAGGGAGTGTTTGCGGCCTACCTCAATACCTGTCCATCGACGGTGCAGAAGTGGGAGCAGGGCAAGAAGAAGCCCTATGACCCGTCAATGTAGCTGCTCAACATGATGGAGCGCAAAGGGTTGCAGGTGATGGCCTGACTCGCCGCACCACACAGTAAGTATTGGGTGCCTTTTGCCTACAGGAACACGGCGGGCGAGACCCCGAAGCGCTTCGCCAACGCTTTCACCTGGCGCGTATTGAGTTCGCGCTTGCCATTCAGGATGGCGGACACGATGCTTTGCCCGCCCAGTTCCCCGGCCAGGTCCATTTGCTTCAGGTTGTGCTCTTCCATAAGAAAAGCGAGTAATTGAGCGGGCTTGGCGTCCGGCAAGGTTGGTAATTTCGCCTCCCAGGCTTCCACTTGTCGGGTCACGAGATCAAGCAAGGGCATCAGCCGATGCGACTCATTCGTTCCGATGCAGTCGAGCAACTCGTCCATTACCGAGACGCGGCGTTTGTAATCCTTCTGGTTGGTGATCGGACCCAGCGGCACGAGCTTGTTCAACCCCTGCCAGGCCATTTGTACCGAATCGAGATCAAGGTGAGTATTGGCGACTGCGCTCATTTTCGTTTGCTCCTTCTGCGATTCTGGTTCCATTGGTTATACTCGGCATGGGTGAAAAATTCCTTGATATAGACCCGCTGATGCCGGTAGTGGATGACCGTTATGAGCCGATAGTGTTTGCCCTTGATGTTGAATACCGTATAAGGATCAGCAAAGTCGGCAGTCGGCAACACGGTGCGCACGCCATGGATGTCTGAGAACTCCGTCTTCTCGAATATCTTCCTCCAGCTGAGCAGCGCGTCCCTTGCGTCGGCATGACGGGCGGCATAACCATCCAGAGTCTTCTTCTTGATGACGTTCATTTTTGGAATAGTTATAGCAATTTGCTATATCAGTGTCAATTTCGGCAACGGTTGATCCATGGAGGAAGCAGCGCGCAACGGGGCAATTGATGGCAGTACGACGTAACTTTCTTGGTGTCGTGTTTCAGTCATGTGTCCAGTGTGGCAAGACTGTTTGAGCTCCGGTAGGGAAAAATTGCGGCGATTGCTGTAGGAAAATTGATTGGATGCGAGCGTCGGGTCATCATTGTCTGGACATCCTCTCCAGGTTGATTCCTGAACGATCACAGCACGTTCCCACGTTCCCGCGGAAACTCGGAAGTTTTTTCGTAGCTCACTGAAGCTCCGATTCGGGTGGGTGTCTGGACTTTTTCATCTGGACTTTTTCAGGGACTCCTTCCGCGAGCGTACCGTGCGGCTGACGCCGGTGTGATGGAGGTTGCCACCCCGCGCGTGTTCGATGCACCGTTCCTGCCGCCGGTGAAGCAATACACGGCTGCGCAGATTGAGTCTGGCACCTGAATCTGACCTCAGCGACCTGCGAACTAAAAAAATTGGCTGTTCAATTCTCGATCAATTCAGCAACATCCTGATGAAGTAACGCCAGCCCGTGATCAAGAGTTGCCAGACGACCTTGATTTGCGCGCGCAAGGCCGGCCAAATAAGCATCTGTGATTTGGCGGTGGCCGAGGACGCCGCGCCAGTTAACTGTTTCGTAGGTGACGCCATCCGGCCAGAAATGGTGGCTGGGATGCTCCAGAAATCCTCGCAAAATCGCCACGGCTTCCTGAATATTTTCCACAATTTCTTCGCGCATCACGTGGCGCAGCAGCGTGCCCTGGGTGATTGGACAAGTGGCGAAATCACGGTTATCACGCTTTGCAAACCACTGTACGGCAGCATCATGATGCACATGGTTGCTGTCACCCAGGGCGATCAGAACGTTGCCGTCAAGCAACGCGATCATGAATCGTCTTCGAGCGAGCGCACGTCTTCCGCGGTAATCGGGCGTTTGGAGCGAAAAGTTGGCAAACCCGTAATGGGGCTGACTGTATAGACAGTGGCGGATTCTTCCACGCGTTGGCTCGCCTCCAAGCCACGCCGCGCAAGCTCGACGATCAGCTTGCTCAAACTGGTATTTTGCAGGTGGGCAAGGTTTCTGAACAACTGGTGCTCCTGTTCAGGGATATCTATTGTCGTGCGCATGGCCTTAATTTGTTTGAACAAGTCTGCATCATGATGCAGTTACATCAAGATGTCAATTGAATGTAGGCCTGGATTTCCTTTTCCGGGAGTTGGGGGAGTTGGGGAGCTGGGGTCGGACCTGCGTAAGTTACTGAATTCTCTCTGATACTTGTGCCGAACAGCGGTAGCTTTTTTGCGATTAAGCGCCTGATTTTCAGCTAAAAAAGCGCATTCCAACTCAAAACCCAGGCAACTCACCTCTAAAAACTGTTGGGAAATTGGGAGTTCAAGAGGTAAATCCACCGCACACCCGGATTGTTTTTTCTTGTCTTTCAGCCGGTTGGACAGGTCCGACCCCAAATACCATACCTCAGGGCATGGCGCAGGCGGCGCGGTACTCCTCGACCAGGCGGTCCACCACGGTGGCGATGGGTTCAATCTGGTGTATCGTGCCGATGCCCTGCCCGGCTGACCATACGTCCTTCCAGGCTTTCACCTTGGTTTCACTCCCGGACAGGTCCATCTTGCCTTTCACCGGCAGGTTGGCCGGATCCAGGCCCGCGTTGATGATGCTGGGCTTGAGGTAGTAGGCGTGCGCCCCGGTGAATGAACTGCTCAGCAGCAGGTCCTCGAAATTCGAATCCACGACCATCTGTTTGTAGGGCGGGAATGCCATGCTTTCCTCGGTGGCGATGAACCGGGTGCCCATGTAACTGAGCTCCGCCCCCAGGATTTCCGCCGCGCGAACCGCTCGGCCATCGCCGATGGCGCCGGCCAGGATCAGGATGCCGTCAAAGAACTCACGCACCGCCGGCACAAACGCAAAGCCCGCCATGTGGCCGGTATGCCCGCCGGCGCCGGCAGCCACCAGCGCCAGGCCATCCACGCCCATGGCCGCGGCCTTGCGGGCGAATTCAACGCTGTTCACATCGGCGATCACCAGCCCGCCATAACGGTGCACCACCTCCACGGCCCTTTTGGGGCTGCCCAAGGCCGTGATGACGATGGGCGGCTGGTACTTTTCAACCAGCGCCAGTTCCGCGTCCAGCCGTTCATAGGTACTGTGCATCACCAGGTTCTGCGCCCACACCTGCGTGGAGCCCGCCACCTGTTTCTGTTTGAGCAGGGCGAGTTCGCCGGTGATGCGGTCCAACCACTCCTCCAGCACATCCAGCGTCCGCGCGTTGGGAGCGGGGAAGCTGCCGACGATTCCGGAACGGCAGGCGCCCACCACCAGTTCCGGCCCCGAAACCAGGAACATGGGGGCGCAGACAACGGGCAGGCGCAATGTGGCCCGCAGCTCGGCGAAGCGGTTGCGCGCTTCTGTTCTAACCATGATGATGAATCCTTATTTGCAAGCACTAACTTTCATTATTAGACTATCAATCTGTTCGTCATGCAACCATCATATTCAGTGAGGTACACCGACCATGGAACTGTTTTCTTCGAGCCTGCTGGTCATCATGGCCGCCAGCGCCGCGGTAGCGCTGGGGTCCGTACTGCTGCTGTGGCTGGTCAGCATGGCCATCCGGGATGTGAGCATCATCGACATGTTCTTCGCGGTCATCCTCATGGCCATCACCGGCGCCTGCCTGTACCTGAGCGAAGCCACGCCGGAGCGGCAATGGCTGGTGACGGCCATGGTCGGAATCTGGGGCATTCGCATCACCTTTCATTTGATCCGCCGTAACTGGGGGCATGGCGAAGACCCGCGGTACACCAAGCTGCGCAGCTGGGCTGCCAGCGATCGCGCCTTCAACTGGCTGGCCTTGCGCCAGGTATTCCTGCTGCAAGGCGTGGTGCTGTGGTTTGTAGCACTGCCCATCCAGTTTGCCCTCGGACAGGGCAGCCAGGCTGAACTGGGATTCTTCGCCTGGGCCGGCTTGCTGGTCTGGGCCGTGGGATTCCTGGTCGAGTGGATCGCCGACGAGCAGTTGCGGAAATTCAAAGCCAACCCGGAATTGCGCGGCACCGTGCTGCAAAGTGGCCTGTGGCGCTATTCACGCCATCCCAACTATTTCGGCGAGTTGTGCGTGTGGTGGGGCATTTTCCTGGTGGCCTGCGAAGTTCCGTGGGGCTGGCTTACGATTATCGGCCCCATCGTTTATTCTTACCTGGTGATCAATGTCACCGGACAAAGAACCCTGGACAAGAAACTGGCGCGGGAAAAGCCCGGCTACCAGGAGTACATGGAGCGGACCAGCGGCCTGATTCCCCTGCCGCCACGGAAATCTCCGGCTTGAATTCCCGCGCGCCAGCAAACTCAACCGCCGACCCGGCGGGGTCAGCGCTCATTCTCAACAGCCCGGTGGCGCGTGCGTTCGCCATCGTCGGTGACCGTTGGGCCGGGTTGATACTGCGTGATGTGTTCCTCGGAGTGCGGCAGTTTGAAGTGTTCCGCAAGCGCAGTGGCGCGGCCCGGGGCACGCTGACTTCGCGGCTGAAGTCGCTGGTGGACCACGGCATCCTGCAACGCGTTCGATACCAGGAATCACCCGAGCGCTTTGAATACCGGCTGACGCGCAAAGGCCTGGATCTCTACCCGTTCCTGATGTCGGTGTGGGATTGGGAAACGCGCTGGAGCGTGGAAACGCACATTCCGCCCAACCTGGTCCACACCACCTGCGGACACCCTACCCGGCCTGAGTTCCAGTGCAGCAGTTGCCACCAGCCGGTGACCATGCGCGAGGTGCAGTTCAAGCGCCAGGCCGAGCAGGGTCCGCCGCAAACGGTTCCGGCCCGGTTCCAGCGCCGCACGCCCGCCAGCAAGCTCAATACCGACGGCGTGGACCGCGCTTTTTTCCATGTGCTGGACGTGATCGGCGACCGCTGGACCGGCCTGGTGCTGGCCGCCATGTATTTTGGCCTCAACCGCTACGACGAAATCGCCAATGCCATCGGCATCGCCACCAATATTCTCTCGGACCGCCTCAAGATGCTGGTGAGCGCAGATATTCTCGAGCAGGTGCCTTACCAGGAGCGGCCGGTGCGCTACAAATACCGCCTGACGGAGAAAGGCGCGGCGCTTTACCCCATCGCCCTGCAGTTGCATGAATGGGCGCTGCGCTGGCTGTTCCGGGGCGAGAAACCCGGCATTACGCTGACCCACAGGCCCTGCGGCGCGGATCTTCGTACCGACCTGGTCTGCGCCGTCTGCAAGAAGCCACTGGACGTGCACAGCGTCAGCTTCGACAGCAGCTTCCTGGAAAACCACTGACAAGGCGGATTGCGGTAATCACCCACTTTGGCTGAACCCGGGTATTTCTGATGCAAACAACGAGCAAACTCCTGTTCCCGGCATGGTGCGTGGCGGTCGCAGTGCTGGCCGGCTGCGCCGGACAGTCCGTCCAGAACGGCCCGGTCGCCGGGCAGGTTGCCGCGAACTGCACGGGTTTTCTCGCCCGGCCCCTTGAAGGCATCAGGGTGGACTCGGCCGAGGTCGTTTCCGGCCGTGAAGACCTGCCGGCTTTCTGCGCCGTGCGCGGCACCATAGCGCCGACCATCGGTTTTGAAATGCGCCTGCCGCTGGATGGCTGGAACGGCAAACTGTTCCAGTCGGGATGCGGCGGTTATTGCGGCGCGGTGATACCCGACAAGCCGGGCTGGTCCAACACCATCAACGGCGCCCTGCGAATGGGCTATGCCGCGATCACCACTGATGCCGGGCACGAGGGTGGCCTGGGCGATGCTTCCTGGGCGCTGGATAATCCAGAAGGCGTGGAACTGTATGCTCACCGTTCCATTCCACTCACTCATGATGCTGCCATGCAGTTGGCGGAAGCGCTTTATGGCCATGATCCGGAATTGAGCTATTTCGGCGGCTGTTCCAACGGCGGCCGCATGGCGGCGATGGCGGCGCAGCGCTACCCTGACATCTTCGACGGCATTTTCGCCGGGGGTTCAGTGCTGAACCTGTCGCAGAATGGCGGTATTTACGGGTCCTGGGTGGTGCAGTCCAACATCGCGGAAGATGGCAGCCGCATCCTCACCGCCGAAAACTTCGCCGCCAGGCTGCCCGTGCTGGAAGCCGCAGTGCTGGCGCAATGCGATGCGAGCGATGGGCGGGAGGACGGCAACATCACCCAGCCACGCGAATGCAAGCCAGACCTCAGTCAGTTGCCCATCTGTACTGCTTCGAACGGAAGCGATCCCGCAACGTGTTTCACCGCTGCCGAGCTGGGCGTGCTGCAACGCTGGTACCAGGGTCCGCGCAATTCCGCCGGCGAACAGCTGTATCCAGGCATGCCACCGGGCAGCGAGCGCTACTGGCTGGTGTGGTTCCTGGATCGGGGCGGACAAACCGCGCCGGGCAATGCACTGGGTGGCGACTATGCCCGTTACCTGGGCTTTCCCGAAGGCGTGCCGGAAGGCTATACCGCCCTGGATTTTGATTTTGACCGTGACCCAGCCCGGCTGGCCGCGAACGGCGAACAACTGGATGCCCTGGACGCCGACCTCAGTGCTTATCGTGACCTCGGCGGAAAGCTGCTGATGTGGCATGGCTGGCAGGATCCGCTGGTGCTGCCCGACCAGAGCACGGAATACTACGAATCAGTAGAAGTCGCCATGGGCGGCGAGCAGGCCACGCAGGATTTCCTGCGCCTGTTCATGATTCCCGGCCAGGGCCATTGCTGGGAGATTCCGGCCGGCCAGCCGGATCAGTTCAATCCGCTGGCCGTGCTGGAGCGCTGGGTGGAACAGGGCGAGGCGCCGGAGCAGCTGGTGGTAACTACGCCGCCAGCCGGGCCGGGGAATTTCGGCGCACCGGCGCACAGTGCGACCCAAAGTTCAAACCAAAATGCGGCCCTCTGCCCTTATCCGATCGCCGCCAACTCCTGCTCAAGGTAAGCCACGAGTTCTTCCACGGTGCATTGCGGTGTGCGGGTGAACTCGTACATGTGGGTTTCGCGGGCAGCGCGATCGAACCAGATCACCTCTTCGCCGGTGATTTCCGGTTTCGCCTGGCACAGCCACAGGGCCGTGTCGGCGCCCTGTCTCGGTGAGCGCAACAGCACGTTCTGGATTTTCCAGAACACCGGTAATGCGGTTTTCACGCCGGGTGTCTTGGTCCAGCCAGGATGTGTGACGTAGCAGCGCAGGCCCTTGTCGCCGTATTTCTGGTTCCAGTAACCGGTTAACGCCACCTGCGCCCGCTTGGCGTAGGCATAGGCAATCTTGCCGTTGTATTTGGCGGCATCGGTGACATTCAGCTTCTTGTAGCCCAGTGGCGCGTTGTACATGCCGCCCGAGGTCATGTTGACGATGGTGGCGTCCGGCTTCAGCGCACCACCGGCAATCAGGCCTTCGGTCAATAGGTAATGCATCAGCACGTTGGTGGCGAAGGAGGTCTCCAGACCTTCAGGCGTGAGTTGCAGCTCGTTCAGCAACAAGCCGACATTGTTCTGAAGTACGTCAATGTGAACGCCTTCTGAAACCATCTGGTCCACCAGCGCCTGGTTGCCGCTTTTCAGCGACAGGTCATGCACCGCGAAACGGATGCGCTGGCGCACTTCGGGCTTCAGCTTGGCAAAGGCTGCTTCCAGCTTCGGCTGGCTGCGCGCCGCGGCAATCACGCTGGCGCCGGCTTCCGCGGCAGCAATGGCGATGGCCTGGCCGATGCCCGCCGAGGCGCCGGTTACCAGCCAGGTCTGGCCGGTGAAATCCAGCTTGGGGCCGGAGCCCCATCCCAGCCGGCGCGCGTAGTAGCCGGTCTTGGTGTAGGTGGGCGTGAAGCGGGCGTAGAAATTGATGATTTTTGCCAGGTCGCGGGTTTTCATAATATTTGTCCGTTGGATTTATCCGTTGGGGTTTCCGTGTGTCAGGGTTTGAATGGCCTTGGCCGCAGCCCGTCCCGATGACGCTGAACCTTCCGTGCCGATGGTTCCGGGCGGTGTGGCGCCGTCGCCCACGTTATACAGGCCGGTTACCGGGGTGTCCTGCGGCATCATGTAGCCCGGCCAGCGATGCATGCCCGGCGCCGGGCCCATGTGCCTGGCTTTCACCAGGAAGTGCGCGCGCTGCTGCAGGCCGGGAAAATTCTGTTCCAGCTCATCCAGCGTGTTGGCGGCATCGGCGCGCAGGTCGTTGGTGGTGGCATCCACCGGTGCGCCGTAGGCGGTGTGCAGGTATTTTCCTTCCGGCGCGAGCTGCGGCGAAATCAGCGAGGGGATTTCCAGGTAAATCAGGTTGCGCGTATTGCCGAACACCAGGCTGCCGTCGAGATCCGGCATCAAGGGTTCATCCAGCACGAAGGAGTAATGGATGATCGGCGCCGAATACGGATGTGCGTTGTACCGTTCGAGCCAGCTGCCGTTGAACAGGCTGGCATCGCCACACAGTTCCATGGTGGCTTCAGGGCCGAGGTTCGAGACCACGACATCGGCGCTGAAACGCCGCGTGACGCCATCATGGCTGACCACCTCGACGCCGCGGACGCGCTGGTTTTCCACCAGGATTCGGCTGCAGCGCTGGCGCCGCAGGATCTCGCCGCCGCGTGATTCGATGGCGGCCGCCAGGGTTTCCATCAGCGCGCCGTTGCCGGCCGCCGCCAGGCCGAAGCGGCTGCCCTTGCTGCTGTTGCCGAGGAACCGGAAGTACTCGGCGGCCGGAATCTCATGCAGGCTGGTGCCCATCAGCGCCGCGCAGAATCCCTGGAACACGCCCAGCACCGCCGGGTTGTCGGTGTGCTGCAGGAACCAGTCGCGGAGGCTCAGGGCCTCATCAGGTCTTTCGCCGCCAAGCACGGCAATGATGGCGCGGAACAACTGCTCGGTTTTTTCCTGGTCGCCCTCAAAGGCAAACTCGATCATGCCGCGCAAGCCACCACCCACGCGAGGCAGGTCATAATCGCCGTGCAGCATGCGGTAGCGCATGCGGCCGGTGGTTTCCACCATGTCCATGTCCGCCCCTACGGCATCGAATGCCTGGCGGATCGCGCTGTCCGGGCCCATCGGCACCATGATGGCGCCGGTGGTGACGGTGAAGCCGTCGCGCTCACGGTGCGAGCAGCGCCCGCCCATATAGCGCGACTTTTCCAGCACCAGCACGCGATAGCCCGCCGCGGTGAGGTAGGCCGCGGCACTCAGGCCGCCAATGCCGGCGCCCAAAACGATGACGTCCACATCTTTGGCTGCACCGGAGGCTGCATTGATGGCTGGATTCATTGTATGATGCTCGTGACTTGCATTATCAGACTTAAGGTATAGAAAGCCGGCTTGCGGGTCAATGCCCCGATGAATGATCCTGGCCAATGATTTTGGTTGGTCATTCTGGTTGGTCATTCTGGTTGGTCAATTTGGGGAATCTGTTTTGCAGAGCACCTCTGCCTGGCAGACCGGCCAGTCGGGCCATCGCCGGCAGTACACAGAATCCAGCGGGAGGTTGAGCGAACCCATGAGCAAAGAAATCCGCCACGGCATTTGCCGCTTCTGTCACGCCATGTGCTCGATGAAAGTCACGCTCGAGCACGGGCGCATCACCCACCTGATCGGCGACAAGGACAATCCGGTCTTTCACGGCTACAGCTGTATCAAGGGCCGCAACTTCCATGAGTTCCATTACTCGCCTGATCGCATCACGCGGCCGCAGAAACGGCAGGCGGATGGCAGTTTCGCGGCCATCTCCATGGATGCCGCGCTTGGCGAGATCGGCGCAAAGGTGCAGGCCATCATCGATGAGCACGGGCCGCGGTCGGTGGCCATGTATACCGGAACCTTCAGCCACTTCTGCCCGGGCGGCGTAATGGCGCGGCATGGTTTCATGGACGCCATCGGTTCGCCCATGCGTTTCTCCAACGCCACCATCGACCAGCCGGGCAAACCCATTGCCATGGCCCTGCATGGCCGCTGGGGCGCCGGGCCGCAGCCGTTCGAAACCGCCGATGTCTGCCTGGTGGTGGGCGCCAACCCGCTGGTGTCGATGTGGGGTGGCATCCCGCCGTTCAACCCGGCCAAGCGGTTGCATGATGCCCGGCAGCGCGGCCTAAGGCTGATCGTGATCGACCCGCGGCGCACCGAAACCGCCCGCAAGGCGGACCTGCACCTGCAAAGCCTGCCGGGATTCGATGCCGCCATCCTGGCCAGCATGATCCGGGTCATCATCGGCCAGCGGCTGTTTGACCAGGAGTTCGTTGCCACCGAGGCCGAAGGTCTGGATGCCCTGGCCGAAGCCGTCGAGCCGTTTGAACCGGCACGCGTTGAACAGGCGGCCGGCCTGCAACCGGGGCAGATCGAGGCGGCGGCACGCATGTTTGCCGAAGCCAAACGCGGCATCGCCACCGGCGGCACCGGTTCCAACATGGCGCCACATGGCACGGTGATGGAGTACCTGATTCTCTGTCTCAACACCCTGTGCGGCCGCTGGCTGCGGGCCGGAGAGACCATTCCCAACAAGGGCGTGCTGTATCGCATGTACACCGGCCATGCGCGGGCCGAGAAACCGCGGCCCGGATTCGGCTTCGGTGAGAAACTGCGGGTGCGCGGCCTGGCCGACACCGCAGCCGGATTGCCCACGGCGGCACTGGCCGATGAGATCCTCACACCGGGTGAGGGCCAGGTGAAAGCCCTGTTCGTGGTCGGCGGCAATCCGCTGGCGAACTGGCCCAACCGCCTGAAAGTGGAACAGGCGCTGGAATCGCTGGACCTGCTGGTGTGCATCGATCCGCAATTCTCGGCCACGGCGCAGCACGCCGATTACGTCATCGGACCCATGTTCGGTTACGAACTGCCGGCCACTTCATTCGCCAGCGAAGGCATTACGTACTACGGCCTGTCGCTGGGCGTGCCGGAGCCTTTTGCCCAGTACCAGCCGGCGCTGATCGAGCCGCCGGCCAACAGCGAAGTGATCGAGGACTGGCGGTTCTTCTACGAACTGGCGCGGCGCATGGGCCTGAGCCTGGGTTACTTTGGCCATGCCTTTGACATGGACGATGCGCCCACCACCGATGAGTTGCTGGAAACCTTTCTCAAGCGCAGCCCGGTGCCGCTGGAAGAAATCAAGAAGCACGAGGCGGGCGGCCTGTTTCCACAGCAATCCGGCCCGGCGACGGCAAAAGAGCCCGACTGGCCATTCCGCCTGCAATTGGCTCATCCTGAAATGCTGAAGGAACTGGCGATTGCCGAAGCCGAACTGGGCCAGCCTTCCCACCTGGCGCGCAGCGTTGCATCGCTGGATGGCCTGAAGTTGCTACTGGTCAGCCGGCGGCAGCATGAGGTCTACAATTCGGTGGGTCACAACCTGCCGGCGCTCAGGCGGAAGCTGCCCTACAACCCGGTGTACCTGCACCCGGATGATGCGGCCCTGCTGGGCGTGGCGGACGGTGATCGTGTCAGCATT
Organism: uncultured Wenzhouxiangellaceae bacterium; assembly: GCA_964470455.1. Classification (GTDB taxonomy): domain Bacteria; phylum Pseudomonadota; class Gammaproteobacteria; order Xanthomonadales; family SZUA-36; genus JAWXBM01. Next base: position 53,657 of record CAYYCX010000006.1, read on the forward strand.
GCCAGCGCGCGGGCGGAAGTGTTCGGCCAGGCCGAACTGGCCGATGACCTGCGCCCCGGCGTGGTGTCGGTGGCGCATGGCTTCCCCAACCAGCGCGGGCTTTCAAAGGCAAGCCCGGGCACCAGTGTTTCAGCGCTGCTGGACGATGAGGTGGATTACGACCCCATCAGCGGCCTGCCGCTGATGAGTGCCGTGCCGGTCAGCGTGCGGGCCTGCCAGTAATCGTTCGGGTCAGTACGCGTTCTGGTTGATGCGCGTTCCGGTGAGTACGCTTGGTGGTGGGCACGCGTTGGGGCCAGCCAGGCTAACGGGTCAGTGAGCGCTTCCACGCGAGGTGTGTTCGTGGGCAATCCGCCACTGGCCATCCGCCTGATGCTTCCACACATGGGTGAAACTGCCATCCACGGTTTCAGCGGGAAACACGTGGGTGAACTGGCCGCTTGAGATCACCGTATCGGGGCCGATCTGGCGAATCACCACATCCCTGGCGGTGAAATCACCCATGGCCTCATCGGTGCTCCAGGCGCCGCGGAACATCTCCGCCATGGCGTTCCAGCCGCGTACCGACTGGTTGCCGAACATGATCGAGAGATCTGCGGAATTCCAGTAGGACGCCAGATACCCTTCCATGTCGCCCGCATTCCAGTCAGATTGCAGGTTGTCGGTGAGGTCACGAATGGCCTGTTCGGTTTGCGCCGCCCTGGCGGCCAGCACATCATCCGTGGTCAGCGCTTCAGCCAACTGGTGATGGTCGTAGTATTCACGCCACTCGGTCACCAGTCCGTCATTGATTTCCAGCACGCCCGCCACCGGCACGCGCGAATGCTTGCCGTTGTAGACGAAGTCATCCACCCGCTCCATCACCACCGCGCCATCGATGATGCCGATGCGGGCCAGCTGCAACTCAATGCGCTCCACGCCGGGCGTGAAACGTGAGAACCGCTGGCGGATGTTGTCACGCCCCACTACCGGCTCGCTCATCATGCTGTGCATCACCGCGTCTTCGGAAAACAGGGCGTACACGGCCTCCCAGTCCACCCGGTTCCAGGCATCCACCATTTTTTGCGCGGTGGCGAGTTTTTCTTCATCGGTGTCGGCATGAACGGGCAGCGTAAAAAGCGCGCTGGCAAGCGCCAGTAAAAGGATGCGGGTTCTGTATTTCACTTGCGTCTCCGGTGCGTGCGCACATGTTGATGCGCGGCGGTTGTTTTAACTTGCATAACAAGACTTTTCAACCTAGTCTAGGACAGTGATCCCGGCCGTTCAAGACCTGTTGTCACCCACCGCCCACCAGGAAAGCGACAAGACAGTGGAATCAAAGCCTGACAATCCCGCAAACGCAGCAGCCGGCACGGAAACTCCCTGGCCGAAACCCGTATACGCCTGGTACGTGGTCGGGATACTGATGCTGGCCTATACCAACTCCTTCATCGACCGCCAGATCATCAGCCTGCTGATCGAGCCCATCAAGCGCGACCTGCAGATCAACGACACCCAGGTCAGCCTGCTGGCCGGCATCGCCTTCACGATTTTCTACACGCTGATGGGCGTGCCCATCGCCCGCCTGTCCGACCAGAAAAGCCGCCGCACCATCATCATCATCGGCATCACCTTCTGGAGCCTGATGACGGCCGCCTGCGGTTCCGCCAAGCAGTACTGGCATCTGTTCCTGGCGCGTATGGGCGTGGGTGTCGGTGAGGCCACGCTGTCGCCGGCGGCCATGTCGATCATCTCCGACTACTTTCCGGTGCACAAGCTGGCCCGCGCCATCAGTGTGTATTCCATGGGCGTCTATTTCGGCGCCGGCCTGGCATTGATCATCGGCGGCTTCGTGGTTCAACTCGTGGCCCAGGCGGGCAACGTCACGCTGCCATTGCTGGGTGAGGTTTATCCCTGGCAACTGACATTTTTCGTGGTGGGCATCATGGGCCTGCCCATCATCCTGCTGCTGATGACGGTGAAAGAACCTCTGCGCCGCGGTGTTTCCAAAACCGTCACGCAATCACAGGCCAGTTCGATCGCCGAGCTGAAGAAATTCGTGCGCGCCAACCTGCGCACGCTGGTATTCCACTTCCTGGCGTTTTCGTTCATCGGCATCGGCATCATCGGCTACATGGTCTGGACGCCCACGCTGTTCATCCGCACCTGGGGCTGGCAGGCTTCGGAAATCGGCTTTGTGTACGGCATCATCCTGTTCATCGGCGGCACCAGTGGCGTGTATGCCGGTGGTTTCCTGGCCGACTGGCTGCACAAACGCGGCCACTCCGACGCCATCCTGCGCTCGGCCTGCTACTGCGCCCTGCTCGGCATGCCGTTCACCGTGATTACACCTCTGGTTTCCAGCCCGGCCGTAGCCGTGGCATTGCTGGCCATTACCTCGTTCCTGCTGGCCATGCCGCAGGGCCTGCCAGCGGCGGCCCTGCAGGTGATTGCGCCCAATGCCCTGCGGGCGCAGCTCACGGCGCTGTATTTCCTGATCGGCAATTTCATCGCGCTGGGTGTCGGCCCTACAGTTTATGCGGTGGTGACTGACTATGTGTTTGCCGATCCCGCCAAGCTGCGGTATTCGATCTCGGTGGTGAGTGCCGTGGTCATGCCGCTGGGGGCCCTGTTCGGCTACCTGGCGCTGAAACCCTACCGCACCAGCGTGAGCCGGGCGCAGGAGATTGCGGCGGCGACAAGCTGAACCCGCTGTGGGAGGCAGCCCGCTGTAGGAGGCAGCCATGCTGCCGACAAAAGTCGCGAGCATGGCTCGCTCCCACAGCAAAGGTTGGCTCGCTGGCAAATGTAGGAGGCAGCCATGCTGCCGACATTCCACCCTTGAGTCGCGAGCGTGGCTCGCTCCTGCACTGTAGGAGGCAGCCACGCTGCCGACATTCCACCCTTGAGTCGCGAGCGTGGCTCGCTCCTACACTGTAGGAGGCAGCCATGCTGCCGACATGGCCATCGCAAGCACAGCAAACGGGTCTGGGCTATGCTCTGGTTTTGTTGCTGCGGGATTAACAGGAAGGACCATCCCATGCGTCACCCACATTCATCATGGCTGCCCAGGCCGCTTGCCTGCCTGCCGCTTGCCTGCATGCTGCTCTGGTTCATGGCCATACCCGCCCATGCGCAGGAAAGCGGGGTATCACCCTCCTGGACCAGCGTGACCGTGGGGGTAGCCGACCTCGACCGGGCGCTGGAATTCTGGGCCGGCACGCTGGGATTTGACACGCTGGCCAGCGCGGACGGTGAGGATGCCGAGCTTGCAACCCTGTGGCGCATTCTTCCCGGGGACATCAAACGCCAGGCCCTGCTGGGCATGCCAGGTACTGCCAATGGCCACCTGCACCTGGTGGAATTCAGCGAGCCGGGGCCCGCCGTACGCGAGGGCGCCAGAGTCACCGACCCCGGGCCGCAGAGCCTGGTGGTGTATGCACAGAACCTGAAACAGCGGGTCAAGGAGATGCAGGAAGCCGGGCTGGTGTTTTACAGCGCCGAGCCGGTTGAAGCCAGCCAGGCCGATGGCATCCAGCAGAGCGAAATCCGGCTGGGCATCCACGACGAAGTCAGCATGATACTGCGCGAGCTGCACGGCGCTGAGCTGGCCTTCAATGCGAAGGGCTTCAACGGCATTGCTGCGCTGGTCAACGTGGTGGAATTTGCCCGGCCGGAAGCCGAATTCCTGGCCACGACACTGGACCAGTCACCGCTGGGCGAACGAACCATCGAGGGCGCCGCGCTCGAGCAGCTCATGGGCCTTGCCACTGGCGCGATCCTGCACAGCAGCAACTGGGGCGCCACAGCTGATTCGCCCGGCCAGATGCAACTGGATGACTACAGCCAGGTCTCGCGCGGCAGCGACCTGTATCCGGTGGCGGTGCCCACCCAGGTGGGCATCCTGCACGCCAGCTATGCCACTACCGATCTCGAGGCTTTGCAGCAACAGCTGCGCGCAGCCGGCTTCAACTACAGCGACCGCGAGTTTCGCGAGGTGATTTATGGCAGCGGCCGGTTCATCCGCATTCGCACGCCCTCGGGCATGAATTTCGAAGTGTTCGAATAACCGTGTTTGCGCTCAGCGAAGTGGAACGGCATTGCCCCTATTGTGGCGAAGCCATCACCCTGCTGGTGGACGGCTCGGTGGAAGACAGCACCTACACGGAAGACTGCAGCGTCTGCTGCCAGCCAATCCGCGTGCATGCCATCATCGGAGCGGATGGCGAGCCGGAACATGTCGAGCTGATGCGCGAGGATGAGACCGGCTGATTTCCAGCCACCCGCCCTGAAACGATCCAGCCATTCGTGAATCTCCTGAACCCGCCCCGGATCATGGGTTGGGCGGATTCATGGCAGGCTCAAGCCGAACGCAACCGGGCTGTCACCTCAATCTCGATCTTCATGCGATCATCCAGCAAGCCCGCGACAATCATCGTGGCAGCCGGCCGCACCTCTTCCAGGTATTTCCGGATCACTGGCCAGCACGGCTCGAAGTCTTCGCGCCGCGGCAGGATGTAATGCACCCGCACGATTCCAGCGAGGCTGCTGCCCGCGGCCTTCAGGGCGGATTCGATATTGCGGAAGCATTGCTCCGCCTGTTCCACCACGTCGCTTGAGATGGTCATGGTGCTGTAGTCATAACCGGTGGTGCCGGACACAAACACGTAATCGCCATCCACCACGGCGCGCGAATAGGCAACCTTCTGCTCGAATTCGGATCCGCTGGAGATCAGCCGGTGATTGGACACGATGGTTTCAGGCCATGGTCAGGCAACCGGACGCCACTGGGCGCCAGCAGCCGAAACGCTTTGCACGCGGAAATCACCGCGGTCGACACTCCGCGACGGTAACGCTTCACGGGCAATCAGCCGGTTCACATACCAGCGGATTTCATCCGGCTTCATCGGCTGTTCGGCCAGGCGCAGGCCGGTGAACAGGTGCCCGGGAATGTCGGCGAAATCCTCTCTCGCATGCAACCGGCGTTCATCACGCACGTAGCGCATGTTCTCGATGGCATACAGGTTGCTGAGCCGGCAACTGGTGAGGATGGAATTGGCGAACAGGTTCAGGTGGTGATCAGTGATGACGTTGTAGTAAGCCACCGGTTCACGCACCACGCGCCGGGCAACGAGCGTGATTTCTTCACCGTGGTGGTTGACCGTCGTGGTTCCAAGTGGCGTTTCGTCCGACATCGGGTAGCTGAAGCGGCCCGTATCCTTGTTGAAAATCCGGTGCTGCACGATGGTTCGCAGAACCGAGCCGTCACTGAATTCCAGTTCGTTGAAGCTGTGGGTAAAGCCGCGCTGCATGATCCAGACCGGTGGAGCGGAAGTGAATTCGCCACGGTCAAAGTCCCACACGCGCAGGCGGTCCTGGTGAGTCACATCCTCAATTCTCTTGGCGCTGCCGTCATGCAGGGTTACCCGGGTTCCCGCAGCCAGGCAGATGCCGGTTACGCCATTGCCAGGCTCGGAGAATTCGGTGCCGCAAGGCGTTACCGCGAAGCCGACCCCGGTAAAGGCCCTCTGGGCAATGAAGTTATTGAAACTTTCGGTTTGCTGGCCGGGGTTCGCCGCACCCAGGAAATAAAGGTTCGCGGTTTCGTTGTCAAAGTTTTCGTAGGTGAACAACATGCCCCTCTGCAGAATGGGAAGAGTGGTAGTGACCGTGTAAGTGCATGCACCATAGCCGCTGCCGCCTTCCCGTTCCGTACAGGAATCAATCACCACCGTCGGCAGGTCAAAGGGGCACAGATCGCTGGCCGAGGGCCCGGTAACACCCTGCGGGCCAGCCGGGCCTTGCGGGCCGGTGTCACCTTGAGGACCCGTCAAACCAGCCGGCCCAGTGTTACCCTGGATACCCTGGGTGCCCTGGGGGCCGGTGGCCCCCTGCGGGCCAGCCTCACCCTGGAAGCCCGGCGCACCGGGCGCGCCCTGGGGTCCTTCAGTTCCCTGCGGTCCCTGCACACCCTGCGGGCCAGTCACACCCTGTGGCCCTTCCAGGCCCTGCGGCCCTGTTATACCCGCTTGTCCTTCTGGACCCTGTGGGCCTTGCACCCCTTGCGGACCCTGGGGGCCCTGAACACCCTGCGGGCCGGTTGCGCCTGCGGGCCCGGTTACGCCCTGCGGCCCCGTTGCGCCCTGCGGGCCGGTCGCCCCTGCCGGTACTTCGGCGCACTGCCCCAGTTCGCCGGTCGCGCCACCGGCGCCGTCCGAGAAGCACACCGACCGGTCGAACTCTGGCGCGCTGTCCAGGTTGGTGATCACCACACCTTCCCCTGCGCCTGGGTTGAGTTCAATGTCAGCCTGCAGCGCGGAAACTGCTGTGCCGAGCGCAATGGAAACAGCCAATGACAATTTACGTACAGGTGATTTCATGCGAGCTTCCTGGTCAGGTATACGGGTTGGATTCCGCTGCGCAAGGCAGCGGGCAAGGCAAAACATCGGCAAGCGGAACAGACGCCCTTGGCATGCGAAGCCCCTTCAAATCCGGATGAGGGTCCAGTATAGCCAACACCGGCGCGAATCACACAACAGTGCGGTCATTCGTTGCCATCAGGAGATTCAGGGCTTATCCGGCTTCGGCCGGCCGGGTTGGAATCACCGCAATACGTTCATGACAACGTGCTCCGGGCGAAGCTGATCGGTGTAGCTGAAAGGTGAATCATTCACCTTGCCGCTGCCACTTCGCGGCGTGCCAGTTCCTGGTATTGCGAATACCTCTTGCGGTAGATTTCAGAATGGCCCGCATGGGGGGTGATGGTGCGGGTTTCCCGGCTTTCCAGCATGGCGCGTTGCGCCGCTTCCACGTTTGGATGAAGCCCGGCAGCCACGGCGGCAAACACCGCGGCCCCCAGTGCGGACGGATGCGCAACATCCGGCACCTTGATGGGGATTTCCAGTACGTCCGCCAGCACCTGCACCACGAACTCCGAGGCATTGGCCACCCCGCCTACCGCGATGACCTCATCAATGGCCAGTTCATTCGCTCGAAAATGTTCAACGATGCTGCGCGAACCAAACGCCACGCTTTCAACCAGCGCGCGGTAGATACGCGGCGCATCGCTGCCCAGGGTGAGCCCGCTGATGGCGGCCTTCACCGACTGGTCGGGGTTCGGCGAGCGCCGCCCGTTGAACCAGTCCAGCGCGAGTTCAGCCTGGCCCGGTGGCAGCATTGCCGCCGCCTCACCCAGCCTGTCCAGCACTTGCCTGAGGCCGGCAGGAGCGTTGCTTTCCGCGCCAGGCCACAGCAGCAGCTTGCCGAACCAGGCCAGGACATCGCCGAATGCTGCCTGGCCTGCTTCCAGGCCCACATAGCCGGGAATGATGGAGCCATCCACCTGCCCGCTGATGCCGCCAACCAGGCGGTCGCCCAGGCTGTCGGGATGAGCCAGCAGCATGTCACAGGTCGAGGTACCCATCACCCGCACCAGGCTGCCCGGCCGGATGCCGGCACCTACCGCGGCCGCGTGCGCGTCGAGCAGGCCAACCGCCACCGGAATGCCTTCGGGCCACCCCAGGTTTTCCGCCCATTCGCGGCACAGTTGGCCGGCGACCACATTGGAACTCCAGGTCTCGCCGTTCATGCGCTGGCGCATCGGCGCCAGCCGCGGATCCAGCGAATGGAGAAAATCAGCCGGCGGCAATCCGCCGTGGTGTTCGCTCCACATGGCCTTGTGGCCGGCGGCGCAGCGGCTGCGGACCAGCGACTCAGGTGCGGCAGCACCTGTCAGCACACCGGTGATCCAGTCACAGTGCTCCACCCAGGCGTGGGCAGCAGCGGCCACTTTTGAGTTGCACCGAGTGGCGCTGAGCAGCTTGGCCCAGAACCACTCGGAGGAATAGGCGCCACCCGACCAGGCGGTGGGGTCCGGGCCTTTGCCGGATTCAGCCCATTCGCGGGCAGCCGCGGTGATCTCGTCGGCCTCGGCGATGGCGGTGTGGTCCTTCCACAGGAAGAACATCGCGTCCGGGTCGTCGGCAAATTCGTCCAGCAGGGCCAGGGGCTGCCCCAGCTGGCTCACCGGCGCCGGCGTGGAGCCGGTGGTGTCCACGCATACGGCACGCACCCGGGCGCCCGGGCAAGCGTGCATGGCCTGGCTTACCGCCTGCTGCAGGGCCTCGAGGTAATCGAGCGGATGTTGCCGGTAACGGTTCCCGGCTGCATTGCTGAATTCACCGCGCGACCAGCGCGGGTAATCCGCCACTGCCGCCGCCAAGGTTTGGCCATCGCGCGCATCCACCAGCAGGCAGCGCACGGAGTCGGTGCCGAAATCCAGGCCGGCCACGCAGGTCGTGTGAGCAGGTGTGGTCGCCATCTTTGCGGTCGCTTCGCCCTGTACCAGGCGCTAAACCGGGCGCTAAACCAGCCGCTCAGCCAGCCGCTCAGCCAGCCGCGGCGCGCCGGGCTCGCCCAGCACGCGTACTTTGAAGCCGAGCTCGCGGCTCAGCGCCAGCATCTCCTCGAACACATCGCCATAGGCCACGGCCACATGGTTGCTCTGGTAATGCGCCATCAGGGTTTCCTGGCTGATGCCAAGGTCGGCCATCATGATGGGCCACTGCGGCGTGGTGCCCTGCCAGTAATGGTTCAGGCGTTCCTGCGGCAGTTCCACCACTTCGCCGCGTCCCAGATCCATCCACAGCTCCCCGTGGCTCAGCCAGGTGCGCGCCCAGGTGATTTCACCGGGCAGGCTGACACCGGCAAACGTGCCGCCGGGAATGGGAAAGTACATCGATGGCTGGCGCCAGGAATGCACCCCCTTGAGCGTGTCGGGATCGTGGTTGAAGGCGTAGGCGCCGCAGCTGCCGGAGTTCAGCAGCACCCACAGGTAACGGCCGTCTTCTTCTCCGCCCCAACGCACGTCATGGAACATCACGGCCTCATGCAGGCCTTTCTTCCGCAGCACCCGCTTCATCAGTTCCATGGGTATGACGTTGCCCTGGTCGGCCTCGGTGGAGGTGATGAAGGGCGAGCCGTTCGATTCCGGCCGGCAGGCGGAGTTCAGCAGGCCTTCGCAGAAATCACTGGGGGTTGTAACCGGGATCAGTCCCAGCTGGTACTGCCAGCCCAGGCAATCGGCCTTGAATTCGTCGATCAGGTCCAGGGCGGCGAGGTACAGGCGCAGCTGCTGGCGCGTGGCGTCAACGGTGAAGTCCTCCGCGCCGGGCTCGCCCCAGTGGAAGGTTACACCGCGGTCCTGCACAAACTTCAGGGCGTCCTCAACCCGCTTCGCGTCGATGTCCTTCATGCGCACTGGCAGCCAGGCCTGGTCCACCTTGTGTTCGGTGAACCCGTGCTTCACCAGTTCGCGATGGCCGAAGTAGCCGTTCACCATGCCCATGGAAGTGTCACCGAACATCAGCACCAGGATACGCCGCTGGCGAATTTCACGCGCCACTTCCAGGGCCAGCTGGTGAGCCCGTGCCGAGACCGGCGCGGAGTAGCTTATCTGTTCGCCTGGGTATTCAATTCGCCCGGAAGAACACCATTCATCCAGCCGCTCCATGAACAGCGGATCGTCGCTCCAGTTGGGTGATTCAGTCCACGCGCGCGAGGCATGGCGGTCAACGCTTTCAAGGCAGGCGCCAGTGTTCAACAGGCCAACCAGTCCGGGAAAGGTGCCGTCGAAGTTGGAGGCCAGCAGCAGGGGATTGTCCTTGCCCACCACGCCATCCACCGTATGCGGCCCGTACACCCAGTGCACGAACAGGCCGATCATGGGATCGTCGATGGGACCCAGCTTCTCGATGGACTCATGCGGTCTGGTCAGAAAACCTTCCACCAGCCAGGGTTCACGGCCCAGCCGCTTGAGCGCGGCGCTCATCTGCGCCGTGGCTTCCTGTGCCAGCGGCAGCGCCAGCTCATTGGGTTTCCGCCGGTAGTCTCCGGGCCAGAACAGGGCGACTTTCTTGCTCACGATACGCTCCGGTCAATACAGGATGGATGAATCACTGCGGGTGAAACGCGGTGATGTTGAGGGGGCAATGGAATCCGGGCAGGGCATGAACTGCCCGATTCGCCGGGCCTTCATTCGCCAGGATCATCGACGGCAAGCGCAAAATAGTCATAGGCCGTGCGCGCCATCTCGGCGATGACTCGCTCATGGTCGCTGCCGTTGCCCACAGCGTTCTTGATGTAGACCGTCATGACCAGGTGACCTTTGCCATTCGGCAGGCTGATGACCCCGGTGTCGTTGAAGGTTCCCGCGATCGTACCGGTCTTGTGGGCCACCGGCGTTCCGGCGGGCAGCAGGCCCTTGATACGTGCGCTGCCCGTGTTGCAGCGCAACATGATGTCCTGCAGAACCTGTGTGCTGGCGGCGGACAGCAACTCGCCCTTCCACAGCCGCACCAGCAGCGCATTCATGGCCTGGGGCGTGGCCTGGTCCTGCGGGTCCTGTTCAAACGCCAGGTATTGCGGACTGCCGCCACCCAGGCTGAAAGACTCGATTCCCGGCGTTCCGCGCGCCGCCATGTACTGATCATATGCGGATACGCCGGGTTCCGGTTCCGGCAAGCCGGCGTACTGTCGCAGCAACTGGGCGGTGGAGCGGTCGACGCGCATGTCTTCGATGCCGATGCGGCGCAACCAGGCGGTTACCGCGGCCGCGCCGCCGATGGTTTCGAGGAAAACGTCCGTGGCCGTGTTGTCACTCTCGGTCAGCATCAGGTACATCAGGTTCTGCAGCGAGAGCTCAACACCCGAATACGGCAGGTAGGTGGTGAGCGCCGAGGAAACCACGCGCTGGCGATCCTCCACCGGCACCATCTGGTCCAGCGCCAGCTTGCCGGAATCGACCAGGCTCAGGCCGTAAGCAGCCATGGCCACCTTGTAGGTACTGGCCATCGGAAACGACACTTCGCTGTTAAGGGAAACGGTGAGGCCGGATTCCAGGTGGGTGGCCACCACGCCAACCACATTCTGCTGCTGCGCGCTGAAATGCTCAAAGCGGGCCTCGAGCTGCTGCCCGGCGTCAGCACCCGCGGCCCAGGCGTGGCTCGAACAGACCAGGATCGCTGCCTGCAGAATTCGCGCGGAGAGTCGTTGAACAGTCGAGGGTAAAGCGCCGCTCTGGATCAATGAAATCACCTGAATCACCTGTGTAGCTGGAACAAAAGGCTCACAGCCGCCGGAACAGGAAAGCGGCCGCGCCAAAACAAACCCCAAAACATACTCTGGCCGGCCGCTTTCCGGGCTTCCAGGGCGCCTGGAAACCGTGAGAAACCTGGGCCTAGAAGTTGTAGGTCAAGGTTGCGCCAAAGGTGCCGGGGTTGATCACGCTGGCGGTCGCCCGTACAAACCCGACTGCCGGACGAGCCGTGCCACCGGAGTAGGCATACTCATCAAACAGGTTGGTGGCATACAGTGTACCGGTGAAAGACTGGCTCCTGAATCCCACATGGGCATCGACGACCACGTAGCTGTCCAGCACGAAATTGGCAATCAGCGGGTTGATGGGTTCGCCATCCGCGCCGATGCCGCCTTCATAGCCGGTATCGCGATCGCCCACGTAACGTACGCCGCCACCCAGGAAGCCATCAAGGTTGCTGTTGATGGTGAAGTCGTAGTTGGCCAGTACGGACGCGGTCCAATCCGGCACGCCCGGCAGGTTTTCGCCCGCCACGGCGCCGAATGCGGAAGTTTCATCATCATCCAGCGTGCTGTGCGCGTACGTGTAGCTGGTGACGACAGTGAAGTCCTCAGCCGGAACGAAAGTCAGCGTGCCTTCGAGGCCGTAGGAAGTCACATCGCTGTTGGCATTGCCGCCGGTCATGGCGCCATTCACGTAAATCCGCGCCTGCAGGTCTTTCCAGTTGATGTACCAGGCGGCCAGGTCATAGGAGAATTTGCGATCCGCGCTGCTGCCCTTGACGCCCAGCTCATAGCTCCACAGCGTATCGGTTTCCACGATCAGCGGCGCCACGTTGTTGCCGTTCACATCCCGCAAAGGCAGGTTGGCGTTCTCGGGCCGGTAACCGCTGGCGATCCGCGCATACCAGGACACATTTTCCGAAGGCCGGTAGCGGGCCGCGAACGAGTAGGTATCGATGTTGTTGCTGCTGCTGACCGGAGGCGTGTCGGTAATCAGGATTTCCGGACCGTCATCCACCGCCACCGTGGTTTCCACATGCGCCAGGCGCGCGCCTACGGTAACGTCGAAATCAGGACGGAAGTAGTAAGTCAGGCTGCCGAAACCGGCGAGTTCCTCCAGCGTGGAGGGAATATCCACGTCCAGCAGCACAAAGTTGGCCGGCAAGCCTTCCAGGCGCTGCAGATTGCTGCTTTCTTCATCCGAATAAATACCACCGATGGTCCATTCCAGGTTTTCGTTGGCGTTGGATACCAGCCGCACTTCCTGCACGAATTTGTCGGTGGTGATGGCGCCGGTGAACGGTGCTTCGGTGGTCGGCTGGCCGGAGAACAGGGTCAGCAGCGCTCCGAAATCGGTCACCAGGTCGGTTGTCGAGGCATTCTCGGAAGACTGGAAGCTGGTGGAAGAGACCAGCGATGAGTTCTGGAAATCATAGTTCAGCGTCAGGCCGTAGAGGTCGAAATCGTTGTTATCTTCCGAATGGGAAGTGTCGGTGTCATACGGACCGTAGGCCAGTTCAAACGGAGGACCATCCAGTGTCACGATATTCGAGCCGTTCCATTCGGTGCGGCTGGACATGAACAGCAGGTTGCCGGAGAACACATCGGTGAAATTGGCCGAGACCTTGGCCGAGATGCCCCAGGAGGTATAGCCGTTCACGTTTTCCTTGGCGCCGGAAACCGCCTGCGGAATGCGGTCGATGAAACCGCCCACGTCCTCATAAATGCCGGAGATGCTGAAGCCCACTTTTTCGCTGACGATAGGGCTGCTGATCTTGGCGCCGTATTTCTGGTTGAATTCGCCATGCTGGGTCCAGGACCAGTCGCTCTTCAGCGTACCGCCGAACTCGTCCAGTGACGGGTCCCTGGTGATGTAGCGCAGGATACCGCCCATGGAGGAGGAACCGTACAGCGTGCCCTGCGGGCCCTTGATCACTTCGATGCGCTCCAGATCCATCTGCACCAGATCGCGGCCCAGGGTTGCGCCGGCGGCGTTGTTGTTGGTGGAGCCGATGGGAATGTCATCCACGTAAATGCCCACGCTGGGCGCCGCTGTGAAGTTGGAAACGCCACGCATCGTGATCTGGTTGGCGGTTGGAGTAGAGCCACCGGAGTAATAAACACCCGGCGTGTAGTTGATCACATCTTCCAGGGTGGTCAGGCCACCAACGGTGAAATCCTCCGGCTGCCAGGCCGTTACCGAAAGGCCGGTGTCCTGCAGCGAAACCGAGCGGCGGGATGCGGTAACCAGTACTTCTTCCAGTGCATTGGCGTTCTCCGCGGCATTTTCGGCCTCCTGTGCGGATATACTCTGGGCAGGGATACTGGCCAGCGCTGCCGTCATGGCAACGATCAGGGCTTTTCTGTTGACTGGTTTGCTCACAAGGTGTCTCCTTTGCGGTGCGCCACGGGTGATGTGAATTGTAATTTTCTAATGTGAAATTAATTTTCATATTAGCAATTAGTTGATCTAGAATGCAACACAAATGCAAAGTGTGTTTCACTGATGAAATATTTTCGATACTTGATCTGAAACGCCGATTCCTCCAGAACGGAAAACACCAGGAACAAGCGAGCAGCACCCATGAGCAGCGACAAGAACCAGGCAGCCAAATCCAATCCGCATCAGGCCAACCCGAATCAGGCCAACGCGCTTCAGGGTGATCACAACGCCGTCGGCGCCGGCATCAAGCGCTACCGGTTGCGGCGCAAGTGGTCGTTGAAGGAGTTGAGCGAACACAGCGGCATCCCGATTTCCACGCTTTCAAAGGTGGAAAACGGCCAGATGTCATTGCGGCTGGAAAAATTGATGGCGGTGTGCCAGGCGCTCGACATCGATGTGATGCAACTGGTGTCGCCGGAGGAAAGCGAGGCGCCGCTGAAACTGGTCACCGGCCGGCGCAGCATTACGCGCAAGAAGCACGCCATTGTCATCAAGGGCGAGCATTCCAGCTACGAGCACCATGCCAACGAGCTGTCCAGCCGCCTGATGTCACCGGCCATCATCGAGATCTACCCGGGCCGTACCCCGGAAATGATCAAGCACCAGGGCGAGGAATTCATCTATGTGCTGGAGGGCCGCGTCGAAGCCATCACTGAATTCTACGAGCCCACCATCCTGGAGGTTGGCGACAGCATCTACATCGACTCCACCATGGCGCACAACGTGCGCGCGCTCGACGGCAAACCGGCTCGCGTGCTGAACATTTCCACCGCCACCAAGGAAATCAACGGCCAGACCCGAACCTGAACGGCTTCGGTGAGGAGCCTGTCCGACCGGCCGCCGCCAAGCCCGACCGCCGGCTGCGCCACGTCGGAATGCCCATTCCCTGCAGGCCATTTCCCTGCCGATGCGGGTGCTTGCCGGGGACAAGTTTCAAGCATTTTTTCATATATGAAAATAGTTTCTATTATGATATGTTTCGCGCCATGAAGATTTTTTCCGCCTATTTTGCCCACGAGACCAATTCCTTTTCGCCGATCGCCACCGGACTCGGCAGTTTTGAGGAGCTTGGCCTGCATCGGCTGGCCGACGGCGAAACCTCGGATCGTGGCACGCTGAAAGGCGCCAGCCATTTTTTTGAAGAAGCCAAACAACGGGGTGATGAAATCCACGTGGGGTTGTGCGCCCACGCGCAGCCCAGTCGGCCCTGTGACCGCCACACCTACGAAACCCTGCGCGGCTGGTTGCTGGATGACCTTCAGGCCGTAAATGACGGCCTGGACCTGGTGCTGATCTTCATGCACGGCTCGATGATGGCGGAGGGCTGTGAGGACTGCGAAGGCGATATCCTGCAGCGGATCCGGGCCATGGTCGGCCCGGACGTGCCGGTAGGCGTGCTGCTGGACCTGCATTGCAACATCACCGAACAAATGCTGGACCACGCCACCGTGATCCTGGCCTGCAAGGAATACCCGCACACCGATTTCAGGCAGCGGGCGCTGGAGCTTTACGATATCTGCGCCCGCACCCGCAAAGGTGAGGTCACTCCGGTGACGGGATTTGTCCGCGTGCCCATGCTGGGCCTGTTCCAGACAGCCAAACCGCCCATGCGCCCCTTCATTGATTCGATCGTAGCCAGGGAAGGCGCGCCAGGCGTGCTGTCGATTACGCTGGGCCATGGCTTTCCGTGGTCGGATTTTTCCGGCGCAAGCGCCAGTGTGCTGGTGGTGACCGATGGCCAGCAGCCACTGGCCGATTCCATGGCCCATGAGATTGCCGGGCAGTTCTTCGCCCTGCGCGAGTCGGGGCAGTCCACCCTGCTGGGCATAGACCAGGCATTGGACCAGGCGCTGGCGGAGCCCGAAGGTACGGTGGTGATTGCCGACATGGCGGACAACCCCGGCGGCGGCGCAGCCTCCGATTCAACGTTCATATTGCAGCGCATGCTGGAGCGCGGCATCAGCAATGCCGCCATCGCTTACCTGTGGGACCCGGAAGCTGTTGAGCAAGCGTTCGCGGCCGGTGAAGGGCGAACGATGAGACTGACCGTTGGCGGCAAATTCGGCCCGGGTTCCGGCGAACCCGTCACCATCGACGCCACCATCCTGCACCTGAGCTCCGACGCCAACCAGGCGCACATCGCCGACGGCACGCTGACACACCTGGGGCGCACCGCGCTGATATCGGCGCGAGGTATCGAGATCGCCCTGAACGACATCCGCCAACAACCCTTCACGCCCTCAGGGTTGTTCGAATGCGGGCTGGATCCGTGGAGCAAGAAGATCCTCGTGCTCAAGTCGACGCACCATTTTTATGCCGGCTTTCACCAGCGGGCCGCAAGTATTCTCTATTGTGACGCGCCCGGAACGCTGAACAGCGACATATCCAGGTTGCCTTACCGCCACGTCCGGCGACCGATTTGGCCACTGGACCCGATCAACCCGCAACAACTGACCGTCGCTTCGTGAGCCCCGGATAAGCACGCATGAAAGTGCTGTTCATCACTGTCCTGGTTATCGCATTGGCCGGCTCCGGCGTGGCGCTGGCGTATGCGCTCGGGGCCAGCACCGTGATCGCGTTCCTGGTCACCGACAGCCTGCCGTTCCTGCTGGCCGCGCCGCAGCGGATTTTCTCCACGCTGGATGTGTTTGCCATCATGGCCATGCCGCTGTTCATCCTGGCCGGCGAGCTGATGAACCGTGCCGGCGTGACCCGCTCGCTGATCGACCTGTCGCTGCTGCTGCTCGGGCGATTCCGCGGCGGCCTCGGACATGTGAACATCATGACCTCGGTATTTTTCGCCGGTATCAGCGGTTCAGCCTCGGCGGATATCGCAGCGCTTTCGAACACCTTCGTGCCTCAGATGGAGAAACGCGGCTACAGCCGTGAGTATGCCGGCGCCATTACCGCGGCGGCCTCGGTTATCGGCCCGATCATTCCGCCCTCCATCATCATGATCCTGTACGGCGCGATCATGTCCACCGATGTGGCGGCGCTGTTTGCCGCCGGCCTGGTGCCGGGGCTGCTCATTGCACTGGCGCTGTTCATCACCAATGGCATCATCGCCCGGCGTGAAGGCCATCCGGGTGGCACCAAAGACGACATACCACCATTGTGGCCAACGCTGCGCCGTGGTGCATCCGCCATCCTGTTGCCGCTGATCATCCTGGGTGGCATCGTGTTTGGCATCATGACGCCCATCGAAGCCGGCGCGCTGGCCTGTATCACTGCCGCCATCATTGGCTGGTCCAACGGTGAGCTGGACTGGGCATCAGCCAGCGAGGCGATGGAGCGCACGGCTATCCTGACCGGCTCCATTTTCATGATCATCGCCGCCGCCAGCCTGATGAGCTACCTGGTGGTGCTGCACCAGGTGCCCGACATGCTGGCCGAGCTGGTCAGCCGCATCCATCTGGACGGCATCAAATTCATCCTGCTGATCATGCTCACTTTCCTGATTCTCGGGATGGGTTTTGATTTCATGCTCGGGATTACCGTGGTAGCGCCTTTGCTGGTGCCGATAGCCGTGAGCCAGGGCGCCGATCCGGTGGCGCTGGGCGTGATGATTTGCATCAACATGACCATTGGCCTCATCACGCCACCCCTGGGCGGGGCCATCCTGCTGGTCGCCACCATCACCGGCCAGGGCTACTGGTCATTGTGCAAACGCACCCTGCCGTTCGTGGTGGCGGAACTGCTGGTACTGATGCTGATCGTGTTCTTCCCTGAAATCGCGCTGGCCCTGCCGCGCATGCTGGGGCTGTTGTGAAACGCCGCGCTCTCATCCAGGGCATGGGCGCAGCCGCCCTGGCCGGCTGCCTGGGGTCCGCCCGGGCCGACGTCTACAGCGATGTGAAAATCGGTATGTCCACGCCGGCCAACTTCCAGGACAACGGTGTGTTCGTGTGGGTCAAGACCTGCGCCGACCTGCTGGAACAGAACGGATTTGGCGTGCGCATCTACCCCAACAGCACCATCGGCGGTGAACACGAACGCATTTCGCAGATGCAGCTGGGCCTGCTGGACATCAACGCCACCGGCGGCGATGAAGTCGCGCGCTGGTCGCCCATGGCCGCCGCGGGCGCCCGGCCGTTCCTGGTGAACTCCTACGATCACATGAGCCGGCTGATTGCCGACACGCCCTACGTCGAAGCCATTTCCCGGGACCTGCGCCCACACGGCCTGGAACTGGTGGACCTCGCCTACACCGCATCCATGGTCGGCCTGTTCACCCGCGGCACGCCGGTACATCATCTGTCCGACCTGCAGAAATTGCGGCTGCGGGTGTTGAGTGAAGCCGATTTCAGCCTGCTGCGCGCCTGGCAGGTGCGTGGCGTGAAAGTCGCCTGGGAAGAAGTCGCGCAGGCCTTGCAGACCGGCATCGTCGATGCCTACCTGAATCCACCCAATGTGGCCACCATGTTCGGCCACGGCACCGTGCTGGATTACTTCAGCGACCTGCGCATGGGCCCGGCCAGCCGCCTGCTGGTGGCCTCCACCCACTGGCTGGATTCCCTGACTTCGGCGCAACGCGAGCAGGTGCAGGGTTTCTTCCTGCAAGCCCGCGCCGCCAACCGCGCCTGGGCGCGTGACCGCGAAGCTCTGGACCGGCGACGATTGGAAAAAACCGGCATCGAGTGGATCACCCTCAGCGATGAGGCGCGGCAGGACTGGGTGGATGCCAGCATGGCGATACCGCCCAGCGCCTGGAATACACCCGAAGCCTCGGCGCAATACCTCGAGTGGGTGGAAGCCACGCGGAGGCCGGGCGAATGACCAGGCTGCTGCGAACCCTCGGACGGATTTCCGCCCGCCTGGACCAGGCGGCAGTAATCATCGCCAAATCCGGCATCCTGTTGATGGTGGTCTGTATTTCCATCCAGATCATCGCCCGCTACGTGCTATCCGAACCGCCCGCCTGGACCGAGGAACTGGCGCGTTATGCCATGATCTGGGCCGGCCTGGCCGGTGCCACCATCGCCTGCCGGCGGCGGCTGGACCCGACGCTGGTGAACGCAAGCCTGCTCAAGCGGAAGTCACACCGGACCCTGTCGCGCTGGGTGGAAACCGTTGCCATACTGGCGTTCTGCATTCCGGTGCTGATTGCCACGCCGGCATTCATGGCCTTGCACAGCCAGCGTTTTACCGACTCCCTGCTGTTGCCCAGCCACCTGGTGGTTGCCATCATTCCGTTGTGTTTTATCACCGTCATTTTCCACGCACTGGTGCGCCTGTTGGTCGAGCGTGCCCGGGAACGTGAAAAGGAAACTTCCGGAGCCGGATTGCCATGATTTCACCCGTGATCACCACCCCCCTGCGCTGGTTGCTCGCCTGGACTTTCATCCTGCTGGTTTTGCTGGCCGGCATGCAGACGCTGGTTTCCGGGCCGGACCCCGATGACCTGGACTTCGACACCGCCTCTGCTTACGCCATTGCCGGCAAGCTGATTCCGGACAACCGCCCGCACCCCACCGGGTCGGCGGAAAACAGCCGGGTGAAAGCGCGCATCAGCGCCGAACTGCAGGATTACGGCTACCAGGTGATGGAACAGGGCGAAACCTGGTGCACCGACTTCAGCCCGGGCTGCAGCCGCCTGCAGAACCTGTATGCCATCAAGTCCGGCAGCCAGCCGGGAGGCGATGCGATATTGCTCACCGCCCACTACGACAGTGTTCCCGGCGCGCCCGGCGCAGGTGATGACATCGCCGGCGTGGCAGCGATGCTGCAGATCGCGCGCGAACTCAGCCAGGCAGCCACCCTGCGCAATGACATCATCTTCCTGTTCGCCGACGCCGAGGAAACCGGCCTGCGCGGGGCCATGGCATTTGCCGAAGGCCATCCGCTGATGCAGCGGGTGAAACTGGTGGTCAACCTGGAAGCGCGCGGCGCCAGCGGACCCAGCGCCTTGTTTGAAACCAGTGCCGGCAACGCCAGGCTGGTACGCGAATTCGCCGCCGTGGCGTCACGCCCGGTAGGCACCTCGCTGATGTACGAGGTGTACCGGAACATGCCCAACAACACCGACCTCACCATCTACAAGAAGGCCGGGGCGATGGGCATGAACTTCGCGTTCTCCCGCAGCGCAGCGCTGTATCACTCGGCCCGTGATGACCTGCAGCACCTCAGCCAGGCCAGCCTCGGCCACCACGGCGACAACATGCTGCAACTGGTGCGGCGCTTCGGTGATCTTGACCTGGCAACGCTGCAAGCCAACCGCGATGCCACCTACCTGGATGTGGCCGGGCGCTACCTGCTGAGCTGGCCCAATGCCATCAACCTTCCGGCGGCAGTGGCGGTGATCGTGGTGTTGCTGGTGCTGGGTGTTCGGGCCAAAGCCTGGTCCTTCGCCGCGGCCTGGCGCTCCTGCCTGGCGGTGGTCGTGCTGGTGCTGCTGCATGCCGTGGCTGGTTGGCTGCTGTCCTTCCCGCTCGGCACCTGGCCGGGCGCCCATACGCTGGACCATCCGTACCCCCTGCCCGGCACGCTGGCGCTGCTGACGTCCAGTGTGTTCGTCACGCTGCTGGTCGGTCGCTGGCAAGCCCGCCGGGTTGAGGCAGGTTCGCTGCTGCTGGCCTGCTGGCTGTTGCAGGCGGTGCTGTCAGCGGTGCTTGCCTGGCTGTTGCCCGGCGCTGCCTATTTCCTGTTGCTGCCCGCCGTGGTGTTCACTGCCCTGTGTGTCGTTGAGCACTTCTTTCGCCGCGGGCAGTTTCCAGCCGTGGCGGCCTGGGCAGGCGCGGTGCTGGCTGCCTGGATGGCGGTGTACCACTTCATCTTCCTCGATGTGCTGAGTTACTTCCATGCGGCTTACCTGAAAACCGCGGTACTTGGCCTCGGAGCCATCGCAGCCTTGCCGCTGGCCGCGCGGGCCTGCTTGGCGCGCCCTGCGCGTGGCAGCCTGCTGCTGGCACTAGCGGGTGTTGCCGCACTGGCTCTGGTGGGCTATTTCGCTCCGGCCCATACCGCGGATACGCCACGTCCGGTGAATATTGCCTACCAGCAGATTGAGCACAGTGGCGGAACCGGCCTGCCGGGAATCAGCTTGCCGGAGCGTTCCCACCAGTGGCGCATGTTCACCTTTGGCGCGCCGGACAAGGACTATGCCGCAGCCGCCGGATTCCCCGAAGACATTTCCAGTTTCAAGCGCTTTGGCCTGCGCGAATCGGCGGCCTACCTGCAACCCGCCACCGACCTGCGCCTGCCCGAGCCGCGGCTGCGCATCGATTCAGACACGCTGGATGGCGATGTGCGCACCTTGCGCGGAACCCTGCAGGCCGGCCGGTCCGGACCCATCCTGGGGCTGACCATTGCTCCGGGCACGCCATTGCAGGAACTGAAGGTTCTGGACAAGACGCTGATTACTGCTGGCACGTACCAGGCTGACAAGGGTGCGATCGCCACTTTTGCCGGACTGGGTTCCAGCCCGATTGCGTTCGAGGTGCGGGTGCAGGTGGGCCAGGAATTTGCGCTGGTCGTAACCGAGCTGTCGGAACTGCCCGACGACCCCAAAGGCCGGGAGATGGTGGCCCTGCGCCCGGACAATGCCGCTGCGATCCACTTCTCCGACCATGCTGAAGTCCAGCATCACTATCATTTCTGAATTCGATACCAAGGATCCGCCCATGCCGTTTGATTCCACGCCCTACAAGATTCCCCGGAACCTCGTCTCACGGGCCATCTCGTTCGAGAACCCCACCGGACAGGCCGGTGCGGGCGCCCGGGAAGCCAGCCCGCTGGGCGTGGGCCGCAAGGGTTCCGCCGTTCGGCACGTGCATGATGGCGAAACCATCACGCTGGCCGATATCGAGGGTTGCGGCACCATTCGGCATATCTGGCTGACCACCCACAACAAGCCGGTACTGCTGCGCGGCTCGGTGATACGGATTTTCTGGGAGGGCCAGGCCCACCCCGGCGTGGAGCTGCCGCTCGGCGAGTTCTTTGGTTTCGCCAACGGACAGTGCCGGGCATTTGAATCCGTCTACCACTCGGTCAGCAGCACCAAGGGTATGAACTGCTGGATTCCCATGCCGTTCCTGCAACGCGCCAGGATTGAGTTCAGCAACCGTTCCGGCCACCGCCTGCCGTTGTTCTACCAGGTGGATTACACGCTCGGTGATGAACACGCGGCGGATGTGGGCCGCCTGCATGCCTCGTTCCGGCGTGAGAGGCCGACGCAGCTGACGCACGATTTTGAAATCCTGCCGGAGCGCGAAGGCCGGATCAGCTATTTGGGCACCGTGCTGGGCGTGCGGCCCGAATCGCCGCTGTGGTGGGGCGAAGGCGAGATAAAGACCTTCATCGATGATGATGCGGAATTCCCCACCATTGCCGGTACCGGGTCCGAGGATTATGTCGGCCATGCCTTTGGCATCCAGGACGAATCGTTCCTGCACAACGGCTGCAATTTCCGCGAGAAGCCGGATGATGCCGACACCGGCATGGTGTCGATTTACCGCTGGCACCTGGCCGACCCCATCTACTGCCAGCGCCGCATGCGCATGGTAATCCAGCAGATCGGCCACCGGCCCACCTACAAAGCGCGCACCATCGACGAATACAAAGCCGAGCTTTATGAGCGTTCGGACGACTGGTCGGCAGCGGCCTTCTGGTACCAGGCCGCGCCGTCCGCTCCCCTGCCGCTGTTTCCGGATGCAGCCCTCTGCCTGGCGGATGTGCCACAGCCCCCATCACAACTCCCGGCGCAACCAGAGTTGCCACCAGCACCGGCCTCATGAGAGAGGATTCAAAGGCGGCCTATCTTTCGGGCCTGTCGTCCGTAGCTCGCGCCACCATGGAAGCCGCGCTGCAGAACCCGGCACCGGCGGCAGCGGCCGCGCCTGAAGATGTGAGCGCCTGGCAGGAAATCCAGGCCGATATCGAACGCCGTGCGCAGGCTGCCTGCGACCGGGCCCGGGAACTGTGTGTGCCCGGGCTGGAGGCCCGGCGGTTTGGTGGCATGGAGGCCACCCTGATTGTCCCCCGGTCCGTGGAGGCCGAACAGCCCATCGTGATCTTCCTGCACGGTGGCGCCTACGTCGGCTTTTCCGCCCGCGTTTCGCTGTTCGCCAGCATACCGCTGGCCGACACGCTGGGCCGCAGGCTGGTTGCGCTGGATTATCCGCTGGCGCCCGCGTCGCGATTTGAGGCCACCGTCGCGGCAACCGCCGCTGCCATTTCCGACGTCATCGAGGCATTGGGCGACTGCTGCATCGTCGGCGATTCCGCCGGCGGCGGGCTGGCGCTGGCCGCCACCAACCAGCTGCTGGCCAGGGATTTGCCGGTGCCAAGAGCCCTGGCGCTGATTTCGCCCTGGACCGACCTTTCCTGCAGCGGTGACAGCCATATCACCCTGCGCGAGCACGATCCGCTGCTGGATGCCGAACACCTGGCCATCTGTGCCAAAACGTACGCCGGTGAAGCATTGCAGCATCCCCTGGCTTCGCCGCTGTTTGCCGCATTCACCCCGGACTTTCCACCCACGCTGATTCTGTGCGGCTCGAGGGAAATCCTGCTGTCCGATTCGCTGAGGCTGCACCAGCGCCTGCTGGCCGCCGGTGCCGAGGCAGAGCTCCATGTTTTCGACGGCCTGCACCACTCCTTTCCCACCGTGACGCCCAACACGCCTGAGGCCGTGACAGCCCGCCAGCGAATCAAAAGTTACCTGGAGCGTTACCTGTGAACCATCGCCGCACTGCCGCTTTGCTGGCCGGTTTGATACTGGCCTGCCCACATTCGCTGTTGGCCGTCGAGCCCGCAACCTCAAGCCCTGCGTCCAGCTTTGAAGCCATTACACCCTGCCCCTTCGAGGCCGCGGCCGAGGTTCCGCCAGAACGGCTGATGTGTGGATACTTGCGGGTACCGGAAAACCGCAATCGTGCCTCGAGCGACCTGCTTAAGCTGCCGGTGGCGGTGATCCGCACCACCAGCCAGAACCCAAAGCCCGACCCGGTGATCTTCCTGGCGGGCGGCCCGGGTGCTTCGCCCACCTCCAGCGCGCACAGCTTCAAGCTCTTCGCCGGGCATGCGCTCGGCAAGGACCGCGACATCATCCTGTTCACCCAGCGCGGCGCCCTGATGACCGAGCCTTCTTTGCGCTGCGATGAGCTGCGCGATGCCCGCGCCAGCATCTACGCCAGGGACCAGACGCTGGCGGAAAGGGATGCGGAAATCGCCCGGGCTGCCACGGCCTGCCTGCGCTCCCTGCGCGACCAGGGCCGCGACCTCGCTGGCTATTCCGCCGTCGAAAATGCTCATGACCTGCGCGATTTGCGCCTGGCCCTCGGGCTGCAACACTGGAACCTGCTGGCGGTGTCCTACGGCACGCTGATGTCGCTGGAAGCGGCCCGGATCGATCCTGAAGGCATCCGCAGCATGGTGCTGGATTCCCTGGTCTCGCTGCAAAGCGACCTGTTCATGTCCGAAGCCAACCGCAACTTTGCCTATGGCCTGGGGCGGGTGCTGCAAAGCTGCGCGGATGACGCGGATTGCCAGCGGCAGTTTCCCGGCTTGCGAGGAAAACTCGACCCGTTGCTGGAACGGCTGAAGCTGCAACCGCTTACCGTGAATGTGGCCGCGGGTGGCGAAAGCCGCCAGGACATCATCGTCAACTGGCACGATTTTCTCGGCCTGGTGCACTGGATGCTGTACAACGCCAAAACGGTGCCGCTGGTTCCGCTGCTGATCGATGAAACCTGGAATGGCCGGCTGGAGTTGCTGACCCTGCTGGCGGAGCGGGTTTTCCCGGCACCCGCCAATGCCGGAGACAGCGCCGCCGGCGCATTCTTTGCGATTGTCTGCCAGGACCAATACACGCGTCGCACACTTGGCCGCAACCCTTTACCCCGTGCTGAAGCCGCGTACAGCGGATTTGCCATCACCAGCTTCATGGAAGCCGTCTGTTCTGATCCGGACTTCAATTACGGCGAAACTCCCGAACGCCCCCTGTTCCGTTCCAGCATACCCACGTTGCTGCTGTCGGGTTACTTCGACCCGATGACGCCTGATATCTACGCCGAACAGGCCGCCAGCCTGCTTGATGATGCAAACCTGCTGCGCATACCCGACTACGGCCATTCAACCCTGAGTGGCTACACCGCCTGCCAGACGGAGGCGGCGGCCGCCTTCCTGGATGACCTGCAGCCGCGAGCGGATCGTCCCTGCCTGGCGGACCTGCCCGGAATCGAGTTTGTGTTGACGACGGAACAGGCGCGGCAGCAGTTCGGCGTGCCTTAGCGAAAGTTCTTCAGGAGTCCGGGCGCCCGGCCGGCGACCATTCCCTCAGCCTGCCAGGCAATCTTCAGGTACCGGCGGGCCCTGCCGCGGGAAGGTCAGAAAGACACACACACCGGGGATTGCACGCGCAACACCGCTTCCTGCTGGAACTGCGATTTATAGGATTCCATGATTTCGATCACCGCCGCATTGCGCTCCGCCTCGCCGGCATGCAACAGGCTGAGCACATAGGAGCCTTCCTGGATGATCTCCCCCGTGTTCATGCGCCACTGACCATAGGCGGGCCAGGCCGTCAGCCCCTGCGGAAAGCGCGGCGTAACCACCGTTTCCACGAAACCCTGCCAGTCTTCATCACTGACTTCGCCATCGGGCGTGTCGGTGCCGAAGTAGAGCATCTCATTGATGAACTGCTGCTGCCCGGCCGCGCAGCGCTGCGCCATCGGGGCGGCGCACGCAGCCAGCCCCAGCACCGGCAACACCAGCGCGAGGATCAGAGGAATATGGGGTTTGCCTTTCCGGGGATTGATAGCTGTTACTCCACACCGATGGCTTTCATGGTAGATGGGCTGCGGTTGCGACACAGGGGTTCAGAACCTAGCTTGTCGCTTATCTTACACGCCACAGCGGGCAATGGCTGGCGAGGCGCGGCGGCATCGGGCAACATGGTGGCCCACACGTGCTGATTCCCGGTGCAAGTATCCACCCAAGGAGATCCTCGATATGCGCCCGCTACTGTTTACACTCCTCTGCGCCATAGCATCCACGGTTTTCAGCCTGGCGGTATTCGCTGAAGCACCTGAACCGGTGGCTTTTGAAAAAGTAACCGTCATTCCCATGGACTCCGGGCGCAGCCTGGCAGGGCAAACCGTGGTGGTGGAAAACGGCCGCATCACCTCGATAGGGCCGTTCGGGGAAGTGGCGGTTCCCGCCGGGGCCACGCGGGTGGACGGAAGCGGCAAGTACCTGCTGCCCGGCCTCACCGAAACCCATGGCCACCTGCCATCGGGCAGCGCCGCGCCAGAGATGGTGGACCGGGTGTTGCAGCTTTATGTGCTCAATGGCGTGACCACCGTGCGCGGCATGCTCGGCCATCCCGCCCAGCTCGAATGGCGGCAACAGGCGGCAGGCTGGCAGCGGTTGTCACCGCGGCTGGTGCTGGCCGGACCTTCGATCAACGGCAACAGCGCTCCCACGCCGGAAGTCGCGGTACAGATGGTGGAAGACCAGCAAGCCGCCGGCTATGACCTGCTGAAGATACACCCCGGTGTTTCGCTGGCCACTTTCAACGCCATGGCCGAGGCCGCGCACCGCGCGAACATGCCCTTCGCCGGGCATGTGCCGCTGGATGTGGGCGTGCAGCGCGCCATCGAGGCGGGCTACGCCAGCATCGATCACCTCGATGGCTACCTGGAAGCGCTGATCGCCGATGGCGCCCCGGTCACTTCGGCCGACACCGGCTTTTTCGGGCTGGGGCTGGTGGATCATATCGACAATGACAAGCTGGCTCCGCTGGTGCGAGCCACCCGCGAGGCCGGCGTTTACGTGAATGCCACCGAAACGCTGATGCAAACCCTGGCTGGCGATGGCCAGCCCGCGCAAATGCTGGCCGATGCCTCCATGGCGTGGTGGCCCGAGGACGAAGTGGAGCGCTGGGCCGGCTCCGTCACCAGCCTGCAGGAAACCCCGGGCGTGACCGCCGACCAGCGCGCCCGTTTTCTCGAACTGCGCTTCTGGCTGATCCGCTCGCTGCATGAAGGCGGCGTGGGCCTGCTGCTCGGCTCAGATGCGCCGCAGATCGGCAACGTGCCGGGATTCTCATCCTTGCGCGAACTCGAATTGATGGTTGAAGCG
Organism: uncultured Wenzhouxiangellaceae bacterium; assembly: GCA_964470455.1. Lineage (GTDB taxonomy): Bacteria > Pseudomonadota > Gammaproteobacteria > Xanthomonadales > SZUA-36 > JAWXBM01. The sequence continues at coordinate 80,256 of CAYYCX010000006.1, forward strand.
GGATTGTCGAATTTTGAAGCGCTGGCCACCGGCACGCGCAATGTCGGCCAGTACCTCGGCGAACCGGATTTCGGCACCATTGCCGTTGGCCACCGCGCTGACCTGCTGCTGCTCGATGCCGACCCGCTGGAGGATGTCAGCAACGTTCGCCGCCAGGCCGGAGTGATGGTGAATGGACGATGGCTGCCTGGAACCGAAATCGACCAGCGGCTGGCGGAACTGAAGCTGCGTTGATGCAATCAGGCGGACCCTGGAACGGCTCCCCACAGGATTTTCACCCGCCTGGCTGGCGGGATCAGCGGGCACTCCAGGCCTTCAGAGCCCGAGGAATCGTTCAAGCCGCGCGTGCTCGCCCTCCAGCGCGGACCTGAATGCCGCATCGCGCGGTGCGCTTCCGGCTACATAACCCGGTTCCAGCTGCAGCCGCCCCTCACGCACCGTGGCATTGGCCCAGCCAAGCACCTGGCCGCGCCACAGCATCGGCAGTGCGTAATAACCGCGCACCCGCTTCGCCGCCGGGGTGTAGGCCTCGAAGCGGTAGGCCCAGCCCCAGAAACACTCAAAGCGCTCGCGGTCCCAGACGATGGGGTCGAATGGCGCCAACAACCGCAGTTCGTCATCCAGCACATTGTCCAGCACGTCATCGCGCGCAAAGCGGCGGCCGGCGGGATTTTCGTCAGCCGGCCAGTACCAACGGATGCCATCCAGCTCAACCCCGGCAAACCGGGCTTTGGCCCTTGCCAGCGCCGCACGCCGATGCGCGTGCCATTGCGGAACGGCAACCATGCCCAGCCACATGATGAAGCGGCTGAGGGTTCTCTCCGGCAACGGCGCGTACTTGGCCACAACCACATCGATCAGGCCATCAAAGGCGGCTTCCGGATCGACGTCATCCCGGTCATGGGCAGGTCGCGGAGCATACAGCCGGGTGCCGCTTTCACGCCGCACCACGCGCAGCAGGCCGCGATAGTGCATGCCATCCAGCAGTTGGGTACTCACCCGGCTTTTGCCGCCAAACCAGTTGGTGGCGGTGCCATGCGAAAACTCGGCGTCAACATCGCGCGGATGCACCACACCCTGGCGTTGCACAAATTCCAGCACGGCTTCCGCCTGCTTCCAGCGTGAGCGCGGCCATGGGGTACGCTCCTTGCGGGGGTGCATGAGTTGCTGCGTGGCACGCGGCAGAACACCGTAGTTGACGAAGAAATCCTCCTCAACCGCCAGGCGCGGATAACGCGCTTCCAGCTCACCCGCGCGGTAGTCCTTGACGCGGTGACGCAGCGTCAGGTCTTGCGCCCTTGCCGGAGCGCGGATCGGGTCCATCTGCACAAAGCCCAGTTTGCTGATGGCGCGCGACAGGGTGGTCGGCTTGAACAGGCTGCGCGTAATGGCGTAGCGACGCAGTTGGTCGAGGTTGGGTTTAGACGGACTGCGTTTTACCTGCCTCGACATGGCCGGGCTGGGTTTGGCAGGCATGGTCAACCGGCCTCCTGGCGACCCGCCGCTGCCGCGCCAGCCAGCGGTTCAACCCAGGCCGGTACGCGCCGGCGTGTCCACTTCGCGAATTTGAGTTTTTCGCCCACGTAGAACCGCCGGTAGGCGGCGACCGCATCACCAGGCATCTTGTATTCATCCGGCATGGCTTGTGCGAACTGCGTCAGGCCGATGGATTCAAATCGAGCAGCCGCGATTTCCTCGATCACCGCAACAGACTTGTGATCGCTGTCCTTGTGATAGCGATAGCGGTATTCCGTATTCAGGGCCAGGGCCAGCTTGCGCAACCAGTTGAAATTGTCGTACGACTCGCCCACCCACCGCGTGCACGGATGGTTCATGTGGGTAGAGCGATAGGGGGTCGTGATGCCCTTCTTGTTCAGCGCCGTGCACAGCAGCTGGGCACTTTCGAGGATCATCTTTGATACATGCTGGTCGCAGTGGAAGCGCGCGCAGGTTTTGATATCAAGGTCGAGTACGAAAATATTCACAGGCGTGGCCCTTTAGCGCGCTCACCGGTTCGACAGGGTGGCTGAACAATAAAAAAGCCGGCCCGGAAAACCCCGGCCGGCTTGATTATCCGCTTCAGGCGCGAAACTTTCGTGAACGCCGCCCGCTCATGCCTTGCGGCACTTTCACCCCATGTTGGTTGCCGGGAGTACCAGCGCGGAGCTTATTCGCCAGATCCGCCCACCGGAGTCACCGATGCCACGATGGCCGCGGAGTAGGTCACCACAATGGTGTCACCCAGGCGCAGCTGCTTCAGGTTTTCCTCGCTCTGTGCCTGTACATCGATCAGGTCGCCGTCCACCGTCATTACCGTGATGATATTGCCAAACAGGCTGAGGCCCACCACCATTACCACGGAGGTGGTGGATTCGGCCAGGCCGCCGGCAAGCGGGCCATCCTGGCCACTGCGGACCACGCCCAGCTTGGCTTCGCCCAGGCTGGCGATTTCTTCCTCAGTGGGCGCGCGCAATTCCGCAAGCGCCGTAATCTCAACGGTAGCGTGTACTGAGTCGCCCACCTTCAACTCGTCGAAACGCTGCACACGCGGGCCGGCAACCACAGTGCGTGTGTTGCCCTGCCCATCCTGCAATTCGACTTCGCGGGTTTCGGGATTGATGGCGCTGATGGTGGCAACCAGGTCCAAAGTGATGGTTTCCTGGCGGGACATGGGGGCGTCCGCGCCTTCCTGGGCGGCAAGCGGACTGGCAAAAGCGACGCAAAGCAGGCACAAAGTGCCGTAGAAACCCAACTTGTTCATGGTTGAAACCTCGGTGTTGTTGTTGCTGACGAATAATCCGCCAGTTTAATCGAAAAGGCCTGATGCCGAGAAGTGGGGCAGTTCATGGCCTTGAGGTGGATTTCAGCCTTAGCCCTTGTCCGACCACACCGCAAATTCGACGTAATTCAGTTTTTCATGTGCGGGCACGGCACCGGCCTCCTGATTCAATTCACATCGTTGCCGATCACGAAAGATACTGCAAGCTGTGGATGGCCGGTGCAAATGCACCGGCAGGACAGTACGCGAGCAGCCCTGCCGTGGCTTTCTCAGCTGGCCGGATAGTCCGCAACAACTTTCTCCACCAATTTACTCACGGATATCCGGGTTGCATCAGGGCCCATGAACTCCTTGTGAATCCGTACCGCAAGGGCTGACAGCTGTGTCTCCGTTGCTGGCAGGTATTCTTCGGGAAACGATTTCGCATGTTGCTTCAGGAAAGCCATTGATGCCCTGATGGCATTCGCAATATCCGCGCTTTCATCTTTTTCAAAACTGAATTGCCAGGATTTGACCCGACTGGCTATCGTTCCACTTTCACCCTTCAGCGAAGCATCCGCCACCGCAAGCACCCTGCAATCGTATTGCCTGCAGGTTTCCGGGCGGGCCTCGTAAATGCTGCACTTGCCACTCTTGAACATCGGGCAGTGCCCACGTTCGTTGTAGCCCATCAACATGTAGCCTTTGGGCAGGCCCGGAGCCGGGAACAGCAATTCTTCGGGGATGACAGACTTCGCTTTTGCATCAGTTGGCCTGACCAGGATGAACTTTGAGGAGGTGCAACAGCCAACGCACTCCCCGCAGGGAACATGGCCTGAGCCTTTACCCTTCATTATTTCGAGAAAGCTGTCGACCCAATCCGAGAGATCGCCCGCATCAACGTTCGTCGAACGGTCCATTCAGTTTTCAACCCGCCCTGCTTCGCAAGTGAAAACGCTATCGCGCGGCGACATGGGCCAGGTACTCCATCGCCACCTTTTCCGCGGCTGAATTGGTGGCTACGCCACCGCCAATCGACTCTCGAAGTGAGCGATAGAAATCAGCTGCCGCGTTCAGGCTGCGAATACATGACTCACGTTCATACCTCGCTACGGTGGCTTGCAGCTCTTCGGCTCGATGAGGCGCCACGGACTCCACGCGCCGCACACCTGAAGGCTGCGCGCCCGCCTCCAGCAGCACAAGCGGCCCGAACACCTGGAAGCGCAGGAAGGCCAGGAAATCCATCGCCTCGAACAGTTCGCCCCGGCCGATCTTGACCGCCGCGTAATGGATCCACACCCAGAAGCGGTCTTCAATCCACTGCAGGTCCGGGGCCGGGTACCGCGCTTCGCCCTCCTGCAACACCCGGCTCAAGCGCCCTTCCCGCTCCCAAAGCACCACCGGCTCGTCCACCCGCACCGCGGCATCGCGCAGCGCAACAAACTTGAGATCGACATGCAGTGGCGTGGCAACTTCATCACCGCCGTACAGGCAGATCAGCACGCGGGGTTCACCCACATGCTCGCCGGTGAACGCGGCCACCAGCGGGCCCAGCGCCGCCGCGATGGTGTGACGTTCCGCCATCACCGCATCTGTGGCCTCCGGCTCCAGCGCAATGACCAGGTCAAGGTCGCTGAACTCATCCATGCTGTCGCTGGCGAATGAGCCCGCAGCCGCCACTCCGACGATGCGCGAATCAGCCTGCAGGCGCGGCAGGGCGCGCTTCAGGAAAGCGGCATGCCAATGCGGCAGGGATTCTGGTTTTGCTTCAAACTGCGATTCCATCGCCAAATACCTGAATGAGATCGATACAGGGTTCGCCCAAAAAAGTCCTCAGGCGTTGGCCTCAATTCTATAGAAAGGGTGGTGTTGAACAACCAGTAAAGCGGGCTGCTGCCCGTCGCATTGGAAGGTTGCAGTCGCCCATGCGATGCCATGCCCCAAAACCCGGCATTTAGCCCTTGGGAGCGAGAGCCAAAGACTCTCAGAGGTTGGAGCGATAGTCATCTTCCAGAATCTCATCAACCTTATCCTCGCTGAGCGAGAACACCCGGGACCAGTTCTTTACGGCCGCGCGCCCGGCGATCAATTCGGTGTCATTGACTGGGGCCCATAGCCTGGATCGGATAAACGCCTTGCCGCAGTGAAAGAAGCACTCGTCCACGGAGATACGAGTGACAAGTAGCGCTGGCCTCCCGTTGGCGGTGAAACCTTCGAGCAGCGATGGATCCCTGGTAAGGACGGCATGCCCGTTTACGCGGAGAGTCTCACGGACGCCGGGTACCACGAAGATAAGGCCAATGGTTCCAGTCTGGAGAATATTCTGGAAGCCGAATGCCAACCGGTTCCCGGAACGCTCTGGCAGCAACAGGGTCCTGGAGTCCTGCGCCTGGACAAAGCCAGGTGCGTCCCCCTTCGGCGAAACATCGACATCAAATGACCGGTTGGTGGTTGCAACAAACACCAGCGGTGAGCATGCGATGAAGCTGATTGCTTCTGAGTCCAGCTCATGCATGACCTTGGCCGGTGGGTGGTCACCGGGTGCCGGGATGATCTCCCGGAGCTGGGCGATGTCCGAGATTAGGTGGCTATCTTGCATGCGCGATTCCAGGTTCATTCAGTGACTTTTCTGATTTCCAACAGTGTACCCGGAAAGGGAATACCGTTTGCCAAGAGCCGGGTTTCAGCCTTTGGGTATCGTTTCAGGACGGATAAAGGGAAGCATATGCGCCACGTAGTCTGCTTTTCCGAGCGCTATTTTCTGGCTGCGCAATATTGCATAGGCGGTCATGAGGTGAAAATAGAACTGGGGCAGAGTCCAGTCGCGGGCATATTGCCCGGCGGACAGGTCGAGAATCATGCCGTTCGGAAGTTCATGCGCAAGTGGCTGGTCCGCGTTGGCATCCAGGGCGTCGGGGGCCAGGCTTTCCAGCAATTTGATGGTTTCATCGATCCTGGCCTGGGCACTCGCGATTGAGCCGGGTTGCTCTCCGGCATTCCGCCCTTCTTCGATCAGCTCAAGAATCAATTCCGGAAAGGCCTCTCCTTTGAGCCGGTAGATGGCTTCATGCGCCTGAACGCACGCAAACCGTATCTGGGTGGAAAGCGGAAACATGTCCGGCGCGAGCCGCGCGGACAACAGCGCTTCCGCATCCGCTGGCGGCAGTTGCTCCTGCGCCTTCTTCAACCAGCCTGAGAGGGCGCCAAGCATTTGCGTATAGGTAGGTACTAGCAGGTTGGTCAGTGACATTTTTCTCGAGTCGGTTTATTGGCTATCCATTCTGCAGCAGCTGACCGGATAAAGCACATTCCCGCGGAAACGGCTGATTGCCTGGCCAGCCCTTCAATCATACAAAGTCTCTGTAGGGATTTGCTGACCGCCGGTACGGCCTACACCGAATTTCTCACAGAATTCCTGGTATTCCTGCTGCAGATCCGCAACAAACTTCTCCAGGTCACGCCTTTCAACGATCAGCTGAAGCGACAGTCCCGCGCCGTAATAGGCATCAGCTTCCCTGAAATTGTAGGCATCGACCATTGCGATGAAAGTAAACAGGTCGTCCCGCACCAGGGGTTCATCATTCCAGCGGAAATAAAACTGGTACTGGACCCAGCCAGCGCTGTCATAGTCGCTGAACACGATTTCAAAGCTGAGTTTTCCTGACTTCAGAATGGCCATCGCATTCAGCCTAAATGCAGATTGAACGGGTCCCACTGACGCGGGTGGTTATGCTTCTTCGTCGGGCAGCAACAGCATCCTCTCACTTCTCCAGACCCGAACCAGATTTACCGATGCCGCATTCCGCAGATAAACCACACGAAACGGCGGATGGATAATCTCCCGAATGCTGTCCTGGTCAAACTCCGGAACCTTTCTGCCTGAGTCCGGGTGATCACGCAGCCGTTGCACGTCTTTCAATATCTGACTGACAAAGTCCTGGCCGATGTCCGGTACACCCTGTTCCAGGTAACAAGCCTTGATCTCCTGGAGGTCGCTCAGGGCAGAACGAGCAATGATGATTTTCACTTACTCTGTACCGAGTAATTTCTTTGCCTCGGCCAGAGTGACGGTATTGCCTTCCCGGATGTCAGCCAGTCCTTGTGCCACCGCCTTCACGAACTGCAGTTCTTCCACCGTTTTCTCGTAATCATTCAGCGCTTGCACAACCGCAACCCCTCTGCCCCTGCTGGTCAAGAGGACGGGCCTGCGTGTGTCGTTCACCTGGCTAACAACTGTGCCCGGGTTGACCTTGAGATCGGTGAGCGGAATGACATCCTCTGAGAATTTTGTTTGCATGGTGGTGCCCTGGGTGGATACAGGGTCATTAATAGCACCTGTTAACAGGTGCTGTCAAAGAAGCTTTGCCCACACGATCGCTGGCTCAGGTTTCAAGCGACCCAGTGGCTGAGCCACGATTTGTGTACAATAATCCAAAATATACACACAGGTGAATCATGAGAACCAACATAGTCATCGATGACCAGCTGATGGCCAAAGCACTCAAGGCCAGCGGCGCGGCCACGAAAAAGGAAGCCGTTGAGCGCGGCCTGAAGCTGCTGGTAAAACAAAGCCAGCAACAAACCATTCGCGAACTGCGCGGCAAGCTGAAATGGGAAGGCGACCTGGATGAACTGCGGGGTGGCTGATGCTGTTGGCAGACACCAGCGTCTGGATTGATTATTTCAACGGCGTCGCCAGCAAATACACCGATGCCCTGGACCAGGCCCTGGAACAGGGGGTCGTGGCCATTGGGGATTTGATCTTCCTGGAGATTCTGCAGGGCTTCAAAACTGACAAGGATTACAACCTGGCTAAAGAACGGCTCGGCACCCTTGAGCAATATGAAATGTTTGGGCAGCTAATTGCCCTCAAAAGCGCTGAAAATTACCGGGCGCTGCGGAAGAAAGGCATAACCATACGGCGCACAGCCGATGTGATCATCGCGACGTTCTGTATTGAAAATGAGCTACCGCTGCTGTTTTCCGACAGGGACTTCAGGCCGTTTGTGAAACACCTGGGGCTGCAACCCGTGCTACGCGAGTCGTAGCAATTAGGTTTTGCATCGCCGTGCCGTGGCAATCTTCAACCTACCCAGGAAGGCGAAATTGATTGGGGCATTCCCGCGGGAACGCCTTAACACCGAACATCTAACAGCGCGCCAGGCAATATTCCGGGTGTAGTTGCAGCCGGGAATTCCCGAGCAGCCCCAAAACTGGCCACGTAAATTTCAACTCCGGCCCCAAATATTAATCAGTCAACTGTTGATGTCATGAAAATTGATCCTCGCATCCTTTCGGAACATTTCGCTGGCGTATTCCGAGTGTTGCTTCTGAATCTGGGATGATTTTTTGGCGCGCTTGAGCTTGTCCGACTCAAACGCTTCCAGAATCTCCTGCTCTTCCATATCCAACTTATTCATCGCTGCCTCGATCATGACTCAAGAGAGTTTGCTTGATACCAGGCGATTGAGGCTCACCCCGGACTCCGCTGCCTGGATTGCCAGCAACCGGTGCACTTCTGGAGGCACCCGCACCATGAACTTTCCACTGTAGGGACGGGCGGAAATAGGCTCGGGAACGGCTTCCTGGTTACGTTTGAGATCAGCGACTACCTTTTTCACCAACGCCCGAATGCCCGACAAGGCACCCTCAGGCGCATCCTCAAGCCAGCTCAGGCTTGGGAACTCGGCGCAGAGACCAACGTACTCGCCGTCTTCCTCGGACCACGTTACCCGGTATGTATAGCGATCAACTGCTTTTGCCATTTTCACTCTCAAGTCGTTCAATTGCCCATAGAACCTGCCGCACTTGATAAGGTTTGGCTTTGCCTTTCGCGTTCGGGTTAAATGATTCGTCAGTTGCTGATGTCACGAAGCCTGCCTTCAACATACTTGTGAAGGACACTTGCGATCAACGTTTGGTAGGGAATGCCCTCAGCCAAAGCACGCTTCTGCAGGCCGCGAAGGTCTTTGGACGAGAGCCTGATATTGATCCTCGCATCCTTTCGGAACATTTCGCTGGCGTATTCCGAGTGTTGCTTCTGAATCTGGGATGATTTTTTGGCGCGCTTAAGCTTGTCCGACTCAAACGCTTCCAAAATCTCCTGCTCTTCCTTATCCAACTTATTCATTGCTGCCTCGATATGACTTGGTTGCCTTGCGGCTGGGAATGATGGTTTTCAGGAAGACCTCGTCTTCCGATTCCACGTATGGCACCAGGTAGACGTAATCTTCCACGGCAATCGCATGAATCTTCTGGCCGGGATATTTCTCCTGGTTCGGGTGATCAAACGTGTCAAGGATGTCGTCGGCACAAATATGGAAAACGATGTCCTCGAACGAGATCCCCCTCTCAGATTTCAGGGTCTCGTTTTTCTCTGGATTCCACGTGATCGATTTCACGGCCGAATTGTGCCACAACGTGTGCCTTTTGTCTCCACAAAGGCTAACTACACTTTGTGATTCTGCTCACCTTCGTGCCCCGGGCATCCGCAAAGTCAGACACATGGCAGAACGCCCGGTGTTTGCCACTCCAGGCCACCACGAATTCCTGCAATCGCTGGTTCTTGGGTGAGTTGCCGCAGTTTTCACAAAGCTTGAGAGTAGTCATGCGCCCATCGCAGTCGTTTCAATGCCGCGGCCCATCAAACATCTGGCCAGTCCGCTGCTGATCCCGGATTTCCTTCAACAACTCAATTACCTGGTCCTGGGAATTCTTCATGGCAACCAGCCAGTGAAGTATCTGCCCTGACACGAAAAGGGCAGCGCTTCCGGCAAACAAGGGAAAGGTCAAAACCGCATTCATCTTCGGTTTCATGCCCTCACCGGTAAAAATTGACGCCACTGCTAAACCAATCAAAATCACCAGAAACGCCACACCAAGGGCGGTAAGCCATGATCCGAACAATGGGAGGACCCTGAAACGACCGCCAGCAGATAAGGGATTCTTGTTCATGAAAGCGTCTACCTCATTGCGATCAAATCCGACCGTGCTCAGGGTAAGGCATCGCTGTCCGCAATAACAGCCAGCAGGTCTGTTACACCAATATCCACGCCAGCCTGGAACAACAGTGTCGATGCCTGGCCGCGATGATGGGTCTGGTGGTTGAAGAAATGCTGCACCAGGGCGCCGAAGTTCCTGCTCTGCCTGACGCCCGCCATGTTCCCGTAGGTGAGACTGGATGACAGGTGCTCGGGCTTTAGCTCAGCAACCCAGCGTTCAATCAGCGCATCGAGCGATTGCCGGTAGTCGCGAAGCTCCTCCAGGTTGCTGGCGATGGATTGTGACAACGAAGTCGGCTGCGGAAACCCGGAGAGCTCAGCCAGGCTGGCGAACCCCGCCTCGTGCTGGGAGAAACGGTGCAGCCAGATGGTGTCGCCCACGGCGATGTGATTCAGCGTTCCGAGGATGGAGCCAAAGAAAGCGCCCTTGTCAGCGGACAGCGCATGGGCGTCCAGCGTTGCGGCCGCCTCGTACATGCGCTCGTTCATCCAGCGGTTGTATTGCGCCATCAGGGAGGCGATCTGGGGGGTCATTGGGTTCCTGATATGGGTATTAGCAGATGTTTGCTATGCGGCAACTTCTACGTACTCTACCGCGCTGCTCGGTGTTGGAATTGGAATGCCGCTTTGCTTCATTCCTTCCAGGTGAAACTGGATAGCGGACCTTATTTCAATCTCGGCTTCCTTTATAGATTGACCCGTTGCGACGCAACCGGGCAAATCAGGGACATAGGCCGAAAAATTTGCACCTGCATCTTCGATAACGACAGCGTATTTCATCATTCACCTCTACTTCCAACCCGCTTGCTTGTAAATGCTATTCAATGTACCTGGGGCCAGATTATCACTGAGTTTGCCTGGAACCGTAACAAGTCCGGGTTTTTGGGGATGTTTGAACTGCCGGTGGCTTCCCTTCGTTCGAACTTGTTCCCAATGATCTTCCCGCAGGAGATTTATTATGGCTCTGACATTCATCCCTCCTGTTTACGGAGCGATGCGGACACTTCACAGCGGAATTCTCCGTCATTTCATGTAGGAAAATGAAGTTCCCTCGGGAACGCGTTAACACCGAACACCGCGCCAGGATCAGGCGCCCAGCTTGAGTGCATAAAAGCGGGTGCCCGGCAGATGCTTGCTGTTGTACGGTGGTATTTCCACAAAGCCGAGTTGCTCGTATAGCGCCTGGGCTGATGCCATCGCTGGCAAGGTATCCAACCGCAGCTCAAGGTAGCCCGCCTGGCGCGCGGATTGAACTATGGCTTCCACGAGCCGCTTGCCAAGGCCAAGGCCGCGGAAGGCATGACGAACATAGAGCCGTTTCATCTCGCCAACAGACGCGTCTATTGGCCTCAACCCGACACAACCAGCCACATCGTCGCCCACATGGGCAATGAGTAACGCGCCGGAGGGTTTAACGTAGGGCGAAGGCAGAGCGGCCAACTCGGCGCTGAACCCTTGATACTCAAGGTCTGTACCAATTGCTTCTGCGTACTCGCGAAACAACGCGCGAACAGTCGCCACCCCCTCGGGTGTATCCGCCGGGTGCAACGAAATATCAGAACGCGTCATGGCATCAGCATTTTGGGGACAGTTTACTTATTTCAGAGAGAATTAATTAAGTAAACTGTCCCTGGATTCCTTGACGGCTGCTGGTCGTGACTGCCCAATCAGCGCAGGACGCCAGGTTCCGCCTTATGAACCGTGTGCAGCTTCCGGAAGTTTGCAACGTCGACCCCGGGATCAGCATTCAACAACAAGAAGTCCGCAGCCTTGCCCACTGCAATCGAACCGGTGGTCGCTTCAACTCCAAGTACCCTGGCAGGATTCAACGTCGCCATTACGATGATCTCCTGCGCAGGTATGCCGGATGCCTGCAGCATTTCCAACTCGTCATGCAGCGATAAACCCGGTGGAACGGCGATGGCACCTTCGAGTTTCGCTGCGCTATCGGTGCCGGTCACCAGCAAAACGCCCGAATCGCGAAGGCGCAATGTCACTGCCTTCAACGAATCAATGAATGCTATGAATTCCGGCGGCATGGGCTCATCGCCAATCCTGTTTCTCGCGACAGCAGGATAGACAACAAGGGTTGGATCGACAAACACCCCTCGTTCAGCCAGGCATTGGTAAAGCGGTGTGGCTTCGTCGGATTGCATATAAGCGAGGCCGCCCGCATTGCCGCCTTCAGGATGGATTGAGGCGTACGATTCAATGAACGAGCCCACATGCTCAATTCCGTCCATACCGGCTTCGCAGGCTTCGAGCGGCGAGACGCCGAGCGGGATGTGTCCCGTCACCTTGAGGCTGCTCTGGTGCGCTGCTTCGATCACAACGGGAAGTAGCTCGGGCTTGAAGGCGCGATGAATCTTGATGAAGTCTGCACCCCAATTTGCAAGCTCCTTCACAGCGTCTCGCACCTCATCTTCTGAAGTCAGCGCTCGCTGGAATCCGGCGAATGATTCGCCGTTGAGTGTGGGACCCGCCGCATAGATCGTTGGCCCCAGTGTTGCATCCATCGCGATGGCCTCGCGCGTGGCATCGATACGTTCGGGAAAGCCGCCGCAATCGCGGACCGAGGTGACGCCATGCGTCAGGAATTCTGCGACGTCGATGTTGTCTGCTTCGACGACAGCGACATGAACATGCATGTCCCAAAGTCCGGGCGTCATGTAAAGGCCGTTGCCGATGATGACAGCTTTAGCCTTGAAGGCTTCGCTCCCGTCGCGGTTGATGGCTGCAAAGGTTCCATCTTTCACGGCAACTGACGCCTTGAAAGGCGCTTCAGCCTCACCGGAATAGACGGTGACATTGGTGACCAGCAGATCGACCTGCTGCGGGATGGCACAGCCAGCAATCGCGGCCACACAGAACCCGGCAAGCAGCGTGCTTCGGACCATCAGGAGATAGCCTGTGATATGGGCAAGTTGGCGGGGCCTGAGAGATTGGGATCAGGTTTCATGGGATCCCATTCTGCACACTACAAGGGGCCAAGACCAGTTTTGCTTTAGAACCATTGCCTGGGAGTTCTGGGGACAGTTTACTTATCTCAGAGAGAATTCTAATTTAGTAAACTGTCCCCGGTCTTCGGTATCAGCCCGTCCGATTCATCGTCATTGGCGAGAAACGCCCCTTTCGGTCGCGCACCCCAATAGGCCCCCCGCTTTTTGAGCATGTCATCGCGCACCAGGGATTCATCATTCCAACGAAAGTAGAATTGGTACTGGATCCAATCAGCGCTGTCATAGTCGCTGAACCTAATTTCGAAGCTGAGATTTCCAGACCTGATTGTGGCCATGTTCAAGCCTGGGACCAATACTGTGCCAGCAAACGTGCAGAATCGCGATCTGGCCAGATGACTTCGGCAGATGAACGACCGCAAAGGCATGGGGTGTCTGCCAACTTGTCCTCCGCGAGATCCAGCGCTGCCTCATTCCTTGCCTGGCCGATGGGTATGTAATAGGGAATGGCCTTGGCAAAATCCACCAGCTGTCCGGTAACCGACCGGTCGAGTGTGCGTCCGACCCGCGCCACATCCATGGCCGCCGCTTCAGCGCGGATCAAATCCTCATCAATGCCCATTCGCCTCAACCGCGCTGCAACTATCGCACTGATGCGGGTTGGAAGCGTTTTGACATTCCTGGCCGGCGTCAAAATAGCGAGACGTGATCTTGAGCTCACAAGAAGCAATAGCGGTTGACGGTCAACCGTAATGCGGTTGATGTACCAATCTCCCAAAGCGGTACTCGAAACATCATCAACGCCCACCGACTCCGGCAGGGTTTTGAGTACCTTTTTCGTTGCTCTCAGAATGACCATTACGACGCTTCCCGCTCCGTGCGCCTTGATGAACTCTACGATTTTATCTATGGCGTGTGAGTTTTCACTCTGGCCCAAAATACTCCTGTCCGAAACTGTTACTGAGGAGGCCGTTAAATAGTGCGTAGTTTTCAGGCCGCATACTGAACAT
>CAYYCX010000007.1:0-50915 GCA_964470455.1 uncultured Wenzhouxiangellaceae bacterium
GCTGGAGGCGGTTGCCTTCCGCCGGCTGGTGCAGCACCTGCAGGAACGCACCGATGTGCAGAACATCGACCTGATGAACCTGGCCGGCTTCTGCCGCAACTGCCTGAGCAAGTGGTATTTGGCGGCCGCGAAGGAAAAGGGCCTGGACCTCGACATGGACCAGGCCCGCCAGCAGGTGTACGGCATGAGCTACGACGAGTGGAAGGCGGCCTACCAGAAAGACGCCACGCCTGAACAGCTTGAAGCGTTCAAGCGCGTGATGGCTGACTCCAAACTGACCTCCTGAACCGGCTACCCAAACTGACCACCTGAACCGGCTACCTGAACTGGCCATCCGGGCTGACGACCCGAACTGGGCGGCCGGTTTCCGCCGGAACCGGCCGGTACAGGCCGGCGGGATCCGCCGTCACCCCACTGGAAGATTTGCGGGTTACGGGAACGGTGGTGTTTCCTTAAACTGCCATCCTCGAGATGCCGTCTGGCCCCGGAACCGGGGCTCTTCATTGGAATGAATTGCAGGAGGTCATGATGCGGTACCTGTTCTGTGGTGCAATTGCGGTTCTGGCTGGAATCACTTCCACTAACCTGGCCGCTGCGGATGAATGGGGGCCGATAACCGTGCTCCACCGGACAGTGGCGCCCGGCACCAGCGAACGGTTTCCGTTTTCAGATGAACGGAGTTTCAAGGCTTCCTACCTCAACGCCCCGGTATTCGTTGCGCGTGGCGCCTCGCCCGGGCCAAGCCTGTGCCTGACCGCCGGCATTCACGGTGATGAACTCAATGGCGTGGAAGTTGCCCGCAAGTCATTTTCACTGGCCGATCCCGCGAAGCTGAAGGGCACGGTCATTGCGCTGCCCGCCATCAACATGGAAGGCGTGCGCACCGGCAGCCGCTACCTGACCGACCGGCGCGACCTGAACCGGGCATTCCCGGGGCGCAGCGGTGGCAGCATTGCCTCCTTGATCGCTTATGCGGTAACCAGCAATATCCTGCCGCATTGCGGGTATGTGGTTGACCTGCACACCGGCTCGGACCAGCGTGCCAACGTTCCGCAGATTCGCGCCGACCTCGATAACGAAACAGTGCGTGAACTGGCATTGCATTTTGGCCATGGAATTATTGTCGGCGGTGCCGGGCCCGAAGGCAGTTGGCGGCGCGAAGCCGTGGACGCAGGCATTCCGGCCATCATCTACGAAGCCGGCGGCCCACTGGAGTTTGAACAGGCAGAAATCGACGCAGGCGTGCGTGGCGTACTGAGTGTCATGGCCTATCTGGGCATGATGGACGCGCCCGGCAAAGTCATCCCGGAAGAGCAGATTTACACCAAGTCGACCTGGGTGCGCGCCAGCCTGGACCAGAATGGCTTCTTCTTTCCTGATGCGCAACTGGGCGACACCGTCAAGAAAGGCGACCTGCTCGGGCGCGTGGTGGATCCGGTGACCGACATCGAGCACGAAATCCGCGCCACGCGTGACGGCACCCTGATAGGCCGCGCGGTTTCCCGGCCGGTGCTGAACGGCTATGGCCTGTTCCATATTGCCTGGGTGGAATAAGCCGCCGATGGCTTGAGGGATATTGCTCGCGGCAGCCGGTTCGGCGCGAGGCCAGCCCGGCAGCCGTTACAGGCTGGCGGCTTCAGACCGCCAGCGCCTCAAGGCGCCGGTAGATATCCAGCGCTTCAACTTGTGGCGCCAGCCAGGTTCCGGCGCGCTCAATGTCATCGCGATGCTGCAGTATGATGCGGTTGGTTTCGCGCCGGCGGGTGGCGGCATCGTAAGGCAGCTTCGGGTCCTTGGCGTGAACCTGCATCACGCCGCCACACATCTGTTCCAGCTCATCCTCGGCGGGGATATGTTCAAAAAAAGCACTTACTCTTGCCAGTGATTCGCGCGGGGATTCCAGGAACCGGTCCATGGCCAACGTTTTCACCCGGGCTATGCCATGGCCAGGAAGGCTACTGAGAAAGTTGTAATTGCAAAGCAGCCACAGCAGGGCGCATTGCTGCAGGAAGCTGAAGCGGGAAAATTCGCTGAACATGGGGTGTAGCCGGAAGAAATCGCTGTCCTGGCCGAATGTCTGCAGCAGCCAGGGAATTTTCTGCTGGGTTTCCCGCAACTTCTTGAGGTTGGAAATCAGGAATTGCTCCAGCGTTGAATACAGGTAAAGACAATTGCCGCGCGGCGTGTGCCCAAGGATTTCCGGCACCAGGTTGGTGGCCAGGTTGGTGGCTTTGATCACTACCTTGTCACCGCGTGAATAGTCCTTGGCCAGCAGTTGCAGATGGGTGTTGAGCAACCGGCTCCAATTGCGCTGCTCCATCAGGCCCGGCCCGGACAGCGTGCGCTGCATATCGGCCAGCCGGCGCACGATGTGCGGCTCTTTCAGGCTGAAAAAAGCGTCCGACTCCGCCAGGCAGCGCGCCAGCAGGGTGGAGCAGACAAACGCGTGGTGAAAAATGAAATGCCGGCCGGGGCGGGGCTGGGGCAGGTGATCCACCAGTTCATTCAGCTGGGTGGTGGCGATGGTGAACTGGCCGCGCGCGAAGCGCTCCAGGCGGTTGTCGACAAAGGGCGCCTGTTCGAGCAACTCCTGGTGAACGATCAGGAATTCGGAAGTCCCGTTTTGCTCCGCGTAATTGAAAATGTAAAACTCCGGGTCGGCCACCAGCCTGGCAATGCTGACCTTCATTTGGCTGGCTGCCAGCTGCATGCGGAATCTACTCCATCTTTCGTAGTTCCGTATTTGACGCGAATACAAGCTGGAAAGTTACCGTTAAGCGGTGAAGCGTGGAATTTGCCCGACCATATGAATGTTCCGGCCGGCAAAGCGCTCCGCGGGTCGCGGACAAGCGGCAAAAAAGCCTGCAAAAGGCAGACTGGTTTTTGGCCGGAATTATGGCAAACTTGATAGGTTATTGTGTTCTTGCCCGGCTTGCGCAGTGACGTACCTGCATCGCAGCTTCACTGCGCATGCCAACGTATGATTTCCGCGCCTTGACAGGTTGGGAACGCGGAAGCCCGGGTGAGGTGTTTTATGAATCACACCATCCGGAGTCATAGCCATGAGACGGACGACATTTTTGTTGCTGGCGTTCAGCCTGGCTTCGCAGGGCTTGTTCACGGCCAGTGCGGCCGGACAGGAGTCATCCTGCGAGTTGCTGGATACAGCCGAAGTTGTTTACCTGGTACCGGCGGCAGCGAATGCCCAAGTACGTTCCCGCGAGAAACCCTATCCTTCCTGCACCTATACCTGGCCGGCAGCAAAGCCCATTCAGAAGTCGATTGGCGGGCGTGTCATGGAGATGCCCGGCGAAGGCCGCCTGACCCTGACGCTTGCTGCGGTGAAAGATGCAGAGACCGATTGGAGCCGCGTGATTGCGTCGTATGGAAACCAGGAGCTGCTCGACGTTCCGGCCGTTGGCACGAGCGCAGTGTGGTCAGCGCAAAGGCATCAGCTGTCTGTCCTGGCAGGCTCGCACATAATCCATGTGGCGCTGGAAAATCCCGATGAGCCGGGTGTTGAGTACGAGAGCGCAGTCCGCCTGGCTCTGTTACTGGCGGACATGTATGAATGAAGTGACCTGTTATGACCCATCAAGAAGCAATAGCAATTCCAGCGGAGCAAAACATCATGAATGAAAACAACTATGAGTCCGGGGCTGCTGCCATGACCGATGCAGTCGGGCCAAAACGGTTCAAAACATTGGCCAGGTGGACTTCGTTGGTGCTTCTGGTCGTGGCACTCGGCGGCTGCGGCGGTGAGCAGCAGGAATCGGAAATGTCGGAAGAGGATATGGACGCAGCCGTGGCGCAAACCCAGGAGGGCGTTCGGGAAGCCCTGAAGGCCACAGGCATCGCCCAGGAAGAGGAAAACGGCGGCCTGTCGGTAGGTTATGAGGGCGAAGGTGAATCCGCCCGAATGGGCGATAACCTGCCCGCCCCCGATTGGCTGCCGGCTGGTTTTCCACTGCCTGGCGACCTGTCCATCGGGTTGATTACAACCGACCTCAACGGCGAGAAAAACCTGGCTGGCCGAAGCGCCGCGACACGGGACAGTGTCTATCGCGAGGTTGAAGCCTGGGCCGCGCTCAGTGGTTGGGAGATGATTCCGGCCAATGACCGGGTAATCACGCTGGTAAACCAAACCGGTGATGTCATCGACGCGGTGCTCGAGGGTGGCGACACCTTCTCCTTGCGGTTGTCCAGGCGTTCAGTCGCTTCCGACCGCCAGAAAGCCGCGGTTGAGCGCACCGGGCCTGGGGTCGCCGCCATCGAAGTGGATGGCAAACGCATGGAGGTGAACGGAACCTGCCGCATCAAGGGCAATTACCATCTGTTTGAGTACAGCAGTGACGATGGCATGACCTATGCGCAGCTGGAACTGCAACAGACTGAAACAGAAACCCGCGGATCGGCCAGTGTGCATTACTTTGAAACGGGCCAGTTCCGGCAATTGAACATGAACTTCCCGATGGGTTCGGGTGAGGAACCGCAAGCCCAGGCCGCCGGCGACGAGTTTTCGGTCAGAGGCAATTTCGCCAGCATGTCGGCCGAGGGCATCAAGGGCTTTCCGGGCAGCTTTTCCGTCACCTGTACACTCTGACAGCCGAATTTGCAGACGGCAGGGCACGTGGGACATTGCTGCTCACGCTGAGCGGCAAAAGACCGATGGGTGTTGGATTGATCGCCTATTCCACGGGCGATGCAGCCAAATGGCGGCCGCGCTATTCGGATTCCCGCAACTCATCCAGCTGCGGCTGGATGTACGTTGTGAACTGCGGCGCCAGTTCCCTGGCGCGTTCGAAGTGCCTGATGGCCTGCTCTTTCCTGCCGGCTTCGGCGAAGGTCATGGCAGCCATGAAGTTGGTCATCGGGTCGTCCGGCTTATTGCCCAGGGAGTACTCCATGATGGCCACGGCCTGGTCGAGGTTGCCCTGCTGCTGCGCGAGTTGCGCCATACTGGTCAACACCGCTGCGGGCACTTGGAGAGAGATGCCGTAGTCGCCCAGGTAGTCGCGGTAATAGGCCTCCACCGCATCCACGCCCCGGCTGGTCACTGCGGGCGGCGGCTGCTTGTAGCCCTCGAATACGAACAGCAGGCCATCGTACAGGCTTGGGAACGGCACGGAGCCATGGTCATCGCCGGGATACAGTTTCAGCATCGAGTGCAGGCGCGGCGACGGGCTGGTCCGCATGGCGTACTCAAACCGTTCGGCAGCGGTTTCCATGGTTACGATGGCGCCATCGCCACGCGCGCTGTAGTCGGCAACACCGATGAAGACCTTGCCACGAATCTCGCCGTTTTCCGGCAGCTTTCGCTCGGCGCGTTTGACCAGTTCGAGGTCATCCCACCACAGGCTGGGGTCCACCGCGATCCAGGCCTGGAACAATCCGGGCCGCTCGATGAACCCATGGAGCGCCATCAGGCCACCCAAGGAATGTCCGGAGAACACCCGATAGGGCATCGGGGAGTAGCGGGTTTCAACGTCCGGGATGAGCTCCTTTTCAAGGAAGTCGAAGAACGCTTCGCCGCCGCCCGAGGTGGCATTCATCGCGCTCTCTTTCCCTTTGTAGTCGAGCATGGTGTGGGTGGGCGTCAGGTCGTGCATGCGGTCCGCGGTGTTGGGAACCGCCACCATCATCATCTCGGGAATCTGCGCGTTACTGGCGAGATGGGCCAGCATGCCGCTGCCATAGTGGAAATGCGATGGGCCGTCGAGGATATAGAGAACCGGGCAGGGAGCGCTGGCGCCGCCAGCCTTGCAGCCGTCAGGCAGGTAAACCATGTAGGGCCGGTCTTCACCGAGGATGCTTGAAGCGATGGTGTGGGTTTCGCCGATGCTCAATACTGGTGGCGGAGTGTCTGGCGTTGCCGCCTCCTCATCGGGCTCAGCGGACCATGCCGGCGTTGCTGAAACAGCAAGCGCCAGCAAGACACCAATCCAAACCAACGATTTCCCAACTTCGACTTGATGCATGACTGAACCTCCTCCGTGAGCTGGCGATTGTATTTTATTCGTCGTTCCGGCGTAGGCCGGAAGAAGGTGAGGCCGGGAACCGGTCGAGAAGCTGGCCTGGGCCATCCATGTTTTCGTATTTGTCACCCTGGAGTTGGATTCCGGACAGCTCGCTGCGCTCGCTTCCGGAATGACGGACCATAGCGGGCATCATTCCTTTGGCGGCGCAAACCCCCGGTCGCGCAGCAGCGCATCGACTTCGGGATCGCGGCCGCGGAAGGCGCGGTAGGCGTCAGCCGGGTCCATGGCGTTGCGCGGGGCGAACAGGTAGTCCACCAGCTTTTGCGCCACTTCGGTGTCATAGAAACCACCGGGCGCTTCTTCAAACGCTTCGGAAGCATCGGCCGCCAGTACATCGGCCCACATGTAACCGTAATAACCGGCGGCATAGCTTTCACCCGAGAAAATATGCGAGAACTGCGTGCTGCGATGGCGCATCACCAGCTCTTCGGGCATGTTCAGGGCATCCAGGTTTTCGCGTTCAAACGCCTGGACGTCCATGCCGGCGGCATCGCCACTTGCGTCGGTGGTGTGGAACTTCATGTCCATCAGCGCCGAAGCCAGGTATTCGGTGGTGTCGAAGCCCTGATTGAAGGTGTCCGCACGCTTGATCTTGGCCACCAGCTCAGCCGGAATGGGCTCGCCGGTCTGGTAGTGCACCAGGAACCGGTTGATCACCTCATCGGTGGTGATCCAGCGTTCCAGCAACTGTGACTGGAATTCGGTGTAGTCACGCACGCCCAGGTTCAGCGTCGGGTAGGCCACATTAGCCGACAGCGCATGCAATGCATGGCCGAACTCATGGAAATAGGTGCGGGCATCGTCCCAGGAAATCAGCACCGGCTCGCCGGGCGCGCCCTTGCTGAAGTTGGAATTGTTGGACGACAGCACCGTGCGCTTGCCGCGGAAAGTTTCATGGCTGCGGTAGGAGGTCGCCCAGGCGCCGGAGCGCTTGCCCGGCCGCGCAAAAGGGTCCAGGTACCACAGGCCCACCGCTTCGCCAGTGTCGCGGTTGCTGACTTCCCATACTTTCACGTCCGGGTGGAACACCGGCACGGAACCTTCCGGCACCGGAGTGAAACTGAAGTGGAAGATTTCACCGGCGACGAAGAACATGGCTTCGCGCAGCTTGTCCAGCTGCAGGTACTGCTTCACTTCATCCGAATCGAGGTCATACTTGGCCTTGCGCACTTTCTCGGCATAGAAACGATAATCCCACGGCGCGATGGTGATGCCGGTGCCCTCGGCGTCCGCAACCGTCTGCATGTCGGCCACTTCTTCATCCACCCGCGCAATGGCGGCCGGCCATACCGCCATCATCAGGTCCATGGCGGCTTCGGGCGTTTTGGCCATGCGGTTCTGCACCTGCCACTCGGCAAAGTTGTTGTAGCCCAGCAGCTTCGAGCGCTCTTCGCGCAACGCCAGGATCTGCGCAATCAAGGCATTGTTGTCATGCTCGCCGCCGTTGTTGCCGCGGTTGTAGTAATTTCGCCAGACCTGCTCGCGCAGGTCGCGATGGGTGGAGTAAGTCAGGAACGGGTCCATGGAAGAGCGGGTGTTCTTGATGGCCCACTTCTCCGGCTGGCCGAGGTCGGTGGCTGCCTGCGCGGCGGCGGTGATCACCGAATCCGGCAGGCCGGTGAGCTGGTCACGCTCCAGCCAGGTGACATAGCCTTCCTCATCCGCCAGCACGTTATTGGCAAACCGGGTTTGCAGCTCGGCCAGTTGCTGGTTGATGGCGGCGTAGCGCTCCTTGTCCGCGCCTTCCAGCGTGGCACCGTTGCTGGCAAACGTGTCGTAAACATACCAGGTAAGCCGTTGCTGGTCGGGTCGCAGGGTCTTGAATTCCTCGCCTTCGTAAACCGCCCGGATGCGGGCAAACAGGGCGCTGTTCTGCCGCAGCGTGGTGTAGTAGTTGGCAATGCGGGGCGCCAGGCGCTGCTGGATGGCGCGAAACTCGGGCGTGGAGAGGTTGGAACTCCAGATGCCGTAATACACCTGTGCGCGATTGAACTCATCGCTGGCGCTTTCCATCGCCGCGATGGTGTTTTCAAAGGTAGCAGGTTCAGCCTGTTGGCCAATCGCATCCATCGCTGCCAGGCTGCTGGCCATTGAAGCTTCCATGGCGCTTTCGAGGTCGTTCACATCCATGGCATCGAATGCCGGCACGCCGCCGTAGGGGCCGGCAAATTCAGCCAGCAGGGGGTTGGCTTTCGCGGCGGGCATCGCGGCAGGTGCTTCAGTGGCAGTTGCGGGTTCAGTCACGGCCATTGGTTTCGGCTCCTCGGCCGGGCCGCAGGCGGCAAGCAGGAATGCGGCAGCCATGCCGGCCAGTATGAGTCTGACAGTATGCATAGGGGTCTCGTAACAGGAAGGTGATCAAAAAGTGAGCACAGTATAGCGATTGGTGCCGGGAGTGTGGGAGCTTTCGCCACAAAAGGACAGTGGACCAGGCCGGAACTCCTTTCGGAAGTGGCCAGGCGGGCTGGCTGTAGGAGCGTGCCTTGCTCGCGACAAACCATCCCACCG
Source organism: uncultured Wenzhouxiangellaceae bacterium (assembly GCA_964470455.1). GTDB lineage: Bacteria > Pseudomonadota > Gammaproteobacteria > Xanthomonadales > SZUA-36 > JAWXBM01. Next base: position 8,547 of record CAYYCX010000007.1, read on the forward strand.
GTCGGTAGCGAGGCTGCCTCCTACTGTAGGAGCGAGCCTTGCTCGCGACAAACCATCCCACCGGTTGGGGGTGAACCCCCTCCTACAGCTCAGGTCGTACGGCGTGTAGGAGCGGCTTCAGCCGCGACCTCACCATCAGTTCACTTGCCGTTCGAACCCCTTCCAGTACGGCTCGCGCAGCTTGAATTTCTGCAATTTGCCGGTGGCGGTGCGCGCCAGCTCGCTGCGGAATTCGATTCGTTTGGGGCACTTGTAACTGGCCAGGCGGGTTTTGGCGAAGGCTATCAATTCCTGCTCAGTGGTGGCGGAGCCGGGGGCCAGTACCACCAGGGCCAGCACCATCTCACCCCATTTTTCATCCGGCACCCCGATCACGGCCACTTCCGCCACTTCGGGATGGCCGAATATCGCGTCTTCCACTTCAATGGAGCTGACGTTTTCACCGCCGCTGACAATCACGTCCTTTTTCCGGTCGGCGATGGTCAGCACATGCCCCTCGCCCAGGCTGCCGCCATCGCCGGTGTGAAACCAGCCATCGACGATGCAGCGGGCCGTTTCTTCGGGCTGGTTCCAGTAGCCTTCCATCACCACGTTACTGCGGGCCAGCACTTCGCCGTTGGCATCCACACGGGTTTCCACGCCCAGGCAGGGCGTACCAGCGTGGACCAGGCGGGCAGCTCTTTCCGCAGGTGGTTTATCATCGAATTCCGGCCCGAGACGGTTCATGGTGAGCAGCGGGGCGGTTTCGGTCAGGCCGTAGATCTGGATCATTTCCCAGCCCAACTCGGTTTCCATGCGCTCGATGGTGCGTTGCGGTGGTGGAGCACCTGCGACAACCATTCGGACGCGTCCGCGCCCGGGGATTTCACCGGACCAGTGCTGGGCGGCATCCAGGATCATGTTGACCACCGCCGGAGCGCCGCACATGAGGGTCACGCCGTGTTCCTCAACCCGTCGCAGAATTTCCATGCCGTCCACCTTGCGCAGAATGACATGCTTGCAGCCCATGCCGGTTACGGCATAGACCATACCCCAGCCGTTGCAGTGGAACTGAGGCAGGGTGTGCAGATACACGTCGCTTTCGTTGACCAGGGTATGCCAGCCAAAGGTGGCGGCATTCAGCCACAGGTTGCGGTGCGTGAGTTGCACGCCCTTGGGCCGCGCCGTAGTGCCCGAGGTGTAGTTGATGGTGGCCGTGGCGTCTTCGCTGCGATCCAGCCAGGGCTCGGGCTCGGCATCGAATTTATACAGACGTTTGTCTGAATCAGAACCAATGACAAACCGGTGTTTGGCAGTGACAGTCTTCAGGGAGTCATCCAGTTCGGGGTCGACCAACAGGATTTCCGCGCCGCAGTGTTTGACGATGTAATCCACCTCGGCCGCCACCAGACGGAAATTGACCGGCACCAGAATGCGGCCCCAGCCACTGACCCCGTAAAACGCAGTCAGTAGCCGCGCCGAGTTCTGGCTGACCATGGCGATGCGCGCGCCGCGCTCGATTCCCATGGCATCGAGCGCAGCCGCCTGGGCTCGGGCTCGGCGCGCCATTTCGGCGTAAGTGCAGCTGCCCCAGGATTCCGCTGGTTGGTCGGGCTCATCGACAAAGGCGATGCGATCGGGAAACACCTGCTCCGCGCGGCGCAGGTGGTCGATGATGGTCAAGGGTACTTTCATGCTGCGAACCTTCAGTGTTGCGGGAGAGTGAGACCAAAAGCATAGCCTAGCAGCCCAGATGGCGTTACGGCATTTCTTCACTTCATGAAATTTCGGCCCTGGACATGACACAGGTCATGTCCTGAAAATTTGGCGGAATTAGTATTTAATGAGGTACAAGTGCATTTTTGGTGCCCCTGCGAGGTACACATGGAAGGCATGAGCGAGTCCTTGGCCAGCCCGTTCCGGATAACGCCAGTCATTATTTTGGCGCTGCTGCTGGCTTTGCCGGTCCCCTTGCAAGCCGCCGACCTGGACCGCGGCAAGGAAATATTCACCACCAACTGCGTCTCCTGCCACGGTCCCGCGGGAAGTCCCGATCCCGATTCGCCCCTGGTGAAGGCCTTGGAGGTGATGCCCGCCAACTTTTCCGATGCGCTGTTCAACAGCCGTGAGCCGGCATCCGACTGGAAAATTGTCGTCACTGAAGGTGGCCCGGCCCTGGGCTTTTCAGCCGCCATGCCCGCGTTCGGGGCCGCGCTCACGGAGCAGGACATCGATTCCGTGCTGGCCTACATCAAGACGCTGGGTGGGGAGCATGACTACCCCGACGGCGACCTGAACCTGTTCCTGCCGGTGCGAACCAAGAAAGCGTTTCCGGAAGACGAGTGGGTCTGGAAGCAACGGTATTCGGGGCTCGATGGCGACAACAACTGGAAGAACACACTCGAATACGAGTTTCGCATCGGCCAGCGGTTCCAGGGCGTGCTGGAGCTGACGCATGAAGCTGAGGGCAGCCAGTCGGATTTCGGCCACCTCGAGCCGGGCTTCAAGTACGTGCTGGTGCACAACAAGGCCGCCGGCCACATCCTGACCCTCGGAGGCAATATCGGTGTGCCGCTGAACCATGATGCCCACTGGGAAGTATTACCCTACCTGGCTTTCGGCAAAATCCTCAACGAGCAGTGGACCCTGCAGAGCAGCGGCCGGCTGAAGCTGGACGTGGAAGATTCGGACAAAAGCAGCGCCGAATTGGCGGGCATTGTGCACTGGTTGCACACAGAGAAACCACGTTCCGTATTTCCAGCCCTGGAGCTGGTTGCTGAAGTGCCGTTTGAACGCGGTTCAGGGCCTGATCGCAAGGACGCCGTGCAATGGTCGGTATTGCCACAGGCCCGCATCGGGCTGAACAAGCGCGGCAATATCGCGCTGAATGCCGGCCTCGAGCTGCCATTGAATGACCGTGAGCGCTACGACTGGCGAGCCTATGTCTACTTCATCTGGGATTTTGCGGATGGCGGCCTGTTCGAGGGCTGGTGACATCTACCCAGTCCATGTCGCGCGCGGCGCAGGATCATTGGTAATCGTCTGCTCCAGTCGTGAAGATGGCCATATGGTTTGACATCCGCTGGACGGAGTAGAGTACATGCCAGACCGGCGCTGTTCCGGCGCAACAACAATAAAATTGAGGGAGGTGCACATGTTCAATTTCCTGAAAGCGCTGTGCCTGGCGGTTTTCGGCGTGGCCATCCTGGCCAATTTCATCGCCATGCCGGGCTGGTTGGCCTCAACCGCCCAGACGTTGGCGGTGATCCTGCTGCTGGTGCACCTGATCGAGGTATTTTTCTTCTGGCGCTATGTGAAGATGTGGAAAGGCCCCTTGATAGGCAGTATCGCGCTGACCCTGCTGTTCGGCATCCTGCACTGGAAGCCCATGCAGGATGACGAGTAGGCGCGGCTTCAGCCGCGACGGATCGGACGGGGTCGGTGAATGAATCTGTTCTTGTAGGAGCGGCTTCAGCCGCGACGAACGGACCGGGCCGGTGAATGAATCCCCTCCTACGGTTTGCCGGATTGCTTGACGCCGATATGCCGCTCGCCACGGGCTTGAGCGAGCTCGATCTGCCGCGCCCGCTCCAGCAGGCCCTCGCGCTTGGCCTCGGTCAGCCGGTGGTGGCATTTGGGGCAGGATACGTGCAGCTCAAACAGCGGTGATTCGCGGTCCTCGGCGGTCAGCGGCATGCGGCAGGCCGGGCAGACTTCAAAATCACCTTCTTCGAGGTCGTGGTCCACCGTCACACGGTTGTCGAACACAAAGCAATCGCCCTGCCACAGGCTTTTTTCAGCCGGCACCGTTTCGAGGTAGTTCAGGATGCCGCCGTCGAGGTGGTAGACATTTTCGAATCCCAGTTCCAGCAGATACGAAGTGGCCTTCTCGCAGCGAATTCCACCGGTGCAGAACATGGCCACGTTGCGGTCTTTTCGCGGGTCCAGGTGAGTTGCCACCCATTCGGGGAAGTCCCGGAACGATAAGGTGTTGGGGTCCTCCGCACCCTTGAACGTACCCAGGTGATATTCGTAGTGGTTGCGGGTATCCACCACGCGCACGTCGTCGCGTGCGATCAGTGTGTTCCAGTCTTTCGGCGCCACATACTGCCCGACCTTGCGGCGTGGATCCACGCCCGGAACGCCCAGCGTGACGATCTCCTTCTTCAAGCGCACCTTCACGCGATAGAAGGGCTGTTCGACCGCCCAGGATTCCTTGTAATGCAGGTCCACGAAGCGTGGATCTTCGCGCAGCCGTTCAAACAGCCGCCGCACTTTCTCCGGCTTGCCGCTGATGGTGCCATTGATGCCTTCCTGCGCCAGCAGGATGGTGCCAAGCAAGCCCAGGTCCTCGCAACGCTGCTGCAACGGGCCGCGCAGTTCCGCGCAGTCCGGCAGTTCGACGAACTTGTAGAAGGCCGCAACGAGGAAGGGCTTGGTGGTTTGGGTTGCCGTGTTCATGGTGTGGGTTGAATGCGGTTATCAGCGATCGCCCAGGAAGTCGCGTTTGCCGATATCCACGCCCGACGCCCGCAGGATGTTGTAGGCCGTGGTGATGTGGAAAAAGAAATTCGGCAGCACGAAATTGGCGATGTATTCCGTGCCGGTAAAGTTGACCGTCCGGGGGCCCAGCTTCAATTCGATGGCGCGCTCGCCGGCCCCGTCGAAGTCCTCCGGCTTGAAGCCGGACAGGTAGGTGATGGCCTTGCCAAGACGTTCATGTACCTCGGCAAAGGACTTTTCCTCATCGGCCCAGGACGGCAGGGTTGTACCGGACAGCCGGGCAGCCGCACCCTTGGCGCTGTCGGTTGCGAACTGGATCTGGTTGACGAAGGTGCCCATGTTGGGAAACAGGCGGGCCTGGACCAAGGTGGATTCGTCCAGGTAGTCATCGGCAGCAACGTGTGCCTCGGCCTTGCTGACGATGGCATCGAGATTTTTCAGGCTGCGCAGCAGCGGGGCGATGACGAGATCGTATACAGAGTATTGCATGGTTTCTCCTTGAAAGATGGCTCACCTGCCAGAAAGGAATCACTCCGGAACCGCAACCGTCGCGGCTAAAGCCGCTCCTGCGATGACACACTGAAGGAGGGGGTTCACCCCCGACCCCATCCGATTTGTCGCGGCTAAAGCCGCTCCTACATGCACACACTGCAGGAGGGGGTTCACCCCCGACCCGTTAGCATTCCTAAGGCTTCACAAATTTCAGCGCCCAGCGGTCGGAATTGTTGGTCACGGATTTGCGGCCTACTTCATACCGCAATTCATCATCCGGTATATGGTGCAGGGTGCCGTAATCCACAAGGTCAAAGCCTGCCGCCTGGATTTCCTTGATGGCCAACACCGGGTCCATGCGCCGGCCGTTCTCGGAATTGTCGGGCTCCATGTGGCGACGGGTGTGGTCCACCACGGCATAGATTCCGCCCGATTTCAGGGCGTCAAATGCAGCCTTGTTCATGGCGGCACGGCCTTCGGGGCCGAAGTTGTGATAGTTGCGGAAGGTCAGCACCATGTCGGCGTTCGTCACGCCCAGGTCAGCATTTTCCAAAAGATACTTTGGCGCGCCCTCGGGGCGGGATACCTGCGCGGTTTCGGCGGTGACTTTGCCGTTCTCAAAACCTGGCAGTGTCAGCAGTTCCTTGGCCCGGCCGGTACCGATGGCCATGTAGTACTCACCGTTTTCGTTCATCACCGGCGCCAGGATCTTGGTGTACCAGCCGCCGCCAGGCAGGAGTTCGACGATTTTCATGTCATCGCGAAGGCCGAAAAAACTGAGGGTTTCAAGCGGCAGTCGGTTGCTGTCGCGCTCCACTTCTTCTGCGCGGACTTCAGCGGCCATGGCCGCCTTGATCTTCGCTTCGGTGGCGGCGAAATCGTCGGCGAAACCACCGCTGCTCAGCAGGGCGGCGCTTATCAGTACCAGGGTGCGGGATAGTTTCATCGGCTTGGTCTCGGTTCGCTTCAAGGGACTGCAAGGATAACAAATTCGGATCGTGGGCCGGGGGTGTTGGACTCCGGCTCACGGTCGGGATGAAGGAGTGTTCTGGTACGTCACATCCCGGACAGCGAGCGCAGCGAGCGTGATCCGGGATCCAGCCGACGCCAAGGCTGCTGACTCGTATGGATTCCGGCCTGCGCCGGAATGACGGAAAGTAAGGCTTCGCCGACATGCCGGACTTGATCCGAACGTCATCACGGACTTGATCCGGGATCCAACGGGCGCTGGATGGCCCAGGCCAGCTTCTCGGCCGGTTCCCGGCCTCACCTTCTTCCGGCCTGCGCCGGAATAAAGGGCTGGAATGCCTGCATAGCGAATCAAATCAGCGCTTTAGACAAACTCATTGAGAAAGAGCTAAACTCAGAACACTGAAAACCTGGAGATACAGGCTATGGAAGGCTTGTTCTTGCCAGTCCTGGTGTTTGTAGCTGTTTGCCTGGCGCTGCTGCTTGCGCAGCGGTTGGGCGCCATACCTGCCATCCAGCGCAGGTGGGCTTCATTGCGTGTGCACAAATTACTGCAACTTGAGCTGCCCCGCTCGCATTACACGCTGTTGCGGAATGTCCGGATCGCATCAGGCAAGGAAGTCCTGCGCATCGATCACCTGGTGGTTTCAGCCTACGGCATTTTTGTGATCAAGCAGATCGATGGCAGCGGCACCCTTTCGGGCAAGCCCGCTGACGCCCGCTGGGTTCGCAAGGGTCGGCGCCAGCAAAAGTCATTTGAAAATCCGCTGTTTGAATGCGTCAGCCAGGTCAATGCCCTGCGCAGGCTGCTGGACATTGACCCCGCCCTGCTGAATTTCGTGCTGGTGTTCACCGGTGATGTGAAGTTCAGTTCGCCCATGCCGGTGAACGTCACGCGCCTGGACGGCCTGCCCCTGTTCATCCAGGGCAAGGACAAACTGCTGATCGATTTCGATGAGCTGCCGGTGCTGGCGGGCCGGATTCGTGCTGCTGCACCGGGCTGCCGCCCGGCTGCTGGACAGTTCCAGGTTGCGCCGCCGTAAAGCCCTGTTGGCAGGCGGGAATCTACAACCGATCAAACCGCCTCGCCGGCTGCAACCCCCGACGACCAGGCCCATTGGAAATTGAATCCGCCGAGGTGGCCGGTGACATCCACGACCTCGCCGATGAAGAACAGGCCGGGTACTTTCGACTCCATGGTTTTGGATGAGAGGTCGCGAGTGTCGACGCCTCCCAGCGTCACCTCAGCGGTGCGGTAGCCTTCGGTGCCCGCGGGTTTGACTCTCCACTGTTTCAGCGCTAGCGCCACGCGTTCCAGTTCCGCGTTGGGCCATTCGGCCAGGGGGGTTTCAGCCAGTTGCGGCCACCAGGCTGCCTGCAATTCTTCCACCAGTTTCTGCGGCAGCGTTCGGGCCAGCGGGGTGCGCAACAGGGCGCGGCGATGTTCGCGTTTGAAGCCGAGCAGCAAGGCGCCGGCCTCGCGGCCGGGCAGCAGGTCGATTTCAAAGCTTTCGCCCGGTCGCCAGTAACTCGACAGCTGCAGCACGGCCGGGCCACTCAGGCCGCGGTGGGTGAACAACAGGTCTTCGCGGAAATGGGCGCGGCTGTTGCTGAGGATGACCTCACAGGACACGCCGGCCAGGCGCTGGCACAGCTGCTGCATGGCATCGGTAAAGGTGAATGGAACCAGCCCGGCTGCTCGCGGTAACAGTTCCAGTCCGAACTGTTCCGCCAGGGTGTAACCGAACCCCGAGCCGCCCAGGTTGGGAATGGACAGGCCGCCGGTGGCCACCACCAGGGTTTCTGCCTGGAACTGACCCTGGTCCGTGGCCAGCGTGAAGCCGCTCCCCGACACAGGTGGTGAGGTTTCTGATGGGGCCTGAAACTGAAGATCGGCTTTGTCTGGGCGCGTGATTGCGCGGCTGTCGGTATCTGTTCCGGCAGTTACCGACCGGGTTTCGCATTGCGTGCGTATTTCCACGCCCGCTTCACGGCACTCCTCCAGCAGCATGGCGACGACCTGCTTCGATGATTCACGGCAGAACAACTGGCCGCTGAGGCCGTTCACCGTTTCCTTCTCGAAGTATTCGATACGGTGCTTCTGCACCAGGTCGATGAAGTCCCATTGCGTGTAACGGCTCAGTGCGCTTTTACAGAAATGCGGATTGGCCGAGAGAAAACGATCCGGCGCGCAATGCAGGTTGGTGAAATTGCAGCGCCCGCCGCCCGACATGAGGATTTTCTTGCCCACCTTGTTGGAGCGTTCCAGCACCAGCACGCGCCGGCCGCGTTTTGCCGCGGTAATTGCGCACATCAGGCCGGCGGCGCCGGCGCCGAGGATGATGCTGTCAAAACCGGAATTCATGATGGCAGGTTACCGGGATTCGCGATGGTGTTGTAGGAGGGGGTTTACCCCCGACCCGGACATCCCAGGTTGGGTACGTGTCGGGGCTGAAGCCCCTCCTACCTTTGGTAGACCACCTCGCCATTGAACAGCGTCATTTGGCACTGCGCGTCCTTGATGCTGGCGGTGGGCGCTGTGTAGAAATCGGTATCCCATACCGCCAGGTCGGCGTACTTGCCGGCTTCAATCGTGCCTGCCTTTTTCTCCAGGAACATCTGTTGCGCCGCCCAGAGGGTCTGGCTGCGCAGGGCTGCGTGGATATCCACCGATTCCGCATCGCCAAACGCATCCTTGCCATAAACGCCCAGCAAGGGCTCGCGGGCAACGGAAGCCCAGAGCCCGTACCGCGCCGGAAATGGCGTGACATCGAAGTCGGAGCCGGAAGCCCATTGGATGCCTTTCTGCCGGAAGGTGTGGAACGGATTCAGCCGCCGGCTGCGTTCCACGCCGAAATTTCCCGCATAGGTATCGCCAATCCACCAGGTAAAACCCGGGCTGGGTTCAGGGTACGCGGCGTCAAATTCGCGTTGCAGCGCTGCGATGGTGTTCATCGCCAGCTCGGTGGGAATGTTGGCGTGGATGATGGAGTGCCGCAGGCCCTTGCGGCCATCGCTTTGCAGGGCCAGCGCATAGGAAGCCACCACCCAATCAATGGCGCGGTCGCCGATGGCGTGCACCCCCATGTGCAGGCCGTTCTGGTGGTACAGGAAAATCAGGTTTCGCAGGGTGTCGGCGTCAAAAGCCGGATAGCCGCTGTTGCCTTCGTCCAGCCTGGTACGCTCGCGGTTCCAGTTGTCCCATACCCACGCGGTACGGGCGCCACCACTGCCATCGGCAAAAATCTTGATGCCGCCGGAAATCAGTTGGTCATCACCGGTGGATTCGTACGGTTTGGTGAAGTGCAGGATTTCACGGATCAGCGAACGCGCGTCGTCGAGGTTCTGCGGGCTGCGCCACAGGGCAAAAATGCGCACACTCAGGTCACCGGACGCCTGCACATCCTGGTAAGCCTTCCAGGCGTTCAGCCCGTCTTCAAAACCGCCGTCTCCCCAGCCCAGGCCCGGATCCTTGGCGCCGGTCATGCATTCGCTGTTGAAAGCCTGCGCCATTTGCCGGATGGCCTCGCGCTTCTGCTCCTCGCCGGGCTTCGGAATGTGCCGGGTCACCAGGCTCATGGCGCTTTCTTTCAGCACGCCGGTGGGCTTGCCGTCGGCATCGCGGTCGATCACCCCACCGGGAGGATCGGGTGTGTTTTCATCGATACCTGCCAGCATCATCGCCAGGCTGTTGGCCACACCATAGTGGCCCATGGTATGCACCAGCCAGGCCGGGCGATTGCCCGAAACCGGGTCGATGTCGCTGGCATGGATGTAGCGAAGCTCGGTGAGCTTGCCCTCGTCCCAGCCGCGCCCCACCAGCCAGTCGCCCTCACCCAGGCTGGCGTTGCGCTCCGCAACCAGTGATGTCACGTCGGCAATATTCCTGACGTTGGGAAAGCTGAGGTTGATGTTGAGCAGGCGCGACAGGCCCCCGTTGGCGAAATGCGCGTGCGCATCCAGCAGGCCGGGCGTGACGGTTTGGCCTTGCAGGTCGATGACCTCGGTATCGGCGCCGGCCAGCTGTTCAATTTCAGCTGTACTGCCCACGGCAAGAATGTGCCGGCCGCTGATGGCAACGGCTTGGTGAATGCTGTCCTGGCGATCCACGGTGATCACCTTGCCGTTGATGAGGATTCGATCAGCCGGGCCGGTGGCGAGGGCGGCGTGGCCGGTCAATGCCATGAAAGTCAATACAAGCAATTGGTTCATTGCAGGTTTCATGTGCGATTCATCAGGATGGTTGCAGCACTGCTGGGCCGGTGAGCCATTATGGCATGGCCGGCGGGCCAGCCGGGCTGGCAGCCGTCAATGGATGAACACTGAATCCAGGTTCGGCTCGAACATCGCGCACGGTCCGGCCAAACACCCAGGTTTGGCTAGCCCACTGAAAAAAATTCGGAAGTCAGGGAGTGATGGGCATGCCCATCACATCGGCCAGGACTTCAAGGGCATCCCTTCGGCAGGATTGGGGCACGTGCGCCGGGTCAGCACCCGCCAAGAGGCCACAGTTCCACTCGGTTCGTCCCTGGGCCAGCACGCCAATCAGGACAATGGTGGGTTCGACATTCGCTCCGGTATTGCGGGTTTGGAAAACCATCCAGGGGACTGAACAATTGGGTGCGACAAGCAGAGGAAACTGCGTACTACCGTCCAGTATCTCTACGTATTGACTGCTGATTCCGGCCGAATAACCAACTTCAACGATGCTGGCAAACGACCGGGTCGGGTCGCTCTGACACGACTCCGTGATGAAAACCTTCAGACCCGAGGCCACGCTGAAGCCTTCAGTGACCTTGGCGCGAATGGTGTAATCCTGGTACGCCGGCAAAGCCAGCGATACCAGGACTGCGATGATTGCAATCACGATCATGAGTTCGACCAGGGTAAATCCCTGGTCGTGGGAAAAGCCTGGATGCAGGTGGCGATTTGTCATGTTCGGCTCTCACAATGCTCAAGTTCGGTGACCAACTCCGTGCTCCAAAGCTCTGCGACTGGCGCCGGGCAGGGAATTCAATCATCTTCCACAGGCTAAAGCAAAATGTGGGCCAAACAGTGAATCGGTTTTTACAACAATGAGTTAACGACAGGACGAGGAGTGTGGCAACCCGGGTCATGGAACAGCTTTTGGGAAAAGTTGACACAAAGTGTCAACCAAACCGGACTTCCGAACTGAGCCACCGGAAGCTTGGGCGAAGCCAGGCCCATCAACAGCTATACTGCAGGCTGCGCCAGCCGGGAGGATCAGAATGCGCCGATTGCCAGCTATCCTGCTTTGCACCATCATGCTGGCCATGGCCAATTCTTCTCCCGCAGGAACCAACCCGCGTGCCCGTGATCTCGGCGTGCCCTTTTCCGGCACTCCGGGCCCATTCAATGCGATTACCGATGTGGCCGGTGTCACGGTGGGCCAGGTCACGCTGATCTCCGGCGATGGCCCGCTGGAAGTGGGCAAGGGCCCCGTGCGCACCGGCGTCACTGCCATCCTGCCACGCGGCAAAAGCTACGACCCGGTGTTTGCCGGCTGGTATTCGCTGAACGGCAATGGCGAGATGACCGGCACCACCTGGATCGAGGAAGGCGGTTTCCTGGAGGGCCCGGTGATGATCACCAACACCCACAGCGTGGGCGTGGTGCGTGATGCGGTGATCGCCTGGCAACTCAAGCACAAACTGTATGAGGAACTGCCCGGCGAGCCCGGTGTGTTCTGGTCTCTGCCTGTGGTCGCGGAAACGTATGACGGCTGGCTGAACGACATCAACGGCTTCCACGTCACGGCCGAACATGCCTTCCAGGCGCTGGATGGCGCGGTTTCCGGGCCGGTCGCCGAAGGCGGTGTGGGCGGCGGCACCGGCATGATGACGCACGACTTCAAGGGCGGCATCGGCACGGCTTCACGCCTAGTGAGGGAGAACGAGCAGGTCTATACGGTAGGCGTGCTGGTCCAATCCAATTACGGTATTCGCGACACCCTGACCATCGCCGGTGTTCCGGTGGGCCAGGAGATCACCGACCTGATGCCCAGCGAAGGCGCAACGAAAGAAGACACCGGTTCCATCATCGTGCTTGTGGCCACCGATGCGCCTTTGCTGCCGCACCAGCTCAAACGCATCGCGCGGCGCGTGCCGATGGGCCTGGCACGAGTGGGCAGCTATGCCGGCAACGGCTCGGGCGATATCTTCATTGCCTTCTCAACGGCCAATCCGGGCGCTGCGGCCCGTGAAGGCGCGAAGCAGGCTGCGTTCCTGCCCAACGACAGCCTCAGCCCGCTGTTCCTGGCCACGGTGGAGGCTACCGAAGAAGCCATCGTCAATGCCCTGGTGGCGGGCCGCGACATGACCGGCATCAACGGCAATACCGTTTATGGCATTCCGCATGATCGCCTGCGGGCCTTGATGAAAAAATACAATCGAAATTGATGGCGCAATTGAAGGACCTGCTGCACTGCTCCCCGGAAGTCGAGCAAGCGTTGGCCGATGGCCAGGCTGTGGTGGCGCTGGAATCCACGGTGATTTCTCACGGCTTGCCCTGGCCGCGGAATCTTGAAACTGCCTCAGCCATTGAAGCGGCTGTGCGAGCGGAAGGCGCCATACCGGCCACGGTGGCGGTGCTGGCTGGCAAACTCAAAGCCGGCCTGGAGGCCGCAGAGCTGGAGCAACTCGCCCGGCTTGGCCCGGCAGCCATCAAGTGCAGCAGTCGCGATCTGCCGTTTGTCATGCAGTCGGGCCGAAACGGCACCACCACCGTTGCCGCCACCATGCGGGCCGCCTCCATGGCCGGTATTCGTGTGTTTGCTACCGGTGGAATCGGTGGCGTGCACCGCGGTGCGGAGTCGAGTTTCGACATCTCTGCTGATTTGCAGGAGCTGGCCCGCACTCCCGTAGCGGTGGTCAGCGCCGGTCCCAAAGCCATTCTTGACCTGGCACTGACCAGCGAATACCTGGAAACTCACGGCGTGCCGGTCATCGGCTACCAAACCGATCAGTTACCGGCGTTTTACAGTCGCGACAGCGGGATTGTGGTAGACCAGCGTTGTGACAACGTTGCGGATATCGCGGCGGTGCTGCGCATACAGTGGAAACTGGGCATGGCGGGCGCGCTGGTGTTGAACCCCATACCGGATGCCCATGCCCTGGATCGCGCCACGGTGGAAAACGCGATTGGTGCCGCGATTTCAGAAGCCGAAGTGGCGGGCATCAGGGGCAAGGCGCTCACGCCCTGGCTGCTGGCCAGGCTGGAACAGTTGAGCGGTGGCAAAAGTGTTGAGGCCAATGTTGCTCTGTTGCTGAACAATGCCCGCCTGGGGGCAGGGATTGCGGTAGCTCTTGGGACAGGGTGACGTTCAATCTTGCATCCCCGTCATGCCGTCGGTAAATGGTGATTCGGGGGGCGCCCCGGACCAAGTCAGGTGTGACGGTAACTATTTAATTCCGTCATCCCGGAAACGGCGCAGCCGTTCTCCGGGATCCAGTTCTCCGCCGAAAATTACGAGAACATGGATCCCGGATCACGCGCTTCGCGCTGTCCGGGATGACGTTGTTGGAAGGGGATTCGGGATGACGTTGTTGGAAGGGGATCCGGGATGACGCAAAAAGTCAATAACCCCGCTCGCGGTCGACCCCGTAGTTCAGTTCCTGCCCGGCTTCAAAGCGCCGAAAATTCTCCATGAATATGGCTGCGATATCTTGCGGCCAGCTGCGGGCAGCGACATGCGCGGTGAGGGTAAGGTTGGGCGCGGTCCACAGCGGACTCGATTTGGGCAACGGCTCGTTGCGGAACACATCCAGCACCGCTCCCGCAATCTGGCGCTGTTGCAGGGCGTTCACCAGCGCATCCTCATCCACCAGGGTGCCACGCCCGATATTGATAAACAGTGCTGAAGGCTTCATGGCAGCAAAAGCTGCAGCATCCATCAGGCCCGTGGTGGCCGGTGTATCCGGCAGCACGGCAACCACGTAATCGGCCAGCGCCAGGAATTCGTGCAACCCGGCAACGGCGAACACACGCTCAATCCCGGCTTGCGCCGCACCGCTGCGGCTCAACCCGACCAGTTCCAGGCCAAACCCGGATGCCACTTCGGCGATATGCCCACCGATCGAGCCCAGCCCCATGATGCCCAGGGTCTTGCCGGTCATGCGCCCGGAGGACTCCGGCCACCACTGCCTGGCGCGCTGCATTTCCAGCCGCTGCACCAGTTGCAGCTCGTGAGCCAGAATGTGCCCCAGGGCGTATTCAGCCATTTGCGGGCCAAATACTTTCTTGATTCCGGTCAGAAGGAAGTCCTGGCGCTGGGTATGCAACAGGGGGGTGATTCCGGCCCAGGTGGATTGCACCCAGCGAATGCCGGGCAGGTGGTCGACCAGGCTTGCGGCGATATCGGGTTGCGCCAGCAAAACCGCCTGGCCGGACCAGGCGGCGAGGGCCTCTTCAGTGGTGGTGGCAAAACCCAGCTCGATGCCTTCGTTGGCGAGCTTCTCCAGCAGCGGCGGATACTCCGCGGCGTCCTGGCAGGCGACCAGTATGCCGCTTCCAGTCTGTTGTTCGCGGTTGCTCATGGCAGGGCAGGAGCGGGTTTGATGCCTTCCGCGTAATTGATCACATACCAGATCGAGGCCCCGGCCACTTCGTGATACCGGCCCAGCGCGGTAACGGCCTGGCGGTACTCCGCCAACCCCACTTTGCCGGTTGCCAGCACGGTTTCCTCCGCGCCTTCCAGCACACCCACCAGGTTTCCGACGATGCCTTCGAATCCGGCCTGGCCGTGGCAGGCGCCATACAGCACAAAGTCGATGCGGCTTGGAATGGCGCCGGCCCGGTGCAGCAGCTCAGGCAATTTGCGGCCCACCAGCGGATCGTTGCCGATGCTGCGGTAGCTTTCAAAATAAGCCTGCCAAACCGCCGCCAGCCCGGGTGGCTCGGGCCAGAAACGCATCAGGTCGTGGTCATCATCCAGCAAAACCACTCGTCCTCCTGGCCGAACGGCCTTCACCATTTGCTGCACCACACCCAGTGGATTCGAAACATGCTCCAGCAGGAAGCGGGTGTGCGCCAGGTCGAAACTACCGCGCTCCTCCTCCGTGAGCGGCAGGTCAAAGGCATCACCCTGGCGGAAATCGATCGGGCAACCAGCGGCTGGCTGGCTGCTTGTTGCCGCCTGCAGTTGGTCGGGGTTGCGCTCCACGGCCACGATGCGGGCATCGCCGGGCAGGTGCTGCGCCATCAGTTTGCTGAACTGGCCGGTGCCGGCGCCCACATCCAGCACGCGTTTTTCCTCGCCAAGCTGGAGCGCGCTCAGGCAGCGGTCGTTGATCAGCCGGTTCATCAGCGCCAGCCGTTCGCGCTCGGTGGCGGAACTGCCGTGGATGTAGGCCTGGGTGTTGGTCTGGCACATGAGATTCTCAGGAGTTGGTCAGGACGGTTGGAAAGGTTTTTCGGAATGTCGGTTGGTCCACCCGCTTCTGTGGCATGGCCACAATGGAGCGCTGCGCGCAGAAACCGGCTGCATGCTGCAGCATACGCTGGACAGTCTCATCGGCAAACTGCAACCCGCCTGCCTGATCGGGGTAAATCTGCCGGAGATCCTGCAGTGTGAGGTAGCGTGGATCGTGCAGCTCCGCCAGCAGGGCGAAGCGCACTTCCTCATGGTCGCGTTTCACCCAGAGGTCATAAACCTGCGCGGCCAGCTGCGGCGGCGGCTGGTCAGCCGGCTGGCCGGACATGCAGAGCACGTTGGTACTGGCCGGGACTTCACCCAACCAGCGATGGCGCTTGTCCACGCGCCAGCCCGAGTTTTCCAGCGTCGCGCCCATGGAGGCGCCTGCACGGATGGCGGCGTAAGCTTCCTGCAGCGAGTCGGGCAGGCCGTCCGCGAATTCGCTGATGGCCAGGGTGCGTGTGATCCGGTGGTTGGCGGGTGTGTCGGCAGCATGGCTGCCTCCTGCAGGTGCGGTGTCATCCGCATGTAGGAGTGAGCCATGCTCGCCACCGCTTTCAGTCTCCTCGGCCGCGTGGCTGTAGAGGCTGGAAATGCGCAGGTTCCCCTGCTGCTCGATCACCTCCACCCCATAGCTGCCGAAACAGCGTTTGATGCGTTCGCTGTTGAGCAGCGGGCGCAGCTGTTCCATGGCCGGGCAGGCTCGTCTGTCGCTCGTCTCTTCCACCGCCTCGTCGGCCAGCACCTCGTCCGACAGCACCTCGTCCGACAGCACCTCGTCGGCCAGAAATGGGCCAGCCACCAGCAGGAGTGCCAGGCATGCCGCCTGCAGCCGGCGCTCAGACTTCATCATCGCTGCCCCTGGCCAACAATTCATTGCGACGATCGGCTTCCGCCAGTTTCGGGTCACGCAGCCCCGGCGCGCCCAGGCCGCCGCCACCAGCGGTTTTCAGCACCATCCGGTTGCCTGCCGCGATCGTTTCACGGCCCATGCCGCGCAGCGGTTTGCGATTGCCATCGGCCGCGAGTTCATACACTTCAGCCGCCGCGCCTGAGCCCCCGCCCTGGCGCCCGCGAGGCGCGTGGAGGATCCGGTCGAACATCTTGGAAACCGCGAAGGCTTCGCCATCGGCGTGCGCAAACTCCAGCACCTGCCCGAGCCCGCCGCGGTGGGCGCCCGCACCTCCGGAGCCGGGGCGATATTCCTTGCGCCACAGGATCAGCGGCGCGGCATTCTCGGTGATTTCCACCGGCGTACTGCGTACTCCGGAAGGAAACGCCGTACTGTTGAGGCCATCGAGGCCAGGCCTTCCGCCCGTTCCGCCCGCGTAGAACGAATTGATGACGAACGGAGGGCTTTCGCTGCCCGCGACCACGCCCTTGCCACCCAGGAACACCGGCCCGAACAGGCACGAAGCGCCTTCAGCCGGAACGTTGCCGCGCATGGGCGTTTCCAGGCAGCCCAGCACCACGTCGGGCAGCATCTGGCCGATGGCATGGCGTGCCGATACCGCAGCCGGCCGCGGCGCGTTGAGGATGCAACCTTCCGGCGCCGTCACCCGCACCACGCCCAGCGAGCCGGCGTTGTTGGGAATGTCATTGCCAATCACGCAGCGCACGCCGAAGCTGGCGTAGGCCTGGGTGTAGGTCAGCGGCACATTGATACCCCGAGCGCTGACATTGGAACTGCCGCCAAAATCCACGTCGATGCCACTGTCGCTGATGCGCACCTTGCAGGCCAGGTCGACCGGCTGGTCGTAACCGTCAATGCGCATGGAATAGCTCCACTCACCCACCGGCAACCGGCGGATCTCTTCCAGCATGGCAGCCTGTGACTGGTTGATGATGTAATCGCCCAGGTCCTGCAAACCACCCAGCCCGAACTCCCGCAGCGTTTCCAGAAGCCGTTCCGCGCCGGCCCGGTTGCAGGTGGCCAGTGAGTACAGATCACCTTCCGCCGCCACCGGGTCGCGCACATTGACGCGCAGGATTTCCAGCAGCGTGTGGTTGGGTTCGCCGGCTTTGAACAGGTAGCCGATGGGAATGTTCAGGCCTTCCTCGAAAACCTGGCGGCCATCGGCGCCAAATCCCAGCCCGCCCACATCGGCAATGTGCGAAGTGGCTGCGAACAGGGCGACGGCTTTGCCTTCATGGAACACCGGCGTCACCACGGTGAAATCGTTCAGGTGGCCGGTGCCGTGCCAGGGATCGTTGGTGACCAGCACATCGCCTGCCTGGAGTTTCTCCAGCGGGAATTTCTCCAGGAAATAACCCACGCTGGCGGCCATGGCGTTCACATGCCCGGGCGTGCCGGTAATGGCCTGGGCCAGCATGCGGCCGCGTGGATCAAACACCCCGGCGGAAAGATCGCCCGCTTCGCGTACCGTGGTGCTGAAAGCGGTGCGGATCAGGGTTTGCGCCTGTTCCTCTACGATCGCCAGCAGCCGTGACCAGGCCAGTTGCATATGTAGGAGGCAGCCATGCTGCCGTTGATCCGGTCCATGATCGCGAGCATGGCTCGCTCCCACAACATGGCTCGCTCCCGCAGCATCGCTGCTTTCTACAGCCATTCGGGTCAGTACGATATTCCCGCCGGTGTCAATGGTCGCCTGCCAGCCGCGGCTAACCACGGTCGTGGTCTGGTCTTCGGCAATCAGCGCCGGGCCCGGTATCGTGCTGCCTCCAGCCAGGTGTTCACGGCGGTAGACCGGCGCCAGTGTGGACTGGCCCGTGGCACTGTCATGCAAGTCCTGCTCTACGGCAGCGGCCGGTACACTGCATGTGGAGTGGTCGCTGGCGGCGTCCGCGGAACCCGCATGTGCCGCGCCCTGGTTTTCACTCGAGGAGTGATCCTGTTCGTGCAGCCGCTCCGCCATGACGGTCAGGGTCCAGCTGAGGATCTCGATACCCACCTCGGGCATGTGACGCCCATACAGGCGATCATATGCCGCCTCGAAAGCCTGCTGGTATTCGGCGGCGCTGCCCTCGTGGCAATCACCCTCCGGGAGGCGCACGGCAATCTCGTGGCCCTGTCCGATATAGCGCATATACGCCTGGCGGGTTTCGAGCTGCGGCTGCCCAGGCGCGCCCTGGCTGACCACGGCGGCGGCCTCCTGGTGCATGTCGGCAAACAGCTGGTTGACCAACTCGTGGTCCAGTTGCGAAAGCTTCTGGTGGCGGCTGCGCACCACTTCGTAGGCAACCGGCGCCAGCAGGAAGCCGACGGCGGAACCCACGCCCGCCTGGGCCGGAATGATGATTTGCCGCACGCCGAGCTTTTCACCCAGCCGCGTGGCGTGCAGCGGCGCGGCGCCGCCAAAGGCCACCATGGCGCGGGCGCTGATATCAAAACCGAACTCCGCGGCATGGGCCCGCGCGGCGGCCGCCATGTTTTCTTCCACCACCTCGCACAGGCCGGCGGCGGCGGTAACGGCATCCTGTTCCAGGGGATTGCCCAGCTGCTCAAGTAAAGCCCGGGTGGCCGCCGCGGCATCCAGCCGGAAGGCGCCTCCGGCAAAGGAAGCGGCGTGCACGCGCCCCAGGCAGATATCGGCATCGGTCACGGTGGGTCGCTCGCCGCCGCGGCCATAGGCGGCAGGGCCCGGTTCCGAGCCTGCGCTTTCCGGGCCCACGGCAATCCGGCCCAGCTTGTCGATGCTGGCGACGGAACCTCCACCGGCGCCGATCTCCACCATTTCAATCACCGGAATGCGCACCGGCAGGCCGCTGCCTTTCTTGAAGCGATACACGCGGTCGACTTCAAAGCTGCGCGAGCTCAGTGGCTCGCCATCATCCAGCAGGCTGAGCTTGGCCGTGGTGCCGCCCATGTCAAAGGACAGCAACCGGTCCAGTCCGCCCTGGCGGGCAATGTGCTGCGCCAGGATGGCGCCGCCCGCCGGCCCGGATTCCACCAGCCGGATGGGAAAGCGCGCCGCCGTCTCCAGCGTGGTCAGTCCGCCGCCCGAGGTCATCAGCAGGAACGGGCAGCGCAGGCCCATGTCTTGCAGTTCTTCCGCCAGTCGCTGCAGGTAACGCGCCATCAAGGGCTGCACATAGGCATTGGCGCAGGCGGTGGACAAGCGCTCGAACTCGCGGATTTCGGGACACACTTCCGAGGCCAGCGTGATGGACAGGTCCGGGCGCTTTTGGTGCAGCCACTCGGCGGTCCGCAACTCGTGTTCCGGGTTCACGAAGGCGTGCAGGTAGCCGATGGCCACGCTCTCCACCTTTTCCTGGTCCAGCACCGCCAGCTCGGCTTCCAGCGTGTTGAAATCCAATGGCAGCAGCACTTCGCCGGCTGCGTTGAGGCGTTCCTTGACGGGCAGCCGCAGGTAGCGGGGCACCAGCGGCCGCGGCCGGTCGATCATGATGTCGTACTGCTCAAAACGGTCTTCATGCGCCATTTCCAGTGCATCGCGATGCCCGGCGGTGGTGAGCAGGGCGGTGCGGGCGCCACGCCGCTCGATCAGCGCGTTGGTGGCCAGGGTGGTGCCGTGGATGATCAACCCGACCTGGTTCGGCGTGATGCCCGCCTGTTGCAGCACGCGGTCGATGCCGCCCAGCACGGCGCGGCCCGGGTGATCGTAAGTGGTCAGAACCTTGATGCTGACGCGCCCGCCATCGGGCGGCTCCAGTACCACATCGGTAAAGGTGCCGCCGATATCAACGGCGAGGCGGGCTTTGGGCTCTGTGTGCATGTCGGGCGGCCAGGGCATTCTTCAGGAATTGACCCTAGTGTACTTTCCCTTGCGATATAGTTGCAGGCTTCGGGCAGTCAGCCCGCCTTGCGGGAGCAACACAATGGATTTAGGTATAGCGGGACGATCCGCCATCGTCTGCGGTTCGAGCAAAGGTTTGGGCAAGGCCTGCGCCCTGGCCCTGGCCAGGGAAGGCGTGAATGTGTGGTTGACCGCGCGCGGCGCCGAAAGCCTGAAGTCCGCGGCGGCCGAAATTGCGGCGCTGGCGGCAGGAGGGGTCAATACGGTAGTGGCCGACGTGACCACCGAACGTGGCCGCGATGCCCTGATGGCGGCCTGCCCGCAACCCGATATCCTGGTGAACAACGCCGGAGGCCCACCGCCGGGCAATTTCCGCGACTGGGACCAGTCGGACTGGATGGCAGCCATCAACGCCAACATGTTGAGCGCCATCGACCTGATCCGCCGCAACCTCGATGGCATGATCGAGCGGCGCTTCGGCCGTATCGTCAACATCACCAGCATCGCCGTCAAAATGCCGCAGGGGGATCTGGGGCTGTCCAATGGCGCCCGCGCCGGCCTGACGGGTTTTGTGTCTGGTATCGCCCGCGAGCCCGCGCGCTACAACGTGACCATCAACAACCTGTTGCCGGGTTTCATCGCAACCGACCGCCTGAAAAGCCTGATGGCCGGCAAGGCCGCGGCCGCCGGCGTTGATGCCGAAACCTTCGCCAACGACTTCTACCAGAAGATCCCGGCGCGCCGGCCCGGCGATCCGGATGAGTTCGGCGCACTCTGCGCTTTTCTGTGCAGCCAGCAGGCCGCCTACCTGACGGCCCAGAATTTCCTCATGGATGGAGGCGTCTATCCCGCAACTTTTTGAGCCGTGCGGCACAGGCCGTCACGCAGGCCGTCACGCAGGCCAGACACAGGCGAACCATCCAGGTTCCGGGGCAAGCCGGCATGGGGCCGCCCTGGAGATTGGCCCAGGTGTTTTGGCTTGGGGCTTGGCTTCGAAATTGGCTTTCGTGCAACGAAAAAGGCCCGGCTGTGGGCCGGGCCTCAATTCGCAGGGCAGTTGTGAAAACCTGTATTGCATGGGCCAATCCCTGGCCCGGCTTTCCTTCCCTGGCTCGATTACTTGCGAGCGTAACCATCCGTGTCGATTCGGGTACCACAAGGGCCAATCCCTGGCCCGGTACATCCTTCCCTGTCTTCGCCCATTGCCGGCGTTGCGGTCTTCCGTGACCATCGGGAAGTCAGTCCTTGTCTTCCCGGGCAATCCGTTGCCCCTTTTGCTGGTAACCATACTGCCTGCGAACCGGTTTTCGTACCACTGTTACTTTTTACGGTTTTGGGTCGCATTTTCACCGGCCGTTAATGCCACGAAATCCTTGCGATTGAGGCGATGACCGACGGGAATGGCGCAGTACGGGCCGGGAATTGAGGAAATGGGAAGCGACGCGTCCAGCTTCATGGCCCACTGCAAACCAGTATCATGCCCACTTCGGCGCTGGCTCTGCTGGTCGGCAATTTTGGCCAGCCCCATCGCTTTGGCCAAGGGCTGGCACGACCTGATCATTCCCGGAATCATGGCCGGCACCCTGGGCAACGCCATCGGATCTTTCCTGGGTGTGGCGATGTGGTCGATGCTGTCCTGAGAACCCGGCGGATGACTGGCCTTCGCTTCGCTGTTGCGGGTTTGCAGCCATCTCAAGGCGCCATGGTGGACTCGTCACCTTGTTTGCGCCGTCATTCCGGCGCAGGCCGGAATCCACGGACACCGGCAAGGCTGTTTCTTCCGAATAAGCCAATGGCTTGTGGGAGGCAGCCATGCTGCCGACATTCCAGGTTTTTGTCGCGAGCGTGGCTAGCTCCTACGGACATGGGGCGGGTCAATCGCGAAAATTCCTGTACTGCAACGGCAGCCCGATATCGGCTTCGCGCAGCAGCGCAATCACAGCCTGCAGGTCGTCGCGTTTCTTGCCGGTCACCCGCAGCTGGTCGCCCTGGATGGCGGTTTGCACCTTCATTTTCTGGTCCTTGATCAGCTTCACCAGCTTGCGCGCATCGTCCGACCCGATGCCTTCGCGCACCGTGATCGTCTGGGTGGCGGTTTTGGCCTGCACCACCGGCTCGGATTTTTCCAGCGCAACGATGTCGATGCCGCGCTTCACCAGCTTGCCGCAGAGAATGTCGTACATCTGCTGCAGCTGGAATTCCGAACCCGAGCTGAGCTTGATCACTCGGCCATCCAGTTCAAATTTCGAATCCGTGCCCTTGAAATCGAAGCGGGTGGTCACTTCGCGATTGGCCTGGTCCACGGCGTTCGAAAGTTCATGGCTGTCGACTTCGGAAACCACATCAAATGAAGGCATGTTCGAACTCCTGGCTTGAATGGAAAAATCAGGTGGAAAACACGGCGGAAGTGCAGTCGCAAACCGGTTCAGGTGGTGCGCAGGGACAACCAGATGAACACCACCAGGAATGAGCTGACGCCCAGGCACAGTGCGATCATGAAGCTGGTGTAAGCCACCTGCAGCAGGGCGAATTTCTTGTTCAGCACACTGCCCAGGCTGTGGATGTTGCGGATCATGGTGTCGTAGGTGAGCCCGCGGTCCTGCATCAGTTCTTCCATGCCCTTGACGAAATCAGGGGCGGACATGTTGGCGAAATTGCCGAAAAACAGGATGTTTCCCTGGCTGTTCTTCAGGTCGCTCAGCGTGATGGGGTGTCGCATCACCCGCGGCCTGGCGGCCAGGATGGCGAAAATCATCGAGATCAGGCTGCCCACCAGCAGCAACAGCGTGGGCAGCAGCAGCCAGGGATTGTTATCCAGCTTGGGCGCCACCGAGGCGAGGATGATGGACATGATGATGCCATTGATGCTGATCATCATATTGGCCTTGTTGTCCGCCAGCGCGGTGAGTTCCATCTGTACACGGTAGGAACTCTTGAACAGCGTCTCGATGCCACGGGCGCTACCGGGTTGCTTGGGGGCAGGTGCTTCCGGCCCGATGGCAGCCGCTTCCGGCGCTGCCAGGCTCTGGCCATCAGGCCCCAGCACTGCCTGCCCGGTTTCGGCGGCTACCGGTTGGGCTTCGTCGTGAATCAGGTGAATGGCCTGCTCGAGGTCCGTCTGGGCCCGGTGCAGTTTCTTTTCGGCATCTTTCAATTCGTTGGCCATGAACCCGCCCATCGTTCGCATGGATGATGCAATTATCATAGCCTATTCGCGACGAGTCTCATGCCTGCCCTCAAACCATTGGGGCAAACCGGCCTGGACAGAACAAGGCAGGTTGGGCAACTGTGGGCCGTATTCGTGGCAGAATGGCCGCCTGGCTCTTGTTTTGCCTTGTTGATCAAGACCCGGCACCCGGGGGGAGAAATGTTCATGCATTCAGGAATCAAGATCATTTTGCCATTCGCATTCCTGGCCGCCTTGATGGCCACGCCTTCCCGGGCGAGCGAGGTGACTGGTTCGGCACCGGTGGAAGCGCTTGCCGGTTCAAGAGTCGAAGTGAACTACAGCGGCAGCACCAATCCGCGTGACTTCATCACCATCGTGTCCGCCGATGCCGCAGAAGGCACGTACGGCGATTACCAGTATGCACGCAAGAGTCCCGTCAAACTGCTGGCGCCGGCCGATGCGGGTGACTATGAAATCCGTTTCCTTGCCGCTGATTCGCCCTACCCGACGCTGTGGAGCCAGCCGCTGCAGGTCACCGAGCCCACCGCCAGCCTGCAGGCCGCGGATGAAGTGGCTGGCGGAGCCATGTTGGAGGTGCACTGGACCGGGCCCGACAATCCGCAGGATTTCATCACCATCGTGGCGGCAGGGGCTGAGGAGGGTGATTACGAGCGCGGCTATGTGTACACCGCCAAGGGCTCGCCGGTGAAGCTCACGGCGCCGGATGCGCCCGGTGCGTATGAGATTCGCTACCTGATGGGCCAGTCGCCGTATCGCACCCTGGCGCGGCATGCCTTGCAGGTAACCGGCACCGAGGCGTCGATTGAGGCGCCGGACAGTGTGCCCGCCGGCGCGGCCATCCAGTTCACCTGGCAGGGTCCGGACAACGCGCAGGATTTCATCACCATCGTGCCGGCTGACGCTCCGGACAAGGATTACGCTGATTACGTCTACACGCAAAAAGGCAGCCCGGCGGAACTGCTGGCGCCGGAAGAGCCTGGCGCGTACGAAATCCGCTACCTGACCGGCCAGAGTTACACGGTGTTGGCGCGGGCCCGCATCGAGACGACGCCGGTTCACGCCAGCGTTTCGGGCCCCGGGTCCATCGAGGCGCTGAGCGTGGTGCAGGTGGGCTGGGAAGGCCCGGGCAATCCGCTGGATTACGTGATCATCCAGCCTGTTGGCGCTGAACCCTCGGAAAGTGGGTCCTATGCCTACACCCATCGCGGGCCGGAGCTGCGTATCACCGCTCCGGCGGAACCGGGCGATTACGAGTACCGCTACATGACCGGGCAATCGAACCGGGTGCTGGCCAGCCAGCCGGTGACGGTGACGCCGCGCCAGGCGCCGGGCAGGTTGCGTGTGGTCGACCACGGTGAAACGGCCGGGCCTGCTGGCGGCGCCAACGTGGTGGTGATCCTGGATGCCTCGGGCAGCATGCTGCAGCGCCTCGATGGCGATCGGCGCATCGACATTGCCAAGGCTTCGCTGCGCCAGCTGGTCAGCGATGACCTGCCTGAAGGTACGAATTTCGGTTTGCGGGTGTTTGGCCACAAGGAGGCCGATTCCTGCCGCACCGACCTGGAAATTCCGCTGGCGCCGCTGAACCGCTCCGACGCCGCCGCCAAAGTCGCGGCAGTCAATGCCATGAACCTGGCGAAGACGCCGATTGCCGACACCCTGGCGCAGGCCGGTGGCGACCTGGCCGGCAAAACCGGACCCGGCCTGATCATCCTTTTGACCGATGGCGAGGAAACCTGTGATGGCGACCCGGCTGCGGTGATCGAATCGCTGCGCAGTGGCGGGCAGGACGTGCGCGTGAATATCGTCGGCTTCGCCATCAACGAACTGATGCTGCGGGAAACCTTTGCCAGCTGGGCCAGCCTGGGCGGTGGCCTGTACATCGATGCGCGCAACGCCGCGGAGCTGTCGGCGGGCCTGTCTTCAGCCATCGAACGGACATACACCGTCCTGGGCGCGGACGGCAGCCCGGCGGCGGAGGGCCTGGTCAATGGGCTGGCAGTGGAGCTGCCACCCGGCGAGTACCGCGTGCAGGTGGCGGGTTTTGAACCGCAAACCGTGTCCGTCGCGGCGGATGAGGAAACCCTGGTGCCGCTGGACTGAAACCAGCGGCCATCCATACCGAACAGCCAAACCGAACAATCACCCAAACCGAATAATCACCCAAACTGGAGAATTCATGTGAGCATTTCCCTTTACGACGCCTCGGTGGGCAGCTATGTGCAACTGGTACCCGCCGTCAGCGCCCTGCTGGAAAAGGCCGCGAGCCATTTCGCAGCTGAAAACATACCGCTGGATGACCTGCCCGACTGGCGCCTGCACGCGACCATGCTGCCGCTTCGATTCCAGGTTGCATCGGTGGTGCATCATTCCGTGGGCACCATCGAGAGTATGCGCAGCGGCACTTTCAGCCCGCCGGCCTATGACGCCAAACAGGACTTCGCCGCCATGCAGGCCAGCCTGGTCAACGCACTGGAAACGCTGAACGCCTTGCAGCCGGACGAGGTGAACGCACTTGCCGGCAAGCCCATGGAATTCGTCATGGGCGACCTGCGGCTGCCCTTCAGCACCGAGAATTTCGTGCTGAGTTTCTCCCTGCCCAATTTCCACTTCCATGCCGCCACGGCCTACGACATCCTCCGGCACAGGGGCCTCCCGCTGGGCAAACGTGACTTCCTTGGCCGCCTGCGCATCACGCGCACGCCAAAAGCATGAACAACATGAGCAAGCTGCTTGTGGCGCTGGCGGCCGTGGTGGTGGGCGCCGGCCTGGCGTTCCTGCTGTTTCGCGGCTCGGCTGACGAAGCACCGCAACCGGTTGCGCCACCGGTGGAGGCGGTTTCGCTGAACAGTGCTGCGGAGCGGGTTAACGCGCTGGCCGATGACTATGTGCGCTTTTACTTCGACCAGTTTCCCGAACAGGCGCTGATCTCCGGCGCGCCCGATCCCGATCCGGCGCGCCTGAGCGACAACTCGCTGGAATCCCGTGCCCGCTGGCAGATCCTGCAGCAGGACCTGTTGGCGCAGCTGGACGAAATTGACCTTGAATCGGTCACTGATCCGGCGGCCATCCTCACCGCCAACATGCTGCGTAACCAGCTGCGAAGTTCGCTGGACCTGGCGGTGTGCAGGAACGAGCTGTGGTCGGTCAGCCCCACCTGGACCGGTTGGCTGGCCGAGTTTACCGATATCGCCGGCAAACTACAGATGGACACGCTCGAACAGCAGGATGCCGCCATCAGCCGCATGACGCAGATGGCGGACTACATTGACACCGAAGCCTTGAACCTGCGCGAAGGCGTTGAGCTGGGTTACGTGGCGCCCAAAAACAGTGTACGGGCTCTGGCGGACCTGCTGGATGCTTTCCTGGCGCTACCCGCTGCGGAAACCCCATTTGTGCAGGCTGCCATGGACCAGGATATCGGCTACCAGCAACGTGTGGCGCAGTTGGTTGATGAAACGGTCCGGCCCGCCATGCAGCGTTACCGCGACTACCTCGCCGGCGACTACCTGGCGGCGGCGCGTGATGACATTGGCGTTTACGCAAGCCCGGGCGGTGCCGCGTGTTACAACGCCTCGGTACGTTACTGGGCCACGCTGGATCTCGATGCCGAAGAGATCCACCGCATCGGCCTCGAGCAGATGGAGCGTACCCTGGCTGAGATTGCCGCCATCGGTGAGCGCAGTTTCCATGAAAGTGATCCGCTGAAGTTGCTGCGGCTGGTGAAAACCGACCCGCAATACCTGTTCCAAAGCCGCGCCGAAATGGTGGCCTATGCCGAAGCCGCGCTGGCCCGCGCCGAAGCGGAGATGCCGAAGTGGTTCAGCCGCCTGCCCAAAGCACCGGTGATCGTCGAGCCCTATCCGGCGTTCCAGGAAAAATCCGCGCCCGGCGGGCAGGCAGTACCGGCGGCAGCGGACGGCAGCTCGCCGGGCAAATACATGATCAACACCTACCAGCCGGAAAAGCAGAGCCGTGCCATCCTGGAAGCCACCGCTTTCCATGAAGCCTATCCGGGCCATCACACACAATTCACCATTGCCCAGGAGCGAACCGACCTGCATCCCGTGTCCCGTTACTTTTTCCTCTCGGGCTTCGGAGAGGGCTGGGCTCTGTACACGGAACGCCTGGCCGATGAAATGGGGCTGTATTCATCCGATCTCGACCGGTTGGGCATGTTGTCCAACGAAGCCTGGCGCGCGGCCCGGCTGGTGGTTGATTCCGGCATGCATGGCATGGGCTGGACAAGAGAACAAGCCATCGACTACATGAATGCCCACACTTCAAACACGGAAGCGCTGAACACCGCCGAAGTCGACCGCTACATTGCGGTACCGGGACAGGCAACCTCTTACCTGCTGGGCGCGCTGGAAATCCGCCGCCTGCGTGAACTGGCCGAAGCGGAACTGGGCAGCGACTTCGACATTCGCAAATTCCATGACCAGGTGCTGCAGGACGGCGCCATTCCTCTGACCGAGCTGGAAGGCAAGATCAAGAGGTGGATCGAAGCCGGCGGGCCATGAAATTTGGTTCAGGGAAGTTTGGTTCAGGGAAGTTTGGTTCAGGGACGTGTGGTTCAGGGATGCGAGGTTCAGGCTGGCCTCGAACCCTGCTTCGTCATCCCGGGCTTGACCCGGGATCCAATACAACGGTGCGCGCTTGTTGCTGATCAGACACAACTGAGCGAGGGTCCTGGCAGCCGGGCGGTCATGCCTTGGCAGTCCGCGCAGGTCCGGTGTACCCTGCCCGCTGCTGATCGATTCGGAGTAAGGCATGTCACAGGCTGTTGCGCTGGTTACCGCCGGCGCCGGAGGCATTGGCCTCAGTATTGCCCGGCAGTTTGCGGGGGCGGGATACGCGGTTCATGTCTGTGATGTCAGCGCTGCGGCGCTGGACGAACTTGCCAGCACGCTGCCCGGTGCCACGTTTACGCAGGCCGATGTTTCCGACAAGGCGCAGGTGGAACGGGTGTTTTCCGACCTGCGTGATAAACATGGCCGGCTGGATGTACTGGTGAACAACGCCGGCATCTCCGGCCCGGTAGCGCGGGTGGAGGATATGGATCCGGATGATTGGGACCACACCGTGGCGGTTGACCTCAATGGCGTGTTCTACGTCACCCGCCTGGCCGTTCCCTTTCTGCGTGAAGCCGGTGGCGGCAGCATCATCAATATCGCCTCCAGCGCTTCGCTGTTCGGCTTTCCGTTGCGTTCACCCTACACCGCCTGCAAGTGGGCGCTGATTGGCCTGACCAAAACCTGGGCCATGGAACTCGGCGCGGCGGGCATCCGCGTCAATGCAATCTGCCCGGGCAGTGTCTCGGGCCAGCGCATCGATTCGGTGATCGAGCGCGATGCGCGGGAACGCGGCTGCAGCGTCGAGGAAATCCGCCAGCGCTGGACCAGCCAGACGTCCATGCGCTGTTTTGTTGATGCCGGGGATATTGCCGAAGCGGCTTTGTTCCTCGCCTCGCCCAGGGCGCGGTTCATTTCCGGGCAGGCTCTGGGAGTGGATGGCCATACTGAAAGCCTTTCCAGTCCGCTGGATTGAGTCCGGTCCGGCAGGTACAGGGCACATTTGGATTCATTGGGAGATTTCATGAAAGCAGCATGGTTTGAGCAGTTTGGTAAAGCCCAGGATGTACTGAAACTCGGCGAGCAACCCGATCCGCAACCCGGTGCGGGCGAGGTGCGGGTGCGCCTGCATACCAGCGCGGTCAATCCGTCGGATGTGAAGAAGCGGACTGGTTCTGCTCCGGCGCTGCTGGATAACGGCCTGGTCATTCCGCACAGCGATGGCGCGGGTGTGATCGATGCCGTGGGGGCGGGTGTGGGCAGGGGCCGCATCGGCCAGCGGGTGTGGGTATACCAGGCGCAACATGGCCGGCGTTTCGGTACCGCCGCTGAGTATGTTTGCCTGCCCGAAGACCTGGCCGCGCCATTGCCTGAACCGGCCAGCATGGAGGAAGGCGCCTGCCTGGGCATTCCGGTGATGACAGCGCATCGCTGCGTGTTTGCCGATGGACCGGTGGATGGGCAAACCCTCCTGGTCACCGGCGGCGCCGGGCGGGTAGGCCACTACGCCATCCAATGGGCCGCGCAATCCGGTGCGCGGGTGATTGCCACCGCCAGTAATCCGGAAGATGAAGCCACATGCCGTGAGGCCGGTGCGGTTGCCGTGGTGAATCATCGTGAACCCGGTTGGGGAAAAGAGGTGGTTGATGCCAATGGCGGCCAGAAAGTGGATCGTGTGGTGGAGGTGGACTTCGGCCGCAACCTGCCGGAAACCCTGGATGCCGTGCGCACCGGCGGCTGCATCGCCACCTACGCTTCCATGGGCGACCCGGAACCGAAGCTGCCGTTCTACCGCATGATGTTCATGGACCTGACGCTGCGGCTGGTACTGGTGTACGAAATGCCGCGCGCGGCCAAGCAGGCGGCCATTGACGATATCGAAAAGTGGCTGGCCGCCGGAAAGCTGCAGCACAGGCTGGCCGAGGTCATGCCGTTGTCTGAGATCGTTCGCGCCCACCAGCGGGTGGAATCGGGCGAGCCGCGGGGTTGCGTGGTGCTGCGCTGCGATGCGTAAAGGCGTGGCCTACGCCGCTCCGTTGCCAGCCGGGGCTGGCGGTCAGGTCACAAACTTCCGCGCGCCTTCGATGAACTCTTCCGCCGAGCGGGCTTTCTGGTCTTCGGTGGGTACTTTCAGGCCGCGCTGCACAGCGGGGCGCTCGTGGATGGTGGCAATCTAGCGCGTCATCGGATAGTCATATGTACAAGCATGAGTAGTCTCAAGCACTAATTTCAGCTCATAAAACGAGTTCTAAAACCCTATCCTCGCCTCCTGGTAGTGGCGGCAATTTGCCGGCGGCAAATAGCAGGGATTCAATCTCATCTGGCGGAAGCTTCAAAATTCTCGCGATATTGGTTTTCGTAATCCGTTCTTTCCATAATTCAGTCAATACCATCCGCCACACTGATGAAAATTCCCGGTCCATCGGTTCTGGTTCTTGTTTTCGGTAACCGCGCTCGGAAGCTTGAATACAAAATGTCCGATACTGCCAATCTGAAAGTATTTGCAATTTATGCAGTCTGCGAATCAACGCAAAAACCGACACTCCCCAACGCCGTTTAGCCTTTAGCGCGTGCTCGATAGTTCTGATGCTTGATGCTACCGCCAGCACATCAGAAGCAGGCATGAGGAATGCAGATGCAAATTCATCGGCTTCCTGTTCTGCGACCTGACCATTTGGAGCACCATGCCTGTGCAACAGCAAATGCCCAAGTTCATGTGCAGCATCAAACCGACTACGCTCCGCTGATTTCTGAGAATTCAAAAAAACGCATGGAACACCGGAAATCCAAACTGCATACGCATCAACACGTTGAGTTTCTTCTGCTAAGGAGAAAACTCTAATGCCCTTGGATTCCATGAGCCGGATAACATTCTTGATTGGGCGCTCTCCCAAGCCCCATTCTTCTCGAATCTCTCGAGCAGCGACCTCCGGCTGTTCAGTGACCAGATCTTCCAGGTCAACAGAAGGCAGCTTGAAATTCTCGTGCACCCAGTCGAGGAAAATTGAAGCAATTTGTCCAGCAGCTAATGCTGAATCTCTCTCCGATGCTGACATCGACGCCAAGCTTCTGAAGCTGGCGTAAGTTGCATCTAGCTCTGGTACATCATCCCCATAGAAGAAATCTACCGGGAAATTGAGCACCGATGCGATCCGCCCGACAACTTCGGGGTCAGGCGTAGTCTTGCCGCTTTCGTATCTAAGGATCGAGTGGGGATTGACCCCAATGGATTTGGCAAGAGCTTTCTTGGTTAATCCTCGCCGTTTTCTGGCGATTGAAAGTCGCGATGGTGTAAGCATTTTTCACTTTGATTTACGCTGCACACTGATTTCTACTTCAGGGCCGGAATCGTCATCAATTCCACGCAATGGGTCGATGTCTCTCCATTCTTCCGGACCAAGCACCAAGATTCGTTCAACAAAGCCTTTCACTTTTCCGCCTTCAAATTCCGTTGGGCAAGACAATTCGGCGCATACCGTTTCACCGCCATCGTATATGCACAGAAACCAATGGGAATATCCATCATTTGGGTTACTCTGTTGCGGTTGCTTTATGGCAGGGAACGGCAAGCGCAATTGACGGTTCACCTCAGTCACACTTTCAGAGCCAGCCCCCTTCGGTGTCCGGTTCTGTGGGTCTTGGTGGGGGTTGGCCGTGTTCTCGTCAGTCCCTAAAACTGAGACGCGAATCTTGAGTTTTGAGTTTTGGATTGACTCTACCCCCTTCGGGCTACACTTCTCCCAGTCGGGAGGCAGGAACAATTCCCTCATTCGCCTGGTGGCGGCTCTCCACGATTCATATCCAGCAGCCGATGCAGGGTCATTTTCAGTCACCCCGGCCCGAGCCGCTATAGAATGCTTGACAGCTTCAACCAATAAATCCCGATTCAAACCTAGCTCGGTCAGTCGTTGGTTGCAGTCTCGTTTCTTTTCTCGGAAGATGGGTTCTTGCATTTTTGTGACCCTGTAACTTTTTGGATGCTCAATTGTGGTCGAAAAAAGTTACAGGGTCAAGCTTTGCTGCCATTATTTTTCCACTTGGTAAAAGCCTGCAGGGGGATCGGCTATGATCATTACCAATATCAACGGAACAACCGACAACATTTGCAATTGTGGTAGCTGGCTGGACCATTGGTTGCGGTTTTCCGGCCAGCTGCTTCCTCCCCACTGCCCCGAAGCCAGATGTATCGATAAGCCAACAGTAGGGGCGCACATTCAACTAGGCGGTCTGATGGGCGGCAATGAGTGGTACATCATCCCGCTCTGCCAGTCCCACAATAGATCGGTAGCCAGATTGGAAGTGAGCAACTCAATCCGATTGGTATCAGCCAACGTCGGCCAAACGTGTGGCCGCCTACCACCCCGTTAAAGACAGACTCAGCCATTAGAACATTCTCCAATTTTCAAACTGCGACACTACCCTGTGCAGTAAATGCTTGATGCAGGATCCGAGAACACTGTATCCTGTGCCCAAGGTCAGGGACAAAATTCGGCTTCATGCCGTGTGACTTCCGGATTTCGATCCGAAAGCCCTATATCTCTGACCTCACTTTTTCTCAAAAGCCGCTGAATTCAGCGGCTTTTTCTTTGTATAAAACACGCCGCGTTTACCTTCCTCAACACGGTCCAGATCGTGGATTTCGCCCACCTGGTGCCAGATCATTTCAATAAACCGATCTTCGCCACGCTCGTAGAACCGCTGTAAGGCCCAAAGATAGTAATCAACGGCCTGCAATCCGGCACTTTTCGCAGGTGTGTTTGAAACAATGTGGTTAATGCCAGGATGCTTGAAACCAAAACTGCGTTTGAACTTCTTGCCGGCACGCTTCAGCGCCTTAGCGAATGCATCATTTCTGGGTTTTGTGCCTCGCATCGAAAAACACACATTTACTTCATCCGCCATGTGATGCAGCTTACGAAAAAGCTCAGTCACCAGCAGGTCATACTGTTCATTTTCGTTGTACCGGTACGCTGGTTCACGTTCGTTCTGCTGCTTTACGTACGTTGCAAGATCACGCTTGTCACGTACTACGGCATAGAACCGTATATTCTGAGTTAACATAAGTTTGTAGACTTCACGACGCACTTCCGCCACATCATCTTTTGCGTGAAACGCTACCGCAGTCTTGCGTCTTTCCGGCTGCATTGAAGGAACACTTTTGAAGTATGGGTCAGCCAACAAGTTGGCTCGCAGCGCTTCCAGCTCGCCGGCCAGTTCGTCGGGTGTATCAACTTCCAGTTTGCCGATAATGAAATAGCTTGAGCAGCCCTCATTGCCTGCGATGATCTGGCCCTTGCGGTTGAACAGCGCTGGATCGCCAGCCTCATCGACAAAGTAGTGAATAATTTCCTTTTCAGCCTCGTTCAATGCTGGCTACCCACCGCAGAAAAAGCATTCGGACCGGGGTCTTCAACAACTCACAGGACAAACCTTTCGGGAAGTAGAGGATGTCTGTGAGAACGATTGGGTGTCGACGAATGAATGTACGACGTGCATTTTGGACAGTCACAATTAGGCCTCGGTCGCCAATGAGTCCACGTTTTCGCTTTCCGTGGGCGATGTACTTTCCTGCTCCCACGCTTCCACTGTTGCCAAATGTCGATTCCAGCAATCATGCACGAACTCAAGGCGATTTGGCTGCACCCAGCACAGATCAAGATTTTCGAGATGGTCGAATTGTGGGGTGGGCACGGCGCCATAGGTCCCCTCCCACAGAAGCGGGCCATAGATGAATGTAGCAACTTGATATATGGACTTCAGTGCGTCTTGCAGACGCCCAAGCGTAATGCCCTTCTCCTCAGCCGAAAGCCCCTCACGACTGACGGGGTCAGCTGCATGGGCAACAAACTTGTCCACAAACTTCCGGACCGAATCACAAATTGAGAGCCTCTGCTCCAAGTCATCGAACCACTTGGGCAGGATAACATCCTCGCGCGACCGGGCTGTCGGCTCAACCCCGGATAACCGATCGAAGTTGGAATGTACGACCTCGGCTGTATCCCACGCGTCGGGCCCGGTAGTTGGCAGCCAGAATGCACTGGAGTCCGTTTCCTTACGACTCTTCTCTTCAATCCAGGCCAGTTTAGGTATATCGGGATCATACGGAAGCCCATCGTAGGACACATACACTTCGCGAGTTATGATGTCCCGATGCTCCGCGATGTCCTTGATTAAGCGTCGCAGGGAGAGGACCCCTTTTGCAGGATCGGCGCTGGGCTTATCAGTTAACCGACGAATTGCTGCGGCTTGCGTAGTTACGAAACCTGCATCCAACAGGCGTAGCACGCCGCTGTTGAAACCAACATCCTTATCTGGATGTTCCGATGCTTCCCGTCGCAAGTCATTGATGGTCTGGAAGAGGATGTAATCCCACAGCGTCTCGTTAATCGTCGGCCAGATCGAGTGCGTATCATCACCACTCAGCCAGGATATCCACTCTGCCCGCTTTGCCCTGAAGGTCTCGAGTTTCGCTCGATCCTTCACGTTGCATACCGAAATTGGATACTCGTACTTAAGTTCTTGGAACCAGGGCAATGACTCCAGCGCTTCTCGAAGCGGCGTCCGAATAAACTCTGGCGCGCGCCATACGTATTCCGCAGCCTTGTACTTTCCTTCGGGATCAAGGAATTGAATATGAGAAATCGCGGCTTCGATTGAGAAGGGTTTCTTGCTTCTGCTTTTTTTTTGAAAGTTGCTTGCAAGATCGGTCCAAATAACAACATCTATCTGCTTTTCTGCCATCCAGTTAGAGACGCTCTCCAGGATCACTTCCGCTCTGGATTGCTTTCGCGAGCCATCGGCATAACAGAACCCGATATTTTCATGCGTCGTACCCTCGCGGCACTGCAAATCGCAAATAGCTTCGTCTGGACTCACGCGCTTGCTGAAGGAATAAGCCACAGGACATGACACACCATTGCAACGGTCAAGTACAAGCGTCAAAGCATCCTTTCTACTACGAGATACACGGCAAAATTCCAAACTCAGGATTGGACCGTCGAACTGCCATTCATCGTGTTGTTTGTCAAACTCGTCATGCTCCTCCCAAAGAAGGGAGCCCCAACCGAGGATTACAATATTCAATGGTCTGTTATCCGCCGCGTCACTCATTCATTTGTCCCAAGTGTTCATTAGGGCAACTCTGATTTATTCACCTGTTCGGTCATAATATCCACAATGTCACGTTGATGGGTAAATAGCGATGCGCCAGCCGACACTTTCCGACAATGGCTTTGAGAAGTTCCGCAAGAAGACCCGCAAGGAGATGTTTCTGGATGACATGGAAGCGATCATTCCCTGGCAAGGCTTGAGCGAGGGCCTGGAGCCTTTTTATCCCAAGACCGAAGGTGCGGGTCGCCCGGCGATTGGCCTTGAACGCATGCTGCGCATTCACTTCATCCAACACTGGTTCAACCTGTCCGATCCGGCGGTAGAAGATGCTCTGTACGATTCACGCGCTTTGCGGCAGTTTGTGGGTATTGACCTCGGGCGTGAGCCGGTGCCGGATGAGACCACCATCTGCAAGTTCCGCCATTGGCTGGAACGCTACAACCTCGGTGATGAGCTGTTCCGCCTGATCAACGATTACCTCAAAGAGAACGGCCTGAAGCTGTCGCGTGGCACCATTGTCGATGCCAGCATCATTGGCGCACCGAGTTCCACCAAGAACCAGAAGAAAGAACGTGATCCGGAGATGCACCAAACCCGCAAGGGCAATCAGTGGTACTTCGGCATGAAGGCCCATATCGGGGTCGATTCCGGCACCAAGATCATCCACTCCGTGGTGGCCACCGCAGCGAATGTGCATGATTCACATATACTGCCCGATCTGCTGCACGGCAACGAGACCCGAGTGTGGGGTGATGCGGCCTATACCGGTCAGAAGCGGGTACTGGCTGAAGTGGCACCCAAGGCCAAGGACTTTACCCAGGCCAGGGGCAATAAACATCGGCCGCTGACGGAAGATCAGCGGGCAGCGAATCGCAACAAGTCACGAGTCCGAGCCAAGGTGGAACATCAATTTGGCATCCTCAAACGCCAGTTTGGTTTTAACAAAGTGCGCTACCGCGGTCTGTGCAAGAACGCTCATTGGCTGTTTGTGGCCTGTGCGCTGAGCAACCTGGTGATGGCCAAAAAGACTCTGTTGAAGCAAAAGCGACGATCATGGCAGGCAAGTTATGCCTGAAAGTTGGGATTCAGGCGATGAAACCGCCAAAAACACTGAATCAAAGCAACAAAAGTCGGTAAAAAGGCTGAACCTTCAACTGAAATGATCCTGACAAAAACGGATGTTCTCAAAATCATCAATTTTTCAGAGGTTCCTTAGGTTTGAGGGTGGTTGCCCCAATTTCGCTTCTCCTTTTTCCCTCAAGCCACGAAAGTGACTGCTGCGGACTTAATTCCAACATGCCTTCTACCCATGGCTAGGTTAGAAAAGCACCACTTTAGGCACCGTACTCCTTGTCTGGGGAGTCGGCAGCCTTCAATAGTGCATAATCCTGGTGATCCGCATCCGCACCAGGTGAAAACGCGCCAGGCCAGCCGCCGTGCTGCTCGATGACCTCGTCGATTTCCTTCATCAGGCGAGTCGTCTCGGCCAGGGCGACGACGATCTTCTGGTAGTGGACGATGTCGTCCTTTGAAAGCGTGCGGCCAGGACGGGGATTCTTGCCGCCCTTGGCTTGCCGGTCCTTGAGCCACTTCTCGCAGACCTGGTAGCCACCGATGCGGAAGTTCCAGACGTTCTCGCGTACACCCTTGAAGCCAGTGGTCTGGGCCTTGTCCAGCCAAACGGAGTCGCGCGTCCACGAGACTTTTTCGACCTCGGGGTTCTGGCCGCCGATGAACTCGGTGATGGGCTGGTCGAGCCAGGGCGATTCCAGCAGATGCAGAGCGGTGAGTTCGCCGCCGAGCCGGGCCAGCGCGCGGAACAGCTCCAGGTTCCTGGTCAATGGCAGGCGGGGGAAATCAATCTTGAGAAACTCCGCGTAGCGACTGCCGTAAGCTGGGGAAAACAAGATTGCATAGAAATACGAAATCAAATGCTGCAAATTGCCTTCGTCAATCTCGAGTCCGAGCTTCTTTAACCACTCCCGCCCTGTCTTCGATAGGTTTGGCTCAAAGCCCTGTAGAAGATTCAATCCCGTTTGTGGTGACACAAACAGCGGCGCTGCATAGCAAGTATCTAGCGTGGAGAGTGCGTCTTTGTGGACAAGGTCGCGAGTTACAAACGCGTGGTACTTCCACGGCTCACGAAGGTTTCTTGTAAAACAAATCGCCAGATTTCTACTACCTCGCGGCAAGAGGTTCTGCATAACTTCCGAACGTGGGAGCTCAACGATGTCTGGATGGTAATAAATCCATTTTGAATCGAAAGGACGGTGAATGGTCAGTGCAATGAACCTTTCCCAATCCGTCTTGGCAGCGAGCGATTTCCTTTTCGCGCTCAATCGCCACGCGTCTGTGTCAGTTAGGTCAAAGCAGGTTCCGATTTCTCTGTCGCTTACTGAACGGTCTCGAAACTTTTCTATCCGCTCCTTTATTACATTCAAATCAAAGGCGAGCGCAAAGTGGTCGCGATGTGTCTTAACGCCTGTGGAATTCACCGGCATTAACTCCGACAGTCTTGGAAACACTTGGTATTCTTCTCGTAGCCCTTTGTCCTCAACACGAAACACCCAAAAATCTGGGCCGGGATGTAGTGGTGTCCGATTGTCCGTTTGAACCGACTGCTGTCCGAGCTGCCGATATTTCTCGGCTCGACTGCCCCAATAATCCACCCGGTTGAACGAGCTTTCGGCCTTGTTGATTTGGGAACGCAGCAAACAAATGGCCACACCCTGCTTAATATCAAAAACGTTTTCGTCAGATTCGTGGCCTCCTTTCGCTTCTCCATAAAGTGTATTTCCGTGGAGGTCAACGAACGTTCCATGATGAAATGATTTTAATAGGCTATAACGCAACCCACGGAAGGTTGGATTGGTGAGATAGCTATGGTTAGTGATGTAGCCCAAAACTCCGGTTCCTGTTGACGTGATTGCGACCTCGGCGGTGCGAATAAACTTGATGTAGTCGTCTTGGATATTTTTCTCAAATTGCCGAGCGCCCTTCTCAACAATTCGCAGACCGTTAATCTGCTTGTAAGGGGCAACGATTGCTCGGTGACTCTCGGATAGATTGGAGGAATTTATTGAATACGGCGGATTGCCGATGACGACGGTGAACCGCTGGCGGCGTTTGATCGCGTTGACCGCTTGCGCTTCGTGCCCCAGCGCATCAAATAGTCCAGCCGATTTGGTGTCAGCTAGTGCCGACGATGGTTCCAACGCGTTCGTCAAGTACACTCGTGCACGTTCGTCGCTTCCAAAGCGGTAGCCCGTCTCGTAGAGCTTCAGCCCGATCTTCAGGTGCGCGATGGCATAGGGTGCCATAAGCAGCTCGTAGCCGTGCAGACGCGTCAGCAGGTGCTTCGGCACGTATTCGTTCCACAGCGCGTCGATCTTCTTCTCACTATGCCCCTGTGCTTGCCACTTGGCGACAAGTGTCTTGTGGATGACGTCGATGACCTCTACGAGAAAGGTGCCGGTGCCGGAGGCCGGGTCGAGGATCTGGACGAAGTCCTGGTCGGGCGCGACACCCTCGGGAATCTTCAGGTCCTTATGCCGCTTAGCCATCTCGGCCCAGGTGGTCGTGTCGGCAAGACCGTCGGCGAGACAGAACTCGATGCGCAGCAGCTCGTCCACCGAGCGCACGATGTAGGAGACTACCGGGCGCGGGGTGTAGAAGACGCCGCGCTGCGTACGCTTCTTGGCATCGTACTCCTTGAGGAAGAGTTCGTAGAAGTGGATGACCGGATCTTCCTGGGGGTTCCGGTCGCCGAAATCGCGGACGACGGCCTCCATGTTTGCATCGTCGAGTAGGTCGACCACCTCGGAGACGCCTAGTTCGTCGAAGTCGATGCCTGGCCCACCCGCCTTACCGCGCCGCCCGCCAACCTTGAGGAAAGTCTCCATCAGCTCGCGCAGGAAGGGATTCGTGCGCATGTGGGCGGCAAAGTCATCAGCCGTCTTTTTATGTGGGTCGGCGATGCGTGCAGAGAGCAGGCCATACGCGATGGTCTGCGCGTACATGTCGGCGAAGCCGTCGGCGTCGAGGTCGTGGACCAGCGCCTCCTGAAACGCCTTCATGAGCCGGGTGAGCGGACCCTTGTCGGTTTCGATGGCGAGTGCGGTCCTGATGCGGTCGCGAATGTTGCGCGCCAGCTCTGCCAATCGGATCGAGAGTTCCTTGGAGGTGGTGACAGTTTCGCGGTGCCCCAGAGTAAACGCGGCGCGCCACTGCGTGCGCCAAGCCTCGGCGTTTGCATCGTCTTCCGGCCAGGCGAGATTGGAGGTTAGTTCGCGAGCCACGGCATCAAGGTGCAGTGCGGTGTCTCGATTATCCCAACCAAGTACCTTCAGGGTGGGCAGGTCGTGGCCGTCCTTGGCCCGCGAGAATTGAGCGAAGCTGATCTGCCGCTCTTCCCCCTCGCCGTAGTTAGAAACGAAGAGCAGGTCGTCGGCGGCCCAGGCTGTGCGATCAGCACTATTTGCAGATGAGCGCTTCTTGATTGCTACTTGGCTGAGGATTCGGCGCAGCGCGACTACAGGAAGCTTTTTTGGCTCAAACTTGACGAAAAATATGCCCCATGGTTGCTGAGGCGATAGGGGGCGCAGTCGTTTGATTTCCTGGATCTTGGCTGCTGTCTTTTCGTCGATGCCAAGCTCATCTGCCGTGAAGTCGTAGAAGAGGTCGTCCACATCTTCGAACGAATCGCGACCGATGGGCCAGCCCATTTCATCGCGCAAATAGGCGATAAGCTGCGGGAAGGTTTTGATTCTTGCCAGTTCGGCGCGGTGGTCGGTCGGCATCAGCTCACCCCTCGTTGAGTTCCATCCAGCAGCGAAGTGCCGGCTTCACGCCTACAGGAGCGTCTATTCGTTTCAGGTAGGTGTTCTTGATGTGCTTCTCCAATTTGCCACGAATGTCCACAAGCTCAGGTTCTTCGTTGGTGCATTTACGAGGCGTGTCCGGTTTGGAGCGAATGTTGAACACGATTTCACCTGGATCCTCCAGGATCATGTCACGGCCGATGTCGTACAGGTACCAGCGGGTAGTCCCGGCTTCTTCAGTAAACTCGCCAGCCTCTCTGTCTAATGCAGGTAAGGCGTAACAGAAGAAAACTCCAACAGTTCCCCGGGTCACTCTTTTGCGCCCACTGAAGATTGCACCTGGGAATTTCCGCAGGCGTGATTCGAGTTGAAGATCAGCTTGCAGCAGTGCCTGATACTCCAGATGCATGTCCTCGACTGCGGTCCTGGTCCCCTCGTATGCAGAATTGAATTCCTTGAGTGCTTCGAAATCGTCATCGGGAGTCAGTAACTTTCTACCCTCAATACCAAGTGTTTTGGAAATCAACAGAGTTTTCTGGGTCACTTTGCTGTAAAGCGTAAGTATCTCATTCAGCTCATCCGGTGGCAGAAAGTTCCAGAAACTGACCTTGCCACGTGAAGGCTCCACTTCCGGGTGACCTGCAATCAGGCGGGTTTCTACGTTCGGGTTCATTCGCCGGTCCACGCGACCAATTCGTTGCATCAGGCGCACTGGATTCCAATGGATGTCGTAGTTGATCATCCGCGAAGCATCCTGCAGGTTAAGGCCTTCTGAAAGCACGTCCGTGGAAATCAGGACACGGATTTCCTCATGTCCTCTCGCCTGCAGTTCGGCCGAGGAAGTGCCGTTGTAGTAGGGCGAGAATCGCTGAATGATGTCCGCCCGGTTGGCTTTGGTGGCGCTGTCAACCTGTCCGACTCCATCGATGCCGGCTTCATCCAGTTCGCGCTTGAGATACCGGGCAGTGTCCGCAAACTCGGTGAAAATCAGCACTTTCTGTCTGGCTAACTCCTTGGATTTGAGCAGCCTGATGAGCTTCTGCAGTTTGTCGTCATGTTTGGGCTCAAACTTTCTGGCTTCAGCGATAAAATGAACCAATTGATCCAGATCGCGATAGGTTTCCGCCATCATGGCCGAGAGGTCGTATTCCTCGCGGTTGAGTCGTTTGACGGCATCGAGCAGCTCCTGGGGAACGACGTCCTCATCATCGTCATCGCCATCGCCCCAGAACGCAAACTGCCGCTGCCGTGCGTACCCCAATGCCTCGGCATTCGCTTCTTTCCAGATTTCGAGCTTTTTCAGTTCACCAGAGGTTTCGCTGTGTACTTCGAGAAAAGCCAAAAGCTTCTGCTGCAACCGGTCGCATGACAACTCAAATGCCACAACGGAACTTTCGAACCGCTTCAAAAAGTTGGTGCGAATGAGACCAATAACGGCTTTTTGTCGGTTTTCCTCAAAGGGATCGATGCTGGCATCCGGGCCCTTATACCAGAACAGGGGGTAATACATGGGCAATGTAAAAAGCGGGTTCTGGCGCGTAAATGCGTTCTCGAACATATCCAGCAAACGGCCGTAGGTTTTGCGAATGGAATATGCGGCAACCTGTGGAGCTTTCCGGTCAGGGAACACAGCGGCTTTGCCGGTTTCCCTCACCTGGCTTTCCCGCGCATACGCCCGGCTGCGCTGAACAACCAACTCACGGAAAATATTGTCGGTGGCCAGCAGTTCCTGAACTTCCGGCATATGTTCGGAGACACCAAACAGGTCATGGCCAACCCGCTCACGCAGTGACTTTTCCATTTGATTGAAGTGGGCGCGGAGATTATTGACACCGACGGTACGCGCAAAATAGGTTTCATCTCTTCGAGAGAACAGTTCAACCATGTGCCTGAAGTCGCTCAGGCGATTGTTGATGGGCGTGGCTGTGAGCATGAACAGCGTTTTTGGACGCTGCGAATTATCCAGGAGATCGTACAGTCGGTAGTAACGAGATGGCTCGATATCTTTGTCCTCGTCGCCCAGCCTACCCGGATTCCGGAAGTGGTGTGCTTCGTCGATGATGACTACATCTGCCAGCTCGGCAATTCGTTGAAACCTTTCAGGAAAGTCGCCCTTACGACCCAAGTCAGTGT
Organism: uncultured Wenzhouxiangellaceae bacterium; assembly: GCA_964470455.1. Classification (GTDB taxonomy): domain Bacteria; phylum Pseudomonadota; class Gammaproteobacteria; order Xanthomonadales; family SZUA-36; genus JAWXBM01. Next base: position 50,468 of record CAYYCX010000007.1, read on the forward strand.
GGCTGAATACCGCCAGGTTGCTGAAATCGGAGCTCCCTCCCATACCGCCGATGTGGGGCAACCAGTCTCTCAAGTGAGGCTCCCACACCCCTTCCTTTGCGGCTTTGGGCGCGAATAGGACGACCCGCTTTCCCTCGTGAAGTACGAGTCGTTCGATTAGCATGAGTCCCACAAATGTCTTGCCCAAGCCCACGCCATCGCACAGAAATGCACCGCCATGCTGGCGGGCTATTTTCATCAATGCCCAATATGCTTCCTTTTGGTAGCGATCGATGCGTGGGTACATTTTCGAGCGTGTTTCGTCCCACTCGTTAGCAGTCAATTCATGTCCACGAAAGAACTCCTGCAAAGCTTTCGTATAGACATCAAACGGGGAAAAGAGCTGCGTGTGGCGATCAATAGCTTCAATAACTTCTTCCCATGTTTCGCATTCTTCAATATCTCGGTA
>CAYYCX010000007.1:50925-83367 GCA_964470455.1 uncultured Wenzhouxiangellaceae bacterium
TAGCATAAATAACTTCTTCAGACACCTCACTAGCTTCATTCCAATGGGTCTCAAACCATTCCTGTAACTGCGCTACTTCGCGTGCGCTCTGTACCTGGATATTGAGTTCAATATTCTTGGTGAGACCGGGTGCAGTGAAATTGCTGGAACCGACCAGTGCCTGCGAGCCAACTACTTCCAGCTTGGCGTGGGTGATGTATGCCTTGGCGTGGAACTTGTCCTTGTCATACACCCGACATTCAATTTTCTGGGAGCGCATCGCTTCGAGGATTGAAGGAACACCATGAAGAAAGGGGTTTTTGTCTTTTTCCGCTTCCAGACTGGTATCAAGTATCTCGGTGGCTCGTTTTCGAACTGCTTCAAGAAGGGCTTTGCGGGTGCGCTGGGTTGTTTCGGCTCCCATGAGGATGCGTATCTTCTCGAGGGGCTGCCACTTCCCGTCGAGCGCAAGGAGAGATCCAATTTCGAAGAAGCCAGTTGCAATATCAAAGGCTCGAGCAATGCCTGTCCATTCTTCCAGATACCGAAGCGCTGTCCATCCGGAGACACTGTTGTCAACGATGAAAAGGTCACGGCCTCTGGGATGATCAGACATTTGAACCCCTTTTTATGGCTTATTTGCTGGTATTTGGTCACCTTGTTCCAATTGAATTACTGATGCAAGGAGCAACCGTCCAGCTGACTGTGCTAAAGCATTGTTTATCAAGCTTGAGTGTAAGTAAAGCCAAGCGTCAAAGACATCTGATCAGGTCACAAACTTCCGCGCGCCTTCGATGAACTCTTCCGCCGAGCGGGCTTTCTGGCGGTCGGTGGGCACCTGGAGTCCGCGCTGCACGGCGGGCCGTTCGTGGATCGTCGCAATCCAGCGGGTAAGATGTTCCAGGTCCCCGGTTTCAACACCTGACCAGTTTGCTGAACGGGCCCAGCAGAAATTGGCGATATCGGCGATCGAGTAATCACCCGCCAGGTATTCGTGGCCTGCAAGGCGCTGGTCGAGGATTTCCAGCAAACGCCGCGACTCCCGCTGGTAGCGCTCGATGGCGTAGGGAATCTTCTCGCTGTGGTAGCGGTAGAACACATTCGCCTGGCCCATCATCGGCCCCAGCCCGGCTTTCTGGAACATCAGCCACTGGATCACCTGCGAATGTTGCTTGAACGTGGCGGGCGTATTCGGCGGCAGGAACGCGCCAGCCTTGTCCGCCAGGTACATCAGGATGGCACCGGATTCGAACACCGGGAAATCATCCTCGTCGTGATCGACGATGGCGGGTATGCGGCCGTTGGGATTGATCTGCAGGAACCAGTCCTGCTTCTGCTCCAGCCTGCTCAACTGCATGGCATGTACCTGGTAATCCAGCGCGCACTCTTCCAGCATGATGGAGGCTTTGTAGCCGTTGGGCGTACGGGCGGTGTAAAGCGTGATCATGTTGCGATCCGCGATCAGGTTGTGCCGAGAAGTTGTACGGTCATGAGCGGTAGTGTCAGAGTCATTGTTTGGCCAGCCAGCTTAACATGGCCGCCGACACTTCCTCGGGCGCTTCCAGGGTGACCATATGGCCGCTGCCCTTGATGAGCAGCAGGTTTGAACCGGTGATCCCCTGAGCCAGTTGCTCGCTCATCCATGGCGGGCACACCTGGTCCTCTTCGCCGCAGATCACCAGGCTGGGGCAGCGGATTTCGCCCAGCAATTCGCGGTAATCGCGACGGGTGTTGAGCGCCTGGCACTGGCGCAGGTAGATATCAGCGCCGAGCAACTGCCCCATGTCCTGGATTTCCCACTTGATCAGGGAGTCATCCTGGTTGGCCTTGCCCAGGGAGGGAGGGATCAGAACTTCCTGCATCAGCTTGGCCATGGGTTCGCGCCTGGCGCGTTCCATCAGCGCCAGCCGCGGCTCGATCTGGTGCGGCTTTTCATTGCGCGCCGTGCTGCCCAGCAACGCCAGGCGCAGCACCCGGTCCGGCGCCTGGCGCCAGATTTCCAGCGCCACGATGCCGCCCATGGAGAATCCGGCCAGGGAAAAATTTTCCGGGGCGGATTGAAGGATGAGCCGGGCGATTTCCTCGATGGTATCGGCGGTGGTGATATCCGCCACACGGATTTCGGAGCAGCGCACTCCGAGGGCCGCCAGCTGGTGCCGCCAGACGCGTTCGTCGTTCATCATGCCGGGGACCAGCAGGAGAGGGGCGAAGGTGTTTCGGTCGTTCAAGATCGGATTGCTCCCTGGACTGTAGGAGGCAGCCATGCTGCCGAAAAATCACCACCTGTCGCGAGCGTGGCTCGCTCCCACAACTACCAAATGGTCACTGGGTTTGTGGGAGGCAGCCATGCTGCCGAAAATTCGCCGCCTGTTGCGAGCTTGGCTCGCTTCCACAACTACCAAATGGTCACTGGGTTTGTGGGAGGCAGCCATGCTGCCGAAAAATCACCACCTGTCGCGAGCGTGGCTCGCTCCCACCATTGCAAATTATTGGTAATCCCGCGGGATGGTTTCTTCCCAACGCTTCTCGCGCACCACTTCGCCGTTCTCGGTCAGCCGCCGGAAATACTGGTAATAGAAGTTATCGGTATCGCTGCGGAAATCCAGCCCGCCCTCAAACAGCAGGGTGCGGCCGTTGGTTTCCACCGTGATCACGTGCGTGCCGATCATCGCGGTGTTCTCAGGGTTTGAATCCAAAGTGCGATGCTCGATGGTTTCGCGATAGGTTTCAGTGCCCCAGGGATACTGCGAACCGCCGCTGCTGGTGGCCTTGATCACCACCTCGCCGGTTTGCGGGTTGCGGTCCACCGAACTGATTTCGCCGTAGCCAGAGGCTGTTACGTCATCCGTGGCCAGAGCGCCAAATCCTTCGGCTCCGGCCACCACCACCGGTGGCAGGAATTCGGGTTGCGCCAGGCCTTCAGTGTCCAACAGCGGCAGCACCAGCCGGGCTGGTGTGTCGCCACCGATCTGCAGCGAAGTGGTCACCGGATAGGGCGTGGGCCAGAACATCGGCCACTGCGCATTGCTGATGGAGAGGCGGATGCGGTGGCCCGGCTGGAACACCCAGGAGGTGAAATACATTTCGATATCGGCCGGGAAAAACTCACCCGGCACCAGGTCTTCGGGCTCACGAGCAGAATTGCGGTGCGTACCATTGAAGCCTTTGCCGGTGATCAGCGTGACCTGGCCATCCGGTGCCACGTCGCTGATGCGCACAAACCAGTTGGCGCGGATGGCATCGGACGCCACCTGCAGCAGGGCTTTGGGATGGCCGAGGATGGTCAATTCTTCCGTGAGCACCGGCGAGTCGTACACCAGGCTGAAGGTGTCGGTGCCGCGCTGGTCGTGGGCGATATCGCCCCACCACATCACCGGGCCGCTGGCTTCAAAGCCGGTGGTGGGCATGTTCTTCAATTGGTGCACGGTGGCCTCTGGGGCGCTGGCCGCAAGTCCGTGGTTTGGCCCGGCGAACCAGGTCTGTTCCGTAACCCGTTCGTTGGGCCAGTGGTCGAGATAGACCCAGCGCCCCGGCGCAACGTCCAGTCTGGGTCCAGGCGGGTGCCAGTCACGCAGGTACACGGCGAATGCGGGCTCGTCCGTGATGCCGGTGTCGATATCCTTCAGCCAGTAATCAAACCAGCGCGTGGCCTCGTGGCGCCATTCCATGCCGGGTTCGGGATACGGCTCGTGCGGAAAGCTGTGGTTCCACGCGCCGATCATGGCTTTCACCGGCGCATTTTTCACCCGCTCCAGCATGCGTGGCAGGCTGTTGCGGTAGCCGTCGTACCAGCCGCCGATGTGAAAGGTGGGGATGCGGATGGTGTCGTGCCGGTCGCGCCAGGAACCGCGGTCCCAGTACGGCCCATCACGCTGCTGGCGCTTGTGCGACAGCACCCAGGGTTCGGCATCGAAGCGGTTTGTGGCCCAGTCATCGTCCAGCACATACTCCGGCGCGCCGGGCATGGCGTTGTACAGCTCGGCCGACATCTCCCAGGAATCGAGGTGCATGATGCCGTCGATGTAGTGCACATCTTCCTGGTACAGGTCCTCGGTGGCGTCGATGGCGATGATGGTTTTCAGCGCAGGGTGGCCGCGGCCCGCCATCTGGATGGCGTTGAAGCCGCCCCAGGAAATGCCCAGCATGGCCACCTTGCCGGTGGACCAGGGCTGCGCGGCCAGCCAGTCGAGAACCGCGTCACCATCGGCCCATTCCTGGTCGGAATATTCGTAGGGAACGATTTGGCCCTCGCTGTTGCCGGTGCCGCGGATATCGACCCGGGCGTAGACATAACCACGCTCGACAAAGTAGCCGTAGTGGCTTTTGTTGCGGTTGAGGTCTTCATCCTTGCGGTACGGCAGGTACTCCAGCAACACCGGGAACTGCTCGCCGGGTTTGCCGCCGGTAGGCAGCAGCAGGTCCGCCTCGAGGTGCACGCCGTCCGGCATCGGGATGGCAACGGTTTCCTTGCGAATACCGTAGTTCGCTGCTGAAGGGGGTTCGGCGGCAATCGCGGCAATGGCAAACAGCCATGCAAACAGGGCAAGAATTGCAGGAGGCAGCCTGTTGCGGACCGGGCTTGCCCGGTCGCGAGCGTGGCTCGCTCCTACAGCCACTGTCTCCCGGTCGCGAGCGTGGCTCGCTCCTACAGCCACTGTCTCCCGGTCGCGAGCATGGCTCGCTCCTACAGTGCTGTGGGAGGCAGCCATGCTGCCGACCAGCCGCTCCACAAGCCGCTTCACCATCTGCTAGATCCCTGTCGGGGAGACAAACGGCAACTGCCTGCTTTGAGCCCAGTCATTGATGGGTGCGATCAGCTCATTGTTGATGCGCTGCAGTTCAGCCTGCTGCCGGGACCATTCCGCTTTCACATCGGCCAGCCGTTCCAACTGCCCGCCGGTCACGGGCGCGCCGGTGTCGTCGATCACATCGAACAGATAACGTATCTGACCGGCCAGCTTGGTTTCCCAGGCGTCCTCGTCTTCGTAGGTCTGGTGCAGTTTCTGGTTGATGGCCTCATCCCAGGCATTGAGCGCATCCACCGCAGCTTTGCCCTGGGTTTGCAATTCCGCCTGGCCGGGATAATCGGCCATCAGGGTCTCGATCTGGCCACGCGCCTTGCGCGCTTCCGCCAGCCTTTGCAACACCGTGCCCAGCAGCGCTGAGGTTTCATTGGCGCGGTCGGCCCACTCTCGCATTTCAGCCGGCGTGGCAGTCAGGCGCGGGTCGGCCACCAGGCTGAAACCGGTTTGGGCGGTTTCGCCATTGGCGCTGACCCGCAGTGAGTAATCCCCCGGCAGCACCCGCGGCCCGCTGAAGCCGGCAAACAGCGCGATGTTCTTCACGCACTGCAGGTTCTCGGTGCGGAAATTCCACTCCCACTTTTGCAGGCCCTTGGACTTGCTGGGGTATTCCGCCTCAAACGGCATGCGTGGGTCGGCGTTGACAGCGCGACAGCGTTCGAAATCGGTTTCCTCGCTGGTGTAAGTGCGGATCACCTTGCCGGCGGAATCGAGGATCTCGATCTTCACGCTGTCGGCATCTTTCGGGAGCTGGTAGTAAACGGGCAGGCTGTTGGGCGGGTTACTGCCTTCGAAGTTATCCGCCCGTCCCGTGCCCTGCAGCATGGTGACGGTGCCGGGCTGGAATACGCGCAGCTTGTCCGACTCAACCTGCTCCGCCTGGCGCACCACGAACAGGTCATCCAGCACCCAGTAGCTGCGGCCCTGGGTGGCGACCACCAGTGAATCCTGGCGGATCTTGAGGTCGGTGATGGGCACCGGCGGCAGGTTCAGCTGCAGTGAACGCCAGTTGGCGCCATCGTCATAGGACACGAACATGCCTGCTTCGGTGCCGGCGTACAGCAGGCCTCGGCGGCTCGGGTCTTCGCGCACCACGCGCACGAAGGTATTGGCCGGTAAGCCTTTGTCGAGGCGTTTCCAGCTTTTGCCGTAATCGCTGGTCTTGTAGATGTAAGGGCTGAAATCATTCAGCTTGTGGCCGTGTACCGCCAGGTAGGCGGTAGCGGGATCATGCGGGCTGACCTCGATGGCGTTGATGTAAGCCTCGTCGCTGTATTTGCCTTTGTGCGGCGGTGAGACGTTGGCCCAGTTCTCGCCGCCATCGCGGGTGATGTGCAGGAAGCCATCGTCCGCGCCGGCCCAGATGGTGCCGGCCTCGTGTGGTGATTCGACAATGTAGAACAGCGTGTTGTAGTACTCCGCGCCGACGTTTTCAGGGGTCAGCGGCCCGCCATTGCGGCCCTGCTTTTCCGGGTCATTGCGGGTCAGGTCGGGGCTGATGGCGGTCCAGGTGGCGCCGCGGTCGGTGCTTTTCAGCACGTATTGGGTGCCGTAGTAAATGATCGAGTGATCGTGCGGTGAAGTGGCCACCGGTGTATTCCAGTTGGTGCGGTAGCGCAGGTCTTTCGCATCCATGCCGAACATCATCTGCGGATAGGGAATGATCACGCGGGTGAGTTCGGTGTCGCGGTCATACTCGGTGAGCGTGCCGTTGATGGAGCCGGCGTACACCAGCCGCGGGTTGTCGGGATCGAACGCCACATGCGCGCTCTCGCCGCCGCCCACGTCGTAGTAGTCCGACACACCGATGCCGCCGTACAGGCTGCGGCTGGCGATGGCCACGGTGGTGTTGTCCTGCTGGCCGCCGTAAATGCGGAACGGCACCTGGTTGTCGGTGGCCACGCGGTAAAACTGCGCGGTGGGCTGGTTCATGATGGACGACCAGGTTTCGCCGCCATCAAAGGTCACCGTGGCGCCGCCGTCGTTGCCACTGATCATGTTGTCGGAATCAGCCGGGTTGATCCAGTGATCGTGGTGGTCGCCGTGCGGGGTGGACACCTTGGTCCAGGTTTTGCCGGCGTCGATGGATTTGTACAGGCCGGTGTTCAGCACCCAGATGGTGTTGGGGTTGATCGGGTCGGCCGCCATGTGGATGTAGTACCAGGCGCGGGTGTGCAGGGCGCGGTGGCCGTTGATCAATGTCCAGCTGCCGCCGGCATCCTCGCTGCGCCACAGGCCGCCCTTTTCATGCTCGGCCTCGATGATGGCGTACACGCGTTCCGGCATGGCGGCGGAAATGCCGATGCCGATCTTGCCGATCACATTCGGCAACCCGCCTTCCAGTTTCTTCCAGCTGTCGCCGCCGTCGGTGCTCTTGAAGATGCCACCCTCGGTGCCGCCGGACTTGATGAACCAGGGCGTGCGCCCGTGTTGCCACATGGCCGCATACAGGATGCGCGGATTGGACGGATCCATGACGATGTCGGTGGCGCCGGTTTCCGGCCCCACGCGCAACACCTGCTGCCAGGTGGTGCCGCCATCGGTGGTGCGGTACACGCCGCGTTCATCGCTGGGGCCCCAGATCTGGCCCTGCACCGCCACCAGCGCCACGTCCGGGTTGGTGGGGTGGATCACGATCTTCGCAATCTGCCCGGACTTCTCCAGGCCGATGTGTTTCCAGGTTTGGCCGGCATCAGTCGACTTCCACATGCCATCACCGTGCGAGGTGGTGACGCCACGGATCGGTGCTTCGCCGGTACCGACATACACCACGTTGGAGTCGGATTCAGCCACCGCCACGGCGCCGATGGTGCCCACCTTGAAGAAGCCATCGGAAATGTTTTCCCAGGTAGTACCGGCATTGGTGGTCTTCCACACACCGCCGCCGGTGGCGCCCATGTAGTACAGGTTGGGCTGGCCAGGAACGCCGGTTACCGCAGTGACACGGCCTCCGCGCCAGGGCCCGACCAGGCGGTATTCAACGCCTTCAAGCCCCGGCGAAGGATTAGTTGCGGCCTGGGTGCAATTGGCAAGCACCAGTATAAGCAGGGGAAGTGCGGTCAGCAGGATGCGCGAGGGAAGCAGGTGAATTTTCATGGATTAAACCCGGTTTGTGTCTTTTGTGGATTCAGCAGCATACTGAAAACTACATCCAGTCGCACCTGCATGGCCATATCCTGGCTTGGTGGCCTTGCCCCTGCCCGATTGACGCGTTGCTGGTACGTGATGGACAAAAGCTATTCATCCATGTTTGCGCATTTGCCACTTTACTCGCGTTAAATTTATGTTTAATCTGCTTATGCAAGTTAGTAGGCGCAACGGGCCTGCTCTACTCCCGCCAACGCCTCAACTGTATCCGCCTGTCTGGTCGGGCGGAAAAATTCCAAAAACCATAACGAGTTGAACCAGAGTTCAGTCTGTAACCGGGGAAACACTATGCACACAGCTAGAATTAATCGTTCCGTCTGTAATAGATTTATTTTTGGATTGGCTGCCGGGTTCCTGCTGCTGCCCAGCGCACCGGTGTTTGCCCAGACGCTGGAAGAAGTGATTGTTACTGCGCAAAAGCGCGAAGTAGTGCTGCAGGATGCGCCGCTGTCGATTTCCGCTTTTTCAGGCGAAACGCTTGAAAGAGGCGGCATCCAGAATGCCGAGGACCTGGCCAGGTCGACAACCGGCCTGTCATTCACCAACCCGACGCCGTTCGACATCGAATTCAACATGCGCGGCGTGATGAATACGCGCCTCGATGCGCCCAGCGCCTCACGCTCGGTGGGCTTGTTCCTGGACGAAGTGGTGGTAGGCCGCATGGGCCTGATCAGTGCCGACTTCTACGATGTGGAGCGCGTTGAAGTCCTGCGCGGCCCGCAGGGCGTACTGCTGGGCAAGAACGTGGTCGGCGGCGCCATCAACATCATCACGGCTTCACCGGAATTCGAAACCTCCGGAAAAGTCACGGGCACCCTGGGCAACCTGGATTTGCGCCGCATCACCGGCCATGTAACCGGAGGCCTGAGCGAGAATGTGGCCGCACGCGCAGCTTTCCAGTACCGCACCGATGACGGCTTTGCCGAAGATGCGGTGACCGGCCGCGACCTGCACGATATCGACAGCTTCCAGGGCCGCATGGCGTTCCTGTACCAGGGCGAGGAAGACTTCACTGCCAACCTGGTGGTTGATTTCATGGATGAGTCCGGAAACGGTACCTGTACCATTGGCGAAAACGGCAATCCGTGGGCGGTTGCCCGTGCCTTCCTGGGGCTGACCGACATTCGTCAATGCATGCCGGAGCCGGTGCAGTATTCCATTACACCCGAAGGCAGGGTCGGGTTCTTCAACCGCGATTCAATGGGCGTTAACCTGCGGCTGGACAAGGGCTACGAAAACTACACCTTCACCTCCATCACGGCCTACCGTACCGGTGATGGCCAGAGCCAGTACTCGCAAACCGGCCTGGGCCCGGATGCACCCGGCCTGGCGGCGGAGTTTTTTGCCCGGGTTGGCGCTGGAAATATCGCTGGCGCGATTCCCCTGGGCCTGGCGTTCGATTTCCCGGTCAATGAAATCGAAGACCTGAGCCAGTTCAGCCAGGAATTCCGCTTCACATCCGAGCCTTCCGACAGCCGTTGGGACTGGATTGCGGGTGGCTACTACCAGCAGGACGAAGTGGACAAGTTTGACCGCTTCTGGTCGGAAGTTCTGTTGGGCGCCATCGGCGCGGCCCCGGGCAGCCTCAATGGCGAGAGTACCTGGGATAACTCAGCTGATATCAAGAGCTATGCTCTTTTCGGGCAACTGGGGTTCCAGATCACCGACACGCTGAAATTTACCGCCGGTGGACGTTATACCCAGGACAAGATCAGCGGCCACATCACCGGCACCGCGGTCCGGCTGGGTGACAAGTTCCGGCCCCAGGATCTGATACCGCAGACACCGCTGACCGGTGAACCGGGTCCCGGCGGTGTTCTGATTCCCTACCCGCAGGGTGGCGGTTACAGCACTCCTTATGGCGAAACCTTTGATGAAACCACCTTTCAGGGCATTCTGGAGTGGCAGGCCACCGACGACATGTTGCTGTACGGCACCATTTCCGAAGGCTACAAGAGCGGCGGTTTCCAGGACACGCCACCCAATACCCTCGGCGCCACACTCGCCTATGATCCCGAGAACGTCACCAACTACGAAATCGGCCTCAAGTCGGAGTTCTTCAACAACCGCGTTCGCCTGAACGGCGCCTTGTTCTACATGGACTATGCCGACCTGCAGGTGGAGTTCACCAACGACGTCTGCCTGTGCAACATTGTGTCCAATGCCTCTGACGCTGAGATCAAGGGTGCCGAACTCGAGATGCAGTTCGCCGCCACCGAGTCGCTGTATGTCTGGGCCTCTGGCTCCTGGGTGGATACCGAGTACCTCGACTATGTGATCAGCACCGGTGATTTTTCCGGCAACCAGATGCAGCGCACGCCCGAGTTCCAGTTCAACACCGGCTTTGAATTCACCACCGGCGCCGGCAGCTGGGAAGATGCCCTGTTGTTCCGCCTGAACTACACCTGGCAGGATGAAATGCCCTGGGCCCACACCAACGTGGCCTGGGAGCCGTCGTTCGGACTGGTGGATGGACGCATCAGCCTGGCGCCGCAAGGCCAGCCCTGGAGCGTCTCGGTGTGGGGCAAGAACCTGACGGATGAAGATGTGCGCGCCAACGTGATCGAATTCCTCGGCGGCATCGCATCGATCTACACGCCACCCCGCACTTACGGCGTGGATGTGACCTGGGAGTTCTGATGCTGAAGGGAAGCGCTCCTGCCGGAACCATGTAGGAGCGAGCCATGCTCGCGACAGAAAACTGGAATTTCGGCAGCGTGGCTGCTTCCCGTCGGAGCAATGCAGGAGCGAGCCGGGCTCGCAATAACCTCAAACGGGGCCAGAACCTGAGTTCTGGCCCCGTTTTTTTTAACACCAGGAAAGCCACCCGGTGAAATCCAAAACCACGAAATTGATTCGACGGGGCTGTGTATGCGTCCTGGTATGGGCCGGTGTGTGTACCGCCAGTCCGCTGTTGGCCGAGCCACTGCAAACCCGTAACGTAATCCTGCTCACACTGGATGGCGTTCGTGCACAGGACATCTTTAGCGGGCTGGATGAAACCATCGCGCAGCACGACGCAAAACAGGAATATTCAGAAATTGCCGAGGTGCGGCAGCGCTATGTCGGTGATGATGCCGGGCAAAGGCGTGCCGCCTTGTTGCCCAACTTCTGGAACCGCCTCGCGCCGCGGGGCGTGGTGCTGGGCAATGCCGCTTACAACAATCATGTCACAGTGCAGAACCGGATTCTGTGGTCCACGCCGGGGTATGTGGAAATGCTCACCGGCGCGCCACGGGCGGATGTCACCGACAACGTCGATCACCGGTTTCCCTACCCGACTGCATTGCAGCTTGCCCGCCAGAAGCTGGGCCTCGGTTTTGGAGAAGTGGCGCAGATCGGCTCCTGGGATGGTTACTCGCTGGCATCGGCCAATGGCGACGATGCTTTCCTGATGGTAGGCACCTTCGATGCCGTGCCGGAGCCTTACAGCAATGCCCGCATGACCGAACTCGCGGAGCTGCGGCGTGAAGTGATGGGGCTGTGGTCTGAAGGCAGTAATGACACCCTGACCTTCCGCATCGCGCTCGAGTACCTGCAGAAGAACCAGCCGCGGGTTATGTGGCTGGCGCTGGTGAATTCCGATGACTGGGCGCACGCTGATCGTTACGACCGCTACCTGGACTACCTGCACCAGGCGGATGGGTTCCTGGGTGAATTGTGGGATACGCTGCAGGCTGCGGATAACTACCGCGACCGCACCACCCTCATCATCACCACCGACCACGGCCGTGGCCTGCAGGGTTCCGACTGGGCTGAACACGACATCACCATTCCCGGCAGCGAAGCCATCTGGCTGGCGATCATTGGCCCGGATACGGCTGATGTGGGCGAGGTAAAGTCACCGGGCACGGTCTACCAGGGCCAGGTCGCCGCCACGCTGCTGTACTTGCTGGGAATTGACTATCGGCAACTGGGCGTGGATGCCTTGCCGCCAATCGAACTGTTGGGTATCCGGTTGGAGCAATAGCAGCGAGACTTGCCCGGGATAGGGTCGGCAGCACGGCTGCCTTCTACAGTGGAAGTGAGCCATGCTCGCGATGGTTCGGCTGCCTCCTACAGTGGGAGCGAGCCATGCTCGCGATTGTTCCAGCTCACTCCTGTTCCAACACCCGCCGCATCGCCTGGCAAAACCGCAAAGCCGCATAAGCTTCAAATTCGACCGCCGGGTCCAGCTTGCGGTCCCAGGCCTCGTTGATCTGGTCCAGGCAGTCCAGCACCGTGGCGGTGCCGAGTTCGCCTGGCTCCAGCTGGTCCAGGCGATCAGCCATCGCCAACAGAAAGTCGCCAAAACCGTACATGTCAAAACCCGGCGAAGCCGGCTCCAAAACCGTCACTCCGGGCTTTTAAGCCGTCATTCCGGGCTTGGCCCGGAATCCAATTCCCGCTGGGCGAACTCGCAATATCAATCCTCATGGGAAGGCCTTCAGTACTTCACGGGTCAGGTCCCACTCATTGAATCCCTGTGCCCCATAATCAAGTCCACGCCGCACGATGACCACATTTCTTGAGGGCACGATGATGACGTACTGGCCACGGTTGCCGGCGGTGGTATAGGCATCGCGCGGTACATCCGTTCGCTCATCGGGCACCAGCCAGAACTGCCCCCCATAGAAATTGCCGCCGTCGGCGGTGGCTGGCGCAGGCGTGCGCACAAACTCAATCCATTCCTCAGACAGCAGGCGTTCGCCGTTCCACATTCCGCCCTGCAGGTAGAGCAGGCCAAAGCGGGCCAGGTCGCGGGCATTGGTATACACCTGGCTGCTGAGCACGAAATCGCCGAAGCGGTCGGTGCTGACCAGGGTGTTGCGCATGCCAATGCGGTCCAGCAGGGCGCGGCGTGGATATTGGGCATAGGTTTGCGCATCGCCCAGCGCCTGTTTCATGGCATACACGGCCAACAGGGTGTCGTAGTTCTCGTAATCCCAGAAAGTGCCGGGCTCACGGATCAGGCCGCGGTTGCGTGCGCCTTCGGCGGAGCTGGCGCCGGCCCAATAGGACAATCCAGAACCGGTGGCATATTCGCGGTTGAAACTGTCGACCGGATCGAGCCCGCTGGACATGTTCAGCAAATGCCGCAGCGTGATCGAGTTTCTCGGGTCGTTCCCGGGGCGAGCAACATCGGGCAGCCAGTCGATATCCAGCGGCTCGTCCAGTTTCAGCTTGCCCTCATCCACCAGCATGCCGATCAGCGTGACCGCGATGCTCTTGGCGGTGGACCAGGTTCGCGTGCGGGTGTGCATATCGAACCCGGGCGCATAGCGTTCATGCAGTATCTGGTTGCCCTGCAACACCATCAGGCTGATGGTTACCTGCTCGGCAGACTCGCGGTTGAAAGCCCAGTCGGAAGCGGCCTGCAAAGCCGCGGCATCCACACCAGCGGGCAAGGGTGCAGCCGGGACCAGGTCACCATCCGGCCAAGGAATTTCAGCTGGGTCGTTGGTAGGGTATGGCAGTTGCAGTTCGGGCAGGCTGTCGATGTCAGCCAGATCCTGGTCCGGCGCCAGCACCACGCAGCCGATGCCCTCGCGGAATGCAGCGCTGATGCGCGATCCTTCCGGTCCAACCGTCACCGCCCGCAATTCTTGATTCACGCTCCAGTCACCACCCTCCACCGTGCCAATGGTGCCGCCCACGCGCTCCATGTAGGCCAGTTCCTGCGCGAACACCTGCTCCAGGGTGCGGTTGGACGTGAACAGGCCGTTGCACATCAACACGGCCTGCACGCCGCTTTGGATCAGCGCGCGGTTGGCGGTGAAGTAGTCATGGTTCTCGTCATCCGGGACAGCAACCGGAGAGAAAACCAGGAGCGTCAGCAGCGTGAGCAAGATTGAGGGTTTTATCATGTCGAACCAAACCATTAATTTCAGAGTGAATCCGGGAAGGTCCAGTGTTCCACAGTTATGCTCCAGCCCCAAACACTTCGCAGTGGCGAGGTCAAAAGTCACAAAACACTAAAAATACCAGAAACTTCCATAATTCGGAAGTTTCTGGTATTTTTATCGTTCTGAGGTCGTAGTAGCGACAAGCAGCCTGGTTCATGCAGACTTTGACCACACTGATCACTGAAGGGAAATTAAGAGATCGGGTGTTTTCTGATGCCCAACTTGCCCGGCTGATCGAAGGCAGCCCCCAGCGTCGTTATCACCTGGTTAACCGGGCGCTCAAAGCCGGAGAGCTTGTCCGTTTACGTCGAGGTCTTTATGTACTGTCGAATAAGTTTCGCAGTACACCCTGCCACCCATTTGCGGTCGCACAAATGATGGAACCAGGCAGTTATGTATCCTTGGAAAGCGCGTTGGCATTCCACGGTTGGATTCCCGAAGCCGCGTACACCACTACCTGCATTGTTCCTGGTCGTAAATTCAAGGAATACCGGCATGACCAATTTGGGTCGTTTACGTTCAGTCCGTTGGCGATTAATCCCGGTTCTTTCCTTGACTGGGTGAAACGCCAGCAGGTGAATAAGCAGGTGTTCCTGTTGGCCAGTCCGGCGCGGGCGCTTATGGATCTCGTCTGTTTGAAAAAAATTGACTGGCAAGGCATGAGCTGGATCGAGGACAGCATGCGCATTGACGCAGAAGTTTGGGCCGGCGTGACAAGTGCCGAACTGCGCGAGTTGAAGGAGGTGTACCAGCACAAGCGGGTTCGGAATTTCATCCACAATCTGGAGATTGCCCTGGGGTTCGATGTGGTTGCAAAGGGGGAGTAGACGATGAACGAAATCATTCAACAGCGGTTACTGGAATTGGCGCCTGCAAAGGAGCAGGAGCAAGAAAACGCACTGGTTCAATCCCATCATTGGAACGGTCAGGAGGATTTGGAGGTCGGCCTGGATTGGTTGAAAATGGTGCTCCAAGAAAAAATTACCGGCATTGACAGGCAAGATGCCGCCGATGATGTAGCGCCTTTCCTGCGGGCGGCTGAAAAGCATAGCCTTAAGCTCTGGAGCGCCAGGTTCTTCAGTGAGAAAGTCGCCAGAATCGGGTAATCCCGCAAAGTGGGAGGAGCGGTAGGAGCGAGCCATGCTCGCGACAAGTCGCGGTTGGCAGCATGCTTGCCATTGTGCAGGGAGAAGGTGAGCCCGCGCAGCGGGCGAGAAGCTGGCCTGGGCCATGCACCGGTGCCGCGAAGGGCAGGATGCCCGAGAGCGGCCTTCTACTGCCGCACAAATGCCAGGTTACGTACTCGTCCCGACTGCAGCCTGAAACTCACTACTTTGCCGGCGGCGTCACGGGTGAACGTAAACGCGCCGTAATCCGGGTTTTCGAAAGTCTCGCCAAACATCGTGGCCAGTTCCTGCGGGCCTTCATCATCCAGGTCAAACCACAGCTTGCCTTCGCCCACGCTTAAGGTGTAAACCGTATCGAGTTCCGGGCTGAAGAATTCGCCGCTGTAAGCAGCCAGCTGCTCAGCACTCAGCACCAGCCGATCAAAGGGCTTGAACACACCGCGTGCATTGCCATTGATGAAGCGCCGCATTTCCACGATGCGATCACCGTCCCTATCGAACTCCACCAGCACCTGGGCCGGAATGCCGATCATTTGAAAGCGATTGGGCGACAGGGGTAGCAGTTCGTTTTTGCGCGTGGGGGAATGCACGGCCCACAGCTTGCCATCGATCACCCGGATTTCAGCCGCGAACGCTTCATCCGCTTCCCAGAAATCGCCGGCAAAATCCTGCAGCTGGGTGGCACTCAGTTCAAAGCCGGGTTCAGCCGACAACTGCGCTTTCTCCGGCTTCGGTCCGAGCTGGTCGGCCAACAGGACGTCCGCCACCCGCCGCGCCAGCCCGGAAGGATCGGCATCGGCGCGATTGCACAGCGTAATTACGCCAAAGCCCAGGTCCGGAAAGCGCATCATCTCGGCGCGAAAGCCGACAAAGGCGCCGCCATGGCTGACCAGTTTCTGGCCGCGGTAATCTTCCACGCCGAGGCCAAAAGCGTAATCAAGATCAGTACCATCATTGAGTTTGCCGGGCGTGGTGAGCAGCGTGATCAGTTCCGGCCCGCCCTTGCCTAGACGGTTGTCGTAAAAATTCCTGTCCCAGTTGATCAGCTCGTCAATGCTGGTGAACACACCACCATCGCCCACCATATCGAGCGTGGTCATGCTGATGTGAAAACCTTCGCCATCTTCATCAGGCGCATAGCCGGTGGCGCGGCGTGGGACAATTTGCGTGTGGTCGTCATGGAAGTGCGAGACCTGCATGCCCAGCGGGCCAAACAGGTTCTGTTTGGCATATTCACGCAGGCTCTGGCCCGTGACCCGCTTGACCAGATGGGCCTGCAGCAGATAACCCGAGTTGCTGTACAGGTACTGCGAACCAGGCGGGAAGTTGGTTTCCTGTTGCCTGGAAAGCAGGTCTATCACCCAGGCGTCGGTGTAGTAATCCTGGTCAGCGCCCTTGCCGGCCAGCATCGCCAGCGTGAGGTAATCGCGAATGCCGCTGGTGTGGTGCACCAGCTGGGCAATGGTGATGTCATTGGCCCAGGTCGGAAATTCCGGGAAGTATTTGCTGAGCGGATCCTCCAGGCTGATGGCGCCCGATTCGGCCATGAGCGCAATCACCGCGGCAGTGAACTGCTTGCCGACCGAGCCGGTGCGGAAAATCGTGTCGGAATCAATCGGGATGTCGTATTCGAGATTGGCCATGCCATAGCCGTGGCGGTAAATGAATTTGCCACCCTGGATCACACCCAGCGCGCAGCCAGGCGAATCCGGCTTGTTGTAATCGGCGAAAATGGCATCAACGGCGGGTCGAGCAGCCTGCTCAGCCCACAACGGGCTGCAGATCAAACCGATGCTGACAATCAGGGAATAGCGCAGCGCTTGGCCAGACATATTATTTGCTCTTCGGGAAGTTCAGACCACATTCTAGTTGAGAACACGGGCAAAGTGACGGGAGCCAGGGCTCACGGGCAAGTGGTATCGGCTCCGCACACATTGGTACCAATCTCGAACACGCTGCCACTGCCCGACCCGGTCAGCCCGCCGGGTATCACGTTTCGGCCATAAGCAGCATAGCCCCCGGAAAGATTGCCCAGTTGGTTCATGTGGCTACCCGTAACCAGAACGCTGCCGCCGTAGGACCACACATTGCCGCTGGTCACGTGATTCAGAATCAGTCCACTGTCGTTGAAGATCACGCCCTGATTGGCAATCGCCAGGCCGCTGTCAGTCAGATCCAGGTAAACAGAGCTTGAAGACTGTCGAAATGATCCATGCGCTTCGCTCATGTACCCAATAGCGTCTTCAAAACGAATCCGCTCGTAGGAGCCAAGCCTTCCGGTGTGAGTGGCAGAATGTACCCCAACAGTAACCCGCAACGTGCCATCGTGGATATGGACATTGTCGCTTTCGATGCTGATTGGGTTAGCACTGGCCAACTCGGGTTGCGGGTTGGTGTTGCCCACCGACACCGAAAATCCGCCCAGATCCAGGCTCACGTCTTCTGCAGTGATGACTATTCCGGAGATTCCAAATGGGTCCTCGTCGGTAGTAATAAAATCCAGATCACCGGTCAATCGGTAACTGCCCGGCTGATCCAGTGTCACGGGAAATCCCGGTGTATCGGAAGGCGTGATGCCACCGGCCAGCGCTGCGGCCTGGTTGATTTCGATCACGCCTTCGGAGGCCATGGCGTCAGCGGCCAGCAGCAGGAAAACGGCCGCACAGGCAGCAATGGACTGGTTGAAGCAGCGTAACTTTATGGACATGTGGTATTCCCGTTGCAGGCATTGGGCGAAAGCTGAAGCGCGGTATCAGGCGGGCCTTCAAGATAAATGGTGCCAACGCCATTGCCATCCACCAGGTTACCGCCGTAGCCGCCGTTGCCGTAGAGTTCCAGACCAAAATTCGTGTTGTTGACGCTGTAGTTTTCCAGCACCGTACTGGCGCCAAAAGCCTTGATGCCCGACTGCCCATTGGATGCCAAATAATTGTGGGCAATCCGCGCACCGGCAAATACCGCAACGCCTGCAGCGTCGTTTTCCGCCAGAACGTTCTCTTCCACCCGTGCCCCGGTGCCCAGGAACAGGCCATCAGAGCCATTGCGATAGACTGAAGAATACAACACCACAACAGCGGGAGAGCCGGATGCATCCATTCCCCTGCCGCCATTCTCCACCAGTCGCACGCGCTCAAGCCGCAATCGTGCAGCAGCACTGGAAGCG
This sequence comes from uncultured Wenzhouxiangellaceae bacterium, assembly GCA_964470455.1. Classification (GTDB taxonomy): domain Bacteria; phylum Pseudomonadota; class Gammaproteobacteria; order Xanthomonadales; family SZUA-36; genus JAWXBM01. Next base: position 69,029 of record CAYYCX010000007.1, read on the forward strand.
ATGATTCCCGAACCACCTGCGCCACGCAGTGTGCCGTTGCGGATCACTGCATCGGCAGCCGTCACATTGATATGCGAGCCGGTTCCCAAATCAGAGCAGGCGGACGTGCAGGTGATGGGGCCCTTGATGCGAAAGCCGTTCAGATCCAGCTGCACCCTGGCCGCCGAAATCAACAGGGAATGGGTGTCTTTGGACGGGTTCAGCAAATTACTGGTCAGAACGTAGCTGCCCGGCGTGGAGATTGTGTAAGGAAACCCGCCCGCAGCATCAATGGAAGACTGGTTGATTTCGATGCGGCCATTTTCAGCCAGTACATGTGAGCCGGGCCGGGTTAAAGCCAGTAACAGGAACATGACGGTAAATCTGCGAGGCATCCGGGATTCCCCCTGAAATCGAGTTCACAAGATGACGGGCCGAGCTCAGGCTTGCGCTACGAGGGTACCACAGCCTATGGGCGACCGCCCATTCGCACCGACAACGTGCACATGCAATGTGCTCTGCCTGGCATCGTGGCGGTTGACCGCGGTCTTGTTTGGGCGTAGCGTTCACAGAAAGCAGACAATTGACGAGCATGCACATGCCCCATTGGAACATACCACTACAGCAACGCACTGTGGGCCTGTTGACGGTTTGCTGGGTGTTGTTGTTTCCTTCACTGAGCCAGGCTTTTGATGTGTTCCAACTTTCACCCGACATCACCATCAGCATGGACGCGCAAACCGTTACTGATCAAAATGTTGCGCTGGATGGTGTAGCGGTCAGCCTGGCCAGCCTGGGCGTGTTGCCAGTCAATACCGATGTCTCCGCTTTCCATGTGCTGGCCAATGGTGACCGGCTTTTTGTTCTCGATATTGCAACTTCCCTGCCGGGTGGCTTATACGCTGAACCGCGCGATGTGGTCCGCTATAACGGCAGCACTTACAGCCTGGACGTCGATGGGTCTGTGGCCGGAGTTCCGGTCGGCGCGCGAATCGATGCCCTGAGCATGCATCAAACCGGTGCATTGTTGATGTCGTTTGACATCACCGTCAATCTGAACGGTTTACTGGCTGCTGATGAGGATCTGCTGCGCCTGGATTCTGGCGTATTCAGTATGTTTTTTGACGGCTCGGCGGAAGGGATTGCCAGCGCACTGGATCTGGACGCGGCTCACTATCTGCCCAACAGCAATCAGTTCCTGCTGTCCTTTGATACCAGCGGGCAAATAGGCAGCCTGCGGTTTAATGACGATGATGTGATGTTTTACAACCCCGCCAACGCCACCTGGAGTGTCGCTTACCGTGGCGCATCGCGCCATGCGGATTTTGTAGCAGCCGATCTGAACGCCCTTTACATCGCCCAATATACGTCGGAACTGTTCAAGGACGGCTTTGAAACCATCCCCTGAAATTGGCCATTCAGGTTTCCCCGTTGTCACTGATGGAGCGTCCGGTATGAAGTGGCTCACATTGTTGTTTTTCTTGTGGCCTCTTTCCAGCTTTGCCGTGGATGGTGTGCTGGAGATCAACCAGGCTTGCATCGAAAGCGGCTGCTTTGCCGGGGACGCCCCAGGCTTGCCGGTTACGCTGGCCAATAGTGGCAGCTACCGCCTCACGAGTAATGTTGATGTTTCCAGTTACAGCACTCCCGAAAACCAAACGGCCATCGAGATTTCCGGCAATAGCGTTTCGCTCGACCTCAATGGCTTTGCAGTCATTGGGCCATCGGTTTGCAGCGGTTTCCCAAGCACGACGGCCTGCACTCCAACCGGTTCGGGCGTGGGTATCAACTCGGTCGGGCCAGGGGGAAATGGTGTTGCCATCAGTAACGGGCATATTCGTGGAATGGGCGCAAATGGGCTTTTTTGCTCCAGTGACTGCCGTGTGAGCCGGGTGATTGCAACGGGCAATGGCTTTTCGGGAATTGTCGCCATCAATCGTTCGATTGTTACCGAGAGTACTGCCAATCGAAATCGATTTTATGGTATTGAGGCTTCAGGCCTGGTCGCCGACAGCGTGGCGGATGGCAATGGCACCACTGGAGTTGTCTGTTCGGGCTGTAGCGTTCGGGATAGTGCGTTTTCTTTCAACGGCTTTGATGGCATTTCGTTCAGTGCAAGCTCTACCTTTGGGGGCAACAAAATGCTTTCGAATGGCACCAGCAGCATAACGGGTACGGCTTTGGCTACAGCCCCGAATCTGTGTGGTGCAACTGCCTGCCCTTGAGCACCGATCAATTCAGACCAGTAATTGGGGTTGCCTGAAGCCCCTTTTGCACGGGCAGATATCCCCAAACGGTACCCCATTCAGTTGCCGGCCGGTGCAACGGTCATGTGGCCACTTCCAGAATGGTGTACCAAACAAACTTCACGAGTTGCCGGATCGATTCCTCCGAAACCCGCTCATTATCGCTGTGGGAGCCGTTTCCACTGTTGATTTCGGCTACTGTGCGGGCTGCACCGATGCCGTATGACGACACTCCTCTTGCACGCATCTGCGCCATGTCGTTCGCGCCGGTACTCATCTTGGGGATGACTCTCGCGTTGCGATACACCCGGCTGGCCACCTTTTCCAGGGCCTGGAACATTTCACTGTCGACGGGCGAGGTCGGGGAAGCCGGCCGGTAGATGTGCTCCGGTATCAACTCAACGTTTGGGTCATCGATGATCTCGCGCATCTGGTCATAAAACGCATCCACATCTTCATCGGGCAGCATGCGTATATCGAGAACCGCCTGGGCTTCCGAGGGAATCACATTCTTGCGGAAGCCGCCATTGATGATCGTCGGAACGATGGTCGTGCGCAGTACCGCATAGTGGTAAGGATAATTTTCCCGAAACCACTGCTGGATCGCTTCGGTTTCATCCGGGTTCTGGACATTTCCGTAGCGATACGCATCATCAGGATTATCCGCCAGGGCCGCCATGCGCTCGAAGTAAGCTCGCGTCGTTGTGTTGAGCCGTGCGGGAGTTTGCCAGTCACCCACCCTGGCGACAGCCCTCGAAATGGCCAGCACAGGGTTGTCGACCCTTGGAGTCGCGCCGTGCCCGGCAGTGCCGCGAGCAACCAGCGTGGCCCTGCGTGGCATTTTCTGGGCCGTCTGGATCCGGACGATGGTGTCTCCATCCTCCTCCAGGATGTTGTCGCCACCTTCCGCCAGGCAGAATTCCGCCTCGATCTTGTCCCAGTGCTGCTCAACCATGTAGTTGATGCCGACTTCCGGGGTTCCTTCTTCACCTGATTCCGCCAGAAAGATGATGTCCCGGTCGAGTTCCACGCCATATCGCTTGAGCATGATCAGCAGCATCAGGCCGGCCGTGACGTTGTCCTTGTCATCCAGGGTGCCGCGGCCATAGATCCAGCCGTCCTTGCGCAATCCTCCAAATGGCTCCTCGTCCCAGTTTTCCGGCTGCACGCCGACGACATCCGTGTGCCCCATGATCAATACCGGCCGTTTGGAGCCGTTGCCCTTGATTCTGGCGACCAGGTTCGCCCGATCCGGTTCGAGCGCATACATCTCCGAGTCTATGCCCTCGGCAGCCAGCGCCTTCTGCAGGTAATTGGCTACCAGCGTCTCATTGCCGGGTGGACTCGAGGTGTCGATCCTGACGAGGCTGACGAGGTGATTGATGGCCTCCTCACTTACCGCATCCCAATCCACCGGATATTGGTCCTCGCCGATCGAGTTGAGTGGAAAGGTCAAGAGCAGAAGGGCGAGCAACCTCTGCATTGCTTTGGAAGTGATGATATCGTTTCGAGTACAAAGCATTATCGGGTGTCTCCTTGCCCTTCGTGGATTTCAGGTTTTAGCTTGCCAGTCGATGCATTCGTTTTCCTAGGGCTCACCCGGCAAGGGAGGAGTCCAGACGGGAGGCCTGCGATGGTGCGTGCCCTGTTCGTAAGCATAGGCAAACCGGATCAGAGTCCCTTCGGTGAAGGGCCTGCCCAAAAACTCCAGCCCCACGGGCAGACCCTCTGAAGTGAACCCGGCAGGGACAGTAATGGCGGGAAAGCCCAATGCGGCAGCCAGATAGCGGTTATTTCCAGGCCCATCGGTTCCCTTCGGCTTATTGCTGGTAAAAAGATCGTCGCCGATCAATTCCGGCGGATAGTCGAATGTGGCATATACCAGGGCATCCAGGTCATGGTCTGCCATCAACTTCAGCACCAGCTGCCTCAGTTCCTCCTTGCTTCGAAGAACCCCCAGGTAGCCAGGATCACTGGTTGATTTCCCTACATTTTTGAACAACAGCGTGGCACGTCGCGGTACCAGCTTTCCGCTCAACAGGATTTCGTTGACCGATTTGACCGGAGCGCCGGGATGCGATTGCAGATATCCATCAATGGCTTCCTCTGTTTCGTAAACATTGGCCGTGTGTGCTGCGTCGATGAGTTCCTTGATGCCGGGAACAACAAATGGATCGACCAGCTCGGCGCCCTGCATTTCCAGATCACTGATTGCCTGGTCGATCACTCGCCTTACCTGCTTGTACTCACCGGCTTCGGGATTGACCTTTTTGTCCATGGGTTCGCGGATGACCCCAATGCGCGCTCCCTTCAATCCGTCCTCAAGCAGAAACGCAGTGTAGGTGGTGGGAACCTGCCCCACTGCGTAGGCAGTGACCGGATCATTCGGATCGTAGCCGGCTATTACGTCCAGCATGATGGCCGTATCCTGCACCGTGCGCGTAATCGGCCCCAGCGTGTCTGTTGAGGGTTTGAGCGGCATGCTTCCAAACCGGCTGACCAACGGTACGGTGGGGCGTAATCCAACCATGCTCCCCACCGCGGCTGGCCCACGTATCGAGCCGGATGTATCCTCCCCGACGCCCAGAATGGCAAAGTTGGCGGCAATGCCGGCTCCTGTGCCGGCTGACGAGCCACTGGGGTTGCGCGTCGGGTCGTATGGGTTCCGCACCACTCCAAAAGCCGATCCAAAGAATCTTGAGGCCAGTTCGCCCATGGTGGCCTTGCCGAGGATAATGGCGCCTGCCTCCTTCAACCGGATAATGATCGTCGCATCCCTTTCCGGCACGAACCCGGTGAAGATGGCGGAACCGTAGGTTGTGGGCATGTTGCTGGTTTCCACCTGGTCCTTCACCAGGGTCGGGATGCAATGCAGGGGCCCGACAGGCCCGGAAGACTGATATGCCTGGTCCAACTCCTCCGCAATCCGGATGGCGTCCGGATTCAGGTTTTGTATCGCCGTCAGACCGGGGCCAGCCCTGTCATAGGCCTCAATGCGCTGCAGATACAGCTCAACCAGTTGCCGGCAGCTCATCTGCCCCGACTGGAGCGCCTGGCGGACATCCGAAATGGTGGCTTCAAGGAGGTGAAAGGGTTTGCCTTCCGATTCCCCGGCTTCCAGAGTTGGGATTCCCGAAATCGCTGCAATTGTGATGACCGTTGCGAGCTGCTTCCACAGCATTTTGAAAAGTCCCCGAGATTGAGTTCCACTCTTTCCCAACAGGCGCGGTACCCACCGGGAAGACAAAGCGCCGGAAAATTGGCAATGACATTCCCATGGCTAGCCGCCAGGCTGCGTGTCGATGCTTCCTGATGCTAGGGAGAGGGCAGGACCGACACAATGCAATGCGGAAAATACATCAACCCATCAGGGATCGATATATGTCCTGCCACGCGTAACGCCATACGGGTTCGGGATACCAACATAAGCAACGCGCATAGTGTTGCTCTTGGTCATTACATCCATGAATATTTTCCGCAGTACACCAAACTGTTCTCATGAAAACCTCTGGAGATATGATCATGACACTCAGTAAGAAGCCTGGTCCGGTATTGGGAAAGTTCCTGATATCGGGGTCAGCGGTTTTTTGTTTGCTGGCCACGTCGGTTGCTCAGGCCCAGGTCGAGCCGGACGACGAAGAGACAGCATTGGAAGAAGTGATCGTCACCGGTTCGCATATCCGTCGCAGTGAATACGATAACCCAACGCCGATCACTGTGGTCAATCGTGAGGACTTTATTGATCAGGGCGCCACAACCCTTCTCGACGTGGTGCGATACCTGCCGGTGAATACCGGCTCAGTCCTGTACGCCGAAGCAGGTGGCCTGGTTGGAACCGCATCGTTCAATCTGCGCGGGCTTGGGCTTGGCTCCACGCTGACCCTGATCAACGGCAGGCGCGCCGGCAAGTCAGCGGTTGCTGATGATGGTGGTAACCAGTTCGTCGACATCAACCAGTTTCCACTTTCCATGATCAAGCGCATGGACGTTCAAACCGATGGCGCCTCGGCGATTTATGGTTCGGACGCGGTGGGTGGCGTAGTGAACCTCATCACCCGCAAGGGCATGGAAGGTGTCGAATTCAGTGCACAGGCCAAAAGCAATGTTTCCGATTCGGGGTCCGTCAGCCTCGCGATGGGAGCCAACAACGACGTTGGCACTTTCAATCTGTACGCAACCTACTATCACCAGGATCGTGCGTATCATTGGGATATGGACTGGATTCGTGATCGGCTGGGGCTTTTCACTTCGTCCGCAGGATCCCCCGGCAACTACCGGATGGCCTTGCTGGATGACATGGGAAACTTCCTGCAGGCAACCGGCAATACCGTAGCGGATCCTGACTGTGAAGCAGCGCTGGGCGTGCTGCAGAACAATCGCTGTCGCTACCTCCTGTACGGCCGCAGCTCGCCTATTCCGGAGGAAAACAGGCTGCAGGCTTTTGCGGAGGGAGAGGTCAACATATCGGATACGGCAAAGATCTACTCGGAGTTTCATTACTCAAGCAACGAAGTCCTCCGGGTGGGCGGACCCAACCAGTTCCAGAATGGAGAAGCTGGCGGGTCGTTATTGATCCCCGCGGATCATCCCTTCAACTTCTGGGTGCCAAACGGTAGCGGTGGCATTCAATACGTCAATCCTGCCGACTGGGACAACTCGATACACCAGGCTGTGCCCATCGTATATCTGGGCCGGCCGCTGGGCGCCGAGTTTCATGGCCCTGCCACAGGTTGCGGGGACTGCGAGGAAGTCAATCTCGATTACCAGACCAATTACTCAAGATTCCTGGTTGGCGGTACGAAGGAGTTTGGCGAATGGAGCGCAGACCTGTCTTATGTATATAACCGCACCGAGCGAATCGCGACGGGTGCTTTCAATTATGTGGCTAGCGGGTTGAACGCGGCTGTGAGGGATGGCATCTTCAACCCGTTTGGTACACGTGTGGCGAACCCGACGCTCGTATCACCCAAGGATGGCGTGAGCACGGCAGGGCTTACCCAGGCGGTGTGGGATACGTTTGATCACCGGGGCGTCGACAATACCGTCGCCACCCAAAGTGTTATCGACATAGTGGCCACCGGCCCCATCGGAAGCCTGGGTGGTGGCGACATCGGCGTTGCGGTTGGCGGACAGTTTCGCACGGAAGACTTCGAATTGTTGCGCGACCCGCTGGACGCAGCGGGGCTCTCGAACAGCCCTGATTTGCAGGACGTAAGGGTCACGGGCAGCCAGGATGTCGTTGCCGGATTTGCTGAGGTCCTGTTGCCGTTCACTGAAAGTCTCGAGGTCTCGGCCGCACTCCGCTATGAAGATTATGGCGGCAGCGTTGGTTCGACCACCGACCCCAAGGTTACCGCCCAATGGCAGGTGTCTGAGCAGTTCGCCCTCCGGGGGTCTTATGGCACTTCCTTCCAGGCGCCAACCACATTCCAGACCAGCGAGTCGCGTGGCAGCACGTTCCTCAATGATCCGGCATCCGTCAATTCCGCCGGGCAGCTGGTTTGCAACGATATTGGGCTGGTAAACAACACGACAATCATCACTGGTGGCGATGACGGGCTCAAACCACAGTCATCCGAGAACATCAACCTGGGCGTGATATTCAGTCCAACCAATTCAACCCGAATTTCGCTGGATTACTGGTACTTCAATTACGATGACCTGATTCGTCCCAATGCGGATGCACAGGCGCTGGTCGATGCCGATTGCCGCGATGACGGTATTCCCAACGATCCGCGGATTGTCAGGAAGTCCGAGGGAACGCTCAGCGAGGTTTATCTTTCATTCATCAATACCGGCAAGCTGGTCACGAGCGGTCTTGATTTACATGGTGTGTATTCCTTCCCGGGGAGTTCACTCGGCGAATTTGCACTGGACGGTGCACTGAGCTACGTATCCCAGTTCGACATTACCAATGATGATGGCTCGATTACAGATGGAGCGGGAAACCGCAACTTCACCAACCCCTTCCCCGCCATCCCGGAATTGCGCGCCAACCTGAGGCTGTCCTGGAACCGCGGGGCACATAACGCCTTTGCAGCGGTAAGGTACATCGACAGCTACATCAACGATCAGCCGGCTGATCCGATACCCATCAAGTCCTGGACAGCACTCGATGTGCGTTATGCCTACAGTCTGGACAAGTTCTTTGGAGGAACAGCATTGATCGCCCTGGGCGCCAACAATGCACTGGACGAAGATCCGCCATCCATCGGAGACGGACAGCGCCCGGGCTACGATGAGGAAGTGGCCGACATCCGGGGACGCACCGTATACGGGGAAGTCACCGTCAGCTTCTGAACCAGGGAAACCCTGGGCTGGCCGTGAGTTCGACCAATCCTGCAAGCCCGTCAATCGCGTGGATGGGGCCTATCGCCCCATCCGCATTGACCAAGGCCGAGCACCATTCCAGACCGCTAGCAGGCCACAGTCAGGTAATAGCCGGAACCAACGGTGCCCTCCAATCTGAAATTCTGTCCAATGAGTACTGACGCTCCCGTGAAAACCGAGACTGAAAGCGACGTCATCAGGCTCAATGCCATGGTCCCCATGCGTGACGGAATCCGGCTGGCAACTGACATCTACATTCCACGCAACCCCTCCAGCACGGAAGTTGAGTCTCTTCCGGTCATACTTGAACGCACGCCCTACGACAAGTCCGGCATCAGCAGAACCGAAACGACCCTGGAGAACCCCGAGCCCATCAGCCGCCCGGACCTGGCTCATGAACTGGCTCGCCATGGTTATGCCGTGGTTTTGCAGGATTGCCGGGGACGATATGGATCCGAGGGTGTCTTCAGAAAATATCTCGATGAAGCCACGGATGGATATGACACCCTGGCCTGGATAGTCCGGCAGCCCTGGTGTAATGGCAACATAGGCACCATGGGCATGTCCTATGGCGCCCATGTCCAGTGCGCCATGGCGACGCAATCACCTCCGGGCCTGGCCTGCATGTTCATGGATTCCGGCGGGTTCTCAAGCGCATTTCATGGAGGCATACGCCGCGGCGGTGCTTTTGAAATGAAACAGGCAACGTGGGCTCTCAAGCACGCCTTGCTGAGCCCGGAAACCGAAGCCAACGAGGAGCGCAGGAAGGCATTGTCCGCGCGGGACATTCGCGACTGGTTTCGGGATTTACCGTGGAAGCCGGGCCATTCACCCGTCAGCGCCGCGCCGGAATATGAACATTACCTGTTTGAGCAGTGGCGGCAAGGACGCTTTTCAGACTACTGGAAGCAGCCTGGCCTCTGCAGCGAAAAATACTACGACAGGTTCCCGGATGTTCCGACGGCCATCGTCGGAAGTTGGCAAGACCCGTATGTTTTCAGTTGTCTCAGCAACTTCACGGCCCTGAGCCAACGCAATTCCAGTCCTGTAACGTTGTTAATGGGCCCATGGACCCACGGCAACCGGTCGGTCACCTTCGCCGGCGATGTCGACTTTGGCCCGCAGTCCACGCTGGACCACAATATCGCCCGCGACTACCTGCAATTGAGGCTTGAATGGTTCAACCGTTGGCTTAAACCGGATTCACCTCCGTTGCCGGATGAACCTGTCCGATACTTCCTGATGGGCGGTGGTGATGGAAGCCGCAACCAGCAGGGAAGATTGCAGCATGGAGGTTGCTGGCAATCCGCAGATACCTGGCCGCCTCCGCATCTGTCCGAATTGTCCCTGCACCTGGATGGGTCAGGAAAGCCGGGCAGGCTTTCCGGGGATATCCCGGTTGAAGCCAGGTTCGCCGAGTACCGTTACGACCCGCGGGACCCGGTGCCAACCATCGGGGGAGCCCTGACCTCCGGTGAACCGATCATGCAGGGTGGGCTTTACGACCAGCGGGTCACGCCAGGCTTGTTCACAGTCCCGCTCAAGCCAGAAATGGGACCACTGTCCCAACGGCCGGATGTACTGGTTTTTGAAAGCGAACCACTGGGCCAGGACCTGGCGCTGGTTGGGGCGCCTGTCATCGAGTTGCATGTTTCGTCAGATTGTCCGGACACAGATTTCACCGCCAAACTGATCGACGTTTACCCGCCAAGTGAAGATTATCCTGAAGGCTACGCGATGAACGTGACCGATGGCATTTTCCGAATGCGCTATCGGGAGGGCTGGGACCGGGAAGTCCTGATGCGTCCGGGTGAGATTTACGGCATAAGGATTAAACCCTTTGCTACTGCAAACGTCTTCAAAGCCGGCCATCGACTTCGCATCGACATTTCCAGCAGCAATTTTCCTCATTTTGACATCAATCCGAACAGCGGCGAGCCTGAAGGGAATTGGCGCGAAATGCGCGTGGCCCGGAACCGCGTGTATACGGGAGGAAGTTATGTGTCTCGCGTCCTGCTGCCGATTCTTGAACTTTCAGGCAACAAAAACTGACTGGCTGGGCCATACTTGAACCCGGACCGGAGATAGCAGGCCTGGGTGGCTGCTATGCACTGAAGTAGTGTCGGCAGTGATCATAGAACTGCCGTGTCAATCTGGACATCGGAGCTTCCTTTGAAGTGATAAATGCGTATTCGTGCACCACATTGGGAACGAAGCGCTTGAGTACGATACTTTCATCGGCAAACTGCTTCGCGAACAGCTCATTCACGATAGCAATACCCGAAGCCTGCTTGGCAAACGCACATGCTGCGCCAACGGTGTGAGTTTCAATGCGCACTCTCATGCGAACATTGGCGTTGGCAAACGCATCGTTGATCTGCTGTCGCGAAACGCGGCCCTTGCCGAGCAGGATCAGTGGTTCACTTTTGAGATCCTGGGCCGTAATTTGCGCCTTCCTTGCCAGCCGGTGGGCTACGGGTACCGCGCAAACAGTGCCGCAACTGATCATGCTTTGGCATTCCAGGCCCACATGATCCACTGGCAGCTTGGCAAACCCGCAATCCGCGGCTCTCAAGGCGACCATGTCCAGGGCAGTTGTCACGCTCTTTGAGTCCAGGCTGACACATACATTGGGATGCTCCTGGATGAAAGCATTGATGGCGGCGGACAACATGCCCTCTGCAAAGCTCGGAGGAGATACGATCTTGAGTTCGCCAAAGTTGGTATTGCGGAGATTGAGCGCCAGCCTGGACAGGCGGTCGACACTTTGCAGGGTAATCTTGACTTCGTTGTAGAACGCGAGCGCCTCGTCGGTGGGGATCAGGCGCCCCTTGCTGCGGATGAAGAGTTCGAAACCCACCCACTGCTCCAGCATTCCCAGCGAACGGCTGACAGCAGGTTGCGTCAATTTCAGCTCGCGTGCGGCGGAAGTGGCCGAGCCAAACTCGATGATGGCGCGGAAACATTCAAGGCTTTTCAAATTGATGGTGAATGATGAGTTAGGCATTCACGGCGGCCGGATGATTACCAGAAAGAAGACCAAATGAATTTATTACAAAACTGAATGAAACGATAGCTGTGAATAGCAAAATTGCATGAGTCCCGTCGGTAAAATTGGCTCAACCCGGCCAATGCCGGGGGGCGGGTTCAAATATCTGCTGCGCCCGGTGGCCTTTTTGCCCTGGCCCGATGTCATGGGCAATCTATTTGCCGCCAACCTGCAAATAGCCTTTGCCATCCCTGATTTCCAGCACAGTGCCCAATGGCTTTGACATGCTGTCCAGGCGTTCCAGGATACTGGCGGCCTGGGCCGGTGTTGCAAGCGACGGGAAGCCGCGTGTATTTCGAAAATCCTCGTTCGGTTTGCCCTCGTCGATCATGATCGGAGTGAGTTCAACCTTGATGGATCGGTCGTCCCTGATGCTCAATTGCGCAATCACGCTCTCCCACACATCCGCGGGGTAATTGCCGATTTCCGTGCGACTGTGAAAAATATAGTTGCCGAGCCCGTAGAAAATCAGCCCCCGACCCCGCACCTCGATACCACCCAGTGTCGGCTCGCCGTGGCTGACATAAATATCAACGCCATTGTCGATGGCGGCATGGGCCCAACTCCGTTGCCATTCAGGCATGTCCAGGGACTGGTAGTGCTGGTACGCGATCACCCAATCGGCCTCAGCCCGGGCAGCGCGGATTGCCGCCAGGTTCCGCTCCCACGCCGCCTCGTCTCCGGGCATCATGATATTCACGCCCGGCCGCGATTCGGTGGCGGGAGCATCTTCCTTCAGCTTTGCCGACGCGACCGCCACCAGGGCGATGCGCTGATCACCGGCCTGCAGGTAGGCGGGAGCGGTCGCCGCCGCCAGATTCAGGCCTATACCCGCATGGGTGAGGTCGTGCCGGGACACCGCCTCGAGCATGGCGCGAATGCCCTCTGTTCCGTAGTCCCACGAATGGTTGTTCGCAAGGGAAACGAGGTTGACGCCAAGCGACTCGACGAAACCGAGGATGTCAGGTGTCGTCCCATGGAAAAACTGGTCATCGCGCGTGGGCTGGCAACGCCCCGGTTCGCAGACTGAAATCTCCAGGTTGGTGAACACGACATCCCTGCCTTTGAGCAGCGGAGGAATCCCCTGGAAGGCTGGCCGGCCTTCCTGTGGCTCACGCTTGACCAGCGATTGTCCGAGCAGTACCAGCTGCAGGTCGTCTTCAACCACTGCCGGGTCAGCGTTTGTCTCCATGGAAAAAAGGCCAGTGAGCGCGATCATGGCCAGCATGCGGAATCGTGGCAGGAACGTGTGAACCAATGTCATCAGGTAACCCTCTCTGAAGTTATTTGAACTGCTCGGCGCCAGGCGTTCCCATAGTGGGCATCCGGGCTATTGACAGGCTTTCTTGTACCCAACCGCGGCGATGGCTCATGCTTCAGATTCCCAGGCTTACAACCACGATCAGGATGGCAGCGCCAAGGAGCACATAGATGACCCACAGCCAGGCCACCGCTTTGGCCCATTCGGTCCAGTTAACCTGGGCGGTGGCCAGGTAGGCCAGCAAGGTACCCGACGTCGGAGTCAGCAGGTTGGTAATTCCATTTCCGAACAGGAAAGCCAGCACGGTGGTTTGTGGTGAAACACCCGAAAGCTGCCCCAGCGGCCCCATGATGGGCATGCTGATGGCAGCTTGCCCGGATGTGGACGGAATGAGGAAATCCAGCATCAACTGGGCGGCAAACATACCCACTACAGCGTGCGCAGCACTGCCTTCACCGAGCAACCGGGTAAGTCCATGCACCACCGAATCCAGTACCTGCCCACTCTCCAGGGTGATGGCAACGGCCGAAGCAACCCCTATGAGCATGCAGGCCATGAGAATCTTCTTCATGCCGCTTACGAATGACTCTGCCGCTTCCTGCGGCGACAAACCGGCTGCCATGGCGAGCACGACACTGAGGCCAATGTAATAGGCGGACAATTCCTGGTGTTTCCAATGCCAGTAGTGGGATGCCACTACCAGTACCGCGATCCCCAACGTGAGCAGGACCATAACCAGGCTGTGCCGGATCGAGAGTGGAGCCCGCTCATAGTGCATTTCGGCATCCAGGGTGTCGGGATGCTGGCGCCGTATCAGAAACAAAACAAATACGATGCCAATGACCAGGAAAATCAGCCAACAGGCAAAACGCAGGCCGGCACCGCTGAAAATCTGCAGCCCGACCAGTGGTTGTGCGATGGTCAATGGAATCGGGTTGCTGACCGAAGACATGTAACCCGCCTTGACTGCAACAGTGACTATCGCCAGGCCAACGAGGTTGGACATTCCCAACCGATTGCTCAGGGCCACCATGATGGGAATGATCAGCAGATACTCCGACGCCAGGCCAAGAAAGGTGCTGCCGGCGGAGAAAATAACCATCAACACCGGAACCAGCAGATACAGGTTTCCTCGCATGCCACTGAGCAGGCGCTCAAGGCCGGCATCAATGGCACCGCTGCGGTTGAGAATTCCAAACATGCCGCCAATGATCAGCACCATGAAGATCAGCCCGGCCATGCGCTCGAGCCCGGCCGGAATGGCCATCAAGGCAGTGGTGATGCCTACAGCCTGAGCGGACCCCGAAGCAGGATCCACTTGTGCGGGTTGCCAGAGGTTCCGGATGGATCGGTCTTTGGGGAGCACCTGGTAAGAGTCTGGAACTACCAGCTTGCCGTCGCGCTGGTAGGTTCCGGAGTCCAGCAACCAGGTCAACAGCAGCGCGAGCATCAAAATTCCCAGCATGATGATGAT
>CAYYCX010000007.1:83377-83750 GCA_964470455.1 uncultured Wenzhouxiangellaceae bacterium
ATGGGGTGAAGATGCTTTCGGGTATTGGCTGGTTCAGTCACTTTTTCGCATGGCTCAGGTAACTCTGGGTGCTTCCAGGTTCGTAATGCCAGGCTTGATAAACTGGCTGGCTTGTCAATCCGGAATTCATTGCATTGGAAGTATCGCCAGGGCTCATCCGCGACATGTCTCTAAACGCAACAGACCTGGTTGGCCTGCCCAGGAACGAGAGTCATTTGCCGGTGATCCTATGGGAACTGTCCAGGCTTATGCAATAAGATGCGAAAAGCAAATTGGGCCATTAGTAATAGGTATATGTCATCGCCCGATACACGTCGTCACTGTTCACTGAAGGTTTTGAATACCGTGCGGATTTCAGAGAATCATGGAAGGC
>CAYYCX010000008.1:0-81298 GCA_964470455.1 uncultured Wenzhouxiangellaceae bacterium
AGTACGTCAGGCCCCGGGTGGGGGATGCCCTTCCTGGCCCCTGGTAGCCGCCGAGCAGTCACGGTGACCGGCGGTCGAGGGCACAGGGATGTGCCCGAGAGGCAATCCGACTCAGGACAGGAGTATTGCCGGCCGCCGCAGCACCGCGACTGCGAGGGCAGCCGAAGGCCGGCGGACTCGGGGACAGGAAGGGCTTCACCCGCCTGGGGCCGGATGCTACATGTGGTGCTGATCAAATCCAGGCCCGGAAGGCCTTACCGCCATCGGGCCCGTTATTGGTGTTACGGGCAAATGGATCACGCGCCACGCGCTAACCGTCAAAAAGTAGATAAGAAAGGGGCCGAGGCCATGCACCCCGGCCCCTTCTCCGGGAAGTTGGTAGGAGCAGTCAAGTGACCCTCGACCTTCCCGTAGGCTCGATCGCAAAGTACCTTTACGAAGCCCTACGTAGAGACTAATACGAAGTGTTACGTATATCAAGCCGGAATCAATGCCGGCATCAGTGGCGGCGCCACGCACTGAAAATGCCGCCCGGGATATTCGGCGTCCACTTGGGCAGCCGCCACAGCAGCAGGAAATGCTCGATCACGCCCAGCGAGGAAAGCGTCGCAGCGAGATAAAGCAGCGGAGGGTAGTAACCGAACAGGAACAGGCTGATCGCAAAAAAGTTGAAGGCGGCAATGCCAATGCGGATCAGCCAGGTGTGGTAGCTGGCCAGGCGGCCGTAGCGCAGCACCGATGCGCAGTGGGCCAGCAGCCAGGCGATCAGGAGGCTGTAGATGATCCAGCCATCCAGCTCAAAAACCTCGGCATGCAGCCACCACATGCCCCAGAGAATTGCCAGAGTAATGGCCATGTCGCCCATGGAGTCCAGCAGTGCGCCATGCGCTGAAACAACGTCGAGGCGTCGGGCCAGCCAGCCGTCCACCAGGTCGGATGCCAGTGCCAGCAGCAGCAAGCCGGTAAAAATATCTTCCCGGCCGATGACGGCCAACCACAGCAGCACCGGAACGGCGCCCAGGCGCGCCAATGAGATGGCATTGGGCAGGTGGCGCCAGCGTTGCTGGCTGGGAGAACCGGTTGAGTCGTGATTGGACATGCTGTGTTGCCGTGCGGTATTGCCCGTAATTCTGCCGTCAGCCTGGAGCGTCACGGTGGCGCCTTTATATCGTGCCCTCGATCCGTGTATGCCCTGGCGGTTGCGAGTGAGTGCTAGGATACGGCATCGGCGGCTCATTCACTAAAACCAGAAAACCAGAAAAGCAGAAAACGCCCATGATCGACGACTCCTCAAGCATTTCAGGCAAGATCGAACAGATTGCCCTGTCTCTTTCCGGGGGCGGCGTGCGCGCCCTGGGGTTTCACCTCGGCACCATGAGCATGCTGGATCGCCTGGGCCTGCTCACCCGGGTGGAAATCATATCCGCGGTTTCGGGCGGCAGCATGGCCGGCCTGGGATATTGCCTGTCGCAGCGCTTTGGTCGTCCGTTCCAGGACTTTTTCGACGACTTTTTCGAGTTCCTGCCGCAACTCAACATCCTGGAACAACTGCTCGCGAACATGACCGGGCGTGCTCCGCCTTCCCCTTCCGGGCGCCGCGACATGATCACCGCGCTGGCCGACATCTACCACACCGAGTACTTCAACCGCTTTTTCGGCCAGTACGCGAAGGACGGCTCCGTCACCTTTGACATGCTGCTGGACGAACCGCGCAACGGCCACGTCCGCGAGATGATTTTCAATGCCACCGAGTTCAAAACAGGTTCCGCATTCCGCTTCCAGGTCAGCGATTACCGCTGCCTGATCGGCAATGGCAATGTTTCCATCTGCCGCAAGCACGCACGGCAGATTCGCCTGGCGGACATCATGGCCGCTTCATCCTGTATTCCGGTGGGCATGGAGCCGCTGTTCTTTCCCGATGATTTCCACTGGCCGGATGACGCTCCGGTCAAAAGCAACCGCCCTTCTCCCAGTCGCCCCACCTGTGATGAAATTCGCGCTGCGCTGCTGCGCAACACCAACACGCACCAGCCGAATTTTGCGCTGATGGATGGCGGTGTTTACGACAACCAGGGCATCACCAGCACCCTGCTGGCCATCAACCGCAGGAAAAGCAGGATCATGGAGGTTGATACCCATGAGTGCGGCACGCGCATCGAGCACCGCGGCGATCCCTCATCGCATCACGAATGGGCCTACTGGATGGCCGGCAAGGTCACTCAGGGCAGCACCGTGCGGTTGTCGGTGGAGGTCAAGCCGGAGGACCTGGACCTGCTGATCGTTTCCGACACACCGGTGCGCAAGGCGTCGTTCTTTCCGCGCATACCCTATCCGGAAAGCAATGACCGCGTGCCCATCGGCCGCCTGGCCGAACCACCACATGGCTTCATGGCCTGGCTGCAAAAGCTGTCGCTGGGGCGGCTCGACCGCATCGGCAAGATCATCATGGTGCTGTTGGGGCTGAGCGCAGCGCTCAATATCTACGATCTGTGGCAGCAGGAGTGGTTTACGCTCGAAGGCTGGAAGCCTTACGAGGGCTTCCTGTTCGACCTCAGCTGGATGCTGGTACAGATCGTCATACCGCTGGTCGTCATGCTGCTGTTGCTGGTGCTGATGATGGTGCTGAAACGCAGCCGCAGCAAAACCGAGCACTCCCTGCAACACATCATTCCGCGGTGGAAACACAGTCCACGCAAATACCTGAACAAGTTGCGCGTGGGTACCCTCCTGACCATGGCCAGTTTGCGCGCGGGCTCGGTATCGGCGCTCACCTCCACCATCTACATGAACCGCATTCGCGGCCTGGGTTATTCCGCAGCCTACAGCCGCCCGGACCTGCACAACCGCGTGCTGGCCAATGAAATCTTCACCCTGCAGGATGCGCCACAGGAGAACGATCCGCTGCACCTTGAACTGACAGCGCGCCAGGCCTGGCCGCCACCGCCGGAGATGCGGCGCATCGTCGACAAGGCCGCCACCATGGCCACCAAGTTGTGGATCGAGCAGGATGAAGGCGATCCGCTGAATGACCTCGACTACCTGGTGGTCGGCGGCCAATGCACCATGTGCTACAACATCATGCGCTTCCTGTGGGATCGCTGCCGGCCGGGCGGAAAATTCGAACATGCCGAAACCGAGGAGATGTTCAACAACGCCATTCGCGAATGGCAGAAACTGATGGACGACCCTCTGTGCCTGCTGATCGACCGCAAGCGCCGCAGCCGATTGCCCGAGTTGAACCAGCAAGCCGCGGGCGCCGTTTTGTAGGAGGGGTTTCAACCCCGACGGGCGGGAGGTCGGCGCTAAAGCGCCTCCTACATTCTGAAATCAGAGAGGTCGGCGCTAAAGCGCCTCCTACATTCTGAAATCTGCAGGAGGGGCTGATCGCTCTCGGGCATCCTGCCCTTTGCGATCTAAGTGCATCCATGCACAAAAGCCCCAACTCGAAGACTCCGCCAGCAAACCCGCTGGTGGCCGCCTCACGTTCCACACCAGTCCCAGCTTTTCAAAGCCGCAGATTACCCAATAGAACATGTCGATTTCCCACCAGCGGAAGCCGGCCCGGGCGGACACTGGAAAGCGGTGGTGGTTGTTGTGCCAGCCTTCGCCAAAGGTCAGCAGCGACACCAGCCAGTGGTTGGTGGACTGGTCTTCCGTGGCGAACCTCCGGTAACCGAATTTGTGGCACACATAGTTCACCGCTGAACTCTGGTGCAACAGCAACATGGCGCCAAACAACACGCCAATCGCCATGCCTGAAAACCCACCGATGAGATAGGCAACCCCACAAAGCGCAAAGCCGGGCAGCAACGAATGCCGGTGCAGCCACATCAGTTCAGGATGACGTGTCAGCCAGGGCACCGATGCGCAGATCTCCGCATCGTTGTAGCGGCTGTCCAGATGGCTGCCAAACCAGCTGTTCCAGAAGCCATGCAAAGGTGTGTGCGGGTCATCCACGCAGTCGGCATGCCGATGGTGAAAGCGGTGCTTGCCGGCAAAGCGGATCGGATCGCCGAAGGTGCTGGCTGCGCACAGCGCCAGGAAAAACTGGAACGGCCGGCTGGTATGGAACGCATGGTGGCCGAAATAGCGGTGCAGGCACACACCCACGCCAATTGCCTGAAACGGATAGATGGCCGCAAACAACAACCAGTCGGCGCGATCCGTTCCTGCCAGCAGAGCCCCAATCGGAATCGCATGCAGCAGCAGGATCAAAAGGCCGGTCCAGGCACGGGCCGGGCGGCTGCGGGTGAAGGCGCGTGCGGGCAATGCCGGGTTCACGGGTTGCTGCTCAATTTAAGGCCGCCTTGGCTACTGCTGCACTTGCTAATGCTTCGTTGGCCGGAATGTCCAGCGCCAGGTCCGCATCAGCGCCGCGACGAAAACGGGTGGCCAGCGCATCCTCCGCCAGGGCCGGGTTTACTTCGCCGTTGGCCAGGGTGATGCGGGTAGGTTCGAAGTAATGCCGGTACTTTTCGGCCACGGGCAGGCGCGGAGTGTAAATGGCATCCAGGCGTTCGGTGGTACTGACATGGGTGCGCGGCGCTTTGCGCTTGAATACCGCACCCGGGCTGGAGAAGCTGCCCGGTGCGAGAATCGCCGCGCCGGTGAGTGCCGACAGCAACAGCTGGTTGCGGTCCAGCGCATGCCGGTAGCGCCACAGGAACTTCGCCTGGTGCTGCATGAAGCGACGCCGGTAGCCGCGGAAATTACGGCCGTTGCGGATGAAGTGGACCACCTCATTGACATCGTCCAGCGGCTTGAGGCTGAGGGTGGAGCCTTCGAGATCGCGCATGCGGGTGTTGGGCAGCACCAGGCCGCGCTCGAAGCGGTCATGGAAAAACGGCGTGCCCGGAAAAGGAATGGCAGTGAAGATGAAGTTCGGTGCCGGGATTTCCGGGTGATCCAGGATCAGCTCCAGCTCATGCCGCATCTGCGCCACGGTGCGCTCGGTGGGATCAAAAACCAGTCCGTACTGGAACAGTATGCCGCCCTCCAGGCAACGCTCGATCAGCTCCACCTGGCTGATGCGGCTGTTCTGCTTCTTGTTCACCGATTTCAGCCACATGCTGTCATCGAAAGACTCAACGCCCACGAACAGCGAGATGCATCCGGTTTCGTGGGCCAGCCGGATGTTGTCCGGCTCCCAGAAAAAAGTGTCGGTGACAAAACCGCTCCAGTAGCGAAACTGGCCGGCTTCGCGCCGCGCCTGCACCCGTTCGACACGCTGGCGGAACGAGTCATGCCCATCGCCGCACAGCTGGTTATCCTGGAAAAAGAAGATCAGGCGTTTGCCCATGGCCGACATCTGGCTTTCCAGGTAATCCAGCTTCTGCCGCTGGTATTTGAGGCCGGTGCCGGTAAGCGAGCAGAAGCTGCAGCGGAAATTGCAGTTGCGGGTGGATTCGGCATAGCCCAGCCGCTTGATCCAGTAGGCCAGGTCATAGCGCGGCCGGAACTCACTGCCCAGGCAGGCCGGCCCCAGAGCCTCGCGGATCACCTCGCGCACCTGCTCCACATCGCCGGTGCAGGTGTAGTCAAAAAAGGCCTCGGAATACGCGGGCAGCGCGCGCACGCCGTGGCCGCCTGCCACCACGATCACAGCCGGGTTGGCGGTGCGGGCGTAGGCGGTTACATGCAGCAGGCGGTCGAACGCGGCGGTAAGCCCTGTCAGCACTACCATGTCGGGCCAGCTGAGCAGTTCCGGTGCGAACACTTCGACGAAACCGCTGTTGACCTCGTTGTAAAGTTTCACCTCACAGTGCTGTTTCGAGAAATAGCCGGCCAACAGAACGGGTGCCAGCGCATCCGGAACTTCGTTGCGGCGCTTGATGGCCTCGCGCATTTCCGGGAAATAGCAGTTGATGATAAGGACTTTTTTTCGGGTCGTTGTCACGCGTTTGAAACTCTTTTCTGCAGGCTTTTCAGTGCCTGCTCGGCCAGCGCGGCATCGCCCGAGTTGTCTTTCCCCACGACCTGTTCCATCGCCCCGGCAAGCTGTTGCAAGGCTTCCCGCGCCAGGGCGGAATTGTCCTGTCCGGTGGCGAAGACAGCCAGGTCAGTCGCTGCCCGCCGTTGCAGCGCCACGGCGAAGCAGGCCTGGGCGCAGCTGATGGCCTGGCGATAACCCACCAGCACTTCCGCAGCCGGCGCCCCGCTTCTGGCCTTGAGCTTGCCCTGCAGGCGATGGTACTCGGGCTCCAGGAACACTTCACCGGTTTCCTCGATATGCTGCCGGGCGGTTTGCAGCAGGGCGGCCGCTTCCTCCAGCTTGCCCAGTTCGATCAGGTCTTCGGCGATCAGCACGCGGTGAAAGGAAAGCCCCAGCCGTGCGCCGGTTTGGCAGTATTTCGCGCTGCTGGCCTGCATGCGCTCAATGATCCCTTCGCCATTTTCCGGCAGCCGTGACTTGCGCTGCCGCTCGCCGGCCCAGGCCAGCATCAACTCGGCCAGTGGCCTGAAGAAGGCATAACCATTTGCGGTGGCCATCTCCACCGCGGTGCGCGCCAGCGGCAGGGCAGTGCCGGCATCGCCGCGCATCACGTGAAACCACGAAGCCGCGAAAGTCACAAATGCGATCGCGAACGGATGGCCTTCTTCCAGCGCCAGCTTCCGGGCTTCCTGCATGTAGCTCACCGCCGCCTGCGGCTCGCCCAGGTGCCAGTTGAGGTGCGCCAGCCAGATACGCAAATGGGAGCGGGTGTCGTCGCCACTGGGGGACTGCGCCGTGTAGTCGACGCCTTCCTGTTCCGATTCCAGCGCATCTTGCAGCTGCTGCCGCGCCTCGCGAAATTCAGCACGGTAATACAGGGTGTAGCCCAGGCAATAGCGCGCCTGCAGTTGTTTGGCTGGATCCCCGGAGGCTTCGGCAATGCGCACCAGGGTGTGGCTGAGTTCCAGCGCGCGCCCGTGCCGCGCGCTGATCAGGTGGTACATCCACAGGCCAACGATCACCTGGAACAGTTGGGGCGCATCACCCAGCTGGTCGCACAGCTCCTGCGCCCGCGTGAACGCTTCGCCCACCTCCGGTGCGCCGTAGCCGCGTGTGGCCAGCAGGCCCATGCCCAGCATGCTCTGCAGCGGGATTTCCTGGGCAGTTCGCTGTTGGCTCTCGGCGGTGCCGGCCAGCAATTCCAGGCCGTTTCGGGCCTGGTTGATGGCTTCGAAATTGGCGAACGCCTGCAGTGACTGGCGAGCCGCCTGCGTCCACAGGCCGACTGCCTGTTCCACCTCGCCACCCTCGCCGTAGTGCCAGGCCAGCAGCGCGGGACGGGTCTGGGCAATTTCCGAATACTCGCTGGCCATGATTTCGGCGGTGCGCAGGTGCAGTTCCCTGCGCTTGGACTTGAGCAATGAGTTATAGGCCGTTTCCTGGATCAGGATGTGTTTGAAACTGTAGCTCGGGTTGGCGGAACTGCCGCGCTTGAACAGCAGCTCCGACTGTACGATGCCGTTCAAATCCTTTTTCAGGGCTGATTCGTTTTCGCTGCCGCTCACCGCCCGCAACAGGGCGTAATCAAACTCGCGCCCAAGCACGGAACACAACTGCAGCAGCGCCTTGGCCGGGCCCAGGTGGTCCACGCGCGAGGCCAGCGAGTCCTTCAGCGTGGGGGGAATCTTCATCCAGCTGAGGTCGGCATTGGCGGCATCCGCCGGTACATTCTTCCAGTCATCGGTTTCCAGCACGGCGCGCGTCAGCTCATGCACGTACAGCGGGTTGCCGCCGGTTTCGCGAACGATGTGGTCGACGAGCGCCTGTGGCAACTCCACCTCGCCCGCGGTCTGGCGCAGCAGCTCCGTCACCGAGCGGCTGGGCAGCGGCAGCAGGTCCATCACCAGCACCCAGGAGCGGCGCGTCCAGTCGGCGCTGAACGAGGGTCGGGCGGTCAACAACAGGAACATGCCTTTGGCGGGGCCCTCCTCGACCAGCATCTGCACCCACTCCAGCGTGGTGGGGTCGGCCCACAACAGGTCTTCCACGATCAGCAGGAACGGCCGGCTTTCCGCATGCCGGCGAATAATGTGCATCAGCAGCTCCAGGGTCTGGCTGCGGATGTGCTGCGGTGAACCCGCCAGTGCCGGCGCGGCGCCGCCGGCTTCAGCGGGCGGGGAAAGCGCCAGCAATCGCGCCAGCAATGGCAAGGCCAGCTCAAACCCGGCGCAGTGCTGCCCGGTAAAATCCAGCAGCTTTTGCCACCTGGCGGCCTTGTTGTCGCCGGGCTGGAACCCGAGCACGGGGCCGCGCACCGCCTTCACCACCGGATAAAGCGCCGTACTCTGCTCGTAGGGTGAACAGAAAACCGGCAGTACCCAGGCGCCGCCGCTGTCGCTCACGCCCTGCTGGAAAGCGCGCACCAGGCTGGATTTGCCGATACCCGGTTCACCCTTGATGAGCACAAACTGGCCGTCGCCGTCGATGGCGTGCTGCCAGCGGGCCTGCAGCTGCGCGAGTTCGAGCTCGCGTCCCACCTGCTCAAAACCACCATCAAGCGCCAATGGCAAGGTCGCGCCGCTCACCCGGAACACTTCCACCGCGGCGCCGGCCTGCGACTGCTGCTGGGTGCCGATGGATTCGGTCGCATAAAAACGCGCCACCAGCTCACGGGTCTGGGCGCTGATGGTCACCGCGCCGGGTGGCGCGATGGCTTGTAGCCAGGCGGCAATCCGCGGCACCTGCCCGATGATGGTGATACCGGTGTCGGCCCTGGTGGCGTCGTCAACCACCACCAGGCCGGTGTGAATGCCCACATGCACCGCCAGGTCGGGAATGCCATCGTGGTTCTCGTCGAGTTGCTGGGCCGCGTCCAGCAGGGCCAGTCCGGCGGCCACGGCGCGGCGGGCATCATCATCACGTGCGGCTGGATAGCCGAACACCAGGGTCAGTCCTTCGGCGCTGCTGCGCAACCGGTGGCCGTGGTAGCGTGCGGCGATATCCTTGAAAACTTCTTCCACGGCCATGATGGCATCGCGCAGGAATTCAGGGTCGTCTTCCCCATCCTGGCCGGTCTGGAAATCGAACGAACAGCTCAGCATGGTGACCTGGCGTCGTTCGGAGTCGCCCAGCGACAGCGCCATGGCGGGGGCGGGTTCCGCGGCGATGGATTCTTCAGGTGCTTCTTCGAGGGTGCTGGTACGCACCAGGCCGCCCGAAGTGAAGTCGAAGATCCACGCCAGGGCGATCACGATGGGCAGGCCAACCAGGAAGGCAATCAGAACCGCCTGCAGCATCCAGTTGGGAGCTTCAAAGGCGCCCAGGACGAGTTCGGATACCTCGATCAGGATCCAGCCGATCACGCAGTAGGGAACCGCCACCTGCAGTACGTGGCGGCGCCAGACTTCGCGAAAAAACTGGCCCAGCTTGTGCGGCTTCCCGGTCAACCCTGGCACTCCTCAAATCGTGTCGGGAGTGTAACAGAGCAACCCGGGGCAAACAGCGAGCGGCTGCGCCCCGAACACCGGCGACTCCTTCGGGAAGCCGCCGGTTGTAAGGTCAGCCCCTAATCACCGAAGTTCCAGATGTAACGCACGCCGAATTCGCTGCGGTCATTGTTGAGAATGATCAGCACGTAATCGGTGGGCAGCAAGCGGGCGTTGTCATACTTCTCGTCGGTTACGTTGCGGCCATAGGCCGACAGGGACCACTTTCCGGCCGGTTCCGTGTAAGTGATGTCGAAATTGAACAGGTCGCGGCTGTCGATTTTCGTGAAACGGCCCGGGTCGTTGCTCGGCTCGCCATACATGTCATCGCGGTACGACCAGTCCACCCGGAACATCAGCTCACCGCCATTGGGCAGGCCCGTGATGTACTGCGGGCTGATGGAGGCCGTGAGTTCGGGTGTGAGCGGCGCCACCACCGCCGGGTTGGGGTCGTCGATGTCGGCATCGATGTAACCCAGGCTGGTGAACAGCGTGAACCGGTCGGTGGCCGCCCAGGCGCTCTCCCACTCCAGGCCCTTGGAGGTCTGGTCGACGATCAGGTTGACGGTGTTGAAGCCGCCGCCGGTGGATTCGCTCACCTGGTAGGGCAGGTCACTGTAGTCGGTGTAGAACACCGCGATGCTCATCTGCAGGTTATCCAGCGGCGTGCCTTTCAGGCCGATCTCGTAGTTGGTGGCGGTGACGTTGTCGCTGGCCACGAAGCAGTTGGGGCGGCTGACGTTGCCGGGCGGGAAGTTGAAGTCGAGGTTGGCGAACAGGCAGTAGGGCCGTGCCGGGTACTGGCCCGACTGGTAGCCGTTCTGGATGGTGCCATAGAGGTTCAGGCGTTCGCTCATGTCCCAGGCGGCGGCCACTTCCCAGCTGGTTTCGCTCCAGTCGCGCGAGTTGCTTTCAAACAGCAGGCCAATCACCGGAGCGGTATAGGCGCTCTTCTCATCCTCGGTGTAGCGCGCGCCACCCGACAGGCGCAGGGTTTCGGTCACGTTGAAGCCGACATTGGCGTAGATGGCCTTGCTCTCGGCGCTCTGCTCCAGGTAGAACGCGCCCGGGCCGCCGGCGAAGAAGTTCGGGTCCTGCAGGTTGCTGCCGTCCTCTTCAAACCAGTACAGGCCGGCCACGAAATCCCAGGAACCGAAGTCGCCAAAAAACTGCAGCTCGGCCGACTGCTGGTCGGCCTGGCCGGACTCGGGATAGGTAAACAGGGTTTCCGCCACGCTGTCATCGTCCAGGCCGGAGGTATATTCCGAACTGCGGTCGGACCAGATCAGCTTGCTGGAGAAGGTGTCGTTGATCTGCCAGTCGGCCGTTACGGACCATCCGTCGGCCTCGTTGGTGACCTTGTTGGCCGGCACGATATTGCCGTTGGCATCCACGTAGAAGCCGCCGTTGTTGTCGTAGGGGTCGGCCGAAACATCACTGTTGCGCGCGCCCAGCTGGTACAGCAGGCCCGAGGGCACCTCATCGATCAACGTGGTGTAGGGGCGCAATCCGCCATCGCCGTCGTTCTTGTCGTAGGCGAACAGCAGGGAGAAGTTTTCGGTGGGGCTCCACTTGGCGGCAAACCTTCCGGACCACTCGTTGATTTCACCCACTTCAGTTGAAGTGTCGAGATTGAGGAATTTACCCACGCCATCGCGCTTGGTCCACGAACCGGTGAGCGAGGCGGCAAAAGTCTCGCTGAAGGCGCCATTGATGTAGAAGTCGCCATACACCCGGCCGCGCGTGCCGGCATATACCTTCACCCGGCCGCCGTTCTCATCGCCCGGCTGGCGGGTGATGATGTTGATGGCGCCGCCGATGGAGTTACGGCCGTACAGCGTGCCCTGCGGGCCGCGCAGCACTTCCACGCGCTCCACGTTGGCCAGCGACCAGTTCTGGCCGACCTGCCGACCGAGGTAAACGCCGTCCACGTACACGCCCACGCCGGGCTCGGTGGTGATCAGGTGATCCTGCAGGCCGATGCCGCGGATGAAGGGGTTGACCGAGGACACATGCCCGGCCGAAAAGCCGGTGACGTTGAGGTTGGGAACGAACTTGCCGACGTCGGTGAGGTCGGTGATGCCTGCGCGCTCCAGGGTGTCCTGGGTGAACGCGGTGATGGCAATGGGCACATCGTAGATGCTTTCTTCGCGCTTGGTGGCGGTTACCAGAACCTCCTCCAGCATCATGTTGGCGCGTTCTTCGCTGTCCTGCGCCAGGAGGGTTGAATTACATGAAAGGTATAACGATACGGCGACCAGAGCCCGAAGGCTCTTCTGCGTGCTCTTCATGACTGTCTCCCGTTCAGATTATTGTTGGGATCTGTGCCATGCTCCGGTGGAGCATTCGAGGCTGATGATACTCCCGGGAACCTGGCCGATGTCATCTTTGCGACAAGGCCCAGGAGCGGGTGAAGGACGGTGAAAGCCGGACGGTGCGGAGCCCACCCCGGCAGGAATTGGGTAGAATCGGGATTACCCTGCGCTTTTGTGAATCCAGCCATGCTCTGCAACCGTTTGAAACTGCTTTTTATTCTCGCCCTGGCCATCGGAGCCGGCGTCTTCTCAGCGCCCGATGCCCTGGCCTCGCCGCGTGAAGCTGAGCAGGCTGCCCGCGATATCGTGGTGGGGCGCAGCCTGCCGTTGGCCAAACTGCAGCAACTGGATGGCAGCGGGCAGGCGCCCCGGCTGGACCTGGAGCGCTATCGCCAGGCCGTGTTTGAAATGCAGCTGGGCGCAAGCGTGGATCTGGACTGGCCCGCGGCGCGCGAGTTGCAGCGCGCCGCAGTGCAGCTCAGGGCACGCCGCCACGCTTGGAACCGGATTGGCCTCAGCGTACTGCACGGCCGCTATGAGAGCGAAGATTCCCGCGGCATTCACCAGGCCAACGAAGTGTTCGCGTTCAGCCCCCTGCAGCAGGAAGCCTTTCACGGCGGCGACCTGGAACTGGTGCTGGAGCCTGACTCGGTGCTGTCCTACGCCGCCTCGCCCATTACCGGATACTGGCTGGATGCCGGCGACGGCCTGGGCTTTCGCGAGCTTCAACCGGGGCAGCCATTCACGGTTCGATATTCCGGCACCGGCATCAAGACTCTAACACTGAAGGCGCAGCAGGCGGATGGCGACACGCTGCAGGCCAGCAGCAGCCTGGAGGTGGTGCAGCTGGCCACACCCGACCCGGATGAAACCTGGAACGTGGTCGCCAGTGAAATGTATGAAGGCCTGGCCGGCTCCGGAACCGCCTATGTCTACCTGGCCGAGGGGCATGTCACGGTGACCAACCCGGTGGTGATTGTGGAAGGCTTTGATATCGACAACAGCCTCGACTGGCCGGCGCTGTACGACCTGCTCAACCGCGAAAACCTGCTGGAAGACCTGCGCACCGACGGTTTTGACGCGGTGGTGCTGGACTTCACCGATGCGGTGGATCACATCCAGCGCAACGGCCTGGTGCTGGTGGAATTGCTGCAAATGGTCAACGCCGCGACGGCCGCCAACCAGACCTCGGTGATCGTCGGCGCCAGCATGGGTGGGCTGGTGAGCCGCTTTGCCCTGTTGTGGATGGAAGACCAGGCCACCCCGCACCGGGTGCGCAAGCTGATCTCCTTCGACTCGCCGCACAAGGGCGCCAACATTCCGCTGGGCATGCAGGCCTGGGTGGAGTTTTTCGCCGACCAGGCGGAAGAGGCGGATTTCCTGTTGCAGCAACTGCGGTCGCCGGCCGCGAAACAGATGCTGCTGTATCACCTGGATGGCATCTCCGGCAGCACCGCCAATGCCGACCCGGCGATGGCGCAACTCAACAGTGATTTCGCCGCGCTGGGTAACTGGCCGGCGGAGCCGCAGCTGGTTTCCATTGTCAATGGCAGTGGCTCGATGATGGGGCAGGGGTTTGCGCCAGGCGACCAGTTGATTGAATGGAACTATGACATCGGCGTGGCGGCGGTGGATGGCGATGTCTGGGCGGTGCCGGATGGCGGCAGCGCGCAGATTTTTGATGGCCGGGTTTTCATTTTCCTTTCCACCAATGTTTCCGACAGCCTGACCATCAGCGGCACCCTGCCCTGGGACAATGCCCCGGGCGGCTCGCGCCCCACCATGCAACAGGCGGCCGATGTGGAAGCGCCGGTGGGCGACATCATCGCGCTGCATGACAGCCACAGTTTCATTCCGACCGTCAGCGCCCTGGCGCTGGACACCAATGATCCGTTTTACGATATCGCCGGCGATGCCCAGCTGCTGGATCACACGCCGTTCCACACGGTCTATTTCCCGGCTGAAAACCAGGAGCACATCGATATCACGCCGGAGAACAAGCTGTGGTTCATGACCGAAATCCCGCCGCCGGTTGTGGTTGAACTCATTTTCGCCGATGGTTTTGAATAGCCCGGGTTAAGGAGTAACCTATTCAGCGGAGCGGGCCGGGAAGCGGGGTGGCCCGTGGCCAACCGCAGGTACGCCGGTTGAAGCGGTTGCCTGGGAATCATGCTGGAGGTTCGCACGGATGGAACTCTGGATTGTCGCCGCCATTGTGTTGGCCATCATTGCCGTTATCGTGCGGCGTGGTTTGCAAATGAAGCAACTGGCGCACCATGGTGTGCCGGGGCAGGCCGAGATTGTGCTGAAGCACCGCCGCCGCACTTCCCCGGGGCACCAGACGGCGGGCTACCTTAAGTACCGCTTTGATGCGCCGCTGGGCCAAACGCTCACGAACCGCATCGCGGTGTCGGAAGAAATCTTCGCCCGATACGAGGTGGGCGACCCCATCGAGATTGTCTACCTGCCCGACAAACCCGGGGTCAATGGCGCGAAATACATGGTCAACCTGTCACGCAAGGCGCTGAAGCTGCCGCCGTTGTAGGCCTCCACTTTCCTTTGCCTCAAGCCCGATGGCGGTAAGGCCTTCTGGCCCCAGGCGGGTGATGCCCTTACCGTCCCCGAGCCTGCTTACCTGGCAGCGATAACAAGCCCGATGGGGGTAAGGGCTTCCGGTCCTGGACTTGGCCCAGCTGCGCTGGGCTGCCCTCGTTCCTCGGTCGTTCCGGCGACCGGCCCGAAACGCATCCTGCTCGGGCGGGCCTTTCGCGGCATCCCTGCCGCTCATTCGCCTGCACTCGGTCGTCTCTCGGCTGCGTCCAACTGGACCGGAACCCCTTACCCCCATCGGGCTTTCCAAGCGTGCTAGTTCGGCAGGCCCCAGGTGGGTGAGGCCCTTCCTGGCCCCTGGTAGCCGCCGAGCCGATGCGGTGACCGGCGGTCGAGCGAACAGGGATGTTCGCGAGAGGCCAGACCGACCATGGACGGGAGTATGGCCGACCGCCGCAGCACCGCATCGGCGAGGGCACCCGAAGGGCGGCGGACTCGGGGACAGGAAGGGCCTCACCCGCCTGGGGCCGGAGACCAAAGCTAGCAGAATCCACGACCGGAACGTTTTACCACCATCAGGCCATGAGGTAAGGCAAAAGGATCCCGGACCACGCACCATGCGAGCTTGCAGCCCGCCACTTGTGGCACCATGTAAGGCAGTTCATGGCCCACACGACCCCCAATCTGCAAACCCCGGAAAACCAGCGCCGGAGCTTTCTCGGCGTGTTCCGCTACAGCCGCCGCGCGCTGGACCTCGTCTGGTCCACCAGCCGCGTGCTCACCATTGCGCTGGGGTTGCTCACCGTGCTCGCCGGCGTGCTGCCAGCCGCCATGGCCTGGGTGGGCGCGCTGATCATCGATGGCGTGGTGGCCGCGACCAGGCTCTACACAGAAGCTGCGGAGCCCGCCGCGTCCGCCTGGCCCATCTTTGAGCCCGTGCTGCGGCTGGTGGCGCTCGAAGCGCTGATCGTCGCCATACTCGCCGGCGCGCAACGCGGCATTTCGTTGTGCCAGGCGCTGTTGCGGGCGCAGCTTGGGCAGCGGGTCAACGTGATGATCCTGGAAAAGGCGCTGACGCTGGAGCTGGAGCAGTTCGAGGATTCCGAGTTCTATGACAAGCTCACCCGCGCCCGGCGCGAAGCATCCAGCCGGCCGCTGTCGCTGGTCAATCGCACCTTTGGCCTGGTGCAGAACCTGGTGTCACTCACCAGCTACGGCGTGCTGCTGGTGCAGTTCTCGCCCTGGGCCGTGCTGATCCTGGTGCTGGCCGGGCTGCCCTCGTTCATCGCCGAAACGCGCTTTTCCGACCAGGCGTTTTCGTTGTTCCGTTGGCGTTCGCCCGATACACGCATGCAGATCTACCTCGAAACCGTCATGGCCCGCGAGGACAACGCGCCCGAGGTCAAGTTGTATGGCCTCGGCCCCATGCTGCTGCAGCGCTACAAGGACATCTACACCCGGCTGTATGCGCGCGACCGTGACCTTTCCATCCGCCGCGATGCTTGGGGCTTCGTATTGGGCCTGATCGGAACCGCCGCTCTGTACGGCGCTTATGCCTGGATCGCCGTGACCGCCATCATGAGCCGCATCACCCTCGGGCAGATGACCATGTATCTGATGCTGTTCCGCCAGGGGCAGTCCGCCGTATCCGCCATTCTCACCGCCATCGGCGGCATGTATGAGGATAACCTCTACCTTTCCACCTTGTACGAATACCTGGAAACCCCGGCTGCCCGGCCCACCGGCGAGAAGTCCGGGGGACGCAGCGCTGGGCCCGAACCCAGCGACGGCATCCGTTTCGAGAACGTCAGCTTCACTTACCCGGGCGCCACTCATCCGGCGCTGGTGGACATCAACCTGCACATCCGGCCGGGCGAATCGCTGGCGCTGGTGGGCGAGAACGGCGCCGGGAAAACCACGCTGATCAAGCTGCTCACTCGGCTGTACCGGCCCAGCTCGGGGCGCATCCTGCTCGATGGCCTGGATCTCGAGCAGTGGAACGAAGACACCCTGCGCCAGCGCATCGGCGTGATCTTCCAGGATTTTGCCCGCTACCAGTTCATGGTGGGCGAGAATATCGGCGCCGGGGATGTGCGCTACTTCGATGAGCAGGCGCGCTGGGAAACCTCGGCGCGCAAAGGCATGGCGGATGAGATCATCGAACGGCTGCCGGAACGCTATGCCACGCAACTGGGCAAGTGGTTCAAGGATGGCGTGGAGCTGTCCGGCGGGCAATGGCAGAAGATCGCCCTCAGCCGGGCCTTCATGCGCGAGGATGCGGACATCCTGGTGCTGGATGAGCCCACCGCCGCCATGGATGCCGCGGCCGAGGCCACCATTTTTGAGCACTTCCGCAAGCTCACCGAGAACCGCATTGCCATCCTGATCTCGCACCGGTTTTCCACCGTGCGCATGGCCAGCCAGATCGTGGTGATCCAGGACCAGGGCCAGGGCGGGCGCATCATCGAGCGCGGCAGCCATGCCGAGCTGATGGCGCTGGATGGCCATTACGCCCGGCTGTTTTCCCTGCAGGCCGCGGGGTACCGCTAGGTCCTGGCGGCGGCACCATGCCAAATGGCACTTTGTGCCGCAGTCGGCGGCTCGTTAGTATTCAGGGCATTGCCTGAACCAAATGGCTTCCGGGCGAGCGCCTGGAGCGCTGTATACCCGCTGGTACGGATACCCTAGAGACCTGTCATGATGTTTTCGCTTTTTGCCGCCCCAACCCAGGAACAGTTTCGCGTCCAGCTTCGGGCCTGTTTCTTCCATCCTGGCGCATGCTGGTACCTGGCGGCGGCTTGCATGGCTCTCTTGCCGTGCACCCAACCCGTGTGGGCGCAAACCCCGGAGGAAGCCAACCCGCTGGAACTGGTCACCGTCACCGGCACGCGCTTGCGTAATGCCTATGCCGAAGGCGCCTTTCCGCTGACCGTCATCGACCAGCAGGCCATCGCCGATTCTGGCCTCGAATCCCTGGGAGACTTCCTGCAGGAAATGCCGTTCCTCTCCGGCTCGCCGCTGAATTCCAGCACCAGCGCGCGGGGCGAGGGCGGTGGTTTGTCGCGGGGTATTTCCACGGTGGAACTGCGTGGCCTCGGGCCGGAACGAACGCTGGTGCTGCTCAACGGCCGCCGCTTCGTGCCCGGTGGTAACGGCGCCAGCGGCGTGGTGGATACCAGCATGATTCCACTGGCCATCGTCGAGCGGGTGGAAGTGTTCAAATCCGGCGCTTCGGTGGAATACGGCGCCGATGCGGTGGCGGGTGTAATCAACATCATCACCAAAAGCAGCACCGAGGGCCTGGAGTTGCAGGCGCTGGGCAGCATCACCAGTGAGGGCGATGCCGAGCGTTACGTGGTGAGCGCCAGCTACGGCCAGGCCACGGAGCGCGGACAGTGGTTCATGGCGGCCGAATATTCCGACCAGCCCTCGCTGCGCAAGGGCGAACGCGCCTGGTCACGCGAGATTCTTTCAGTCACGGGCCCCGACAATGAAGTGATACCTTTTGGCAGCTCCGCCCCTCCCGCCGGCAACCACCGTACGTCACTGGGGCGCCTGACCCTGCGTGATGGCGCCGCCGGCACATTGCCCGGTGACTTCCGCCCATTCACCGACGATGACCGTTTCAATTACAACCTTTATGAGGACCTGCTGCAGGCTTCCGAACGGTTTTCCCTGTTTGCCTCGGGCAGTCATGAAATCAGCCCCGCGCTGAACCTGTTTGGCGAGGCCTTTTACCACCAGCGCGACGCCAGCCAGCAGCTGGCGCCACTGCCGTTTTTCACCAACCGCGAAGTGGATGTGGCCATTAGCGCCGGCAATGCGTACAACCCGTTCGGTGAACGCATCACCGATGCGCGGCGCCGCCTGGTGGAGGCCGGGCCGCGCGGTTTCTCCCAGGACAATGAGGCCTGGCGCGTGGTACTTGGCGCCGATGGCACGCTGTTGGATACCTGGTTCTGGGATGCCAGCGTGAACTTCGCCCGCAACGAAACCGACCAGCTGCAGAGTGGCGACCTGCTCGACAGCCGGTTGCGCTCGGCGCTGGGGCTATCGTTTTTCGACGACAACGGCAAAGCGGTATGCGGCACGCCCGAAGCGCCTATCGCCGGTTGCGTGCCGCTGAATGTGTTCGGCCCCGTGGGCAGCATCACGCCGGACATGCTGGCTTTCGTGGGCACGGACCTGTTTGATGCCGGTTACAACGACCAGAAAGTGCTCAGCGCCAACCTCAGCGGCAATCCTTTTGAGTTGCCGGCAGGCGAAGTGGGCCTGGCCTTCGGTTTTGAGTACCGCGATGAATCGGCGGCGGATATTCCCGATCCTCAGACGGTGCTGGGCAACACCACCGGTTCAGCGCGCGCCATCACGCGTGGTGATTACCAGAGCCACGAAGCCTATGCCGAGATCGGCATTCCGTTGTTGGCTGATGCGCCCATGGCCAAGGACCTCAGCCTGGATTTCGGCACCCGCTGGGTAAACTTTTCCAACTTCGAAACCGAGTGGCTGTTTGAAGCCGGTCTGCAGTACCAGCCGGTGGAATCCTGGCGGATCCGCCTGAGCTACACCGAGGCCTTTCGCGCGCCCAATGTGCGTGAGCTGTTTGGCGGGGTGAGCCAGTCCAACCCCATTGTTGAAGACCCATGCGCCGACTTCTCCCAGCTCGATGCCGCGGAGACCAGCCGCTGCGTGGCCCAGGGCGTTCCGGCCGATGGCAGTTTCAACCAGAACGGCCAGGAAACGCCGGTGGTGGGCGGGGGCAATCCTGCGCTCGGGCCGGAGCTGGCCGATACCTTCAATATCGGCTTCACCTTCACACCGCAAAGCTTGCCCGGGCTGAACCTCAGCGTGGACTATTACGACATCAGGATCGACCACGGCATCGCCGCGCTCAGCGCCAACGCCATACTGGAGCAGTGCATTTACGCGGGCCAGCCTGAATCCTGCGAGCGCATCACACGCAATGCCGAGGGCGGCATCAGTTCGGTGCAGGCCGAGTTGCAGAACCTGGCGACGGAATCCGCCCGCGGGGTCGATTTCGATACCCAGCTGCGGCATCCCGGGCTGGCCGGAGAATTCCACCATCGATTGCTGCTGAGCTACACCGGCGAGCGCGAAATCGTGGCGTTTGCCGGTGATTCGCCCTTGAATGCGGCAGGCCAGTATGTGCAGGGTTCCATCGGCGCCATTCCGCGCTGGCGCGGCCAGTACAGCCTGGGCTGGGACCATGGCCGCTGGCGCCTGGGTTACGAGGCTCAATGGATCGGCGATATGGAAGAGTCGGGCGGCGAGCTTTATCCGGGAACGGTTCATCATGTTCCCGGGCGGCTATATCACGATGTTCATGCCGGCTTTGATTTCAGCGAAAGGTTTTCGGCCACGGCCGGCGTGGACAATGTCACCGACGAGGACCCGCCGTTTTTCGTCAATGCGGACGAAGCCAACACCGATGTCTCCACCTACCGGCTGTACGGCACCACCTTCTGGCTGCGCCTGAACCTGCAGATGTGATTGCTGGTTGATGGATGGCGGGTTCCCGGATCAGGTCCGGGGTGACCGTGAAGGTTTAAACACCGTCATCCCGGCGCAGGCCGGGATCCAATTCACCGCGTATGATGGATGCCGGGTTCCCGGATCAAGTCCGGGGTGACGGTGAACCCTTTGGAACGTCATTCCGGCGCAGGCCGGAATCCATAACCATCACGGCGTGACAATCACCTTGCCGTTCCGCTCGCCCTGCGCCGCCAGCGCCACCGCCTGCTTGATGTCCTTCACGCTGAACGTCCGGTCCACCGGCGCGCGGAGCTTGCCCTGCACGATCAGCGCAGTCAGCTCGCCATACAGCTTTTGCTGTTCCTCGCGGCTGGCGGAGCGGAACCACTTGGCCAGCCAGAAGCCGCGCACCCGCACATCCTTGAACACCAGCATGCCGGGCGGCAGCTGGCAGGGCTCGCCACTCATCAGGCCGTAGTTCACCAGCGTGCCCTCCGGCGCCAGGCAATCACCGATACGCCCGGTGGCCGCGCCCCCCACTGCATCGATGCCCAGCTTGATCACGGCATTGTTGGTGATCTCCGCCACCCGCCGGGCGAGCTTGTCGCCATCCACCAGCACCACGTCGGCGCCTTCCGCTTTCAGCGGCTCGACCAGCGAATCCCGCCGCACGATGTTCACCGTTTTCAAACCACGCATGGCACAGAGCTGAATCAGGTAATTGCCCACGCCTGAATTGGCCGCGTTCTGGATGACCCAGTCACCCGGCTGCAGGTCGACGAATTCGGTCAGCATCAGCGCCGCGGTGGGTGGATTGATGGTGATCATCGAAAGCTGCAGCGGATCGGCGTTGTTGGGTAGCGGCACCAGTTTGGCGGCTTCCGCCACCAGCTGCGTCGACCAGGTGCCGATACCCACCGGCAGCAACACCGTCTGCCCGATGGCGGGTTTGCTCACGCCCGGCCCATGCGCCACCACCTTCCCCACGCCCTCGTTGCCGGCAAAAGCGGGCAGGGGCGGCAATATGCCATAACCGCCGGTGATGGTGAGCACATCCGATGGATTGATGGGTGCCGCCAGCAATTCCAGCAGCACCTCGCCTTCCTTCAGTTCGGGAGTCGGGAACTCCACGGCTTCGATCAGTTCGGCCGGATTCGGGCCGCGTTGCTGGTATTGGGCTCTTAACATGATGATTCCTCAGTAAGTGTAGGAGCGGCCTTCAGCCGCGACCGCGAATTTCATGACCTTCGTCGGGGCTGACAGCCCCTCCTACAGGCCGCGACCAGCCACCACGGCCGGCTTCTGTAGGAGCGGCCTTCAGCCGCGACCAGCCGCGACCCCGAATTGTCAGGCCCCATTATGTCCGATTGGCCTGTCGGGCAGGAAACTGCGCATCAAAATCCTGCCCGCAATATGCAATTCCGTTAGGATTGCTCGACAACGAAAAGTGAGTGACCACATGCCCGATTCCGGACCTGCACCCGAAACTGCGCCAGACCCAGGCCAGTCCTTCTCCCCGTCTTACCGCCTGTACGTGCTGGTCATGCTCACGGTGGTGTATGTGTTCAATTTCCTCGACCGGCAGTTGCTGGTCATCCTGCAGGAACCGATCAAGGCCGAGTTGGGGCTGAGTGACACGCAACTCGGCCTGCTGTCCGGCCTGGCGTTCGCGGTGGTGTATGCCACCTTTGCACTCCCCATCGCGCAGCTTGCTGAACGCTGGAACCGCCGCTCCCTGATCTCCATTTCGCTGGCCCTGTGGAGCGGCATGACGGCCATCACGGGATTCGTCAACAACTTCACCCAGCTGCTGCTGGCCCGCGCCGCCGTGGGCATCGGCGAAGCCGGCGCCAGCCCCGCTTCGCACTCCATCATCTCTGACATTTTTCCATTGAATCGCCGCGCGACAGCGCTGGCGTTCTACTCTGCCGGCATCAACATCGGCATCCTTGCCGGGTTCCTGATTGGCGGCTGGATCAACGAGTTTTTCGGCTGGCGCATGGCCTTTGTCGTGGCCGGCGTGCCCGGGATCGTGCTGGCGGTGGTGCTGCGCTTTACCGTTCGCGAGCCGATCAAAGGCCAGGGCCAGGGGCTCAAGGTTGAAGGCAAAACCCCGAAGTTCATCGAAACGGCCAAAGGGCTGTGGAGCAAGGTCTCATTCCGGCACATGGCCTGGGCCGCCATGCTGCAGACGCTGATGAACTTCGGCATCGTCAACTGGATGCCCTCGTTCATGATCCGCACCCATGGGATGAGCACAGGCGAAGTGGGCACCTGGCTGGCGCTGTCCCTCGGCGTGGCTGGCGCGCTGGGCACCTTTGGCGGCGGCCTGCTGGCTGACCGGCTGGCCGAGAGGGACCGGCGCTACTACCAGTGGGTGCCTGCGGGTTCGGTACTGATCATGGTGCCGCTGATGGCCGTAGTGCTGCAGCTGGGCAATTCCACCCTGGCCATGCTGCTGTTCATGGTGCCGGCTTGCTTGATGTCCATGGTGATGGGGCCTTTGCTGGCCTCGACCCACGCGCTGGCCGACATCCGCTCCAAGGCAGTGGCTTCCGCCATCCTGTTTTTCATCACCAACCTGCTGGGTGTGGGGCTGGGTCCGCTGACCATCGGCATGGTGAGCGATTATCTCGAGCCGGCCTACGGCACCGATTCGTTGCGCTGGGCGCTGCTCTCGGTGGTGGTGCTGATCGGTTTGTGGTGCGCCGTCCACTACCTGCTGGCGGCACGCACCTTCCGGCAGGACTGCACCGAAGTGGAATCGCAACGCCCGGTTTAAGGTTGCGTTAAGCATGCCCGATTAGATTGGCCTGCAAGCTCACACTCACAGGCCAACGATATTGTTGCTTCGAACCACCGCTGCGCCAGTGCTGGACTGGCCGGCGCGATATACCATGGCTGATATTGCCTCGCCGGCAGTGACGTGGCGGACCAGTCGCACATTCTGGACCAGGCATTTCTGGTGGCCGCTTCTGGCTGCCATCACGATTTTGTTCCTGCTGGAACAAACCACCCTCGACCTGTGGCTGGCCGACCGGTGGTACGCGCTTGAAGGCGGGCAATGGGCCTGGCGCAACCACTGGATCAGCTACGACCTGATCCACCATCATGGCAAGCAGCTCATCATCGCCTTCGGATTGGCAGCCCTGTCTCTGGCCATCCTGAGCTTTTTCCGCCCGCGCCTGCGCCCCTGGCGGGCGCCGATGTTCTACCTGTTCACCACCATGGCCGTGGTGCCCGCGCTGATCGCCAGCTTCAAGCACATCAGCCCGGTGGATTGCCCCTGGGACCTCAGCCGCTACGGCGGCGACCTGCCTTATGTGCGAACGTTTGCACACCAGTTCGGGCCTACCAGCCTCGGCCATTGTTTTCCGGCCGGCCATGCGTCCGGTGGATTCATCCTGTTGGCCCTGTATTTCGCAGCATTGCCCTTTGTGATGCGCCCGGCCCGCTTCCTCCTGCCGGGGTTGATCATCGGCTGGATATTCGCCCTGGGCCAGCAGTCCCGCGGCGCGCATTTCCTGTCGCATGACCTGTGGACCCTCACGCTTTGCTGGTTTGGCGCGCTGGGCATGTTCCTGCTGTTCCGGCCATCCCGCTGGCACCAGCCAAATCAGGCAGCGCGCGCATCATGAACAAGCAAATCAGCAGCAATCAGGTGGTGATACTGGCCGCGGTATTCCTCACCGCCTTTGCCAATGTGGCCTTCTTCCGGAATATCGCCGACAGTTTCTCTGGCCAGCCTTATGCCCTGCTGCACATCGCCGCGCTGGGCCTGGTGCTGTTCTGCGCGCTGGTACTGCTCCTGTTGCTGTTCAGCGCCCGACTTGTCATCAAGCCCGCGCTGTTCCTGCTGTTGCTGGTTTCCGCGGTATCGGCCTACTTCATGGACAGCTACAACATCATCATCGACCGCGAGATGCTGGTGAACGTGGCAGCCACCAATTCAGCGGAATCCGGCGACCTGCTGACACCGCGTTTTGTGATGTACGTGATGCTGATGGCGCTGGTGCCGGCCTGGCTGATCTGGGACTTGCCGGTTGCGCGCCAGAGCCGCAGGCAGGCCTGGCTGGGAAGGCTGAAGCTGGGCGGTTCCGCCCTGCTGGTGATGCTGGCCGTGATGCTCACGTTCAGCTCCTTCTTCGCCAGCTTTGTGCGCGAGCACAAGACACTTCGCTATTACTCCAATCCGCTCGCGCCCATTTATGCGGCTTACAGGTTCGCCAGGAAGGGCGTGCCAAACAAGCCGGTGCAGGTCAGGGCAATCGGCACCGATGCATTCATACCGCCGACCGATCCGGATCGCGAACTCGTCATCATGGTGCTGGGCGAAACCGCCCGTGCCGACCGGTTTTCACTCAACGGGTACTCGCGCAAAACCAACCCGCGCCTGGAACACGAAGCCGTTATCAGTTTCAGCCGGGTTGAAGCCTGCGGCACTTCAACCGCGGTGTCGGTGCCCTGCATGTTCGACCGGGAAGACCGCGAGAACTTCAGCAATGATGAAGCGGCAGCCACGCAGAAC
This sequence comes from uncultured Wenzhouxiangellaceae bacterium, assembly GCA_964470455.1. Lineage (GTDB taxonomy): Bacteria > Pseudomonadota > Gammaproteobacteria > Xanthomonadales > SZUA-36 > JAWXBM01. The sequence goes on from CAYYCX010000008.1 coordinate 24,304, forward strand.
GTGCTGGACATCCTGGACCACGCGGGCGTTACGGTGCTGTGGCGTGACAACAACTCCGACTCCAAGGGCGTGGCCACCCGCGTGGCCTATGAAAACTTTCGCGACCCCGGTATCAACCCGGTGTGCGATGGCGAATGCCGTGATGAAGGCATGCTGGCCGGCCTGCAGGACTACATCGACAGCCATTCCGAAGGTGACATCCTGATCGTGCTGCACCAGATGGGCAGCCACGGCCCGGCCTATTACAAACGTTATCCCGACGAGTTTCGCCAATTCACCCCAACCTGCGACAGCAGCCAGCTCGACAACTGCAGCGCGGAAGAGATCAGCAACAGCTACGACAACACGATTCTGTACACCGACCACTTCCTGGCCCAGGTGATCGAACTGCTGCGCCGCAATGACGATCGTTTTGAAACGGCCATGTTCTACGCCAGCGACCACGGTGAGTCGCTGGGTGAGAAAGGCGTTTACCTGCACGGTCTGCCCTACTGGATGGCGCCCGACAGCCAGACCGAAGTGCCGATGATCCTTTGGTTTGGCACGAACTATGACGATGTGCCGGTGCGGGCCATGCGCCGGATTCGCGACGTGCCGATCAACCACGACTTCGTGTTTCACACCCTGCTGGGCCTGTTTGAAGTCTCCACCTCGGAACACAACGCCGCAAAGGACATGCTTCACCTCGCGCGTACTCGCGTTGGTGTGCCAGCGGAATACGCCAGCGACCTGCGGGCAAACTGAATCCGCGGCCACAAGCCTGGAACAGCTGTGGCAGAATAGCCCTGCCGTGCAGTTCGCGCACAATAAATACAACAGGCGATAGCCCATGAGCTTTTTCCAGGAACTCAAGCGCCGCAATGTCGTCCGCATGGGCATTGCCTATGGCGTGGTGGCCTGGGTGCTTTTGCAGTTCATCGACTTCGCACTGGAGGTAATCGATGCACCCGGCTGGATCCTGCAGGTGTTCGTGCTGGCGGCCGTCGCCGGGCTTCCCATCGTCCTGATATTTTCCTGGTTGTTTGAACTGACCCCCGAAGGCATCAAGCGCGAATCCCAGATCGACCGCACCCAATCCATCACGCCGCAAACCGGCCGCAAGATCGACCGCGTGATCATTGGCGCGCTGGCGCTGGCGGTGGTTGTGTTGCTGGCGGATCGGTTCATTTCCTCGCCCGGGGAGAGGGAAATGGGGTCGGAAATGGGGTCGAATCCAATTTCCTCTTCGCAAGACCAGGTTCGAGCCACGACAGGAGAAATTGGATCCGACCCCATTTCCCCCGGCCAGTCATCCACGGCGTCGGCGGAAAAGGGCGCTGACCCCATTTCCGAACCTGCGGAGCGCTCTATCGCCGTGCTGCCATTCCACGCCATGAGCAGCGGCGAGGACGACGAGTACTTTGCCGACGGCCTGACCGAGGAAATCCTCAATTCGCTGGCGCAGTTGCCCGAACTGCTGGTGACGGCGCGCACTTCGTCCTTCGCCTTCAAGGGCCAGGACCTGCCCATCCAGGACATTGCCAGCCAGCTGAATGTGAGGCACATCGTTGAAGGCTCGGTGCGCCGCTCGGGTGAACGGCTGCGCGTTACCGCCCAGCTCATTCGCGCCTCAGACGGCTTCCACCTCTGGTCGGAAAACTACGACAGCACCGAGCAGGACACCATCGCGGTGCAGGAAGACATTGCCGAGGAAATTGCCCAGGCGCTCAACGTGGTAATGGACGCGGACAAGCGCGAAGCCATGCGCCGCGCCGGCCTGCGCGATGTGGCGGCATTCATTGCCCTGCAGAAGGCCAATGAGCTGTACGAGAAAGCACACGGCAGTGGCGAGCAGATCCCCCTGCTGCGCGAAGCCAACCGCTACTACGAACAGGTCCTGGAGCGGGTGCCCACTTACAACACCGCCCGCCGTGACCACTCCGACCTGTTCGTGCACATGCTGATCAACGAAGCCACCGGCAGCCTCAGGGAAGGCACCACGGCGGAGGATCTGGTAACCGCGTTACCCTCCGCGCTCAGTGATGTGCGGCAGGTCGTCGAGCACGCTCATGATGACAATGAGCGCTACAACGCGGAGCTGGATTACGCCTACATGGATTCCAGCTGGGAGGGCATGCCCGCCCGCGTCGAGCGCTTCCTGGGCCAGGAAGGTTGTGACTGGCCTGTCTGGATCGACAATGTCGCTATTCCCCTGGGCTATGCTGGTCGCCTGGTGGAGAGCATGGAACGACGCGTGAACTGCGACCCCTTGGCCTCTTCAGCCTGGCAGGCGCTGGTGCGGACACTGATATGGGCCGGGAAGCCCGAGGCAGCGCTGGAGTGGGCGCGCCAGGGCGTACAGAAAGCTCCGGGCGCCTGGCTGAGCCTGCAGCAGACCACCGCACTGGTAGCGATGGGGCGTTTTGACGAAGCCGAAGCGGCGATTGACGCCCAGGTGCTCGATCCGTTCTGGCTCAATCACAACCGGATGATGATCGCCGCCGCCCGGGTTGACGAGCAGGGCATCGATCGCGCGCTGGAGAATTATCTGCGAGAGACAGGTGACGGCGAAGAGCGGTACTTCGGCATCATGTACAACGCCTGGCTGGGGCGCACCGAACAAGCCAACGCACTGGCGGCGAAAGTCGACCAGTTCGCGTTCGGCAGCCCGGCGCTGATCACCATCACGCTGTGGTGCGCCTGTGGCGCGCCGTTTGACCTGGCGGCCACGCCCAAGTTTGCAGCCGACGTGGCTGAATCAGGCATGGCCTGGCCACCGTATTCTCCCGTCAATTTCCCGTTGAAGGACGGCGTGGCGCAGATTCGCACCAGCAACTGACTTCGTCTGCCGGACCCTCTCTCACCGTCATCCCGGCCCTCTCTCACCGTCATGACCCAGGCCAGCTTCTCGCCCGCAGCGCGGGCTCACCTTCTCCCGGCGCAGGCCGGGATCCAACAGCACGCCGACGATGGATGCCGGATCAGGTCCGGCATGACGGCATAAGGACGAAATGGGGTCCGACCCCACTTCCTGGGATTGTTCTCTCAGTCCGTCATCCCGGCGCAGGCCGGGATCCATTCACGCCACAGCCCTCCCATCCTTCGGCGGCCAGCGCACCGCCCAATAGATGAACGGCGTGTCGATCACCGCGATGGCAAACTTGAACACATATTTGGCGGCCGCCAGTTGCATCGCCGTGGCCAGGTCCACCAGGCCCCACCACACCACCAGCCCGTAAATCACCGTGTCTACGGCTTGCGAAATCAACGTGGAGCCGGTGTTGCGCAGCCACAGGTGCTTGCCATCCGTGGCTGCGCGTATTTTGTGAAACAGCCACACGTCAAACGACTGGCTCAGCAAATACGCCAGCAACGAGCCAAACACAAAGCGTGGCGTGTAGTCGAACAGGGTCACTGTGGCGGCATGCACCGACTGCGCGAAGGCTGAAGTTTCCGGCCGGTCGGAAGGCAGGTACAGCATCGATATCTGCGTCATCACCACCAGCGCCACGCTCACGTAGAAGCCCAGCATCACCGCGCGCTGCGCCTCGGCACGACCATACTTCTCACTCAGCAAATCAGTGGCAAAGAAAATGCTGGAATACAGGATCACGCCCATCGAGGTTTGCAACCCCGCCACCACCGTGAGCTTGGGCCCCATGATGTTGGCCACCAGCAGGCTGAAGATCACCACACCATACAGCCCGGTGCGGCCGAACAGGCGGTAGGCCAGCACGGCAAAGCTGAGGTCGGCGAACACCGTAAGCAGCCACAGCAACAACTGGTGTTCGGCGAAGAAGGGAGCGAGATTTGTGAGCATGCTTGGGATGGCACTTTTTATTGATGCTGCATGATAGCGCAAGCGGTGGTTGCCGGCCCGGAGTTGGCCTGGCGAAATTCCTGCTTCATTCCCGCTTCCCGGAAAAATTCTGCCGGACCATGTCGTATTGGGCCGGCGAATCCGTATTGGGGTGAAAGGACTGAACTCCCATGAGGGCTCCACCATGTACGCCAAGCTTGTCGCCTGCCTGATCCTGTTGTTGCCGGGCCTTCCCGCCTTTGCCGGGATCATCGTGCCACCGGGTGTCCATACGGTTGGCAACAATGCCGCGATATGCGATTACCCCACGCTGCAAGCGGCCATCGATGATGCCGCCAGCGGCGATACCATCCGGGTGCAAACCATCAACTATGCGCTGCCCACCGGCATTACCATCAGCAACAAGTCGCTGACTGTGGTTGGCGGCTACAGCGACTGCAATGACACCACGGCCGATCCCGACCAGCCCACCACCCTCACCGAAGGCGGAGCCAGCACCGTGCTCACGGTGAGCAGCGTGATTGCCGGCGTGCAGAACGTTTGGCTGCGGAATTTTGTGCTGCGCTCCGGCGACGGCGGGGCCAACAAAGGCGGCGGGGTCGACCTCAGCGGTGGCGTAACGCTGCGGCTGGACAATGTCGAGGTGCGTGAAAATGAAGCCCAGTATGGCGGCGGCATCCGCATTCATGGTGGCCCGCCGCACCCGACCCTGAGGCTGGAAGGCGGCAGCCTCATCGGTGGGGTCGGGCCGTTCGACATGCACAACAATGCCTTCCAGAGTGGCGGGGGTATTTATTGCAGCGACGGAGGAGTGATTGAATGGCTGGATGCCAGCATCAACTTCAATACCGCCTCGCAAGGTGGAGGTGTTTACCTGAGCAATTGCAGTCTCACCACACCGGCCATCACCGGCGGCGAGCTGAGAACCACGGAAATCAGGGGCAACCGGGTGCTATTTGGCGGTGGCGGCCTCGTTGCGCAGGCCAACTCGACGGTGACCCTGGCAAGCCAGCTGAACCGCCAGATCACCATCGTCGCCAACCATGCAGACTTTGATGGTGCTGGCGTGCTGCTGAACGGTTCTTTCCTTTCCGCCGACGGCGTGCATTTCGAGTCGAATAACGCGGGGCAGTCCGGCGGAGCCATCTACGCCACCAATTCCGAGGCAACCCTGACACGTGGGGCCGACGACAACAGCAACTGCCCCAGCCCGCCGCGCTGCGCGCGCCTGAGTTTCAACGTAGCCGGGACAACGGGTGGAGGTATTTCGGCGTTCAATGGTTCCAACATTTACCTGATTGGCGTATTCATGGAAGCGAACCAGGCATCGTCGATTGCCGCCCTGCTGTCTTCACTGGGTTCCGCGGTTGTGCTGCGTGACGTGCAGCTGGTCCGCAATGTGGCAGCCAACCCCGGCGGCACGCGGCTTTTTCACTCCTATGACGGCAGCCTGGGGCTACGCAACGTGACCACAACCGGCAACGACGTGCACTTTGTGTTCGAGCTGGAGAACAACGCCATGTTGCTGGCGCGCGACAGCATTTTCTGGGAACCGGAAGCCGTCATCCTGTCGACGGATGGCACGGAAACGCTGGACCTCAGCTGCAACAATGCGTCGGAAGACATCAGTTTTCCCGGCGCGGCAACGCATGATCCGGGATTCCGCTACTCGCTGGAGCGAGGTCCGGTTTATCCGCCGATGCGGCTGGCTGGCGACTCGGCCAATATCGACCGCTGTTCCGAACTTCCGGTGGTGGGGGTGGTGGACATCAGCGGCGCAGCACGACTGGTGGACGTACCCGGCATCGCCAATGGTGCCGGTGCGCAGGACCGCGGCGCATTTGAGTACGAACCGCCCCTGTTTGCCGATGGTTTTGAGGACTGAAGCCGTTGCAGCCCTTGATTCGAATCCGAAGTACCATGGGCACAGGTACTTGAATGGCGCCTGGCCCAACTGATGATGGCCAGGGTCACTGAATCTTCGGGAATCCGGACGCATGCAGGCAGTGGACGACTGGCAGGAACTGAACCGGCAGCTTGAAATGCTGCTGGACCAGGACACTGCCGACCGGCTGCGCAGCCTGGATGAACTGGCGGCCAGCGATCCGGCTAAAGCGCAGCGCCTGCAACGGTTACTGGCGGGTATCACCCGCAGTGAGCCTTTGGAACAGTTGGGTGCGGTTGGCCTGGTGCAGGAAGCCCTGCAGTCACTGGAAACCCTCGGCCCTGGTGACACGCTGGGCGACTGGACCTTGCAACGGCGGATCGGCCGCGGCGGCATGGCCGAGGTATTTGAAGCCAGCCGCCAGATCGGCGGCACCGGGCAACGCGCAGCCATCAAGCTGATGGCCATGGGCCTCGGCAGCGAAGAGCAACGCCGCCGGTTCCGGCAGGAAACCGCCATCCTGGCGCGCGTCGACGATGCCCGGCTGTCGCGTTTGATCGATGCCGGCACGGCTGCCGACGGGCGCCCCTGGCTGGCCATGGAGTTCATCGACGGCCGGCCCATCGACCAGGCATGCCAGGCGGAATCGATGGGTTTGCGCGAACGCGTGGCGCTGTTGATCGAGGTGGCCCGCGCGGTGGATTCCTGCCATCGCGCGCTGGTGGTGCACCGCGACCTGAAGCCTTCCAACGTCTTCGTAACCGCGCAGGGCGAGGTCAGGCTGCTGGATTTCGGCATCGCCAAAGTGGTGGAACCCCAGCCGGACCCGGCTGGCTTTACCACCCGCTTCGTCTCCGGCGCGTACACCCTGCGTTTCAGCAGCCCCGAACAACTGCAGTCCCTGCCCACCGGGGTTGATTGCGACGTGTACCAGCTCGGCTTGCTGCTGTACCTGCTGCTGACTGGCCGGCATGCGTTTGAATCCCGGGCGCATGAGCCGCTGGGCCTGCTGCGCGCGATGCAGCAGGGCGCGGCCCCGCCGAGCAGCGTGGCTTCCGGGCCAACTCCCGGGCCAACCCACTGGCCAACCCACGGGCCAACTCCCGGGCCGGGCCCTGGCGGGAACTGGGCGAAGCGGCTGCGCGGCGACCTCGATGCCATCATGCTGCGGGCGCTGGAGTTTCGCCCCGCTGACCGCTACCCCGGTGCTCGCGAGCTGGCCGATGACTTGCAGGCCTGGCTGGACGGGTATCCTGTCAGCGCCCGCAGCCACACCACCTGGTACCGCGCCCGGCGCTACGTTCGGCGCCATTGGCTCGGTGTCGCAATGGTGATGTTCACTTTCCTGCTGGTTAGCGGCTACGCCGCCACCGTCACCTGGCAGTCACAGCGCCTGGCCGAGCAACGCAACCAGGCCGAAGCCGCGAAGCTTCAGGCCGAAACCATTCGGGATTTCCTGCTGCAGGTTTTTGGTTCGGTGGATCCGCAATCCCAGGTGAGCCGCGGCAAGACCATTGAACAGCTGCTGATGGAGGGGGTGCAGCGAGCGCGGACAGAATATGTGGACCAGCCCCTGGTGGCTGCGCAGCTGTTGGTGGATATGGCTGACGTGCTGGCGCGCAGGGGCAGGCTGGATGAAGCGCGATCAGCATTTGAAGATGCGCTGCGCATGCGCACAGCCGTGTTGGGTGTTGACCATGCGGATACGCTGGCGGCAGGGGCGCTGCTGGGTGATGTGTTGTATCGCCTGGGTGATGGCGACGCAGCGCTGGCGCTGTTGCGGCGCAATCTGGAAACGGCCCAGCAGGTTACCGGCGGCAGTCCCGATGCAGTCATTGACGCCCTGACAGCGCTTGGGCCAGTGGAGTCGGTGCACGGCGACATGGTACAAGCCGAAGCACAGATGCGCCGCGCACTGGAATTGCAGTCCGCGCTTTATCCGCAGGAACCCCCGGATACCGAACAGGCATTGCGGCGTGCCCTGATCCTCAACCAGCTGGGCGTGGTGCTGATGCGTGCCGAACGGTTTGAGGAAGCGATGGAAGTTCAGCAACAAAGTCTTGCCACCTACGAGAAATTCGCCGGCCGCCTCGACAGCCGCACACTGGAGGCGCGCAAGAATCTTTCCTATGCCCATCGCATGCTGCTGCAGCCGGCGGAAGCCCGGCGTTTGCTGGAAGTAACCCTGGCGGACGAACGTGAGCTGTACGATGGCGCTCACTGGCAAATAGCCTATACCCTGGGGCACCTGGCCAACCTGGCCAGCGACGTCAAGGATTACCCCGAATCCATCCGGCTGTGGCAGGAAGCCGAAACGGAAACGCGCGCGGCCATGGGCGATGATTACTATTGGATTAACAGTGCCCGGATGGGCCGGGCGCGCAGCATGTTGCGGAATAACCAGGTTCAGGAAGGCCGGGCGCTGTTGCTGGAAGTGATCAATTCGCCCAATGCGGACCCCGCCATAGTCAAACGTGCCGGGGAGCTGCTGGCCACTTTTCCCGGCGAATGAGGCTATTGGGCTGAGGTAGCTGGATAAACCAGCGCCTCGGTCATCCAGGCCCGCGCCCGCAGCCAGTCGCGTTGCAGCTGGCGCGGCGTCACTTCAAGCAGCAGCGCAATCTCGTCCAGGCCAAGCCCCACGTACACCCGCAGGTGAATCAGCTCCACCAGGCGCGGCTCCTGCTGCTCCAGCCAGAGCAGGGCATCGTCCATAGCCACCAGGGTTTCCGGCTGCTCCAGGTCGATCAACCCCTCGGCAGTGAGTTCAACCTGGACACGGTCGCCACCCCTTTTGCCCGCCAGCCGCGCCCGCGCATAGTCCACCACAACCTGCCGCATGGTTAGTGCCGCCAGGGCAAAGAAATGCCGCCGCCCGGTGAGGTTCAGCGCCTCGTTGCCCACCAGCTTGGCATAGGCTTCGTGAACCACTGCCGTGGGGTTGAGGGTCTGGTGGGAAGAACGGGCCAGCAACTGGCGCGCCACCGGTTTCAGTTCACCGTAAACCAGCGCGAATGCCTGGTCGAGTTGCGCACGGGAGCTGTCAGCCGAATTCAGGATCACCGTGATCGAGGCGCCATCCAGCCCAGCAGCCAGCTGCTCGCCAGGCAAGCCCTCGGCCTTGTCCAAATCCGCCATTGCCGGCGCTCCGGTTGTTCAATTTGCTGACCTGCCTAGCATAGACCAACTTGCCGGGTAGCAGGAACGTCACGCCGGACTACGATCAGGGCCGGGATTCAATACCATGCGGAAGATGGATGCCGGCTCGGGGGCCGGCATGACGGAGTAGTAACGTCTTCCCGGTTTTTCTCCCCGTCATCCCGGCGCAGGCCGGGATCCAATACCACGCCGACAAATGGATGCCGGGTCAAGCCCGGCATGACGGGTTAGTTGCGCAAACCCTGCCACTTCTGACCGTCATCCCGGCCTTCCCTCCGCGTCATCCCGGCCTTCTCTCACCGTCATCCCGACCTTCTCTCACCGTCATCCCGACCTTCTCTCCCCGTCATCCCGGCGCAGGCCGGGATCCAATAACCCACCAAAGCCGCATTCCAGCTCCCTACCCGGCAACCAGCCCCATGTGCGGAAACGTTTGCGAGGAGTAGAATGTCCGTCGATTCGTGGAGGCCGTGAACTTCCACACCAAAGGACATCATGCACTTCATAGCTATAGCCGCCGATGTTGCGGCCGCTGCGGCGTCCAACGCCGAAGCCACCAGCACTGGCCCCACCCTGGGCGGTATTCCCATCAGCTTTTTCCTGTTTGCCCTCACCCTGCTGGGCGTGGCGGTGTTTCACCACCACACGCTGCGGGTGGCGCTCACCGGGCTGCTGGTCATCACGGTTTACAAGCTGGTATTCACCGGCTTTGATGGCATACCGGGCCTGCCAGGCCTCGGCCACCACATCGCGCACGAGTGGGTGGTGCTGGCCAACCTCTTTGGCCTGCTGGTGGGCTTTGCGTTGCTGGCCGATCATTTCGAGAAAAGCCACATACCCGGCCTGTTGCCGGCCGTGCTGCCCGATGACTGGCGCGGCCCGGCGGTGTTGCTGGTGCTGGTTTTCGTGCTGTCCAGTTTCCTCGACAACATCGCCGCAGCCATCATTGGCGGCACCGTGGCGGGCACCGTCTTTCGCGGCCGCGTGCACATCGGATATCTCGCTGCCATCGTGGCGGCTTCCAATGCCGGCGGCTCGGGCAGCGTGGTGGGCGATACCACCACCACCATGATGTGGATCGAAGGCATTTCGCCCAAAGAAGTGCTTACCGCCTACCTGCCGGCCGTCGTGGCCTTGCTGGTGTTTGCCATTCCGGCCTCGCTCGTGCAGCAGCGGCATTCGCCCATCGTGTGCGACCCGCCCGCCGGGCTGCGCATCGACTGGTCGCGCCTGGCCATCGTCGGCATCGTGCTGATATCAGCGATTGGCGTGAATGTGACCGTCAACACCCAGTTCCGCGAAGTTTCCGACAGCTTCCCCTTCCTCGCCATAGCGGTGTGGACCGCCCTGCTGGTCACCACCCCCTGGCGCGCTCCGGCCTGGGGCCTGCTGCCCGGTTCGGTGAAAGGCAGCCTGTTCCTGCTCAGCCTGGTGTTGTGCGCATCCATGATGCCGGTGGAAAGCCTGCCGCACCCGAGCTGGGAATCCACCCTGGGCCTCGGGTTTGTGTCCGCCGTGTTTGACAACATTCCCCTCACCAAGCTGGCGCTGGAGCAGGGCGGCTATGACTGGGGCATCCTGGCGTACGCCGTGGGTTTTGGCGGCTCCATGATCTGGTTCGGCTCATCCGCCGGCGTGGCGCTTTCCAACATGTACGCCGAGGCGCGTTCGGTGGTGGCCTGGATGCGCTATGGCTGGTTCGTGATGCTGGGCTACGTGGCCGGGTTCGCCGCTTACCTGGCGTTGATCGGGTTCCAGGCTGCTGGGTGATCGTCACCCCGGCTCCGTTCTTTCCTCGCGTCACCCCGGCCCCCGAGCCGGGGTCAATCGCCCGGATCAAGTCTTGTAGTTGCCCAGCTCCTCACGCACCACCCGCCGCAACGATTCCTCCGTGAGCGGTTCTTCCTGGAGATAACTCCTCAACGCAGCATTGATGAGCGTTTGGTAACCCGAGCCGGTTTCACCGGCGCGCGCCCGGAATGCCTCCAGCACGGCATTGTCCAGCATGATGGTGATACGGGTTTTGCCCGCAGCCTCGCCTTGCAGTTGGGCAAGATGCGGCACATCTTTCGCCCGCCTGGCATTCTTGAAGTCATATTCCTTGCGCATGTTTAATTTGCTAGGTTTCGCAGGTCGTCAAACTTCAGCATAAACCAAAGTATACATATTGAATATGCATACTTAAATCGAGTTGTTTGCCCTTCTCAGCCGAACGGTTCTAAACTGAACCAATCAGTGCGCCGCCAGGGGAGCAGGGAGCGCGGCGTCAGGTAATGCACTTGAGCAAGGGGCCATGGAAAAGGATACCGCCAGGCTGTTCGGCACCACCGTCGTGATTACCGCCGCCATTATTGGCGGTGCGTACCTGCTGGACAGGGCCAACAGAACCAACCGCCCGCTGCCGCCCGAACAGGCTACCTGGACAGAACTGACACCTGGCGGTGATGTACGTCACCCCGGCTCGCCCTTTTCAGAACGTCACCCCGGACAGCGCGAAGGGCGTGATCCGGGATCCAATTCCCCGCAACCCATGGATGCCCGTTCGGGGGCTGCCATGACGGCAGGAACCAACATTCCCGCGGAAACTTCCGCCGAAGGCATCATCGTGTGCCAGCACCCCGAGCACGGCACCGTCTACACCAACGCCCCCAGCTGTGACGAGGTGGATTACGACAACCGCCTGTCCCAGGCCGAACCCTTTGCGCCCATCCCCAACCCCGGCCGGTACAACAACAGCGATTACCAGACACCGGACCGGCAAGCGGAGAACAGCCGAAGCAACAGGAAGAAGCCAACCACCCTGAACGTTTGCGACAAAACCGTTCTCCGCATGCACGGCCGGTCACCGCCCAGCGGCCTGAACCAGAGTTGCAAGTTCGCAGTGGGAAAGGCCTATGAGTTCGAGCGCAATCTGGCCTCTACTGACAACCCGGGGGAAAGCGCCTGGCTGGAGAACTACTGCAAGTGGGTTCGAGAATCCCGGATTGAGGATTGCGATCTATCCGAAGTAACTTACTGTTTCTCAAAACATTGTCCGCTCATCTACTGAAGCCGAAAGCGATGTTATTAGCACTTAAGCCCTCAAACGTTAATAACGCCTGGTGTTATTAACCCTGAAGAAGATAAGCACCCATCGTTCATTTAGCCCAATTCAGTGAAGGGGACTGGAATCACTAACTTCTCAAAATGCCAATAAAATGAGAAATACATAGAAATACTTCTCAATAATGTCTATATTTGAGCACTTAAACGGAAACTCGCACAAAAAAGCATAAAGATGAGCGCATTCACTCCATTCGATTTCCCGCCCAAAGCCCCGCTGGAAACAGCCGCAGTGCTGCGGGCTTTGGTTCCGGCTCATCGTTACCTGGCCGAATTGAAAGGGCTGGCCCGCTCCATTCCCAATGAGGGCTTGCTGATCTCCACTTTGTCCCTGCAGGAAGCCCAGAGCAGTTCGGAAATCGAAAACATCATCACCACTCAGGATGCGCTCTACAAATACCAGATCCAGCCGCAAAACGCCGACCCGGTGAGCAAGGAAGTGGCACGTTACGCAATCGGGCTGGAAATTGGCGCACGTGCGGTCAGGGCCAGCGGTTTGCTGACACTGAATACCATTCTTGCAGTTCAGCAGGCACTGGAAGGCAACACAGCCGGCTTCCGCAAAACCCCCGGCACCGTACTGAAAAACCAGCAGACCGGAGAGGTGGTGTTCACCCCGCCTACACCGGAAAAGATCGATGGCCTGATGAATGAGCTGGAGCGGTTCATTCATGCCGATTCACCACTCGATCCATTGGTGAAAATGGCACTGGTTCACCACCAGTTTGAAACCATCCATCCGTTCTACGACGGCAACGGACGCACCGGCCGGATCATCAATATCCTCTACCTGCTGAAAGAGCAGTTGCTCGATACACCCATCCTGTACCTCAGCCGATACATCAGTCACAACAAGGCCGGGTACTACCAAGGCCTGCAGCAGGTGCGGGAAAACAACGGATGGGAGCCGTGGTTGGTATACATGCTGAAGGGCGTGGCAGTGACAGCGCAGCACACATCGCGCCTGGTGTTAGGCATCGGCGACCTGCTGCAAAAGCACAAACAGCAGATTCGCGCCAACTACAAGTTTTACAGCCAGGACCTCATCAACAACATCTTCCACCACCCCTACACCAAAGTGGCGTTCCTGGAGCGTGACCTCGATGTGTCGCGGGCCACAGCCACACGCTACCTGGATGCCATGGCTAAAGATGGCATTCTCACCAAGCGGCGACTGGGCAGGGAGAACTACTACATCAATCGGGAGCTGGTGGATTTGCTGTTCAACTTGCCGGCGCTGGGTCGTGAATTGCCGTGACCGGGACCGGGTGTTTGCCTACCAGGCCTATGTGGCGATACTCAATGAAGGGGCGGTGCCGTTATAAAACGGCGCATCATGGACAGCCGCCGACCCTTTGTTCGATTATCAGGCCAAGTAATTTCGCAGTCCGTTCTCCGTCACGTACAACGAACCTGATTGCGCAACCACCACAAGACATCCTGGTTTTGCTCAAGGTGATAGTGTTTCCAATACAGAGCAAGCCGAATTCTTACATCCATCAAGCCAATTTCTGATTGCTTCTAGCCTTATTAAAGGTTACTGATCTCTAACTACACGAAAACCATGCACATTTTCCATCTGTTCAAGAGCTACGCTCCGTTTGAATACTGGTACAAATATGGTCGATAATTGGTTACAAAAGGGCTATGATTGGGTTTCACAGGTTTCAAATCACACGCATTTGAGGTAGAAAAAGTGCCCCCATCGCAGGCTGGTTTATTCAGAACGGTCCCTGACTCAGACCCTTTCAGCTTCTGGTCCAATCACGGCTGTGATTACAAAGGCGTGTCGGAGTTTCTGGATCTGGACCGCAATGAGCTTTCCAAGATTGGTGGAATAAGCAAGGAGTCGGTTCGCTTCGACGACAAGATTCCGGCTGATCTGCGCGAGCGGCTGGAGCAGATTGCCAATATCATTTCGCTGGTGGCGGAGTATTTTGACGGGGACGTACGAAAGACATCGCTTTGGTTCAAAACCCCAAACCCCATGCTGGGTGACATTTCGCCCAGGGATATGATCCGGTTTGGCAAGTACATGCGTTTGAACAAGTTCATTCAGCACGCTCGGCAGGCAAACTCGGGAAGTGACGAGACCCCGTAAGAGCTCAAAGCCGTCAGCAATTGGCGGCCGAACAGGCACAGCCAAAGATTTACTTGATCATTTCAGCCAAGACGATTTGCGCACCTGGCAGCGCATGGCAGACAAAGCTGACCAATATTGGGTTGGCCTGTATCACCACCTGGAAGCACTACGCCAGCTCAATAGAAGTAAACTGCTTGACGCTTTGCGTTCCACCAAAAGCGTTTCATTGGAGAACGAAACCTGGTATCGGCTTATTGACTACCAGTATTCCAATAACTGGTTGGTGAATTCCCCTAAAGAATTAAAAGATTCATTGCTTGCATCCAACTGGAGAGCATTCCCGGTGCAATTTGAAATTCCGGCGAACTCGCAAATCTTTGCCCAACTGCTGATAGCGGTGGGGTACGAGGGCGTTATTTATCCTTCCACAAAAGGCAATGGAAACTGCGCGGCTCTATTCCCGCAAAATTTTGCAGGGCCCGGTTCGCACGTCTCTCTGTCAGATCCCGCTCCACAAACACTGAAATATCGGGTATTGGACATGGATACTTTTGACGCCCTGACCGAGTCCTGAAACTATGTAGTGCTAATTCACCATAAATAACCTCGTTGCCCGCACCGGGTTCAGCTACCCTAGTGATTCACGCGCCATAGAAGCGCTGCGGGAACTGGACATCGTGCGCGAGATCACCGGCTGCAACCGGGACCGGGTATTTGCCTACCGGGCCTATGTGGCGATACTCAATAAAGGGGCTAAGCCGTTGTGAAAAGTGCGGGTAAATTACGATTTCTCAAAAAACCAATCACGCTAAATTCTCGGGTTCTTTGTCATTGCGTCAATATTACGATGTAACTACAATGTAGTGCATGAAGCATCTCGACTTTGAATGGGACGAAGCCAAGAACCTGGCAAACATTCGTAAGCACGGGATTTCGTTCATTGAGGCACAATCGGTGTTTGCCGACGAGTTCGCCTTGCTGATCGCAGACCCCGACCATTCAGAAGATGAAGATCGATTCTTGCTTCTCGGTTTTAGCGGTAAATTGCGAGTACTTGTCGTTTGCCATTGCTTTGAAGTGAATGAACGCTTGATACGAATAATTTCCTGCCGTAAAGCAAACCGGAAGGAAACAACCAGATACCGAAGGTGATCGATATGCGTGATAACTATGATTTCTCTGATGCCAAGCCGAACCCATATGCACAAGCATTAAAGCGCCAGGTAACCATTCGCCTGGACGAGCCAACTATCGAGTATTTCAAAAAACTCTCTGAAGAAGTGGGAGTGCCCTATCAAAGCCTGATCAATCTTTATCTCAGGGAATGTGCGGTTTCCGAGAAAAAGCTTGAATTGAAGTGGGCTTCCTGAGCTCTATCCGCAATCCAACGCTGCCCCGAAACCAACTGAACCCAGCCATTGCGCCCATTCTCACATTTGCCATAACCCCTCCCCAGCCGTAGACTCAATTCTATCTAGACCGAAAGGGAACACGGTTTATGCAGGGGGATGATCAAGGGACCACAGCAGGGCCACCTGCTCGCGCAGGCAATTTGTATTCCGTCGTCCCGGCTCCACATTGGTCCGTCATCCCGGCCCCCGAGCCGGGATCCACTTCCCCTGCCGCATAAAAAAGCGGCAGAGCATGATGACCCGCCGAACCAGCCTCCTCGAAGATGTAATGAGCTTGCCCTGGCCGGTGGGCGTAATCGCTGCAGCCATAACATTTGGTATTTTCAAGTTTCTTGAACTCAACCCTCCGAATGGAATTTCCGGACAAATCGTAGTTACCTTCACAAGAGTATTCGGTTGGGTAATTCCGGGACTTTTCCTGCTGGGTGCAATCTTTTCATTGCTCACCCAACTCGTCCGCAGAAAGCGCTTCAAGAACACCAGAAGCATCGCTGATATCCGCAGCCTGTCATGGCGACAGTTCGAATCCTACGTGGGTGAGATGTTCAGGCAGCAAGGCTACTTCGTGCTGGAAACACCCGAAGGCCCCGACAACGGTGTTGATATGGTGCTGCGCAAGGATGGCGAGAAAACATACGTGCAATGCAAGCATTGGAAGACCAACCAGGTGGGTGTTGAAAAAGTGCGTGAGCTTCTGGGAAGCATGGCCGCTGGAGGTGCTCAGGCCGGAATCTTCGTTGCAAGTGGCAGTTACACCCAGGCTGCAAAGGACTTGGCCAGGCAATGCGGTATCCAACTGATTGGCGGTGAAGAACTCGCTGCGTCACTCAAATCCAAAGTGAGCGCGATCGAACCGATGGTTGAACCCCTTCAAGCTGATACGGTGACTTGCCCAAAGTGCCAATCGCCCATGGTGAGGCGAATGGCGAAGCAAGGCAGGAACAAAGGCAAAGAATTCTGGGGGTGCACGAAATACCCAGCTTGCCGGGGCATAATCAATGAAAACTAATAATGTGCAACTCGTGATGGGGTTATCCTATCCACAAACACAAACAACGAAATCGGCACAGTAAATGTCCAACGAATTCTTTGAAAGGCCAATACTTAACTCGCCCTACGAGTACCCAAGTAGACATTGGGAGTTGGACGATACCGGCCAGCCCACCCAAGAAATCAAAAATACGCGTCGCCCCGCCGATTTCATCACGCCTATCCCCAAGCCCAAAAAGAGAAAAGGGGGCGCAGCCCAGGCGCAGTTTGCATTTGATGAAGGCAAAGGCCTCACCACAGAAGATCAACAATACGACCACACAGCGATTATTAACGGTGTTCGCCAACAGGTGGATCAGTGGCGAATGCTTCCAAATCCCAATCAGTGGCGGGTAACCCCTGAAACAGCCAGATTGTTGCAGCACTGGCGCAGTCACAAGTTCAGTGACATTCGACCGTTCTTTTGCCAAGTCGAAGCAGTCGAGACAGCGATTTGGCTAACTGAAGTTGCACCGAATGCTGGAGCAGCGGCCAAAGCATTCCTGGAACACCTTGAGAACGCCAACCGTGACGCAAATCCCGAGCTATCTCGATTAGCGTTGAAACTAGCCACCGGTGCTGGCAAGACTACGGTCATGGCCATGATCATCGCCTGGCAAACCATCAATGCGGTCAAGCACCCCAACAGTAAGCGCTTCACTCGCGGCTTTTTAATTGTTTCCCCCGGCATCACCATTCGCGATCGCCTACGCGTACTCCAACCTCACGACCCGGATAGTTACTACGCCAGCCGAGAGTTGGTGCCCAACGACATGCTGCCAGACCTCGAACGGGCCAAAATTGTCATCACTAACTACCATGCGTTCAAACTGCGCGAGCGCATTGCACTCTCAAAAGGTGGTCGGTCACTTCTTCAGGGTGACGGCCCAGCGTTGAATACCCTGGAAACTGAAGGCCAGATGCTTCAGCGAGTGATGCCAGATTTGATGGGGCTCAAGAACATCCTGGTCATTAATGACGAAGCGCACCACTGCTATCGCGAAAAACCTAGCGATGATGATGTAAAGCTGGTAGGTGACGACAGAAAAGAAGCCGAGAAAAACACCGAAGCTGCCCGATTGTGGATTTCTGGATTGGAGATTGTTAATCGTAAGTTGGGTGTTCCACGTGTAATCGACCTATCGGCAACCCCATTCTTTCTCAGTGGCTCCGGCTATGCCGAAGGCACACTGTTCCCCTGGACCATGAGTGACTACTCACTCATGGATGCCATCGAGTGCGGCATCGTTAAACTCCCCAGAGTTCCCGTGGCTCAAAATATTCCCGGCGACGAAATGCCCATGTTTCGGAATCTGTGGGAACACATTCGCACCAAAATGCCAAAAAAGGGGAGAGGAAAAGGAACTCAGCTCGATCCATTCGATCTTCCTATCCCGCTTCAAACTGCGTTGGAAGCACTCTACGGTCACTACAAGAAAACGTATGACCTATGGCGTGATGCCGGCATGAGAGTGCCGCCGTGCTTCATTATCGTGTGCAATAACACGGCCACTTCCAAATTGGTTTACGACTATATCTCCGGCTTCCATCGTGAGAACGAAGATGGGTCCACCACCTTAGAGAATGGTCGGCTGGAGCTATTCCGAAATTTTGATGAGCATGGCAATCAGCTCGGAATGCCAAACACACTGTTGATCGACAGTGAACAACTGGAGTCCGGAGAAGCCCTGGACAAAAACTTCCGCTCCATGGCTGAAGACGAGATCGAGCGATTTCGTCGTGAAATCATCGAGCGCACATGTGATGCACGACAGGCTGAAAACATCACCGATCAAGACCTGCTCCGTGAAGTGATGAACACGGTGGGCAAAGAGGGTCGTCTGGGTGGGGCGATACGATGCGTCGTTTCAGTATCCATGCTCACTGAAGGGTGGGATGCCAATACCGTCACCCACGTACTAGGTGTTAGAGCTTTCGGAACGCAGCTGCTTTGTGAGCAAGTCATTGGCCGCGCATTGCGTCGCCAATCTTATGATTTGAACGAAGAAGGCCTCTTTAACGTTGAATATGCCGATGTGCTGGGTATTCCATTTGACTTCGCAGCTAAGCCGGTAGTCAGTCCCCCGCAACCTCCACGCGAGACCATTCATGTCAGGGCCATGCGCCCCGAGCGTGATCACCTCGAGATTAAATTCCCACGAGTGGCTGGTTATCGGGTGGAACTGCCCGAAGAGCGGCTCACGGCTGAATTCAATGATGATTCCGTTCTTGAGTTAACGCCTGATCTGGTTGGCCCCACCATCACGCACACTGCCGGCATCATTGGAGAAGGAGTCGATCTCAATTTGGTTCATACGGGTGACATGCGGCAATCATCCGTGTTGTTTCATCTCACCCAGCGACTGATTTACACCAAGTGGCGGGATCCAGGCGAAGAACCCAAACTCTATTTATTCGGCCAGCTGAAGCGAATTGCCAAGCAGTGGCTCGATGAGTGTTTGGTTTGCAAAGGCGGCACCTACCCTGCCCAACTCATGTATCAAGCACTGGCGGATATGGCCTGTGAGCGGATTACCGCAGCCATCACCCGAAAATTGGTGGGCACCAAGCCCATAAAGGCGGTACTGGATTCTTACAACCCCACTGGCTCATCAATTCACGTGAATTTCAAAACCTCGCGTCCTGACCGCTGGGAAACCGACTCTCGCCGCTGTCATGTGAACTGGGTCATTTTGGATAGCGACTGGGAAGGTGAATTCTGCCGTGTGGCAGAAGCGCATCAACTCGTTAAGGCCTATGTCAAAAACCACAGCCTGTGGTTGGAAGTGCCCTATCAATATGGCTCTGAAATGCGCACCTACCGCCCTGACTTTATTGTTCAAGTGGATGATGGGCATGGTGATGAAGATTTGCTAAACCTTGTCGTCGAAATAAAAGGCTATCGGCGCGAAGATGCCAAGGAGAAAAAGTCCACCATGGAGAATTATTGGGTACCTGGCGTCAATAACCTGGGCGATTATGGCCGCTGGGCTTTTGCCCAGTTTGGCGATATCTATTCCATGGAATCCGATTTTGAAGCGAAGGTGCAAGCCGAATTCAATAAGATGATTGCATCAGTATCAACGCAGAAGTCGGCTTGAGAGGAAACAATGGCTAAGAAAAAAGCGATAAGCAAAAAGACCGTTGCAACTCTAAAGCACGAAGAAGCCACGCGTAGGAACATTCCAACGGCTGAATACCAGTCGGTGATGGCGAAGGAGGAGCTTTCACCGGTAAGAGTGGCATACGAGCGCCGCAACCGCGACTTGGACCCACAGTTGGTTTGGCGTGGTAAAGACGAACAGGATTGGTCAGACCTGGTTATTCACGCACCGCCGCTATACATCCAGGAGAAAGTTCACCCCAAGGTGCTTATTGATGATCTGCTTCGCCGAACAGAGGCAGATAAACAAGAGGATGAGCTACAAACTGACCTTTTTGCCGATTTCAACGGTTTGCCCGATGAAGGCTCCAAAACCGAGTTCTACCAGCACGACGCCAACTGGACGAACCGAATGATTCTTGGTGACAGCCTGCAGGTGATGGCGTCACTGGCTGAGCGCGAAGGTCTGCGGGGTAAGGTGCAATGCATTTACCTCGATCCACCCTACGGCATCAAATTCAACAGCAACTTCCAGTGGTCCACCACCAACCGCGACGTGAAGGATGGCAAGTCCGACCACATCACCCGCGAGCCCGAGCAAGTAAAAGCCTTCCGCGACACCTGGCGCGATGGCATCCACAGCTACCTCACCTATTTGCGAGATCGGCTCACCGTCGCCCGCGATCTCCTCTCCGACTCTGGTTCCATCTTCGTGCAGATCGGCGATGAAAATGTTCACCGCGTTCGCGCGGTTATGGATGAAGTGCTCGGGGAGGACAATTTTGTCTCCACGATTGCGTATGCGAAAACGACAGGGTTTTCAGGCGATACGTTGTCAAACGTGGCCGACTATATCATTTGGTATGCAAAGAAAAGGCCTCTGTTGAAATATCGTAATTTATTGACTGCTAAACAGGCTGGCGAGGCTGGAGCGACAAAGTATCGGGAAATTTCATCCATTCAGGCTTTAAGGAATTCCGCTCATGAACTGACTCGCCTTGCGACGTCAGCTGATCTGACGTCGCAAGGCGAGTCAAGTTCTGAGCAGGCATTTCCTTATCATGGAAAGGAATGGGCTCCACCGAAAGGTCTGCACTGGAAGACAACGGTCGATGGTCTGGTTCGCGCAGTTAAGGCCGAACGTGTAATGCTTGAAGGCTCCACTCCTCGCTACGTTCGCTTGCTAGATGACTTTGCTGCAAACCCGCGTACAAATATTTGGCTCGATATAGGTGGGGTTCAAAGTCGCTCAGACCCAAAGGTCTACGTCGTTCAAACTGCAACTGAGGCTGTTGCGCGCTGCCTTCTCATGGCCACCGATCCAGGGGATCTCGTGCTTGACCCGACCTGCGGTTCCGGCACCACCGCCACAGTCGCGGAGCAATGGGGCCGCCGCTGGATCACGATTGACACCTCGCGCGTGGCACTAGCACTGGCCCGCGCGCGCATTATGGGCGCGCGTTACCCTTTTTACCTGCTGGCCGATACCCGCGAGGGCCAACTAAAGGAAGCTGAAGTTACTCACACCGCGCCGAGTTCGCAGCCCGTGCAGGGGGACATTCGTCACGGCTTCGTCTATGAACGCGTGCCGCACGTCATGCTCAGTTCTATCGCCAGCAACGCGGAAATCGATGTCATCTGGGAACAGTGGCAGGCGAAACTGGAGCCATTACGCGAGAAGCTGAACGCCGCGCTGAAGAGGACTTGGCAGGAATGGGAAATTTCGCGCGAAGCTTCTGACAAGTGGACTGACGCAGCGAAGAAGCTGCACGCTGACTGGTGGGAAGCTCGCATTGACCGCCAGCGGGAAATTGATGCGTCCATCGCAGCCAAGGCTGAATTCGAATACCTCTACGACAAACCCTACGAGGACAAAAAAACGGTTCGTGTCGCCGGACCATTTACGGTTGAGAGTCTTTCACCTCATCGTGTTTTGGGGGTAGATGAGCACGACGAGCTGATCGATGGTGTAGCCGATTCGACCCGTGGTTATGGGGGAGAACAAAGCTTCGTCCATATGATTTTGGAAAATCTCAAAACCGCTGGAGTTCAGCAAGCACAGAAAGCCAACAAAATCACCTTTAAGTCCTTAACACCATGGCCTGGATATCTCATTTGTGCAGAAGGCCGGTATGAAGAAAGCAGCAAAAAAGATGGCACCGCTGAAGAAAAAAGAGCCGCTATTTTTGTCGGCCCTGAATTTGGCACAGTTTCACGCCCCGACCTCGTATCTGCAGCACGTGAAGCTGGCGACGCAGATTTTGATGTATTGATCAGTTGTGCGTTCAATTACGACGCACATTCCGCGGAGTTCGACAAGCTCGGCCGTATCCCCGTGCTAAAAGCGCGCATGAATGCCGACCTACACATGGCCGATGATCTGAAGAACACCGGAAAGGGCAATCTTTTCGTCGTATTTGGCGAACCCGATATCGACATCCTTGACACCAAAGACGGTCAAATCCAGGTCAAGATCAACGGTGTCGACGTATTCCACCCCAACACCGGCGAAGTCCGCAGCGACGGCGCAGAAGGCATAGCCTGCTGGTTCATCGACACCGACTACAACGAAGAAAGCTTCTTCGTCCGCCAAGCCTACTTCCTCGGCGCGAATGACCCCTACAAGGCGCTGAAGACGACCCTCAAAGCCGAAATAAATAAAGACGCTTGGGAAACCCTCAACAGCGACACCTCCCGACCCTTCGACAGACCAAAATCAGGCCGCATCGCCGTGAAGGTCATAAACCACTTAGGAGACGAAGTCATGAAGGTGTTTAAAGTTGAGCAAGGTGAGGCAGGAAGTTGAATGTAAGCACTAGCGATCTCTTTCTTGCCTTCCGCCAGGCGAAGGTCTCGCAGTATTTTGAAAAGCGAGGTGTGGGCTTGGTCGATCTAGCGAAGTATGAGAGCGACCTAGAATCAAATTTGGCTCGACTACAGGAGAAGCTAAAAAACGGTGACGGCTGGTTCTCAGGTGTACCCATAGGTCAAGTTTGGGTTGTGCCGAAACGTCGAAGAAGGATCAAAATTCAAGACAATCAGATAATTGAAATCGGGGGCGAACGACTTGCAGAGCAACAGGGTGGATTAGACGTTTCTATAAGGCTGACGCCATCTCCTGAGTTTTCAATTGTGGAAGTTCTCTACCTCTGGGAATTTGGCCCAGCGTTGGATGCCATAGTCCCGAAGCAAGCAGTTGGTTATCGACTGGATATTCGTAATGGCGGTGTTCGCAAACATTCGCGATGGCTATTTGAATATTGGCCAAGGAAGTACAACCAATTTAGAAAAGAGAGTCTCGAAGCGGCTCAAGAGCACCTAAAAGATTCAGAAATACCGATAGAGGTGCTTAGCGCAGACCTTGCGAGCTTCTACGACACGATTGATGCGAGGTTTTTGCTGGGCCAGGATATCCTCCAAGCGCTTTCTAGGCCGGCTGAGAATCGCCCAGCATTAGATTTGGGTAAATTCAGATCTGCCACGGAGTCTCTGCTGAGTGCTCACTCGAAATTTCAAAGAAAGGTAAAAGTTTGTACAGGGCTGGACTGGAAAATAGGAGTTCCAATTGGCGCCCTAACCAGCCGAGTAATCGCAAACGTTGCGCTGGCTTCGCTCGATGACGCAATTCTTAAACATCCACATTTAATATCATATCGAAGGTATGTTGACGATTTTGTGATTGTTGGAAGATCTGAACGACCGGAATCAAACTCGATTGACTCAGTCATAGGTCATTACATCCCTCTGTCCGGCGCGAAATCGGAAAGATTTGATTTAAACGTAGATACCCTTAAGCGCCATGGTTCTACTTTTTGTCTACAGCGTGAGAAATGTCGTGCATACCGCCTAACTGGACAGGAGGGTCATGACTTTTTGAGTGCAATTTCTGCAGATTTCCGTCACCTTGTTAGCGAACGTCGCGCTTTTATAGATTCTTCTATTTTTGACCCAAAAGAAGCACGAAGAATCATTCGTGCAGGCAAAGACGCAGGAACACCAGTCAGGTCCTTACGAGATGCTGATCGAACAAAATTGGAACACTTTGCACTTTCGACAGCGTTGAGTTCGTTGGAACGAATGTCAACGTTGGTGAACAACCAAGACGCTAGAAGAATTGTAAAAGGCGCAGTGCAGGGGCTAGAAAGGTTGGTCGCCGATCATGATAGTTGGGTGGAAAGTCTCGATTCTGCTTTTCGACTGCTGGGAATCGCAGCGGGCGTTAAGGATTGGGATGAAGTAAACGAACTCGTCGAGCGAACCGAAATTTTGTGGGGTGATGTTGAAACTTTGCGTGGTTCAATTTCCGGACTTTATTATCGAGACATTGAAATAAAATCAAATTCTGCATGGATTTGGCTCAGAAATTACTTGCACGAGGCAAGGCTAGAATCCCTTAGTTGTTCGATTAGCTATGTCGAAAATTTTAAGGATCTCCCCGAGGGGCTGCAAAAGGGGCTCAATTATCGAACTAGAAAGCTATCGATCAAATCCATTCTGAATATTGCAAGGAAACTTTCCATCGCAGATCTTCGTGCATTAGACCGCGAAAACGATATCCTGCTGCGAGGGTCACTGTCGGCGGATAAGGGGCAGGCGCCGATCGAATTGCAGTTCGATCATGATTTGTCAGCGAGAATTGGCGCAATTAGTGATTTTGTAGGTAGAGTAAGAGAGCTTGGTGACCAAGCCTGGTGGGTTGATCCAGTCAGGCTTTTCCTGAGCACACGTCCACCTTCGTACTTTGATATTTCACTTCGCTGCCTATATGAAGTCGAAAGCCTAGGCTTCAATCAAAATATATTTGAAGAGCTTTTGGAACTTGTGAATGCAGTCAGGGGCACTGACTACCGCCATGCGGTTGGTCATGTAATTTCTGAAACTCCTCCATGTGTTCAAGTACCAACCCGCGAGTGGGATCGAGAGCTACGAGAGTCCTATCAAAACGACCCTTGCATCATTTTAGGAAACTTAGTTGTTGATCACTCTTGGTTTGATGCAGCTCTAAAAAAGAACCCAATTGAAAGCATTGATAGACTTCGGGGTCTTGCAACTGTCTTAAGAAAGGCGGCTTCAGTCGCTGGATCAAAGTCTTTTGAGACCAACCAGAATTGCCTTCTAATTTTGCCAGAATTGGCCCTGCCACGCCGATGGTTTCGTGAAGTCGCCAACTACGTTTCTAAGCATGGTTCATTTGGCCTTGTAGTAGGACTGGAGTACCTCCATCATCAAAAACAACCTCACGTTTATAATCAAGTATATGCCGTCTTTCCTGGCCCATTTGGGTCGGTTGCAACTTGGCCTTGGACCAAACGCCGTCCGGCTGATTCTGAAGCTGAGGAGTTGAAAGAATATAGTCTCAGTTTTATGCCAGGATTAGGTAAAAGCCGTAGTCGGGTTGTCGTAGATTCCTTATACGGACAGTTGTCAGTGCTTATTTGCAGTGAACTTTTGGAGGTTCGTCGCGTCGCGGATTTATTGCGCCGTGCTGAGCTAATAGCGGTTCCATCGTGGAATAAAGACACAGCTTCCTACGACCATCTTATTCAAACCGTGGGTATGCAACTGCATGCTATTGTGGCCATCGCCAACAATGGGTTTTATTCTGATTGCAGAGCTTGGGCCCCTGAGGTTAGGCGCTGGGCGAGGGATATGTGCAGACTGATAGAACGTCAGGTAGACGATGTTGTGCACGTGGATTTTCCACTAGCATCATTAAGGAGATTTCATTCTCAATCAATCTCTACCCGAGCTGCCGTCAGTGAAACTGTTAGCAATTACCCCGACTGGAGGCCATTGCCGCCAGATTGGGCCCTACCAACTCGCGAAGAGGATGTTTAAGTGGTGCTGCGCAACGGTCCAAGAAGAGAGAAATGCACTTTCGCATAGCCGACACTTTCACCGACAGCCTTGCCAAGCTTACAGGCGAAGAACAGAAGTCTGTAAAAACCACGGCATTCGACCTACAACTCAATCCAACCAACCCAGGATTTAGCTTCCACAAACTCGACCGAGCTAAGGACCCCAATTTTTGGTCAGTTCGAGTGAGTCGCGACATTCGCCTTATTGTGCACAAGACGGCTTCAAGTCTACTGCTTTGCTACGTTGACCACCATGACAATGCTTACAAATGGGCAGAGCGCCGCAAGCTTGAGACACATCCAAAGACTGGTGCTGCTCAGCTAGTGGAAATTCGGGAAACTGTAGAAGAAATAGTAGTTCCGCAATTCGTATCCAAGGAGCCGGTTCAGACGGCTTTGCCCTTACTCTTTGCGCAGAAATCGGATGATGAACTGTTAGGGTATGGTGTTCCTGAAGAGTGGCTGGAAGATGTTCGAGCGGCTAACGAGGACAGCGTGCTCGATTTGGCAGACCACTTACCGGCTGAAGCCGCCGAAGCGCTACTTGAAATCGCTACCGGTGGTGTCCCTCGCGTAGCACAGCCGGTAACGGCACGCGCTGATCCATTCGAGCACCCTGATGCGCAGCGTCGATTCCGGGTGATGAGCAATGTTGAAGAGTTAGAAAGGGCGTTAGAGTTTCCCTGGGAAAAATGGACCATTTTCCTGCATCCGGCACAACGCCAGTGGGTCGAAAAGGACTATGGCGGTCCAGCGCGAGTTTCGGGCTCGGCAGGAACCGGTAAAACCATTGTTGCGCTACATCGAGCCGTTTATCTGGCACGAAATCATCCTGACGCGAGAGTTTTGCTGACTACCTTTTCAGAAACATTGGCCAACTCACTGCGCATTAAACTTCGACGACTCATCTCGAATGAACCGCGCATTGCGGAGCGTTTGGAAGTCCATTCGATCGATGATATTGGCTGCCGACTCTATTCATCGAACTTAAGCCGGCCAGAAATCGCCTCTAAGGAAGTAATCCAAAACTATCTCCGTGAAGCATCCGAGCAAACCAGCGACCACAAATTCAGCCAGAATTTTCTTCTGAATGAATGGGAGCATGTCGTTGATGCTTGGCAACTTCACACCTGGGAAGAGTATCGGGATGTCCTGCGCCTGGGCCGAAAGACGCGACTCAATGAAAAGCAGCGCGCGTTGCTTTGGTCGATATTCGAAAAGCTGCGAGCGCGGCTAACTGAAACAGGGCTGCTGACGATGTCACAACTCTTCGATCAACTCGCATCAAAGCTCGCAGGGAACAAGCGCCCACCATTCGAATTCACGGTCGTTGATGAGGCGCAAGATGTGAGTGTGTCTCAGCTCAGGTTCCTCGCGGCTATTGGCGCTGATCGCCCTAACGCACTATTTTTTGCCGGTGATTTGGGGCAAAGAATTTTCCAGCAGCCTTTTTCTTGGAAGGCACTGGGTGTTGAGATTCGGGGACGATCGCAGACTCTGCGCGTCAACTACCGAACATCACACCAGATTCGAATGCAGGCCGATCGCTTATTGGGACCGGAAGTTTCAGATGTGGATGGAAATAAGGAGGATCGTCGCGGTACTGTTTCAGTATTCAATGGGCCTGACCCGAAAATACAAGTTTTCAATACCATAGAGGCTGAAGCTGAGGCCATTGGCGCTTGGCTATCAGATCGAGTCGAGAGTGATCTCTTGAAACCACACGAGATCGGAGTATTTGTGCGCTCGACGGCGGAAATAGAGCGTGCAAAACGAGCAGCTGGAGACGCTGATCTGCCTTTCAAGATATTGGACGATCATGCCTCGACAACCAGTGGGTTCGTGTCTATCAGCACAATGCATTTGGCAAAGGGCCTGGAGTTTCGTGCCGTCGTGGTCATGGCCTGTGATGATGAGGTTATACCACTGCAAGAGCGAATTGCTATGGTGGTGGACGACTCGGATTTAGAAGAGGTTTACAACACCGAACGCCATCTGCTTTATGTGGCTTGTACCAGGGCCCGTGACCACTTATTGGTTTCAGGTGTGGACCCGGTATCGGAGTTTCTTGGTGACATGACTATCTGACGACTCAATAGATGCGCTATTGGTGGGTCAATCAAAACCAAACCTTTCAGCAAGAGACTGAGGGTGGATACCTTTGGTCTCCTAAACGTAACGCTCATAATGGTCGCAACCCGTTTTATGAATTCATGCGTGAAGTCGCGCCAGGCGACCTCGTATTTTCATTTCAAGGAACCTTCATCCGCGCGATAGGCATTGCCCGGTCAACTGCCTATGAAGCACCCAAACCGCCTGAATTTGGTGCTGCTGGACCGAACTGGAGTCGAATCGGCTGGCGAGTCGATGTTCGTTTTCACACGCTATTGCATCAGATTCGACCTGCAGAGCACATGAATCTGCTTGGCCAGGTACTGCCCAATCAGTATTCGCCATTGCAAGCATCTGGACGTGGCAACCAGGGTGTATACCTCACCAGATTGTCTCAGGATTTCGCTAATGTCCTCATAGAATTGATTGGTACCGAAGCACACCACCTGGTTAATTCTGTAGGTTTGGGGACGCTGCTAGATGAGGGTTTGAGAGACGTCGCGGTTGGCCAAGTTGAGTGGGAAGAGCATATCGCAGGCGAGATTCGCCATGACGAAACCATGCCAGAGACTGAGCGGGAGGCCATTATTGTCGCGAGACGTGGCCAAGGTAAGTTTAAAGAAGAAGTCCTCAGGCTTGAAAGAAGCTGCAGAATCACGGGTGTTGACCGAATAGAACACCTCCGAGCAAGCCACATTAAACCCTGGCGTGACTGTGAAGACCATTGGCAGCGACTGGATGGGAGTAATGGCCTTTTGCTTACACCCTCAATTGATCATCTATTTGACCGCGGCTTTATTTCTTTCGAAGGACATGGCGAGCTCTTGATTTCACCAGTCGCGCACCAGGAATCACTGAAAAGAATGGGAATAAAAGTGGATGAGGTAGTGCGGGTTGGGGCCTTCGCCAGCGTGCAAAAGGAGTATCTGGAATACCATCGCAACCAAGTATTTCTTAAGGCCAGTGTCAACCAGTAAATGAAATCCAATAGCCGGCTATCATTTCGATTTCGTATCCGCAAGTTTTGTCGAACCTTCTGACGAATTAGTAGAGCTATGTTTTCTCTCTTTAGTTTCCATTTCCATGTAGATGTAAAAATCAGAGAGCTGCTCGAAAAATTTAGGCAGAAGGAATCTGTCTCGTCTCGGTTTATTAAACTATTTGAATCACATGGCGTTCATCGGAATCACATACCAGGGTTTTTTGGACACGGATTGACGATTGCCGATATTTCGAATGAAGATCTTGCTCTTAAAAAGCTGGATGATCAGTTACTAAAAGCAGCAAGCTCATTATTCAACGTTAGGTTGGAATGGTTGCTTTGCGCAGACAATCAGGTCTATTCAACGCATAACTTCTACAAAGACCCTGGTCGATACAAGGCCTGGCTAAATGAGCTAGTTGATTCGCAGTGTAGTGAACGTTTCATCGCAAATTTGTATTTGAGTACGCCCAAATCTTGGGAATACGATGCAGTGTTGATCATTCAAGAGCGAATTGGCAGTTTGAATGATCAGGAAATTTACAAATATCATCTTTGCTCAGGCTGGATACATCAATATTGGAAAGCTCGCGTTGATTTAGCCGCGTGTATCGCGATTACACTAAACGCAAATGTCTATTTGAAATCAAGTTGGGTTCGAGGCTCTTTGCAGCAAATTGCGGAAGGCGAATGCTTACCCCACGAACTCGAAAAGCTCAAATTAGATAGGAGAAAGCGAGGCTCCATTAAGAAGTTTGACTGGCAAGCTGAAGCGTGGGTCTTCGATCCCAGAGATTTTGTTTTGGGCTTGGCGGAAGGCAATTTTGGACAGAAAAACGCGCTAGCCCGGTGGCTTGAGTACTCAAAACAAGGATTCATGGAAACAGGCTACTCGCGCGACTTGCCGGCACCGCTATTTGAAGAGCATCTCAAGCGGCTGAAATGACATACCGATTTTTCTATTGGTGATTTTCAAGGGGTGATACAGCGTTAGAAACATGCGCGCGACCGGCAAAATCAAGCACTGGAACGCAGAGAAGCGCTATGGCTTCATCACCTCGGATTCCGGTGGCGACAATGTCTTTGTGCACATCAGCGCTTTCAATTCACCCATGCCGCCGCCGCGAGTGGGTGACAAGGTTTCCTACCGAGCTTCCTCCGATCGCCAGGGACGACCTCGTGCCGAGGATGTATTGCGCGAGGGTGAAACCCGAAGGATTGAAATTGCCCCGCCCGTAGCGCCCAGGCGACCGTCTCCTCGAACTCATCACAATCATTGGCCACGAGATAAGGCGAGTGACAGGTCGCGAATCCCGGATCGAAACAGGCATTCGCGCGCTGGCAGAGGAGGTTCGTTCTTTCTGCTTGTCGCCGTGATTGCAGTAGGTGCTTATGCCTACCACAAACTACGGCAACCCAGTGATGTAGTGTCGAATACGTTCATCCCGCTGGCGCAACCTTTCCAGGAGCCAGAACCCGAATTTCAATGCGACGGCCGCAAGTTCTGCAAGCAAATGACCAGCTGCGACGAGGCTCACTATTTCCTTCGAAACTGTCCCGGCAATGACATGGACGGTGATGGGGATGGAGTCCCTTGTGAATGGGAGGTGTGTGGCGGCGGCGGGCGCTAAGTACACCGAATCATAAATTGGGAAATTGGCGCGTTGTTTTGGAATGTGCAAAGAGCACATGGCCAGAATTGGGAAGCGCCTTTTCGCGCGAAGATTGAAAAGGAATTACCCAGTAAAGACTTAATGTTCCTTATGGGAACTATTCATCGTTTCCCTGACCAGTGGTTAATCGTGAGTCTTTTCTACCCGCCTAAGCTACAGCCCGACGCCCCGGTTCAGGAATCGTTGTTTCCGCAGTAATGTGCGCGACGTCAAAACCGCGGGTAGCTCCTGCTGCCCGAGCTACGTACGTTCTATGGCAACGGTTAAAATCCGCCTCGTAACACATCAGAGCTGCGGTCGATGTATGGCTGATGTCGGCCAACTCTTGAACAGCGGGTTGTTGTTCGGCCAGGTGCTTCATGAAGGCATGCGTGTAGCGGTTCCAATTGCCGTCGGCCCTGTGGCGATCGCGGATGGGTTTGGGGCACCCAAGGGCTGGCATGTGCAGATAGGTGATGCCATAAGGTTCCAGAGCTTGGGCTAAAGCACGCTTGGAAAAACCCCGTTTGCGCGACAGCGGAAGCTCTCGAACGTCCACCAGGGTTTGTATGGAGTTACCTTGCAGTCGTTGAATAAATGCTTCGAGCGTCAGACCTTCGTATCCAACGGTGAAGATGTTCTTGGGAGTCTTCATGACGGAGGATGTTAGCGCATCGGTCCGAGCGATGACAGGACGGCGCGGGGCGCCAATTTGGGTGTCAGTCCTCCGTGTATCAATTGGCACTTCAGCAAATGCCGGGCACGTAGTTCTGGATTCCAGAACATAGAATGACTTTGGCGCAGAAGCCCCTTCTCACCTATTGAGAACCCGATCCTCGAAGATAAGGCTGGGCAAGCTCCCGCCCGGCCGCAAGCGAGGACGAAGAAATGAAGGTTTCATTGGCTTTGACCCAACACGCCCGCGTGCGCATGCAACAGCGCGGCATTCCGCACCGGGTGCTGGAGTGGCTGTCGGCCTACGGTGAAATTGATCACCAGCGCGGCGCCGAGCTGTATTACTTCAGCCGCCACTCCCGCGAGGCCCTGCAACGGCATGAAGATCCGGCCACCCTGCGGCGCCATGCGAAGGCGCTGAATGCCTATATGGTGTGTACCGAGGGGCGGGTATCCACGGTGGGGCATCGTTACCAGCGCGTTGTCCGGCATTAACAGAAGGAGTGATCCCTATGGCGCGGGCAGCCCTTACCGCGCCGACAGCTCAAACAACCCCTATGGCCAGGGATTGTCAATTTATGGCGATGAGGATTAAACGTCAGAAACGTCGTGTCCAATATTGATTTCTGTCCACGTAACGTGGACAATCGTAAATAATGGACATACAGCCAAACAAACTTGAGCTTTTGAACCGTGCAATCGCCGCCGCGCAAGCCCACGGGGTAAACCTTAAAGTAAAAGCACTTGAGCCGCGCATCGGTAAAAAACACGTGGATGCAACCCTTGTTCTGCGAGTGAATGGTAAAACAACGCAGCTCCTGGCAGAGGTAAAAAGGGGCCTGCGTCCTGCCACGCTGGGCGCCACGCTCTTGCAGCTGCAGCAATTGGAAACTTTGGGCGACCCGGTGATGTTGGTAACGGACTACGTTACCCCTCAACTGGCGGATACCTTGCACGAGCGTAGGGTTACCTTTCTCGACACGGCAGGAAACGCCCACATCAATCAACCTCCATTGTTGGTTTGGGTAAAAGGGCAACGCGCTGCTGAAATAACTCATGTTCAAAACGTAAGCGGGCGAGCGTTCAAGCCCACCGGCCTCAAGGTGGTATTTGCCTTGCTCTGCCAGCCCCAATGGATCGATAGGCCGTATCGGGAGTTGGCAGCGCTTGCCGGTGTGGCCCATGGAACCGTGGGCTGGGTGATGGCTGATCTGGCTCAGGGCGGCTTCATTATTACGCTGGGCGATCAGCGTCGCTTGAGAAACCGCCGCCGCTTGCTGGACATTTGGGTTGAGGCCTACGCGCGTACCTTGCGCCCCAAGCTGTTGTTGGGCCGCTTTCAGGCCCCTGCTCGCGACTGGTGGGATAAGGCCAGGGCGGAAGAATACGGCCTGCAGTTGGGCGCCGAGCCGGCGGCCGCTCGAAATGATCAATTCCTGCGACCTGGCGTGGTCACGTTCTACGGTGAAAAACCTTCTGGTCAATTCATCGCGCAACATCAACTGCGAACCGACCCTGCAGGAAACGTGGAATTTCGTCAGCGGTTCTGGAACTTCGACTACGAGTGGGAATGGACCGACCTGGTGCCACCCGTTTTGATCTATGCTGACTTGTTGGCCGCGGGCGATGCACGTTGCATCGAGGCTGCCGAGCGCATCTACAAGGTGCATCTTGCTCGACTTTTCGAACAGGAATGAATGTGTTCGGCTTTCAGGAGGTTTATGACTGCACGATTGAAATCAAACTACCTCGCGAACAATCCATTCGAGTCGTTTCTTTACCCTCGTTGGTGGTATTGAAGCTGATTGCCTGGGAAGACCGAAGACACAGGAGGCCGGGCACTGATGCCCATGACATTGCTGTGATTCTTCGCCATTACCTGGATGCGGGCAACCTCGAACGACTGTCTGCAGAAGCCCCGGCTCTGTTGGATGCAGCGGATTTTGACTATGAAGAAGCAGGAGCCTGGCTGTTGGGCCACGATATGGCTGAGCTGTTGGCTGATCCGGCTCGTAAGCGCCTGAATGACTTGATCCAGCGGGAGATTGACACCAGCGGTCGAGTCCATTTGATTGGTGACATGCCGATTGAAGCCGATCTCGGCTTGAGATTACTTCGCAACCTCGCCAGCGGATTTGGTATTGGGGATACACAGTGAGTTCAGTAGCCCGTGCGTGAGGCAGATTGTCCAAATGATTGGCGCAAGTACCAACATTGAGCGCCTATACCCCAATGGGGTAGTATTGACGTGATTTTCATTGAAACCTCTGTTTTCACAAATCAGGAAGCTGGGCGAATGGGCCAGAGCGGAATTGAGGCAATCAGATGAAAGAACAACTCTTTGACGAATTACTGGCTTCGGTTGGCGAAGCAGGGCAAATTTTGCGCGGAGAGCGGAAAGCCGCCAGGACTTTCAAAGTGCATGCCTTGAATGTTCAGGACATTCGACAAAGCCTGGGATTAAGCCAGTCTCAATTTGCCAGCCTGATACATGTCAGCGTGAAGACGCTGCGGAATTGGGAACAGGGTGTACGCGTCCCGGACGGGGCTGCAGCCGCACTGCTGACGGCGATACGTAACGATCCGGAGAACGTTATTCTCGCTTTGAATGCGGGTTGATTCAGATAATGAAAAGTCCAACCTGTCGATGGAGGAGAAAAACACTCTGTCGAAGCTGGTAAAAGAACTGGTGAGATGTTGGAGCGAGATGCAATGAGCAAGGCATTTAAAGAAATCAGCGCCAGCCTGGATGATGCCATCGCGCACGCGAAAGGCAGGAAGGGCGCAGTTATTTTTCACGAGCCTGAGCCTATCGATGTAAAGGCAATTCGCAAAAAAACCGGCATGAGCCAGCAGAAGTTTTGTACAACGTTCGGAATTTCCTTGGGCACTTTGCGTCATTGGGAGCAGGGGCTGCGCTCACCCAGAGGCTCGGCGAGGGTGCTGCTGAAAGTGGTGGATCATAATCCGGGCGCCGTTCTCCAGGCGATTGGTAAATAACGGATATCACAATCCCCCGCGCAGACCATTGGCAGGATCAAAGATTTCCTACAGAGGTTACGGATAACTCCCATTGTGCCCAGTTACCCAACGAAGCCACCATGGAGCATTCTTCGGATAGATGGCTCGCTGTGCTTCAACGGCTTGCTGGCCTTGGAGTAGACTATGTTTGTGAACACCCTGTCCAAAATGCAGAAAGACCTGCAGCTTCTGACGGCTGCTGAAAGAGAGCAATTGGCCTTATCGGCCTGGAAGAGCCTGGGTGACGGATCAGACCCCGCTGTCAGTCAACAGCTGGACCCCGCCGGAATCGAAGTTGCCCTGAAGCGCGACGACGATTTGGAGTCAGGCGAATTAAACGCCATCACCAGTGAAGAATTTCTGCGACGCACACGTCGCTGACGATGATCGTCGAGTTCCATCCGCAGGTTGCGGAGGACTTTCTCCAGGCAGCTGAATTCTATAGGGCTCGCAATGCCAGGTTGGTGCTGGTTGAGAGTCGGTAGGCGTCGGCGAGAATTGACGGCCCGGAGCGGCACCCCTCAATTGATCGTTGCCACTCTCAAATCTACTTTAATGTGCGTTTCCGCGGATCGCTTCTGAAAGCGGATCTGGGAGTTTCACGTCTGTCACACAAATTTCTTACAGATTCAATAGCAAAGTTACTAACGACACGTGATCCGAAGTCTCGCAGACTATCGGCAGAGCCTCGTGTTGTTTCAAGCGCAGGTTTCAGGTTGGGCTGCACTAAGTTCTCATCAATCGGTATACCAAGTTTAACGCAACACATTAAACGTGATACATTATGGCAGCACGCTGTGATCAAGAGTTTTGCAGATGAGGCAACAGCGCAACTTTTCGCTGGTACCTGCCCGCGCCGGTGGCAATATGTGCGTAGGTCGGCAGAAAGAAAGCTGGCACTGCTGGATGCAGCAACTTCGTTGGAGTTTTTATACTCACCTCCTGGTAATCGGCTGGAACTGTTACAAGGCGACAGGAAAGGGCAACACAGCATTCGTATCAATGATCAATGGCGTGTGTGTTTTACCTGGAAAGATGGCGATGCGTTTGATGTAGCTATTATTGATTACCACTGAGGCCAAACTGATGCCAAAGAATGGAATGCGCCCCATACATCCTGGAGAGATACTCCGCGAGGAGTACCTGCAACCGCTGAACTTGACGCCCAGTGCGCTGGCCATGGCACTGCGCGTTCCGGCACCCCGCATTAACGACATCGTGCTGGAGAGGCGAGCCGTCACACCCAATACGGCGCTGCGGCTGGCACGATATTTTGGTGGTGACGCAGAAAGCTGGATGAATCTGCAAGTAGCTTATGATTTGAAACAGGCTGAGCTCGCGGACGGTAAGCAGATTCGTACCGAAGTGAATCCCAGGGCGGCGTGACGCTAAAAAGCACCCAGAAAAGAGACATACGGTGTGCCATCCGATTGGCAATACAACTGGAGCCCCACTAAACGATGGCCAAGTCCACTACGATTCTTGTCAAACCCTTCGATGCCAGCGAGTTCCTGGACAATGAAGAAGTGATTGCTGAGTACCTGGCAGCTGCGCTGGAAGATGATGACCTAGATGCTTTCCTTGTTGCGGTGCGCGATGTGGCCAAAGCCCGCGGAATGGACGATTTGGCGGCGACATAGCGTTCTCGCGGAGCTTGTGTGAAAACGTATTTCAGGTCGGTTATTTTGGGACGGCATACATCAAGAGATTAGCGTGTTGTTCAGATGAGTGGCAATTGAGGGCGACGTTTCCGCGGGAACACTTTGCCTGGAATCGTTGAGCGCTGGCTGATCTCAGGTAAATATCTGCTGGATTCTTTCTCTGAATAGTTCTCTTTGGCCTGGGTTGCATTGCACGATGGCCAGCCTTTCTAGAAGCACTTCCTTGTTGAGATACCCGGATTTCGCTAATGCTTCACAAAACTCCATGTCTTTGGGGCGCCCAGCTCCAAGCTTGGACAGGGCGAGGTCGTGCAATTCCATGAAGTGCGCCGTAACACCAATATCGCTGTAAAAGACTTCGATTGTGCGAGCCTGCCAATCTCGAGGCGCAAACGTGGGCGTCTCAAAAGTCACGCCTTCGGCGTAGACATGATGGTTGGCATGAAAGGGCGACAATTCGCCAATTGCATTACTGAGGATGTCAGCGGTTTCGCTATCCCCTGATATCGGTATCAGGTCCGCTTCGTTACTTCGCGTCAGCAGGTGATGATCGGTGGTGTTGAAGATATGCAGGACGGCTGCCGAGCCGATAATGTAAAACTCAGTCTCCTCTGTGCGGGCACGGGCGGCACGCAGGATTTCCTTGAGCTGGTCCGGCGTCAACGCTCAGCCCTGAACTCAAGCCCGAGCTTGCCAAGCGCGGCCATTCGTTCGCGCTCATTGAGCAAGCCGGCAAAGGGCGAGGTATGGCGCAAGGCCTTGGCCTCTTCGTCATCCCTGCCAAGGACTTGCAGAACACCCTCGATGGGTCCGGCCAACAAACGCGCCCACTGGTCGAGGTAGGGTTCGGCGTAAGGCAACGCTGATTTCATCTGGCTCACCTGGTTGCGTGCTTTCTCGACCAGTTTTGGCTCTTGCAGCAGCTTTTTTCCCACTTCCAGGTGCAATGCCTTGGAGCGCAAGTCTGCAATCTCATGGCCTGAGGATAAAGCCACATAGCGGGTTGCCCGGCTACGGCCGATCCGCCCCACTTTACCCTGTGCCTGGAGTATTTCCAGGCGCCGCCACAAGGTGGGTTGGCTGATTCTGGGCCTACATCCCGCGCGCAACTCGCTGGCGCTGAGTCCGTTTGGATTCAGTGTCAGTAACCCGATGATTTGGCTTTCCATACTGTCCATTTGTGAATAGTAAATGAATAGATAAATCCTGACAAGAATCCAGCGACCGGCGGAGAGAGTGAGATCTCTAATGAACTGAGGGGTGACACTTTTAAGAAACTGTTACACGCACGCTCAGCTGAAACGTGTTTTATGTTAAATCGGTTCGACTTTAGTTCAGGAAAAACTGGCACAT
Organism: uncultured Wenzhouxiangellaceae bacterium; assembly: GCA_964470455.1. Lineage (GTDB taxonomy): Bacteria > Pseudomonadota > Gammaproteobacteria > Xanthomonadales > SZUA-36 > JAWXBM01. The sequence continues at coordinate 61,190 of CAYYCX010000008.1, forward strand.
AGTCATCCGTTCTCAAAATAGCTACAATCGTAGCGATTCTGAGAACAAATTGTGTCATGACCAACAAACAACCCATCGACTTCCTGTTCAGCCCCTACCGCCGCCAGGTACTGGCCCTGCTGCTGTTGCGTCCGGACGAACGCTTCCATGTTCGTGAGCTGGAACGCCTGACCGGTATTTCGGCCGGTTCGCTGCATCGCGAGCTCAAGGCCATGGCGGAAGCAGGCTTGCTGGTGCGCGATCGTCAGGGCAACCAGGTGCTGTACCAGGCAGATCGCTCCTGCTCCATATTTGAGGAGTTGGCCTCCATCTTCCGCAAGACGGTAGGCCTGGGTTTGCAATTGACTACAGCTTTGGAGTCAATGGCTGACAGAATTCAATTCGCGTTTGTGTTTGGATCGATGGCAACAGGCACGCAACACGCCAGAAGCGATATCGACATCTGCGTGCTGGGCGAGGTGGAGTTGCTGGATGTGGTGATGGCATTGGCTGGCCTGCAGGAATCACTGCAAAGGGAAATCAATCCGGTGGTGATGAGCGCACAGCAATTCGCCACTGACCTGGCGAACCATGAACGCTTTGCGGAACGCCTGGTTTCCGAGCCCAGGATTTTCGTAATGGGGGACGAAAATGAATTTGGAAAACTTGCTCAAAACGCGTCAGCTTGAGCGACACGATACGAACGCCAGGCAAGTTGCAAAACAGCTGGCAGCCATTCATCGGAGCCTTGCGGACGCCCGAGTGGAATCCATCTCAGCCGAGACTCGCCTGGAAGCGGGGTACCGAGCCATCATGTTGCTCAGATTGCGCCAGGTTTTCGAGTCTCTGTAGGACGAGGAAGATCTCTTTTCCAGGGCGTTTCAGCTGAAACACCTTCCCGGTCTGGTTGAGATTCAGAGGGCAATCGGCTGAACGATAATGCTGTCTGCCCGGAGCATGACCTGCGCCAGGTCGTAATTTGCCTGTAGCTTCAACCAGCTTTCCGCTTCACCCCAACCCATCTTCTCCAGCCGCACGGCCATTTCAGCCGATATGCCGGCCTTTTGGTTGACCAGGTTGTTCAGTGCCTGGCGGCTGACACCCAAAGCCTTTGCGCCGTCCGTCACCGACAAGCCGAGTGGTTCCAGGCAAGTCATCCTGACGTGTTTCCCGGGGTGCGGGGGGTGGTTCATGCGCAGGGTTACAGCTCCCAATTAATGGTAGTCGACGAGGTCAATGTCGCTGACCTTGTCGGCATTCATTTGAAAAATGATTCGCCAATTGCTGCTGACATCTATGGCGTAATGGCCAGTGTAAAAGTGACAAGTACAACTTGTCATCCTGAAGATGAAGAACGCGATGTTCACGGCCCAATCCTGGTTCGGAATGCCAGACCCAGTCATGCGAAAAGCACTTCAGTTCCGTAGGACTATTCCGCGAATGGAACCATGCCGGCGCTGATCAGAAGCCGAATCAGGCACAAAAGAAGGTAAACTGGAGCCACAACAGCAAGGGGTCTCCATGTCCGGTGAATTGCTTTTCCTGCTGGTAATCCTGCTGGCCGTTGGCATCGGCGCCGTGCTGCTCCGGCGGCGGAAGCAACAACGCGGCATAACGCGCCAGGATTGGGCGCGTTTCTATCTCGACCCTGAAACGGAACAAGCCCTGGCCGAAGATCGCGCCCGGCGCCAGGCGGCCAGCGATGCGCTATGCCTGAGTACGGAAGAAGAAAGCCGGCTGGAGCTGGCGCGGCTGCAGAAGCTGATCGCGGACCGCAAGAAAGTCGCCTGGGAAACGGATATTTCCTACCACGTGTGGAACCTCTATCGAAACCAGATCCGCTCGATCGGCGAGCATGCGATCAGTCCTCTCAGCCAGGATGGCAAGTGGTATGAGCTGAAAATCCTCAAGTCGAGCCAGGTCAACGACTGGAAGAAATTCGAATTCGAACTGAGCGGTGTGCGTTACCGATTCGAGGACGATGAAGACAGGCAGGCGATTGCCAACAACATCAAGCTGTTCAACCTGTGCCTGTACGACGACGAAAACCGCTGCCTGATGGACATTCCGATGAAGCTCAGGGTGGATGACACGGGCAAAACCTACTCGGTTTCTTCCGATTCACCCAAGGCCTTCATCCTGGGCGGGTGGATCAAGGATTTCATCAATGTGTCGCTGAAGCACCAGAACATCCGCAACCAGGAAATCCGTGCGCAGAAGCACCAGGAGCGTTTGCGCGAAATCGAGGAGCTGAAAGACAAGTTCGGCATTGAGGACTGAATCGAAATGCAAGCCTGGGCAGTGAACGCTCCCGCGGAAACGCCATTCGCTAGATCAATTCCCGCTCCAACGCTCCGGCGTTCCGGGTAATTGCCTCGATAAACTCCCTGGGCCCGAAGCCCGAGCGCTTGAAGCGGCTGTACACGCCGTTGGTATGCAGATTTTCGATGTAGATCAGCGGCGTTCCTTTCCCCCGGGAGTACTGCATCAGCGCTGCCAGCGTCGGGTCGGGAATTTTCCAGCCCGTGGGCGTGGCGATCATCACGTCCCAGCCCTGGAATGTGCGGTCCTCCAGCAGGATGGCGCCGCAGAGGTCGGGCCGCAGCAACTCATCCAGCTCACTGCCCTCACGCACCCAGCCGCATTTGAAGCTGCGGCAAGGATCCTGCGGCCGGTTCGCATAAATCGCACAACCGCCGCCCCTGCAATGCTGGCAAGGATGGCCGGGGCTCATCTCAATGTAACGTGAAGACAGCCAGCCCTCGCAACAGGCGGTGCAGGGCTGGCAATTCCTTATGGTGGTGGACGAATCGCTCATGCTCGCCTATATATTAAAGGCAGTATGTGTCTGCTTTTAACATGGTTGATGGGAGTCACGACTATGAAGTTTCCTACCAGGAAGATTTTGACCAGTGCGATTGCCTGCGCAATGCTGTGTGCGGCCAGTGCAGCTTCGGCTGCAATCTACGTGAAGATCGAGGGCGTATCGGGTGACGTGAAAGGCCCAGATGGCAGTGCGGATTGGTTTGTCGCCGATTCCTTTTCATTTGGCGTTGAGCGCGAAATGAAGGAAAGCGGCAAGAAGGGCGGTAGCGGGGATATCAACATCGGCGTAGGCGAATTGCAGGAATGCACAATTTCCAAGTCGATGGATTCATCTTCAGGCCAACTGGCGCAGTTCGCCATCAACGGCAACAGCGCAGGTGGGGCAGATGTCTGCTTCTCCAGCGCCAGGGATGCCGACGGTACTCCCAATTGTTACCTGCATTACAAGCTGGAACGGGCGTTTGTAAAAGGCTGGAGCACCTCGGGTGATGCCGACGACCGGCCCACCGAGGAGGTCGCGTTCTACTACAACAAGATTGCCTTTGCTTACCAGGTGCTCACGGAGGCTGGCGAGCTCAACCAGGGCTTGATGAGTTGGGATAACGTCAAGAACAAGAAGTGGCAGGAAGGCCTGGACGATATTTTCGACATCATCCTGGGAACACCAGAACCGCTGCCACCGAGGTAGCTTTAGCAATCCAGGCTGGCCGAATGCAAGCAACAGCATTCGGCCTTCCTGCTGCCCAACGCTCGCGTGATTCATGCACAATAGCGGCATGGACAAACGCCTGTTACCCGTTCTGCTCTTCAGCCTCGCCTACATGCTGCTGGCCGCCGGCTGGGTGGTGAGCCGCGGCAACAGCGAGTTCCTGGCTTACATTGGTGTGCTGCTGGTCATCGCTGCGGTGATCTGGTGGGTGCATCACACCATCAACATTCCGCTCAGCCTGTTGTGGTGCCTCAGCGCCTGGGGCGTGATGCACCTGGCGGGTGGCTTGATGCCCATTCCGGAAACCTGGCCTCACAGTGGTGAAACCGCGGTGCTGTACAACCTGTGGCTGTGGCCGGGCTGGCTGAAGTACGACCAGTTTGTGCACGCCTACGGGTTCGGCATCACCGCCTGGTTGTGCTGGCTGGGGCTGGTGGCTGGTTTGAAACGGCAGGGAATCGCCGCGAAGCCCACCATTGGCCTGCTCACCCTGGCCGCCATGGCCAGCACCGGGCTCGGCGCGCTGAATGAAATCATCGAGTTCATCGTCACGGTGTTTGTGCCGGAGAACAACGTGGGCGGTTACGTGAACACCGCGCTCGACCTGGTGTTCAACCTCATCGGCGCGGTGATCGCAGCGGTGTGGATCCGGCTGGCCAATAAACACCTGCACTAACCGGGCCGCTCAACTGCGCTGCCCATCTGCCCCGGCTAACTGCCCGGCCTAGCCACTTCGACTAACGGCTTGGCCTAAATCTGCGGGCTGGCCGTATTCAACTTTCGGCAAATCAGGTATCAGGGCTCGGGCGGATCTTCAAACCCATCGGCAAAATTCAGTACAAAGGGTTGCGCGCCGCGTTCAAAGGCGCCGATGTCACAGCCGTCATCAGCGTTGGTGGCAGCCAAGTCGACAATTCGCAGGTTCGTGTCGGGGTTGCTGTAACCCCGCTGGTCGCGAGTGTCCCCGGTGCAGCTGCCGGCGTCGATCAACAGGCTGCCGGCCTGGATGGCGTGAGTCCGGGTGGGGCCACCGTTGTCAGCGAGCGCGACAATCTGCGGATTGAACAGGTCACCCGGAGCCCCCACCAGATCGTTGTTGACGTTGGGTAATCCGGCCGGGAACGGGGTGGCCGAGCCGGAATTATCCCTGATGGCGTTATAGCCGAGGGTGTTGATTACGCCATTGCCGGACACATTGATGTCCCTGGTGGGAGTACCCACCGGCGTGCCGGAAATCAGGTTGAAGGCGAACAGGCTGTTGCCGATATTGGCGGTTCCGGAATTGATATCCAATGCGCCTCCGGAATTGACAGCGCTGTTGTTGGCAAAGGTACTGCTTTCAATGTTGAGAACGGCGTTGGCAGCAAACATGGCGATGGCGCCGCCGCGGTCGCCGGCAGTATTGCCGCTAAAGGTGGATCGGCGAATGGTGACAATACCGCCGTTGCCGATGGAAATCGCGCCGCCAACGTTGGTGCTGTCGTTGACGAAATTGTTTTCAAACGTGGAATCCTCGATCACCACTGTCGTACCGGAAGAAACCTGAATCGCACCGCCGCTTCCATTGTCTGATCCATTGTTGAAAAACGTGGAGCGGCGAATGGTGATCGAGGCGTTTTGGCCGCTGACTGCGCCACTACCATTGGGGTTCAGCCGCATACCGCTGACCACCATGTCTTCCATCACCAGGTCCACATCATCCAGCACATAGACAGCGGCAGGTTCGAACGACCTGAAACCATCAAGCAAAGTCATTTTCTCCAGCCGGAACTGTTCACCCGGTTCTGCCGAATCGAATCTGAAAATCCGGTAAGTCTCATCCGCATCGATGGCCAGGCTGTCGGCGCCGGGGCCGATGATCGAAACGGCTTCAGTGATGGTGGGCAGAGTGGAATTCAGCACAATGGTGCCGGTTATAGTAATCAGGATAGTGTCCGCGCCGGATCCGGCAGGGCAGTCGCGATAAATCGCGTTGTCATTGGCCACACGCATTACCTCACTGTTTGCTTTGAATCGTTATCAAGGCCTGCATGCGGGCCGTATCAGTTCAAGTTTATGCAAGGTCCATGAACAGGTAAATAGTTCCGGCTACCCGGAAAAGACATGGCCTTGGGGTTTCAATTCCCGCTTTGCCGAGGTGCATGATCCCGGCGCGTGGTCAGGACTCGCAGCCTGCTTTCGCGAACGGGTCGATAATGGTGTTCATGGTACAGTGCGTGTGACACCTTGATTCACCAACCGCAGCCACCAGGCCAGTCCGATTGCCAATGAGAGAACCACGGCGGCAACCCGCCGACGCATCATCTACATGCTCGGCCTGATCGTGGCGGGCGAGGCGGTGTACGCGCTGCCCTTCCACATCACGCGCTTTTTCCGGCCGACAGTGCTGGACGTGTTTGGCCTCAGCGACACCGAACTCGGCGCGGTACAGGCGGCGTACGGAGTCGTGGCCATGCTGGCGTATTTTCCCGGCGGCCCATTGGCCGACCGCTTCTCCGCCCGCTCGCTGCTGGTAGCCTCGCTGCTCAGCACGGCGGCCGGCGGTCTTTACCTGGCTACGCTGCCGGGTTTTGTTGGCGCCATCCTGGTGTGGGGCTTTTTCGGGCTCACCACCATCCTGTTGTTCTGGGCAGCACTGATCCGGGCCACGCGTGAATGGGGTGGTGATCACACCCAGGGCCGCGCCTTCGGCCTGCTGGACAGTGGCCGCGGCGTGTTCTCGGCGGCGCTGGCCTCGCTCTCTGCCCTGTTGTTTGGCTTCCTGTTTCCCGATGGCTTCATGGCGGCCGAAATGGCGGACCGCGAAGCGGCCTTGAGCATGGTGATCCTGGGTTACTCCATCGTCACCGCCCTGTCGGCTGTGTTTGTCTGGTATGCGTTGGCGGATACCGGCGACAGCACGGCGAGGCATTTCGAGCAGTGGGATCCGGGCCAGGAAAGCGTCACGACCCACGTGCTGCGCGCATTACGACTGCCGGCCGTATGGCTGATCTCGCTGATCGTGTTCTGTGCCTATGTGGCATACAAGGGTTTCGACAATTATTCGCTTTATGCTGTTGAAGGCTATGGTCTCAACCAGGTGGAGTCGGCGCAACTGTCGGCGGTCGCGGCCTGGATGCGGCCCATCGGCGCGCTGGGCCTGGGGCTGCTGGGTGACCGTTACCAGGTCAGCCGCATGACGCTGCTGTGTTTCGTGGCCCTGCTCGTCTCGCAGGTGTTCTTCGCCCTCAGCACCCCGGTGCCGGGCGCTGCCTGGATACTCCTTAGCAACATGCTGGTCGGCAGCCTGGCCATGTTTGGCCTGCGTTCGCTGTACTACGCGCTGCTGGAAGATGCGCGCATTCCGGCAGCCATCACCGGCACCGCGGTGGGCATCATCTCGGTGGTGGGCTATTCGCCGGATGTGTTCGTCAGCTACGTGGGCGGTGTGCTGCTGGATCGCTCGCCCGGGCTGGCCGGCCACCAGCACTATTTCTGGTTCCTGGCCATTTTCGCGGCCATCGGGGTGGTTGCCAGCCTGCTCCTCATGCGACTTTTGGCGCGGCCACTTCCAGGCTCCGGCCAGCCAGGCATGAGGGCTGAAGCCACTCATACTTCATTCGGAAATCAGGTAAATTAGCGCTCTACCAGCCCCCAATTCCGGAGCCTGCCATGAGCATGAAACTGCATATCATCAAACCCAGCGTCAACAGCATGTGCGCGCGCGTATTGATCCGCGCGGCCAAACTCGACCTGGCGGAAGAGGATGCTTACGGCAAAACCCGTTCACCCGAATACCTGGCCATGTGCCCGGCGCATCTCACACCCTTCCTGGAGGATAATTCACTGCCGGGCGGTGGCCTGTGGGAGGGCGGCGCCATCATGCAGTACCTGTGCAACCGCTTTTCGCTGGAGGGTTACTATCCCAAGGCGGCAACGCAGCGAGCGGTGCATGACAGCGCCCTGTTGTATGTCACGGGTTCGTTCTACCCCTTACTGGCCCGCGCTGTATACCCGGTGTTGGGTTTTCCCAATCACTCCAGCGAGGTTGCCGGCAGCGCGGCTTCCGATGAGATCAAGGCCGCAGCGCGGCAGGCGGCGGAGGATTCACTGGCGGAAGTGCTGGAAATTTTCCGCACCGGCTTCCTGCGCGGCGGAGACTTCATCGGCGGCGACCATCCCGGCATTGGCGATTTCCGCTTTGGATCCTGTTTCGAGTTCCTGCCCGCGCTGAATTACGAATTACCCGGCTGGGCACAGGCCTACCACCAGCGCCTCGAGCAACACCTGGGCGAGGCCTGGTCTGAAGCGGCCGCGGATGTGCGTGGATTTCTCGCATATGTGAAATCGAGGCAGCCATAGCAACCATTCGTCACAGTTATTGCCTGGCCGTGGCCTTGCTGTCCGTTCCCCTGATGGCCCAGGGCGAGGGGGTTTCGGATTCGCTATGCCTGGCTGGAGTGTTCGAAACTGGCGCGCCGGCATGCTCATCCAATGATGTGCTTATTTCCCGGTTTGTCCTGGTCGGGCCTCCGCAAACCTGCCAGGCGGACTCGTGGCGCGAAGTGGAATTGGAGATCAGGATTGAATCGAGGGTCGACCGCTATGACATCGGCCTCTGGATAAACCAGCTGGGTGGTTCAGCCCGAACTGACGAAAGCTTCAACTGCTTTCAAGATGCCCTGATGCCATTGGCCAACCCGGCCAGCGCGTGCAACCATGGCAGCCAGGACCCGGACCTGTTGGCCTATTACGACCTCGACGGCGATGCTTGCGGCGACGTCCATAGCCCGGTCGATAATCCCTGTGGTAATGCGGTGGTGGAGCCTTGCAGCGGCGGTGGCGGCAGCTGCCTGGTCACGCATCGTTTTGCGCAACTTGGGCTGTTGTGTCGTGACTCCGATGGAGATGACGTGGTTGACGTCAGCGCCTGCGCCAGTTGGGACATCAACGAAAGTACACAATGTACCGCTGTGCAGGAAGCGTATCCTGGAACAGGAAGCAGGTGCTCCTGCAATGAAGGTATACCGGTACAGAATCTTTTTGTTTCAACACCAGAGGAGTTGCTATTCCTCGACGGCTTTGAAGACACGGAATGAACGCTGGTTGGCGTCAAGCCCAACACGCCGAACATTCGCCACATTCGCGAAAAAGCCAGCTGCAGAAACATCGGGTGATGCCAACACAGGAAAACTGTGACTGACGTGCAAACCCAATGGCAAACGCGCAATTGCGGCGAATGCACGGCGTGCTGCGAAGGCTGGCTGGAATCGGCGCGCATGCGGATGCGGCCGGGCTGCGCCTGCCGGCACCTGGCCGAAGGGCGCTGTTCAATTTATGCGGAGCGCCCGGAAAACCCGTGCCGGAATTTTGACTGTGGCTGGAAACTCCAGGGCTCGCCTTTGCCTGACGACATGCGTCCTGACCAGTGCGGCGCCATCGTTATCCTCGACCAGGACTTCCGCCGTTGGGCCACCATTCGCGCGGTGCCGGTGGGATGGCAAATTCCCGATCAAACCCTGCGCCGCATCAAGAGTTTTGCCGTGGCGCAGAAAGTGGCGCTGATCTATCACGAACATGAACAGGATGGGGACAAGCGCACGCTGACGCACCAGGTAGCCTTTGGCCCGCCGGATTTCATGGCCGCCTTCCGCGAAGCCATGCAGCAATCGGGTGCTGAAGAACTCGATCCCCTGATGTGAGGGTTAGCTGTCTCCTGGCAGCAAGCCTGGCTGCAAGGCCGGTGTGCGTGGCAGGACTGCACAAGCCCAGGCAATCACTGGCTGGAACTTCACGTTTGCTTGCGGTATCTGCCCCAGCCCGCTGGCCGGCTTGCCATCAGGTTTCAAAACCATCTTCAAATACGATGTCACTCGGTGCTTCATAGGCGCCGGCATCACAGATCGCAATGCCATCGTCGTCGCCATCCAGTGGCCGCGGGGTGCCCTGCGCATCCGTGGCATTGCATATCGACGGGCTGGAGCTGCCGCCGTCGATTGGGTCGGCTCCGGCCACAAAAATGGCAACACCCACTCGCGGGCCGGTATCAACTACCTGTACTTCCAGGTTGGTAGTCACGGTGCCGCCGCTGGAGGACAGGATATCGCAGGCTTCGTAAAAGAAATTGCCGGCCAGGGAAGCGCTGACAATGCTGCTGTTGACGATGGAGCAGGCCGGGTTGATGCTGGTTGCAGCCAGCACATTGTTCTCCAGAGTACGCATTTGTACGCGTTCAAAACTCAGGTGACTGCCGCTGGCGCCACTGTTGTTGTAGAAGGTGTTGTGGTTGGCGAATAACTGCAGGTCATTGAATCGCACCGCCCCGCCATCCAGCGTGGAATCATTCTCGACAAAGGTATTGTTGATCAGGGTTGCCTGGGTGGTGGTGCTCGACGCTTGTGTTGCCAGGGAAAGAGCACCGCCCTGCCTGGCCTGGTTATCCAGGAAGAAATTCCGCTCCACGAAAATCTGGGCACCTGGCACCAGGTAAGCCCGAACCGCGCCACCAGTGCCGAGAAAGGTGGTTGCCGGGTCGGTGATATTGGACTCAAACCGGTTGTCCGAAATTTCGGAGACTCCATTTGGGTCCGGCATATACAGCGACACCGCGCCGCCATAGCCACCGCGATCACCCGCGGAACTGGTGGTGTTGTCCTTGAAAACATTGCGCCGAAGGATGGTGTTCGCGGAGCTCTCCACGGCTCCGCCGCGAGGCTGCTCCGTGGCGGTGTTGGAACTGATGGCCTGGTTTTCAAAAAATGCGCTGTCGTTGATGGTCAATTGGGCCGGTGAGTCGGCATTCCAGTAAACGGCGCCACCACCCGGAAAGGAGCCTGTACTCGCGATGCATTGGTAGAAATAACTGCGCTCAATCAGCAGGCTTCCGGTTCCGGCAGGTGTATCGGTTGCCACGCAACCACCGGAATCGTTCCGGCCCTGGTGCATATTCAGATCTTCCAGCTCCAGCGAGACATCCTTGGCCGCGCGGAATATGGCGTAGGTATTGGCGCCGTTGATCACCGGGCTGCGGTCGGAACCGCGTATCCGTACATCAGTGGCCGTGATAACCGGCAGGCTGGATGCCAGGGTAATGGTGCCGAACTGGGGATAGGAAGGATCAAAAATGATGATGTGTGGACCACCACCGAGATTGTTGGCGTCAATCAGCGCCTGGCGCAAACTGCCTACGCCGCTGTTGGCAGTCGTGGTTACCGAGAAATTCGCCGCAGGTACAGCAGCAGAGGCAAAAAGCAAAACGCAAATAACCAGCAATCGCATTGGAATGTCTCCCGGTTGCATTATGAGTGGAATCAATGGCCGGCAGAATCAAAACCAAGCCTCCAGGCTGAAGCTGAGGTGGTTGATGAAAACGAAACCACCGCAACCCGTTTCAACCTGGCTACAGGAATTGTAACGTCATTGGCGCAATTTTGTGGAAACGGCGCCGGCCGCGACATGCCCCGGCCAGCGCTTGTAGGAGCGGCGTAAGCCGCGACATTACCCGGTCGGCGCTGCAGGAGCGGCGCCAGCCGCGACATTACCCGGTCGGCGCTGTAGGAGCGGCGCCAGCCGCGACCGGGCAACGCCCTAGTCGATGCGTGTTTTGAGCTCCTGGCCCAGCTCCAGCAGGTCGTGCCGGTCACCCGACCACTTCAATGCCGTGATGGAGGCATTGGCCGGCAGGAAGCACACCACCCGGTCGCGCTGTTGCAACGAGCCGACGATGGCGTTGAGCACCATGAAGTGGGTGAAGATCACCGTGTGCTCGCGCACCTTGCCGATTTCGTCCAGCAGGGCCGAGCGCCAGTCCAGCACCATGGGGTGCTGGTCCTGCCAGTTCTGCAACGCGATTTCTCGCAGCCAGGCGTGGCGCTGCGACTTTTCAACCGGGGTGGGGATTTCGCGGAAGGTCTCGATGATGGTGGGCTCGATGCCCAGCGCCTCGGCCAGCGGTTGAGCGGTTTCGCGCGCCCGCACCATGGGGCTGCTGACCAGGCGCACATCCGGGCCAAGTTGCGGCAAGAGTTTCGCGGCAGCCTCCTGGGCCTGCTGGCGGCCCAGCTCACTCAGGCCGGGATCATCGGCCTTGTGCCAGTGTTCGGCGGCTTCGCCGTGGCGGATGAGGTAGATGTTCATTGTTGTATTGTAGCTGCGTTCACGGATCAGGATTGCAGCGCCGGCTTGAGCCGGAATGAAGCCCAGTGGCTCTCGACGTCATCCCGGGCCTGACTGTTCACTCCGTCATCCCGGGCCTGACTGTTCACTCCGTCATCCCGGGCTTGACCCGGGATCCAATACCCACCGGATGATGGATTCCGGCCTGCGCCGGAATGACGGCAAGGGGGCTGCCGGGTCCGTTTCCGGAATGACCGCAAGTGGGCTGCCGGGCCCGGTTACGGAATGACGCCCGCCGTTTTAGTCCGTCATGCCGGCCCCCGAGCCGGCATCCATCGCGTGTAGTCCGTCATGCCGGCCTCCGAGCCGGCATCCATCGCTTTGTGGAAGTCGGCCTGCGCTCTGGACAATCTGCTGCAATCTCCCTTAACCTCCTCCGGTGTCCATCCTGGCCCTCAATCGCTGGCGCCCCCGCCTCACAGGCATGGCCTGGCTTTTCCTGTTGGTTGCCGGCCACAGTGTGGCTGAGCCCGGAATCCATCCCGACCGCGTGGTGCTGGGGCAGTCCGCGGCGCTGGAAGGTCCGGCGGCCGCGCTGGGCCATGACTTCAATCTTGGCATCCAGACGGCATTCGCCGAGGCCAACGCCGCCGGTGGCGTGCATGGCCGGCGGCTGGAACTGATCGCGCGCGATGATGGCTACGAACCCACACGCGCTATTGCCAATACCCACGAACTGCTGGGCCGGCATGGAGTGTTTGCCCTGGTCGGACAGGTGGGCACGCCCACGGCAAGGGCCGTGTTACCGGTGGCTGAGCAGAATGGCGCACCTTTCCTCGCACCATTCACCGGGGCTCAGTTCCTGCGTGACCCGAACCTGGCGAGCGTCATCAACCTGCGCGCTTCCTACGACCAGGAGGCAGAAAAGGGCATTGCCTACCTGGTGGAAGAACTTGGCAAGAAACGGATTGCCGTGCTGTTCCAGGATGACACCTTTGGCCGCGATGGTTTGCATGCGGTAACCCGGGCGCTGCGCCAGCGCAACCTGGAACCGGTGGGCGACGCCACCTACCTGCGCAACACTACGGCGGTAAAACGCGCCGCCCTGGACCTGCGCGCGGCTGAACCCGATGCGGTATTCATCATCGGCGCTTATGCCCCAACCGCGGAGTTCATCCGGATCTGCCGCCAGATTGGCTTCGAGCCCAGGTTCATGACCCTGTCATTTGTCGGCAGCAGCGCCCTGGCCACTGATCTCGCCGGCAGCGGCGCGGAGGTGCTGGTTACCCAGGTCATGCCGCTCTACAGCGACACCCGCAGGCCGTTGGTAGCGCGTTTCAACAAAGCGCTGGAGCAGCATGCTGCTGAAATGGAGGCCAACTTCGTGGTGCTGGAAGGCTATGCCGCCGGGCGCCTGGTGGCCACCACGCTGGAGCAACTCGGCCCGGAAGTCACCCGTCAGGGTTTCCTGCAGTTGCTTCGTGCCGGAACCATCCGTGAACTCGATGGCATGTCATTGCATTTCGGCATCGACAGCAACCAGGGTTTCAACGAGGTCTATCTCACCGAAATACGCTCGAATGGATCGATTCATGAGGTAACCCGGTGATCCGCTCGGCATGGCAGAACCTGGGCATCCAGTCGCGACTGTCACTGGCGCTCGGCACGCTGGCAGCGCTGGCCATCGCTGCCTGCGTGGTGGGCTGGGTGGCGTTCGGGCAGCTGCGCGGCGCAGTGGACCGCATTACGGCAGACAGCATGCCACGCATCATGTTGGTTCTGCAGATTGCCGAGGGCAGCGCGCGCATCACCGCCGGCGCGCCGGCGATCATGGCCAGCAGCAGCCAGGAAGAACGGTCAGTCGTGCGTGAAATAGTCGACCGCGAAATTGCCCAGTTGTCCGAGCTGGCGGCACGGTGGTCCACCCAGGTGGACGAAGCTCATTCATCCAGCGAGCTCAACCGCCTGGTGGATTCGTTCACCGTGCATATCCGCTCGCTGGATGAGGCCACGGGCCAGCGGTTGGCAACCGGCGCTCGCCGGGTTGCCGCGCATGATGCATTGCGTGAGGCCCACGAGGCCTGGCTGGAGGCGTTGGCGCCGCTGATCGATGACGTGGTGTTTGACATGGTGCTGGCCAGTGAGCGCCGCGCTGCACCCAACCCGGATGCCAGCGCGGCAACGCTCGATGCGCTCATGACGCTGAAGGCGGAAGGAAACCTGGCCGCCGGCATCCTCAGCGAATCGGCCAATGTGCCGGAAGATGACATGCTCACGCCGCTGATGGAGCGCCTCGAATCCGCCACCGGCCAGATGCAGCGGGCTTTGCGCAAGATTCCCCTGGCGCCGCAATACGAGGACCTGCGCGCTGCAACCGCAAGGCTGCTGCAGTTTGGTGAAGTCGGTGACAACATCCTGGCCCTGCGACACCAGGAGTTGCAGCATTATGGGCGGGCCCGGGCCGAGCTCGAAGCCAGCAGGGAGCGCTCGGAAGCGCTGCGCGTCGAGGCACGAAAACTGGTGGCGGAAACCGAGCTGGCCAGCAGGGCCGCCGCAAGCGGGGCGGGTACGGCGATTGCTTCCGGCAAGGTGCTGTTCCTCGCCATCAGCGCCTGCAGCCTGCTCGGCGCCCTGCTGATCATCACGGTGTACGTGAGGCGTCGCGTGGTGCGGCCGATCACGGATATCACCGATACCATGGCGCGGCTGGCGGAGGGCGATACCCACATCGACATTCCCGGGCAATCCCGCCAGGATGAGTTGGGCCGCATGGCGCGGGCGCTGGAAGTGTTCCGCGACATCACGGTGCAGGTGCAGAAGAGCAACCTGCGGGAAATCGAAGCGGCGCGGCGGCGACTGTTCGACGCCATCGAAAGTATTTCCGAAGCTTTCACGTTGTTCGATGCCGACGACCAGCTGGTGGTTTACAACCGCATGTACCTGTCCATGGTGCATCCCGAGATTCGTGAGCTGATAAAACCCGGAATCACGTTTGAAGCCATCGTCCGCGAGTCCATTCAGACCGGCATGTTTCCGGATGCGGTCGCAGACCCCGAGGCCTGGGTGCGCCACCGGCTTGAAAAACACCGCACTCCCGGGGAACCGCACATCCTGCGGCGCCAGGACGGCAACTGGATCCTGGTGAGTGAGCGCCGCACCGCGGAAGGCGGTTATGTGGCGGTGTACTCCGACATCACCGAACTGAAGGAACGCGAGAACGAACTGGCCCAGCAAACGCAGACCCTGCAGAACCTGTCGACGCAGCTTTCCAAGTACCTGTCGCCGCAGATCTACCAGTCGATTTTCAGCGGCCAGCAGAAAGCGATGGTGGCCAGCCGGCGCAAGAAACTGACGGTGTTTTTCAGCGACATCGCCGGTTTCACCGAAGCCGCTGATCGCATGGAGTCGGAAGACCTCACCGGCCTGTTGAATGAATACCTCACCGAA
The DNA here is from genome assembly GCA_964470455.1 of uncultured Wenzhouxiangellaceae bacterium. Taxonomy (GTDB): domain Bacteria; phylum Pseudomonadota; class Gammaproteobacteria; order Xanthomonadales; family SZUA-36; genus JAWXBM01. Next base: position 76,245 of record CAYYCX010000008.1, read on the forward strand.
ATGGCCAGGATCGCGTTGAAACATGGCGCCACCATCGACAAGTACGTGGGCGACGCCATCATGATTTTCTTTGGCGACCCGGTGTCACGCGGTGTGAAGGAGGATGCGCTGGCCTGCGTGCGCATGGCCATCGAAATGCGCTCGCGCCTCAAGGAACTGGCGTCCATATGGGAATCGCGTGGTTTCAGCGAGCACATGATCACCCGCACCGGCATTCACACGGGCTTCTGCACCGTGGGCAATTTCGGCAGCGAAGACCGCATGGACTACACCATCATCGGCGGTGCGGTAAACCTGGCATCGCGGCTGGAGCATGCGGCGCAGCCCGGCACCATCCTGATCAGCCATGAAACCTACAGCCTGGTCCACGCGGAATTTCATTGCCTGGAGCACCAGGTGCTCAGGCTGAAGGGCATGGCTTACCCGGTGAAAACCTATGTGGCGGTGAATTCGCACGAAGCCATGGGCACGCAGTCCGGGCACATTTTTGAACACCACACCAACCTGCTGCTGGATGCCAACGTCAGCGCCATGGACCAGAAGGAATGCAGCCAGGTGGCAACCGCCCTGCGCCGCGTGTTGCGCCAGCTGGAGCAGGACGATCCGGCCTGATACCGGCCTGATACCGGCCTGAATTGCCGACCTGGGTCAAACGGGAACCTGGTCGAAGTTGCTGGCCTGGCGGTGAGCGGCGCCAGGGTCGGGTTTGCCATCTCGCACCAGCCAGCAGGTCTGCATGCCGGCGGCCGCGGCGGCATCGAGTTCGGCTTCGATATCGGACAGGAACAGGATCTCGTTCGCGGGTAAACCGATGGCCCCGGTGATACTGCGATAGGAACCGGATTCCTGCTTGGCGCCGGTCGTCGTATCGAAATAGCCGGAAAACAGCGGCGTCAGGTCGCCGTGTTCGGTGTGGCCAAACAGCAGTTTCTGCGCGTACACGGAACCGGAGGAGTATACGTAAAGGCGGATGCCCTGTTCATGCCACTGGCGAAGCTTTACTGCGGCGTCGTCGTAGATATGTCCGCGGTAATCACCGCTGCGGTAACCGGCCTCCCAGATCAACCCCTGCAGGGCCTTGAGCGGCGTGACCTTGCGGTCTTCATCGATCCATTGCCGCAGTTGCGCCACCGCTTCATCATCGCTGAGTTTCCCGCCTGCTTCCGCGCTGACTTGCTGCAACAGTTCGCGCACCTGCGGCTGCCCGCCGTGTTGCCGGACGAAATCAGCTAATCGTTCGCGTGCGTACGGAAACAGCACGTCTTTCACGAACGACAGTGACGAGGTGGTGCCCTCGATGTCAGTGACGATGGCGCGGATCATGATTGCATATCACCGTTTACCATGTAGGAGCGAGCCATGCTCGCGACAACCCCAGGCGATCGGCAGCATGGCTGCCTCCCACAAAGTAGCAATCCACCTCAATGTAGGAGCGAGCCGCGCTCGCGACCAGCTTCAGCCTGCCTTTAATCACGCCTGCAGGTCTTCCATCTTCGGCAGGCGATCGGCAATATCATCGCCCGTGTATTGCGCCACCCAGCCTTCGGTAGTCGTGAACAGCCGGATCGCCTTGATGTGGGGCTCCGCGCCCGAATCAAACCAGTGCTTCATGCCGGCCGGCACGCTCAGCAGATCGCCTTTGCGGCAATACACCGCATACACGTTCTCATCGGGATGCAGGCAGAACAGGCCGTGCCCGTCCACGAAAAACCGCACCTCGAATTCACTGTGGGTGTGCTCGGACAGGAACTTCTTGCGCAGCGCGGCCTTGTCGGGAAAGTCCGGGTTCACGCTGATTACGTCGGCGGTTTTGAACCCGTGCCTTTGCATCAGCGTGTCCACCTGCTCGCGGTAGGCGTCGAGGATGTCATCCTGGCTGGCGTCATCCGCCAGTTCTTTCGTGGCAGACCAGCGTTCAAAGGTAACGCCGATGGCATCCAGGCGGCGGGCAATTTCCTGCGGGTCACGGATTTCCTCGGCCTGGTTGCGTTGGGCATTGGGGTATATGGTCAAAAGGCTCATCTGTGGGTTGCTCCTCGCACCTGGTTTTCAATGTTCAACAGGAACTCCAGCGCCTCGATGTGGCGCAAGGCTTCGCTTACCGATTCGCCCCAGGTGTACAGGCCATGTCCGGCAATGATGTAACCGTAGCAGTTTGAGCCGGTTTCATCATTGGCGGCCAGGTAACCATCAACCTCCTGGGCCAGCTCGGCAATGTCCTGGGTGTTGGAGAATATGGGGATGATCACGCGGGTTTCATGCGTGGTGATGCCGCGCAGTGCCTTGAGCAGTTCGGCGTTCTCCAGCACCACTGCATCCTTGAACAGGCGCGAAGCGAGCACGGCGGCCGGGGAGTGGCTGTGCAGCACGGCGCCCAGGCCCTCGTAGCGGGCGTAAAGGCTGGTGTGCAACAGGGTCTCGGCGGAAGGCTTGTTGCCGTCGAGTGATTCTCCATCGAGCCCAACCTGCATGATATCGCTCGTATCCAGGTGCCCTTTGTGGCAACCGGAGCGGGTGATTGCGATACGTTTGGCATCGATGCGCGCCGACAGGTTGCCGCTGGTGGCCGGCACCGCACCCTGGCTGTGCAGGTAGCGGCCGGCGGCGATTAGTTCTTCAGCCAATGACTTGAATTTGCGGCTTTGTGAAGGTTTGGGCATGATTTGTTTCATTCCGGGTTAAACAGCGATTGTAGAGAATATTCCTGTAGGAGGCAGCCTTGCTGCCGACAGGGGTGCCTGGGTCGCGAGCATGGCTCGCTCCTACATCCTGGCGGTTGGGTCGCGAGCATGGCTCGCTCCTACAATTACTCCGATTGTGTGTAAACTCCGCCAATGCCCAATCCGCAAAGCATCCTTGGCCTGGTCGTCATTATCGGCATCTGTTACGCGCTGAGCAGCAACCGCCAGGCCATCAGCCCCTCGCTGGTCATCCGCAGCCTGCTGTTGCAGGCCGTAGTGGCCGTCGTTTTGCTGAAGCTGCCCGGCTCCCAGCATTTTTTCTGGGTATTGAATAAAGGTATCGAAGTGCTGCAGGGCGCCACGCACGCCGGAACCTCGTTCATCTTTGGCTACATCGGCGGCGCCACGCCACCCTATGAGGTGAGCAATCCCGTGGCCAACCTGGTGCTGGCTTTCCAGACGCTGCCCATGATCATCGTGCTGAGTGTGCTGTCAGGCCTGTTGATCTATTTCCGTATATTGCCCTGGATACTGCGGTTGATGTCGCTGCTGCTTGAAAAAACCCTGAAAATCGGCGGCGCGCCGGGCTTTGCCATCGCCGCCAATGCCTTCCTCGGCATGGTGGAGGCGCCCCTGTTGATCCGCCCTTACCTCACTCGGCTGAGCAGTTCCGAGTTTTTCATGGTGATGGTGGCGGGCATGGCCACCATCGCCGGCTCCATGATGGCCATCGAAGCGGCGGTGATCGGCAGCGTGGTTCCGAACGCCGTGGGCCATCTGCTCAGTGCCTCGCTCATCACCCTGCCGGGAGTGATCTACATTTCCCACCTGCTGATGCCCAACACCAGCGCAGTGACGGCGCGGGAAGGGCCAGTCGACCGGGGTGGCAAATCGGTGATGGACGTGATTGCCAGCAGCACCCAGGTGGGCCTGCAGATGGTGCTGAACATCGTAGCCATGATCATCGTGATCGTGGCGCTGGTGTACCTGGTCAACGCCGCGCTCGGCCTGTTGCCCGACCTGGCGGGCCGGCCGGTAACCTTGGAGCGCCTGCTGGGTTACGCGCTGGCGCCGCTGAGCTGGTTGCTGGGCATTCCCTGGCGCGATGCGCTGCCGGCCGGGGAATTGCTGGGTACCAAGACCGTGCTCACCGAATTCCTGGCTTATGTGAGGCTGGGTGAATTGCCGCCGGAACTCCTGGAACCGCGCAGCCGGACGATTTTGGCCTATGCTTTATGCGGCTTTGCGAATTTCATGAGTTTGGGCATCATGGTCACGGGTTTGATCACCATGGTGCCGGAACGGCGTGATGAAGTGCTGCAGTTCGGCATGAAGTCCCTGGTTGCCGGCAGCCTGGCCACGTTTACCAGCGCCTGCTTCGCGGGACTGTTGCTGTAATGTCTATACTGGCTGTAAACCGAGAAGGGAGAATAATGATGACGTTCAAGATATCCATACCCTCGGCCTGGTTGATGGTACTGGCCGGAATGATGCTGTCCTTTACGCTGGCAGCCGATGAGCAGGCTGCCGAAGAGCCACGCGGCACCGCTGAAGAAGCCCAGGCGCTGGTGGCAAAGGCCATTGCCTACTACGATGACACCAACGCTGAAACCGCCTTTGCGGCGTTCAACAACCGTGAGGGTGAGTTTGTCGACCACGACCTGTACATCTTCGTGTACGGCCCGGATCGCACCATTGTCTCGCACGGCGCCGATGTAAACCTGATCGGCACGCCGGTGGACACGCTGATCGACATCAGCGGCAAGCCCTTTGGCGCCGCCATCCAGGATGAGGCCACCGAGGATGGCGTATGGGTGGACTACACCTGGTACAACCCCGTGGATCGTGAGCTGCATCCGAAATCCAGCTGGATTGTATTGCATGATGGTTTTCGGTTTGGCGCCGGTATTTACCTGCAGGATGACGCTGAATAGATTTGCCGGGCTGATGGATCCCGGATCTTCGCTGCGCTGCGTCCGGGATGACGGTAAGTAATGTTTCGTCCGGAATGCCCCGGGTCAAGTCGGGCGTGACCATTGGTGTTCCAATCACGTCATCCCGGCCTCGAGCCGGGATCCAGCACTGCGCAAACGCAATCAATAGAGATGTGATATGAGTGAACTCGACCCGCAAACCCGCACCGCACTGGAAGCCGCCGCGTTCCGCACGCTGGTGGCGCCCGACCTGGCCGCGCGGCGCGAGGATGCGGCGCAGCGCCTGACGGGTGCGGCGTCCGATCGGCACCATCCGCTGTCGGGCGCCCTTGCCCATCACCGTGGCGCGGCCCTCGACCAGGTCGACGTCGCCGGCCCGCAGCCCGGCCGCCTCGGCCAGGCGCAGGCCGGTGTCGAGCAGCAGCAGCACGATGGCCCG
>CAYYCX010000009.1:0-80083 GCA_964470455.1 uncultured Wenzhouxiangellaceae bacterium
AGTCTGCGAGGGTACCCGAAGGGCAGCGGATACGGGACGCGGGGGGAATACCAGGCGTTGGCTCGATCGAAGTACTGTGCGGACCGGAAGGCCTTACCGGCATCGGGTCAGGTTGTGAGCCAAATGGATCCCGGATCACGCGCTACGCGTTGTCCTGGATGACGACTTCAGGGGAGGAAGGCCTTACCGCCACCGGGCCCGTTACTGTCGAAATGGATTTAGGATCAATTCAGGGATGACGAGTGAGACTGGATGTGCTGTGGGATGACCGATGAAGAATCAGGCAGGTTCGAAGATTTCGCCCAGCAGCACCGGCGAATCGGCGCCCGTGATCGGGCCCGTGGTTTGCGGCCGACCCGCCAGCCGCTCACGTGCCAGCCAGGCGAACAGGATGCCCTCCACCCAGTCCGGGTCCAGGCCCACTTTCCGGGTCGTGTCCACCGATTTGTCCGGCAGCAGATGCTGCAGGCGCTGCAGCAGGTCCAGGTTGTGCGCGCCGCCGCCACACACCAGCACCTCGTCCGCATTGCCGAAGCGCACCGCATCGGCAATCGTGTAGGCCGTCAGTTCGCTCAGGGTTGCCTGTACATCGCGCAGGCTGGTATGCGTTGGGGAATATTCCGCCTTGCGTGCAGAGAGGCGTTTTTCCAGCCAATCGGTGTTGAAGTATTCCACCCCCGTGCTCTTGGGCGGCTTGCGGCTGAAGTAGGGATCGTCCAGCAGGCGGTCCAGCAGCAGGCGATCGACTTTGCCGCCCGCGGCCCACTGGCCACCGGCGTCGTATTCCTTGCCCTGGTGCCGGCCAATCCAGCCATCCAGCAGGCAGTTGCCCGGCCCCGTGTCATGTCCGGTTACCGACCCATTCGCATGCAACAATGAAATATTGCTGATACCGCCGACATTCAGAATCGCGCGAATGCCGCGATCCGGCATCAGCAGAGCCCGATGCAGCAACGGGGCCAACGGCGCGCCTTGCCCGCCGGCCTTGATATCCGCCTGGCGGAACCGGCCCACCGTGCGGATGCCCAGCAGGTCCGCGATGCGCTGCGGATCTCCGAGTTGTATGGTTTCCGGGTTGGGCAGGAAAGGGTGATGCCACACCGTCTGGCCATGTGAACCCAGCGCCATGATTTCCGTGGCCTTCACTCCGGACTGGTCCAGCAGGCTCCAGGCTGCCAGCGCAAAAAACTCCGCCAGTTCACGATCCAGTCGTTTGAGGATGGCTTCATCGGGGCGCAAGCGCCGCTCGATCAGTTGCCTTAGGTCTTCAGCCAGCTCCGGCGGGTAGCTGATGCAGGTGGAAGCCAGCAGTTTGGGCGTGGCATTGTCGAACCGGACCAGCACCGCGTCGGCACCGTCCCGGCTGGTGCCGGACAGCATGCCGATGAACAGTTCAGGAGAGGAGCTCAATCAGAACCCGAACAGCGCTCAGTCGCGGCTGGCGTACAGCGATGCGGATTCCAGGCGGCTCAGCTGCGTGAGCATAGGTGCAGCATTGTGCTGGAACGTTGTCAGCATATCACCCTGCAACGGTTCCACCTTGGGCAATGGAACGGTGCGTGGATTCCGGTGCACGCCATTGAGCAGGAATTCATAGTGCAAATGTGGCCCGGTAGCCAGGCCGGTGGAGCCGACGTAGCCAATGGTCTGGCCCTGCTTCACCTTTTGGCCCTGGTTCACCGCCTTTTTGGAGAAATGCAGGTACTTGGTTTCAATGCCATTGGCGTGCTTGATGAACACGTGGTTGCCGTTTGCAGCTGAATAGCCAGCCCTCGTCACCACACCCGCGCCTGCCGCATACACGGGAGTTCCCGGCGGCGCGTAATAGTCGATGCCGTTATGTGGCCGCACCCGCTTCAGTACCGGGTGCATGCGTTTGGGGTTGAACTGGCTGCTGATATAGGAAAAGTTCAGCGGTGCACGCAGGAAGGCCTTTTTCATGTTGCGGCCATCCGGCGCGTAATACTCCGCCACTTCGCCGTTATCAAACCAGATGGCCTGGAAGCGCTCGCCCTGGTTGATGAAAGTGGCGCCGAGAATCTGGCCGTCGCGCAGGAATTCGCCATCGCGGTAGATCTTCTCGTATACCAGGAAAAAGCGGTCGCCGGCGCGGATGTCCTGCACGAAGTCGATGTCCCAGCCGAAGATGTTGGCGAGGTCCATGGTTTTGGCGTCGGTCAGCCCGGCGTCTTTGCCGGCCATGAACAATGAGGAGGTGATCACGCCCTCCGCTTCGATCACCTCGGTGTATATCTGCCGCGGCACGCTGTCGGCGTACAGTTCGCCGTTCACCTGCCGCACCAGCAGGTAGCGGTCCTCGCCCACCGGGTAGCGCATTTCCAGCAGGCCGCCGTTCACATCGCGCTTGAAATCAAACACATCCCCGGGGCGGATCTTGGTCAGACCCTTGCAGTCCTCGTTAAGGTCGAGAATTCGGTGCAGCAAGGCCACTTCAAAGCCCTGCTGGCGGAAGATGGTGTCAAGGTTCTGGCCGCTTCTTACCGTGACGCTGTCCCACTCGCTTTCGAGCGCTTCCTCGCTGCCAGCCGACTCGGTGGCCGGCGGTGTTTCCAGTTCGTCGCGCTGCGGCAGGGCCAGTTCAATGATCTGGGTGGAAAGGGCCGAGGTGGAAGGCTCGGTTGGCGCCAGCAAAGTCCAGGTAATGCCGACCACGAGCAGGGAACTGGCGAAGAGGATCGCTTTCTGGCGGCTGATAAAAGGTAACGGCCACGAATCGTATGCAGGTGCCTGCGCTTCTTCTGTCATCTCTTGTCGCATTCAGTAGATTGACCCATTCACTGTTTTGCCCGACCCGGCTCAAGCCCGCATACAGTAATGGCAGCCTGGTTTGCGGTCAAATCCCCCGCACTTCACCAGGGAACCGGAGCGGCATGAAAATTCGGCTGGAGGCGCGCCGCGCAAGGCCCTAGAATGTGCGGCTTGGCCGCAGGAAATTGCAGTGAGCAACGCCGTAATGAGCAACGCCGTAATGAGCAACGTAGACGAAGCCCTGGGCTTGCTGTCCCGGGGTACCGATGAAGTAACCAAACTGGAAGAGCTGGAAGAGCGCCTCAAGCTGGGCAGGCCGCTGCGGGTGAAAGTGGGCTTTGACCCCACCGCTCCGGACCTGCATCTTGGGCATACCGTCATCATCAACAAGATGCGCCAGTTCCAGGACCTCGGCCACACCGCCATTTTCCTGATCGGCGACTTCACCGGCATGATCGGCGACCCCACCGGCAAGAACGTCACCCGCAAGCCGCTCAGTGAAGAAGAGATCAAGGCCAATGCCGAGACTTACGCCGAGCAGGTGTTCAAGGTGCTGGACCGGGAGAAAACCGAAATCCGCTTCAATTCCGAGTGGTTCAACGAACTGGGTGCGTCGGGCATGATCAAGCTGGCCGCCAAGTACACCGTGGCGCGCATGCTGGAGCGCGATGATTTCGAGAAGCGCTACCGCGAGAACGAGCCCATCGCCGTGCACGAATTCCTCTACCCGCTGTCGCAGGGCTACGATTCGGTGGCGCTGAAATGCGACGTGGAAATGGGCGGCACCGACCAGAAGTTCAACCTGCACGTGGGCCGCCACCTGCAGGCGCATTACGGCCAGGCGCCGCAGGTGATCATCACCCTGCCGTTGCTGGAAGGCCTCGATGGCGTGCAGAAGATGTCCAAGTCGCTGGGCAATTACATCGGTATCACCGAACCGGCCGATGAGATGTTCGGCAAACTCATGTCGATTTCCGATGAACTGATGTGGCGCTACTTTGACCTGCTGAGCTTCAGGAGCAATGCCGAAATCGACGCCCTGAAGCAGGCTGCGCAGGACGGCAGGAACCCGCGCGACATCAAGTTCCTGTTGTGCGAGGAGATCGTTACGCGCTTCCACGACGCCGCTGCCGCGAAAATGGCACACGAAACCTTTGTCTCGCGCTTTCAGGGTGGGGCCATGCCGGAAGAGATTCCCGAGCGCACGCTGGAAACCGGCGGCGACGGCATTGGCATCGCCGCGGCGCTGACCCAGTGCGGCCTGACGGCCAGCAACTCGGAAGCTTTCCGCATGATCCAGCAGGGCGGCGTGCGCATCGATGGCGAGAAGGTTGAAGACCGCGGCCTGCAATTGCCTGTCGGCTTCGAAGGCGTGTTGCAGGTGGGCAAGCTGAAATTCTGCAAAGCCAAAATCATTTAAACAGGACCATGCAAAGACTCACCGATCTCGACTGGTCATCCTGGAAGGCCAAAGACCCCGCCACCCTGGTGTTTGTGATGCGGGATGATGAAATCCTTCTAATCAACAAGAAAACCGGCCTGGGCAAAGGCAAGGTCAATGGCCCGGGTGGCAAGGTCGAACCGGGCGAAACACCGGAGCAGTGCGCCGTTCGCGAATGCCAGGAAGAACTGGGCATCACCGTGAGCAATCTCGAATATTGCGGCGAACACAAATTCCAGTTCGTGGATGGCTATTCCATCCACGTATTCGTCTACCGCACGCGTGAATTCCGTGGCATCCCTACCGAGAGCCGCGAAGCGCGCCCCATGTGGGTGAAGGTGGACGAGATTCCCTACGAACAGATGTGGGAGGATGACCACCTCTGGCTACCGATGATGATTCGCGGCGAGCGGTTTCGCACGCGCTGGATCTTCGATGGCGACCGCATGCTGGATTACGACATCCAGCCAGACGGCCGCAACGATTCCTGGGCGCAGGCCTGAGCCTGCCTGCAGGGAATCTGCGCCGCCACCTGCAAGACATCGTGATGAAAGGAGGATTCATGCGCATTTCCACTTTGATTGCCGGCGCATTGCTGGGCACTTCTTATCTCGGCACCGTCGCCGCCAGCCAGCCCGCCACACCAACACCGGAACAGCTGGCGCGGGCCACCGAACTGGCGCAAAACGCGCTGATCGTCGATACCCATATCGATGTGCCCATTCGCCTGCACGAGGGCTGGGTGGATGTCAGTGGTTCGGCTACCGATGGTGAGTTCGATTATCCACGAGCGGTTCAGGGTGGGTTGAATATTCCGTTCATGTCGATTTACACGCCGGCCGAACTGGCTGCCGAAGGCGAAAATTACCAACTGGCCAACCAGTTGATCGACAGCATGGAAGCGCTGGTGGCGCGTGCGCCGGAAAAATTTGTGATCGTGCGCAGCGCGGATGAGGCGCGCGCCGCCAAAGCGGCCGGGAAAATCGGCATCGCGCTTGGCATGGAGAACGGATCGCCGGTCAAAGCGAAGCTGGAAAACGTGCAGTTCTTTTACGACCGCGGAGTGCGTTACATCACGCTGGCGCATGGCAAGAGCAATCACATTGCCGACTCGTCCTACGACCAGAACCGGCAATGGAACGGGCTCAGCCCTTTCGGTCGCGAAGTCTTGGCTGAGATGAACCGGCTGGGCATCATCGTGGACATCTCGCATGTTTCGGACGAGGCCTTCTTCCAGGCAATCGAGCTGTCGAAAGCACCGGTGTTTGCGTCGCACTCCTCAGCACGTCATTTCACGCCCGGCTTTGAGCGCAACATGAGCGATGAGATGATCGTGAAGCTGGCCGAACATGGCGGCGTCATCCAGGTCAACTACGCTTCCAGCTTCCTGACCCGGGAAGCCAACGAATGGCAGGTGGCGATGGCCGCGGCGCGCACCGCCTGGCTGGAGGAAACTGGCAATGCCGCGGACAGCGAGGCCGCCAAGGAGTGGGCCAAGGCCTACCGCCAGGAAAAGCCGTTCCCCTATGCCACCATCAGCGACGTGGCCGACCATATCGACCATATCGTCAAGCTCACCAGCCATGAAAACGTGGGCATCGGTTCCGACTTTGACGGCGTGGGCGACAGCCTGCCGGTAGGGCTGAAGGATGTCAGCACCTATCCGGCGCTGATTGCAGAATTGATGGCGCGCGGCTATACCGATGAGCAACTGGTGGCCATACTGGGCGGCAATACCCTGCGGGTGTGGCAGCAGGTTGAAGACTACGCCCGCCAGCAGCAGGCGGCGCCCGCGAGACCAGTGGGCATGGCCAATCCCGCTGCGCTGTATTGCCAGTACCTGGGCGGCAAGGATGTAACGCAAACCGCCGATGACGGCGGCCAGTCGGCGCTGTGCCAGTTACCTGGTGGCCAGGCTTGCGACCAGTGGTCGTTGTACCGTGGCGGTTGCAGCCTGGATGCGGAAATCAGCCAGCCGTTTGAATACTGCCAGGCCGCAGGCAACACACCGGTGCTGCCCGTTCCCGCCGTTGACGCGCGTCCGCTGTTGCCGTCCTCGCTGCTGCCCGCCATGCGAAAGCAGGGACTGGTTAGCGCGGATGCGCCGGCGGAAGTGCAGGGCGCCGCCCGCTGGCGTTGCATGGATAATCGGGTTTATGTCTGCCCGCTTGGGGCCAACCTGCCATGCGAGGAGTTCGCCAACCTGGGAAAGGAGCCCACACCCGCCCTGCAGGAATTCTGCGCCGGCAATCCGGATAGCGATTTCATTCCGGCCTATGTTACCGGCCGCGCCACGGTTTACGACTGGTCTTGCCAGGCCGGTAAAGCCATTGTGGGCGAGCAGAGATTCCATGCCGATGCGCAAGGCTACCTGGCGGAGTTCTGGCACGTGCTGGAGGCCGGTCAGGACCAGTGATGGTTTGCACTCAATCAACATGCGCAGCCACCACAAATGGCATCCATGGCCAGTAGCGTGGCGGGTGGTTCGTGAGGCGCCGGCTAAGGGATCAGCGTGAATTCTCCCAGCCTGAAGCGCTGCCGTGTAAGTATGAAATGCACCACCGACTCCGGTGACAGGCTGGTGACTTCACCCGTCATGTTGCGCCGGTAAAAAGCCGTGCAGTCACCGGATTGCCAGACGGTGCGTTGAAGGGTTTTCATCACCCCGGCGGTATAGGCCTGCTGTAATTCGCGCCTGGGCTCTATGGCGCGAATATTTCCCTGGCGCTTGATGGCGCGAATGGCTTTGACGATGTAACTGACCATGGTTTGCATGTAACTGATCTGCGAACTGTGGCCGGTGCCGGTGTTCGGGCCGTTGACCTTGAAGTAATTGGGGAAGCCGTTGTAGGTAATGCCCTTGTAGGAGGCAATGCCGCTCTCCCACTCTCCGCTCAGCTTGTGGCCGTCACGCCCGGTGACTTCAAAGGTGAGCGCTTTTTGCATGTCGGTGTAGGCGTAAAAGCCGGTGGCATAAACGATGATGTCGAGCGGGATGTCCTGGCCATTCCTGGTGCAGATGCCGGTCGGTGTGATCCGGTCAATGCCGCTGATATCGACGGTGACATTGTCGCGTGCCAGTGCGGGCAAATAAGTGTTGGTGGGTATCACCCGCCGGCAGCCGAGCTCGTAGTCCGGCATCATGTGCAGGCGCAGTCGTTCGTCCCTGATGTACCGCTCCAGGTTTCTGCGCAGCGTTCGCGCATAGATTTTCTTGATATTGCGGCTGATGGCGGCGGTGAACGGGTAGCGCCGAAAGGCTACGAACCGCACTTCGTGGTAGGCAAAAATCACGAAACGCTTGAGGTGGCGGATGCCCCACAAATTGGTGACGAACCGTTCCAGCGCGCCATAAGTCCGGTCTGAACGCGGAATGATCCACTGGGCCCGGCCCATGAATACGGTGAGCTTGTCCACTTTGCCGGCGATGGCCGGAACTACCTGCGCCGCGGAGCAGCCGGAGCCGATGACACCCACGCGTTTACCTTCGTAGGGCACGCGGTGGTCCCATTGGGCGGTATGGAATGTCGCGCCGCGAAAGGATTCCGCGCCTTCGATGCGAGGAATTTTCGGGTTGGCCAGCACGCCGCTGGTATCGATGATGAAGCGTGCGACATAACGCTCGCCCGACTCCACCTCAACCCGCCAAACACATTCGCTTTCTTCCCAGGTGAGCGCGGTTACTGCCTGGCGGGTGCGGGTCTTTTGCCGCAAGCCGAACTTCTCGATGATGTGGTTGGTGTAGGCCAGCAGCTCGCTTTGCGGCGCATAGCGTTTGCTGAAGGGGTAGGGGATGAAGGAGATCGAATACAGGCCGGTGGGAATGTCCACCTCGGCGCCCGGATAGGAGTTGTCCCGCCAGGTGCCTCCCATCTCCGCGCTACGCTCCAGCAGGATGAAGTCGGTGATGCCCTTCTGCTGCAGGCGAACGGCCGCCAGCAACCCGGAGAGGCCGGTGCCGATGATGACGGTCTCAAAATGTTCGGGTTGTGCACTCATACCTTGGGAGCAAAGGATAGTGCAGGCAGATTAAGGCAGTATTAACCACCCTTGAGAGTCTTTCGCCGGCTTGGATTCAGGGCAGGAAGGTCTGTGACCCCAGCACCGGCTCCCGCTCGAGAAAGCAGCAGGGTGTCTCGCTGAATACAAAGCGATTCTGCGACGGCAGTCGTGCGCCATCGGCCGCATCCGCGCGTCATGGCGATTCATACTCGCCCGGGTCAGTGAACTCGCGCTTTCTGCCCTGGAACGAATCGTAGAGCGCCCGATGTCTTGGAAGCCCGTATTCGTCCGCGCGACTCTCGTAAGAGCGAACCCATTGAAGCAGGTTTTCCAGGTTTTCGTCCTGCTCCTCGCGGGTTGCGAATTTCTCCGGCTCCCACGGCCTTGAGAGGCAATGTGCAGTGCAGGCATTTACGCCAGGATTGAGGAATATGAGCTCATCGCAGTACTTCAATACAGGCTCGATGATGTCGGCGTAACAGCCTTCGATGATCCAGTTCTCGTGGCCTGCGATCCAGCGTTCCACATCCTCGACGCTGTCCTGAAGCGGTCGCCTTTGGGTGCCGCCATCAAACGCTACCTCATCCAGCGACAGCCGGGCGGCAGGATGCCTGGCAACCAGTTTCCTGGAAAGGGTGCTTTTGCCCGCTCCAGCATTTCCAAGAAGAATGGTTTTCACGACATTTGTGGTTTTGCTGTATCAGGAATGATTCAAACGATGCACTTTCGGGCCGTGGTCAGATGGCTTGCCGCCAGCTCAGACCGCATCGCTAAAGCCCAGCCCGCCAACTGGATTTGTCTCGAAGCGTTCCCCAAAGCCTGTTATGTGCGGTTTGGCGAGGCTGATGGCCTGCTGCACGGCGGGAAGCTTCAGGGACGCCTGATGTTTCTCCTGGGTGGTCCATACCTCCGTGACCCAAACGGCGTTGGTGTCTGAGGGATCCTCCGCAACAATGTAACTCAGGCAGCCGGGCATGGACTGGGTGCCCGTAAGGAGTGCCTGAATCACTGTATCGCGCTGGCCCGGCGCCAATTTCATTTTTCCGATGAGTCCGTACATGCGTCTTTCCGCCAAAACGACCCGGTCAGGCCAGCGCGTTTTCGAACAGCACCAGCATCCTGGCCCAGGCCCGTTCGGCCTGCTCCTCGTTGTAGACCGCCGAGTCGGGTGGGCACCAGCCGTGCGCGGCGCCGGCATACACCTCGATTTCCGCCGGCAGTCCTGCATTATCAAACGCTTTGCGAAGCGTGTGCTTGGCTTCCGGCTCCTTCTCGTCGTCGTTCTCGGCAATTGCGATGAGAAAATGGGCGGTCATCTGGGGTATCAGCAGGTGTGGGCTGTCCGGTTCGTCAGTGGCAAGACCACCGCCATGGAAAGATGCCCCGGCGCCGATGCGGTTGGGAACGGCAGCCGCGGTGCGCATCACCATCGGCCCGCCCATGCAATAGCCCGTCGTGCCGATCTTGCGGCCCTTGTCCACTTCCGGCTGGGCATCCAGCCAGGCGACGAAGGCTTTGGCATCGGTGACGTGTGTTTCGGGGCTCAGCGTCTGGTAAAGCGGGATGACGATGTCCCGCGTTGCCTGGTCGGCGAAGCTCGCGCCTTCGCCCACCACCGGTGAGCGTTGCGTGCGGTAGAACGGATTCACCACCAGCACCGCGTAGCCGGATTCCGCCAGTCGCCGCCCCATTTGCCGGAAAGCCGGCCGCAGGCCGAGAATGTCCGGCCAGATGAGCACAGCCGCATGGGCGCCGCTCGAGGGGTGAACGAAATAGGCGTCCGCAACGCCATCAGGCGTGGTGATTTCAACATCCGATTCCGAGATGTCCAGCGCGTCCGCGGCACGGGGCAACAGCATCATCGCGCCCGCTCCTGCCGTCAGCACGCCAAACTGCCGCCGGGTGATCGCTCCGCGAGTCAGGTATTTCTCAAGGTCGTCGGTGAAGTGGTCCTTGTCACACATGGGCTCATGCTCCGGGTGAGGTTCTGGATAGGGTCGGGTTCAATTTACCCGGAAGCGTCGAGGGTTTCCAGTTGGGCTGGAAAGTGCTGTAAAACCTGAACGCGATGAAATACGACTGATGTGTCGAGTACACGCGGATGCATTCTTGGCTGACGGAAAGCGACTTTACCCGTGCTGGCCTGGCCCCAAAATACCCAAAAGTATCATGTCCGATTCTGGCTAGCGGGCATTTCCGGTGTCGCTTAAGATGGGCGCCATGAACACTGCGGCCAAAACGATGAATGCACTGAGCGGAGCGAGCCATGCGGCCTACGAGCAGGCGCGACAGGCCAAGGACGCCCGCTTTGACGGCAAGTTTTTCATCGCGGTGAAAACCACCGGCATTTACTGCCGCCCCGTGTGCCCGGTGAAACCGCCTAAGTCACGCAATATCGTTTTTTTCGACACGGCTGCAGCCGCTGCGGAAGCCGGATTCCGGCCCTGCCTGCGTTGCCGGCCTGAATCATCGCCCGGAACGCCTGCCTGGGCAGGAACTTCGGCCACAGTCACGCGTGGGCTGCGGTTGATCAGTGATGGTGCCCTCGACCGGGGTAGCGTTGAAGAGCTCAGCGACCGGTTGGGCGTGACCCCGCGGCACCTGAGCCGCCTGTTCCTGCGGCATCTTGGCGCTTCGCCCAAGGCCATCGCGCAGACACGCCGCCTGCATTTCGCCAAGAAATTACTGGATGAAACTGATCTGCCCATGACCGAAATCGCGCTTTCGGCGGGCTACGGCAGCGTGCGTCGGTTCAACGACCATGTGATCAGCGTCTATGGCCGAACACCCTCGATGCTGCGTAATCGCGTGGCCAACCGGGAAGTATCATCGTTCCAGTTGAAACTGCCTTACCGGCCGCCTTATGACTTCGATGGCATCCTGGCTTTCCTTGAACGCCGCGCGATCCCCGGTGTAGAGGCAATCACCCCGGGCCGGTACGAGCGGAACATTCAGGTGGGTGGCCACCCGGTTGAGACATCAGGAGCGGAAACCGGGCGTCTCATCGTGACGCATGACCCGCAGCTGCGCGCGCTGTTGTGTGACATCCGGCTTGGCTCTTCCAAACCCCTGATGGGTGTGGTGGAGAAAGTGCGCCGCATGTTTGACCTGAATGCCGACCCGCTGGAAATCGGTGCCTGCCTTTCACGCGATGCCGACCTGGCGCCGCTGGTGGCGGCGAACCCGGGCCTGCGCATTCCAGGCGCCTGGGATGCGTTTGAAATATTGGTGCGGGCCATTGTTGGCCAGCAGGTTTCGGTAAAAGGCGCCACCACGGTGATGGGAAAAATCCTACGCGAATACGGGGAAAGTTCCGATGGCGTGCTGCTTTTTCCCGGCCCACAATCGCTGGCGAGGCTCGAGCCTGAGCGCCTGCCGATGCCCCGCTCCCGCGCCACGGCGATCGCGGATGTTGCGCGCGCAGTGGCCAGCGGAGATGTGGACCTGGGTACGCAGGACTCCGCGACGCTGGTGAGCCAGCTGACGCGCATCAGGGGGATAGGCGAGTGGACAGCCCAGTATGTGGCGATGCGCGCCATCAACGACCCGGATGCGTTTCTGCACACGGACCTCGTGTTGCGGAAAGTGGCCAAAAGCAGGCTTGCCCTGGACACCGACAAGGCTTTGCTGGCGAGGGCGGACGCCTGGCGGCCCTGGCGTGCCTACGCCGGGATGTATTTGTGGTCGCTGGCCAGCCAGGCATGAGCGACCCAATCCAATGAACATGAACGTAGGAGGCAACATGAACTATCGATATCTGGACAGCCCTATCGGTGAAATCCTGGTGGCGGGTGATGCCGACGGACTCAGGTTCGTAGGCTTCCCGAGTGGCAAGGGCAGGCTTGAGCCGGGGCTTTCATGGCAACTCGACAACCAAGGGTTCAAGGACGTCAAACAGCAGCTTGCGGAATATTTTGCAGGCAAGCGCACTCGGTTTGAGCTCAAGTTGGCGCCGAATGGAACGCCCTTCCAGCTTCAGGTGCTCGATGCGCTGCGGAAAATACCCTATGGCGAAACGCGCAGTTACCGGGACATCGCCACCGGCATCGGCAAACCGAAAGCGGTTCGCGCCGTGGGCGCGGCCAATGGGCGCAACCCGTTGCCGATCATCATTCCCTGCCATCGCGTCATCGGTGCTGATGGCAGCTTGACGGGATTTGGTGGTGGATTACCCACCAAGCGTTTCCTGCTGGAACTCGAGCAGGGCACGCGGCCATCACTGGTGTAAAGGCGGGCTCAGGGTCATCTGGCTCTATTTCCGGCGTTCGAGCCAACCTGGTTGGGGATGGGATCCAGGTCCGGCTCAACAAACGATTCCCTGGCCTCGGCCGAAAACAGGACTTCAGCCGAGTAATGGGTGAGCATGATCCTGCTGTCGAGCAGCTCAGGGTTTCTCGACATGAAGTCGTCGGCGGAAGTGCTGGAAGACTTGTTCATGAAGTGCCTGACAGCCAGGATCCACGATCGGGTGAGCGTCTCGTGGAATTTGGACCTTGGCACATCGTTGTGCTCGAGGAACGCCAGTAACGCCTGACGCATGCGCTGAACCGCAGGTTCGACGCCGGATTCGGCGAGATACACGTAGGCGAGACGCACATGCGCCTCATGCCCGAAGTCCGATGGCGCAATGGCGCAGGCCTCGAAGGCATTGCGGAAGTCATGGTCGGCTTGAGTGAGTTCGTGCGTGTGCATTTTCATGTCGACGACCGGTTGGAATCTACTGGATAAAGTTCAATCGCCCGGTTGCAGTTTAACCGGCACCTGACTCTGTTACCCGACCGCGATGCCCGACCCTGATACCCGGCTTTTGCACCGCCATTACCGAACCTGACTCCGAATTTATTCCAGCGCCTGGTAAACCAGCGTCACGAACCGGTCGGTGATGTCGGTGCTCACCGGCCGCACCTGGGACATGAACACCGCCACCAGGTCTTCCTCGGGGTCGATCCAGTAACTGGTGTTGAAGGCTCCGCCCCAGGCATACATGCCGATGGAACCGAGTTCCCCATGCTTGCCCAGGTCGCTGACCACGCCAAAGCCGAGGCTGATGTCCGGCGCTGAGTCGCCGTCGTAATCGAAACGTGGCGCGCGCATCAGTTCTACCGACTTGCGGCTCAACACGCGCACCCTGTCCAGCTCGCCGTTGTTGAGCAACATCTGGATGAAACGCGCGTAGTCGTAAGCGGTGGAAGACAATCCGGCGCCTCCGGAAAAGTAAGTCCTGGCGCCCTCGACCGGATAATTGGGGTTATCCATTTTGATTTCGCTTTCGTCGCCCCTGGACACGATCAGCCCCTGTCCCTCGACATGCGCGTACAGGGTGGCCAGCCGGTCGCGTTTGTCGTCCGGCAGGTAAAAGTGCGTGTCTTCCATACCCAGCGGGCCCAGGATGTTCTGCTGAAAGAATTCATCCAGCGGCTGCCCCGACACCACCTCGATCAGGTAGCCCAGTACATCGGTGTTCAGGCCGTACATCCACTTCGTGCCAGGCTCGAACAGCAGCGGCTGCCGGGCCAGCAGGGCCATCTGGTCCTTCAACACCAGGTCGCGCGCCGTAACTCCGTTGATGAGGCCGGCATCTGCATATGACTTCTGCACACCACTGGGAATGAACGGGTAGCTGATGCCCGAGCTGTGCGTCAGCAGGTCAATGATCCTGATGGGCTGCGCCGCGGGTGCGGTTTCAGCGATGGTGCCATCGTCCGCCATCGAGGAGATGACGCGCATGTCGGCGAATTCGGGAAGGTACTTTGACACCGGGTCGGTCAACCGGAAGCGCCCCTGTTCATACAGGACCATGACACCCACCGAAGTCACGGACTTCGTCATCGAAGCGATGCGGAAAATGCTGTCTGTTTGCATGGCTTCACCCGAAGCCACGTCCGCGTTTCCGAAAGCCCGGTAATAGACGATCTTGCCATGCCGGGCAACCAGGGCAACCGCGCCCGGAAGCTCACCGGCGTCAATGTCTTCCTCTATCGCCCGGTCGATCCGCTCGAGCCGCTCCGGGATGAAGCCGGCTTTGCGCGGTTTCGTTAAATCCATGGCCACAACCGAGTGCGAAACAACCAATATCAACAAGGTAATTAACCAACGGCTGATGCGTATCATCGAATGCTCCATCAAGTGCAAGGGGGTGGCCATAGAGGATTAATAGCAGGGTGGCGGGGGTCAGGTTGCCAGGGTCAGGATCCCGGACCCGCCAGATTGCGAATAATAATGCTCCAGTGATCCAGGGCATCGTAGAAAGCCTTGATCGGCACGCGCTCGTTCAGGCCGTGCGCGAACATCTCGTCGGGGTTCATGAAAATGCCGCTGACGGCCCAGGTGGGAATGCCGGCACGGCGGAAGTGCATGCCGTCGGTGCCGCCCGACTCCATGTAGGCGAGCAGCTGAACGGTCGGGTAGCGCTGTTCCACTGCTTCGCTGACCGCATCAAGCACGTCCTCGCGCAACTCGGATACCGGGCTTTCGACGGACTCATAGATCGATTGGAACTCCACCGCACTGTTGCCCACCACCTGCTTGAGCGTGCTTTCAACTTCGCTGACCGGAACGCCCGGAAAGATGCGGCAATTCACAGTTGCGGTAGCCGACTGCGGTAGCGCATTTTCGGCGTGGCCGGCCTTTAGCATCGTCACCACGCAGGTGGTGCGCGTAGTGCCCACGTAAGAGGGTTCGCGCGCCAGGCGCGCGGCTGCCGCTTCGTCACTGGGGTCCGCCGCGAATGCCTGCATGGCTGCTCCGAGCTCGCCCCCCAATTGCTCACCACTGACCTTGAAATAATTGCGGGTCATGTCGCTGTATTGCACCGGAAACTTGTGGTCCTGGATTTTCTTTATCGCGTCCGTCAGTTCGTATATGGCGTTGTCCTCGCGGGGCCTGGAACTGTGCCCACCGGGGTTGTGCACCGTTATTTCCCAGGTGGCGTAAGTCTTTTCGGCCGCCTGGATGTTGTAGCTTATGGCTTTGCCGCTCGTGTCCAGGTCACCTCCGCCTGCATCCGAGTTCAGCGCGAATTCGGCTTCCGCAAGATCCGGCCGCTCGTAGGCCAGCATCCGCGTCGTGCGCATGCCGCTCTCCTCATCGCCGGAAAACACGAGGATCAGGTCGCGCGTGGGCACGAAGCCTTCCTTTTTCAGGCGGATGAAGGTCGAGGTGAGATGCGCCACACCGAATTTGTTGTCGATGGTTCCACGAGCATAAAAATAGGTGTCGTCGGCCGTGAGGGTGAAAGGCGGGCGCTCCCAATCCTTCGCGTAAGCCTCCACCACATCCATGTGGCCGAGAAACAGGATGGGCTTCTTGCCGGACGAGCCATTGCCACGGTAGCGGGCGATCAGTGCCGCCAGGTCGCCTATGCGCAGGATTTCAACGTCCTGTTCGGGAAAACCGGCGGCAATCAGTTCATCGGCCAGGAAACGCGCCACCTTCGGCGTGTTGCCCATGGCTTTCGAGGTGTCCACTTCGATGATGGTCTTGAAGATGTCAAAGGTTTTCACCGCATGTTCCGATAGCGGCTTTTCCTGGGCCGTGAGCGGCGCAGCAATCACAACCAGGAGAATCGGCAACAACTTTTTCAGGGACAGGTTCATCAGTCATGGCTCCGGGCGAAAGCAGCGCCCAGTCTGCCGCAAGGGCCGGGTGGCGGCAAGGTTGCGGCATCAGGTTGAGGCGGTTCGCACCATGCCACAAACAGCAACACGGACCGCTCAGAGGTTGAGGTGATAGTCAGTCTCCAGAACCTGCTCCACATCGCCTCGCGCTTGCGTCCAGCTCGGTGCGGACTTTGTGTGTAAGCTCTTCTGGCGCAGCAGGGATGAGTTCCCGAAGCTCGGAGACGCTGCGTACCTGGTAGGTGTCACTTGGCGTCATAGCTCTTTAACCATGAATACATTGAATTCGGTGGCCTCGTAGCTACCGAAAGCACCACATAAAGAGAACCCATTTCGCGCATACAGCGCGTGCGCCGCCTCAAACGCAGCACCAGTGCCCGTTTCCAGGTAGAGGTGCCGATAGCCGCGCGATTTAGCCTCAGTCATCACCGTGGACAAAACCGCTTGCCCCACGCCCTGGCGAAGAAACTCGGGACGTGTGCGCATCGACTTTACCTCACCTGAGGTAGCGCATAGTTCCTTCAGCGCGCCGCAGCCGCACAATCTCCCTTCTCGCCATGCGGTCCAGAAGGTCACGCCAGGCGCACGAAGTTCGTCGATGGCCAAGGCATGAACATGGCCACGCGGCGAGTTGCCGTGCATGCCCGCAAGGTGCTCGGCGATGAGATCCCTTGTCGCCTGGGAGGACAGATCATCAATCTGCGTACGGATGTGCAATCGGGAGTCCTTGGTGCAACCTAACATTTGAATCAACAGGTGCGCACGGTGTCGGCGCTCGAGTTGCACGGCTTGTTATCTTTCACTCGTAATGGGTCCACATTCGAAGCACTTTTACGACCTTCTCCTGTTCCAGGACTTGGTAGACAAGGCGGTGCTGAATGTTAATTCTTCGGGAGTAAGCACCGTTGAGATCTCCGACTAGCTTTTCGTATGCCGGAGGTGTTTGAAACGGTTCTTCCTGCACCAGGTCCAGCAAAGCTTGTGCTTTGGACTTGAGATTGCTCTTGGCGAGCTTTTTCGCATCTTTTACAGCTTGCTTGGTGTAGGCGAGCTTCCACGTCACCAATCAAGTTCCGATTCCAGATCTTCAACGGGCGTGGCCATCCCTTCCCGGATGGATTCACGCATGCCAGGCACGGACAACAAGTACATAGTTTCCTGAACCGCAGACCAATCTTGCTCAGAAACCAGAACGGCACTATTTCGCTTGCCCGTGATTTTAATTGGCACGTGTGACTCGGCCGCCTCATCAATCAGGCGGTACAGATTTGCTCTGGCTTCGCTAGCAGTTAATGTACTCATGGTTTAAGCGTACGTTATAACGTACGATCTGTCCAGCAAAAATAACGTTGGAATGAACCGGCGGCCACGGAGTGGCCGTCCGGGTTGAATGAGGACGGCTATTGGCCAACGAACATAACGATTGAATTTTGCGGCGGCTGCGAAGCAGCCGTCCGGTGGAGCCAGCAAAGCTGGCGAATATGAATGGTTTGTTATGCGGCATGTGCGACTTGATCTGCTATGGAAGCAGGCAAGTCAACGTGCACAAAGAATGAAGCAGGATAGAGATAGTCCTCGCCGGACTCGTCAATAACGCGGACTTGGCCAATTGAGTTGGCTGTTGCGTCCTGAAGCAGCTGATACAACTTCCGGAGCTCCAACGAAGCTTCATACCCTGAGTTGTCTGTGCAGATTACAAATTTCATGACTGATCAAACAGCTGTTTAGCCTTAAATTCTCGCTTTCCGGCGCCGGAAGCCTCGTACCCGTGTAACTCAGCAATAAAAATCGAGCCATCTTCGAATTTTATAGTTGCGAGGCCCTTTCTTTTTCACCAATTTCCGGTGCCATAAATTCGCTTCAGCCTTTTGAGTTCGCGAATTCCATTACCACGGGCGATAGTTTCAATTTCCTGAACAGGCGAGATGATCTCAAAATACATGATTTACTTTTGAGTTCTATCCATGACCCGCATAACGATTGAATTAAGCGGCGGCCACGGAGTGGCCGTCCGGGTTGAATGAATAGTTATATTTCATAAGGCCAACACCAACTTTAGACCTTCGTTGACTTTGGCCATTGCCTTTTCGGACAACGCTCCAACTCTCTCGGTGACCAATGAACGATCAATCGTTAACACCTGAGAAATATTTATGACCGAAGGTTTTGAAAGACCGCTTTCGGCTTTGCTGATTCTCACGTTTCCAGGCGCTTGGGCTAGAGCCAAGTTGGAAGTGATTACTGCAACCAATACGGTAGAGATAGCGCTTCTATTGAATGAGTTGGCTTGTACAATCAGAACCGGGCGCCGATAACCTGGCCCCGAACCTTTGGGCGGTGAAAGAGAAGCCCACCAGATCTCACCACGATTCATGGCTTATGGACTGGAGCTGGGCTTGAGCGAGACCAGGCTCAACACCGGCAGATTCATGCGCATATACCTCGTTGAGTTGTGAGGTAATTGCTTCGGAATCATGAGCTTTGATATAGGCAGCCAAGGCCTCGGCAAAAATCTGGCTGCGAGGCACGCTGTGTTGCTTGGCCAACCGCTCAGCTGCTTCAAAGATGGGATCAGGTACGGAGACTGCTACTTTCATGACCTGAGGGTATCACTGTGGTAATACCGGAGCAACTGAAATATAACGATTAAACTCAGCGGCTGCCGCTGGCGGCAGCCCGCTGCAGTGACTTGTTATGCAGCATTCGCACGTTCGATGTCCCATCCAGGGAAAACGAGTACCGCGGGATGGCATTCGAGAACTCGCGCGAGTGTTTTGGCACGCTCAACACCAAGGTTGATTCGATCGTTTTCAATAGCTGAGATCGTTGATTGAGGAATGCCGG
Organism: uncultured Wenzhouxiangellaceae bacterium; assembly: GCA_964470455.1. Lineage (GTDB taxonomy): Bacteria > Pseudomonadota > Gammaproteobacteria > Xanthomonadales > SZUA-36 > JAWXBM01. The sequence continues at coordinate 18,673 of CAYYCX010000009.1, forward strand.
ACAGGTTTGACAGGTCATTCTGGCTTAAACCCTGCATCTCGCGGATGATGCGAACTGACTCACCTACTGAAACTTCGATTCTCTTTCTTGCTGGTTTGAATTCGCTCATATCATTTCTTCCGATAGTCGTGCGCGGTGAGGTCGATAACTTTGACCTGAATTTCAGCAGCCTCAACCCGGTAAATAACCCGATACTTGATCCCCAACCTGGAGGATCTGTGGCCCTTCCACTCTCCCCGCAGAGCTTCGTCATTAAACCCACGTATCAGTCCAAGACCCTCAGGCCCGCTGATGGCAACAATATCTTTCCACTTTTCATATCGTTTCAAGATTTCGATTGGCAAAGACTTGAATCGCCTGTCTAGCCGCCTGTGTTCAAGGATTTGCCACATACTGTTTGAAGTATATATACCATATTAGGTATGGGCAAGGTTTTGGTGATGCTGCATAACGTTTGAATTAACCGGCGGCCACGAAGTGGACGTCCGGGTTTAATGAGTAGTTATGTGTTTTCATAGCGAATACCGATTGATGTCCAAGGAGCCATGAAAAACGCCAAGAATATCAATGTCGTCACCTGGCTTTACCAGGTATGCAATTCGATAGTGACCGTACATCAAAATACGAACATGACGGGTCGAAGGTTGGTAGCGATAGCCAATTTCAGGGTGGGACACCAAAACTTGCGCCCGCTGGTAAATGCCAGAGACGACTTCCTGAGCCGCTTTAGGATTATCCTCTTTGATGTATTCGAAGATATCACTGAGCCAGCGAAGCGACTCAGCCGTCCAGTTCAGGTTGCCCATGACCGGATGCGTTGATTGACCTCCTCATTGGAAAAGACTCGACCTGCATCAGAATCCGCCAGACCGCGCTGTACCATGACATGAAAGGCCAATTCCCTGACAAGTTCCTCGCTTGAACTGTCTTCGGGTTGGTTCTCGAGCAACAACTTCAATTCTTGCTTTGCGGTAGCCATTTTTCACATCCAACTAGCGGGCCTGGAAATAGGATACATCTAAGAGCCCTTGCGATCATACAAAACGTAGAGGCCAGCGCCGTGCGCTGCTTCGACGCGTCCACTGTGCCCCCATGTTATGTGGCACATTGCAAGTCCGCTTTAGAAGCTGCTTCTTTACGGAGATTGCCGAATCCGCGATGTCCAAGCCTGCCTTCCAAACCTTTGCCCATCTTGTTCGGCTTGCACAGTAGGCAGCCAGCACGAGCTTGCTTTGGGCGTCTGCGTTTATGGTTCATAGCGCAATCCTTTTGGTATCAGCGTTCGAGTGCCACATAACGTTTGAATTAACCGGCGGCCACGGAGTGGGCGTCCGGGTTTAATGGCTTGTTATCTTTCATTCGTAATGGGTCCACATTCGAAGCACTTTCACAACCCGATCTTTCTCAAGGACTTGATAGACAAGCCGGTGCTGAATGTTAATTCTTCTGGAGTAAGCTCCGGTTAGATCTCCAACCAGCTTTTCGTATGTCGGCGGCGTTTGAAACGGATCATCTTCCAGCAATTTGAGTAGTGCCAACGCTTTCTCTTTCAAGTTGCTCTTGGCCAACTTCCGAGCATCTTTTTGGGCTTGCCTCGTATAGACAAGTCTCCATGTCACCAGTCAAGCTCCGAGGAAAGCTCTTCAATGGGAGTGTCCAGGCCCTCTCGAATTGATTCGCGCATGCCAGGAATGGACAACAAGTACATTGTCTCCTGAACGGCAGACCAATCTTCCTCCGAAACCAGAACAGCACTATTGCGTTTCCCAGTAATTCGAATGGGCGTGTGTGATTCAGCCGCCTCATCTATCAGCCGATAGAGGTTCGCCCGTGCTTCGCTTGCGGTAAGAGTGCTCATGACGACAGCGTACGCTATAACGTACGTTTTGTAAAGATAACGATTTAGTTAAGTGGCGCGTGCGAAGCACGCGTCCAGTGGAGGCCGAAGGCCGGAACGCACTTAAACGCGTAGTTAGTCGTCGACATGTTGGATTTCAGCTAGCAATGGATCGGTGACCTCGTGAGCACCTGGTTCTGTTGACTCGCCGGCATCGAACGCTAAGTAGACGCTCCAAGAGTAGTTCGGTAGGCGTTCGCAGTGCTTATGCATAAGGTGGGTGATGTTGTTAATTGCTGCATCTGCATCTGACCACGACAAGGCGCGGCCTTGATATTTCAAGACGAGTTCTCTAGCGAATTTATCGCAGAAAGCGCCAATCGTCGTTTCCTCACCTGGCATTACCTTTGCGATGTCTTCGAGCTGTAAAGCACGTTCCACGGCGATGGAAATAAGTTCGTCCATTAGCGACTAACTATAAATATGCCGCGCAGTGCGCGGTAATGTTGAAAAGTGGTTGAAAATTGACCATTTGTATTCTTAACCCACTGTATTTACTGGTTTTAATGCTGATTGCGAGTGTTGCAAAAGCGAGCACGCCGCTGCATAACTTGTTTTTTTCCTACTTGAAGTGTAGTCCCTAACCGACAGATTCGCACTGGCTTTTTGGCTAGATTCCTGTGATATGAGAATCGTAAAAGCGAGCCAGTAAATGCGCCTTCTGGAGCGTGCCCGGGAGTTGATCCGCGTGCGCCAGTACAGCCTTGCCACCGAAAAGGTGTACCTGGACTGGATGAAGCGCTTCATCCTGTTTCATGACAAGCGCCATCCGGCGGAAATGGGCAAGCAGGAAGTGGAGGCGTTCCTGACTCACCTGGCTTTGAACCGCGCCGTTGCCCCGGCCACGCAAAACCAGGCATTGCAGGCCTTGTTGTTCCTGTACAAGCAGGTGCTGGAGGTGGATTTGCCCTGGCTGGAGGGGGTGGTACGCGCCAAGCCGAAGCGGCGCGTGCCGGTGGTGTTGAGCAAGAACGAGGTTCGTGACCTGCTGTCGCACATACCCGCCAAACTGAAGTTGCCGGCCAGCTTGATGTACGGTTCCGGCCTGCGGGTAACGGAGTGCCTGCGGCTGCGGATTGGTGACCTGGATTTCTCCCGCCATACCGTGCGCATCCATGCGGGCAAGGGAGGCAAAGACCGGGTGACAGTTCTACCCGACAACCTTGAGGAGGCCTTGCACGAACAGATTGCCTGGGTTTCCATACTGCACCAGCGCGACCTGGAGGAAGGTTTTGGCTTTGCCAGGTTGCCATTGTCGCTTCAGGTCAAATTTGGAAAGTCCAGCCAACGACTCTACTGGCAGTACCTTTTCCCATCAGGCGCCCGGTCGGAAGATCCGCGCAATCCAGGCATGTGGTATCGCTGGCACACTCATGTCACCACCATCCGCAGGGCTATTGCAGCCGCCACGCAGGCGGCAGCCATTCCCAAGCGTGTCACCTGCCACACGCTGCGACATTCGTTCGCCACGCATTTGCTGGAATCGGGCACGGACATCCGTACCATCCAGTCCCTGCTGGGCCATAGCAACGTGAACACCACCATGATCTACACCCACGTGGTGAACCGCGGCGCGCTGGGGGCGAGGTCGCCTCTGGATGTTTGATCCTCAGGTACTCACCGGCGGCGTTTGGACACAATGCTGGCGGTACCACTCCGCGAGTTCACTTTCGCTGAGTGTGCCTGCGGCAACAGAAATGATGGTATTTGTCGCCTCCATTTCTGTGGCGCTGAGCAACCAGCCGTTCAGCTCAAGGAACGTGGCACCAACCAGGAATCCGGTGCGTTTGTTGCCATCCACAAACGGGTGATTCTTGATGATGCCGTAGCTGTAAGAGGCGGCCATTTCAAACAGGCTTGGCTTACCATACGAAAACAGATTACGAGGTTTGGCGAGGGCAGATTCGAGCAGGCCGGCATCGCGAATGCCATCGGCTCCACCGAAGTTGGCAAGTGAAATTTCGTGGGCTATCAGTACCGCCGCATCCAATACCCACACGGGCTCATTCACTGAGCGCCTTCAGGGTATTGCGATAGCGGGTGGTAAGGCCTTCAATCACCTTCATTTGCGCTACCAGATCAGGATCATGCGGTGTCATGCGGTAACCGCCACCAGGTAACTCGGTGAGGTAAAGCGCCGACCCTTCTGCGACCTTCATTCGTTCCGCTACGCTGACGGGAATGGTGAGGGCCAGTGAATTGCCCACTTTGCGCAGTTTCATTTCGGTCATGGTTTGTTCCTTGGCTATCTGTGTATACAGAAGTATATACGAGCGTGGATTTCATGCCAAATGAAAAAATCAGCCTGGCGTTACTTGCCGGACAGTGATGATGATCGCCAGGCCGGATTATTTGCTCAACTGCTTTTCAGCAACTCCCGCTCATCCAGCCCCAGGCTGCGGCCGATGATTTCCTTCATGATCTCGGTGCTGCCGGCGTAGATGCGCGACACGCGCGCGTCGGTGAACATGTGCGAGATGCGGTACTCGTCCATGTACCCGGCGCCGCCGTGCAGCTGCACGCATTCGTCCATCACGAATGATTCCACTTCGGTGTTGTGGTATTTCAGTTCGGCGGCGATTTCGGCGGTCAGCTTGCCGTCGTTGTGCAGCATCACGCACTGGTCGGTGAAGGTTTGCGCCACATCCAGCTGGGTACGCATCTCGGCCATCTTGAAGCGGCTGTTCTGGAACGCTGCGATGGGGCGGCCAAAGGCTTTGCGCTCGAGGATATACTGCATGGTCACGTCGAATGCCACCTGCGCATGGGCCAGTGACTGGCTGCCGCTGATGAGGCGTTCTTCGGCAAGGAAATGCATCAGGCTGTAGAAGCCGCGCTCCGGGTCGCCCAGCACATTCTCGGCCGGTACGCGCACGTTTTCAAAGAACAGCTCGGCCGTGTCCTGTGCTTTCAGGCCCATCTTGTTCAGGTTGCGCCCGCGTTTGAAGCCGGGCATATCCGCTTCTACCACGAACAACCCCAGGCCGTGCTTCTTGTCAGGTACGGTGCGCGCCGCCACGACGAAGTGCGTGCCGTTGATGCCGTTGGAAATGTAGGTCTTGCTGCCGTTGATGATCCAGTCGTCGCCATCGCGCACCGCGCGCGTCTTGATGCCGGAGACATCACTGCCGGCGCCCGGCTCGGTCATGGCAATGCCAAGGATGGCTTCACCGGTAATGCACTTGGGAATCAGCTTGTCCTTCAGGGCCTCAGTGCCGAGTTCGCCAATGTAGGGCCCAACCAGGCGGCTGTGCAGGGGCAGGAACAGCCCGAGGTCGGCATTCCGGATCAACTCCTCGGCCACGATCATCTCGAAACGGAAATCCTTCATCCCGAGGCCGCCGTATTTCTCGTCCGCCCACATGAACAACAGGCCTTGTTCGCCGGCTTTGCGGAAGGCCTCTTTGTCGCAGATGCCCTGTTCGCGCCAGCGTTCCACATGGGGCTGGTATTCCGCCTGCATGAAGCGGCGCACCTGTTCACGGAACTGGTCGTGCTCTTCCTCGAAAATCAATCGTTGCATTGCCATGATTCAGGTTCTCCGTTCAGGCTGCCCTGGGGGCAGGATAGAAAGCTTCACCGGCGGCGGCGCGGGCGCGCAGCCAGTCGGAAACCGCAAAGCGCTCGCCATATTTTGCGGCCAGTTCGTCGCATTCAGCCACGAATTGCTGAATACCGATGGTGTCGATGTACGACAGCGCACCGCCGGTCCAGGCCGGGAAGCCGATACCGAAGATGGAGCCGATGTCGCCGTCGGCGGCGTGTTTCAGCACACCTTCCTCGATACAACGGGCCGATTCCAGGGCCTGGCGGTGCAGCAGGCGTTGCTTCACCTGCTCGACGGTGGGTTGCTCCGCGGCCAGCGGGAAGTGCTCGGCCAGGCCGGGCCACAGGTGTTTCTTGCCGCCAGCCGGGTAATCGTAAAAGCCCTTGCCGGTCTTCTTGCCCAGCCGGTCTAGATCCTTGACCATCTTCAGCGTCACTTCCTCGGCCGGGTTGCTGGGGTAGTCGATGCCCAGGGCTTCAGCGGTGGCAATGCCGACTTTCCAGCCCAGCTCCAGGCTGACTTCGTCGCTCACGGCCAGCGGGCCCACCGGCATGCCGGCCATCTTCGCTGCATTCTCGATCAACGCGGGATTGATGCCCTCGGCCAGCATGCGGGCGCCTTCGCTGGTGAACGTGCTGAAGACGCGGCTGGTGAAAAAGCCGCGGCTGTCATTCACCACGATGGGCGTCTTCTGGATCTGCTGGATGTAATCCAGGCTGCGGGCAATCGCTTCATCGGAGGTCTTTTCGCCCACGATCACTTCCACCAGTGGCATCTTGTCCACTGGCGAGAAGAAGTGGATGCCGATGAACGACTCGGGCCGCTTCGAAGCCTTCGCCAGACCGGTGATCGGCAGAGTAGAGGTGTTGCTGGCGAAGATTGCGCTTGCGGGAATCACGGCCTCGGCTTTGGCGGTGACGTCGGCCTTGATCGTCACGTTCTCGAACACCGCCTCGATCACCAGGTCGCAACCTTCCAGCAGGGCGTAGTCGGTGGTAGGCGTGATTCTGCTGAGCAGGGCTTCCTTCTTCGCCTCGGTGGATTTGCCGCGGGCGATGGCCTTGTCCAGCAATCCGGTGGAATAGGCTTTGCCTTTTTCCGCATTGGCCTGGTCGGTGTCCAACAGGATGACATCCATGCCAGCCCTGGCGGAAACATAGGCAATGCCTGCGCCCATCATGCCGGCGCCGAGAATGCCGAGTTTCTTCACCGCCGATTTTTCAACGCCTTTGGGGCGGTTGACCAGTTTGTCGGCGGCACCCTTGTTGACGAACAGGGTACGCATCATGTTGCGCGCCACCGGGCCGGACAGCAGCTGGCCAAAATACTGCGCTTCGATGTCGAGGCCGGTGTCGATGGGAACGATGCAGCCTTCGTAGATGGCCGACAGGGCGGCAATCGGGGCCGGGTAGTTGTGCTGGGTTTTGCCCGCCAGCAGGGAGGTGCCCACCATGTACTGCTGCGCGGTTTTTGGCGTCATGGCGCCGGCGCCGCCGGGCACTCTGAAGCCTTTCTTGTCCCAGGGTTGTTCGGCATCGCCCTTGGTCAGAACCCACTGGCGGGCACGTTCGACGATCTCCGCCACCGGCGCCACTTCATGCACCAGCCCGAGTTTCAGCGCCTGCTCCGGCTTCTGGTTGAGGCATTGCAGGATCATCGGCAGCGAGGCTTCCACGCCAATCAGCCGGGGTGTGCGTTGCGTGCCGCCGCCACCGGGCAACAGGCCGATATTCACTTCCGGGAAACCCAGTACCGCGCCGGTGTCGCTGGCCAGCACGCGGTAGTGGCAGGCCAGGCAGACTTCCAGCCCGCCGCCCAGCGCCAAACCATTAATGGCTACGGCGATGGGCTTGCCACAGGTTTCCATGCGCCGCAGCAACTGGTTGATGTTACGGCTGAAGCCGGCGGCTTCTCGAGCGGTAACGCCACGGTCGTAGGCGGTCACCATGTCCTTGATGTCGGCTCCGGCGATGAAGGCTTTCTTGCCGGAGGTCAGCACGGCGCCTTTCACGGCATCATCGCTGGCGAGTTTCTCCACCAGGGTGCCCAGGTCGCTCATGAATTCCGGCGTCAGCACGTTCATGGAACGGTCGGGCAGGTTGATGGTGAGCAGTGCGATGCCGTCGGCATCAACTTGGTATTGAATGGTCGTTGTCATGTTCTGTGTCTCTGGATTGTTCGTTGAATGCGTGCGGCAATCAGACGCGCTCGATAATCGTAGCGGTACCCATGCCGGCGCCCACGCAAAGGGTAATCAGTGCGGTGCCGAGTTCACGGCGTTCCAGTTCGTCCAGCACGGTGCCGAGGATCATGGCGCCGGTGGCGCCCAGCGGATGTCCCATGGCAATGGCGCCGCCGTTCACGTTGATTTTGTCGTGTGGAATGTTGAGCTGCTGCATGTAGCGCAGCACTACCGCGGCAAAGGCTTCGTTCAGTTCAAACAGGTCGATGTCCGAGGCACTCATGCCGGCGCGCTTCAGCGCCTTTTCGGTGGCCGGGGCCGGGCCGGTGAGCATGATGGTGGGTTCGGAGCCGATGGACGCGAAGGCGCGAATGCGCGCGCGAGGTTTCAGGCCCATGCGCTGGCCGGCCTCGGCATTGCCCAGCAGCACGGTGGCTGCGCCATCGACAATACCGGAAGAATTGGCGGCAGTGTGGCGATGGTCGATGGCTTCAACTTCGGGATAGCGCTGCAGCGCCACGGCATCGAAGCCACCCTGTTCGCCGGGAATGGTGAATGCCGGAGCCAGGCTGGCCAGGCTTTCCAGGGTGGAATCCGGCCGCATGTGCTCGTCGTGGTCCAGCACCACTTCGCCCACGTGGTTGCGGATCGGCGCGATGGAGTTCTTGAAGTAGCCGTTCTGCCAGGCGTGCGCGGCGCGCTTCTGGCTTTCCAGCGCATAGGCGTCGAGGTCTTCGCGCGTAAAGCCGTACTTGCTGGCGATCAGGTCGGCGCTGATGCCCTGCGGCACGAAATACAGGTCGTATGCCACCTGCGGGTCGGTGGCCATGGCGCCGCCGTCGGAACCCATGGGCACGCGTGACATGGATTCCACGCCGCCGCCGATCACGGCGTCCGACTGCCCCGACATGATCTGCGCCGCGGCGGTATTCACGGCTTCCAGGCCGGAGGCGCAGAAGCGGTTGAGCTGTTTGCCGGGCACGGTTTGCGCGTAACCCGCATTCAGCGCGGCTACACGGGCAATGTCCGAACCCTGTTCACCCACGGGCATCACGCAGCCGAGGATCACATCGTCGAGGATGGCCGTATCCAGTCCGTGACGGTCCCGTTGCGCCGCCAGCACCTGGCTTGCCAGGTTGATGGGCGTGATGCCGTGCAGCGAACCATTCGGCCGGCCGCGGCCGCGCGGTGAGCGTACGTGGTCATAGATGAATGCGTCGGTCATGGAACAATCCTCAGTGAGTTGTCAGGTCAGACCACCTGCTGCAGCAGGCGGTGCATGTTGGTTTTCATGTCGCGGTAGGCGGCCTCGAGGTCCAGCCCCGGATCCACCAGCCACTGGTGGTTGATGCCGATCAGGCTGGCGTAGAACTGCAGCGCCATCCGGTCGGAGTCGATACTTCCGGGAATCTGCCCGGCCTGCTGGCCACCGCGTATCCAGCCGGCCATGGTTTCGCGCTGGCGCTCCATGAAGCGCGCCACGTTGGGTTTGAATTCCGAGCCCGGGTCCAGCGAACCGAACCACAGGATGTACATGGCGCGCAGCCGTTCCGGCTGGCGCAACACCCAGTCGCGGTGGGTTTCGTTGGCCACTTCCAGCGCCTCGATGCCGGTGAGGTCTCCCACGCGCGCCTGCAGGTCGTCGATGAACTCGGCATGCACCTGCCTGAGCAGCTGGCGGAACAGGCCGGCCTTGCTGCCGAAATGGTGCGTGGCCAGGCCGCGGCTGTAGCCGGCGGATTCGCCGATGGCCTTGAGCGTGGCGCCTTCAATGCCTTGCGAATTCAGCAGGCCAATGGCCGCATCGATCATGCTGGCCGCGGCCAGCGCGGTGCGCTCCGCCTGGGTGCGGGGTGTTTCGGGTGTTTCAACTGAAATCGAATCTGGCGCGGTAGCGGGCATTCCGGGCGTTCACACATACTTGTTAGCGACAAGCAAGTCTATTCGCGAGCGCGTGAAAGTCAAGTGAAGCCCGCGCCGCGTGGCGGCGCAAAACTCAGGAAGGTGACCTCGATCAGGTCATCAGTTGCTGGCGGGCTCGGCCGGTTCCTTGTGCAGGCGCACGGTGAGGGGTGAATCGGGGTCGAGGTGCACATCGAGCTGCGGGAAGGCAATTACGATGCCGGCTTTGTTGAATTCGTTGTAAATCTCCTGGTTCAGGGCGCTTACCTTCCGCAAACGGTCTTCCAGGTCAGCCAGGAAACAACGGACCGAGAGGAGCAGGGCACTGTCACCGAATTTCGTGAAGAGGATATTGGGGGCCGGGTCCCTGAGGATGGCGGGATGCCGGTTGATCACATCTTCCAGTATCTTCATTGCCTGGCTCACATCAGTGCCGTAAGCCACGCCCACCTCCAGGGTGATTCGGTTGTTGGTATCGGACAGGGTCCAGTTCAACAGCCTGCCGGTGATGAATTCCTTGTTGGGCACCAGAAGCTCCTTGCCATCCCAGTCGCGGATGGTGGTGGCGCGGATCTGGATGCGCGTGACGGTGCCTTCGCTCTGGCCTATGGTAACCACATCCCCAACGCGAATCGGGCGTTCAAACAGGATGATCAGGCCGCTGATGAAGTTGGCCACGATCTCCTGCAGGCCAAAGCCGATTCCCACGCCCAGCGCTGCCACCAGCCACTGCAATTGCGACCAGCTCAAATGCAGGGTGGAGAAAAACACCATGATGCCGATGGCGATGATGATGTAGTTGGTAACCGTTGCGACCGTATAGCGCCCCGAAGGCGTGGATCTGCCGCTGCTGCGCATGATCAGCTCGACCAGCGCCGGAATGCGTCGCGCCGCGTAAAAAGTGACCACAAATACCAGCACGGCCAATACCAGCGTGGCCAGCGTAATCTGGGTTTGCAACTGCTCGCCATTGACGGTTTGGGTGACGGCCCACAGGCTGAAGCGTTGCAGCCCCTGGATGGCGGGAAGCAGCGGCGCCCAGATCAGCACCACCGCCACCACGCCGGAAGCGTACACCAGTGATTTGATCAGGTTGGCGGTGGAGTCGCTGATATCGCCGAGGCTGGCCTGGCGGGCTTCGGTATCCGCATTTTCCTCATCGGCAGAGTCCGGCAGGTTGGCCAGCAGGCCCTGGAAGCGGATCCGGCGCCGTGTTACCAGCAGCCAGCGCATCAGCATCTCGTGCAGCAATACCAGCACCACCAGGGCCAGCGCCGTGGCGGCGACGCTGTAGTAGATGATGCGGACCGGCAGCAGGAAACCGCTCAGGATGATGGCAACCAACACGCCCAAACTGCCGAAAATCAGGCTGTCCCGTAGCCATGGCGCAATGCCACCCGCGGACTGGTTCTGATGTTGACGGATGAGGAAACGCCGCAGGCGCATGGCCAGCATGACGGCCACGACAATCAGGAACAGGCGGCCCAGCACAGCGTGCGGCGTATTGCGTTCAACATGCACCAGGAAGCTTGACAGGATCACCATGGGCATCAGCCGGACCAGTATCCAGCTCATCAAAGTGGAGACACCCTTGCACCGGTCCTCGGCCCAGCCAAAGTGCACCCGGCAGAGGCCACCCTGGGCAGTGGCATCGCGCAGGAACAGCGCCACCATTACGCCCGCGGCCGACAACAACAGGGTCAGCGCCAATGGATGCAGCAGGCCTTGCTGCGAATTCTCGATGCCGAAGGCCATGCCCACCATCACCAGCGGTACAGCTGCGCTGCGCAACAGGGTCAACAGCAGAACCTGCAGTGAATAAAGAATGGAGTCATTGCGCGGACGGCCGATGTGACTGTTGATGGCTTCGATTTGCCGCCACATGCGGCGCGGCAACAGCAGCAGTATGAGTCCGGCCAGCACCAGCAAAATGGCCAGTTGGCGGCCGCTGAACTTCATCGAAGCCTGAACGGATTCCTGCACCTGCCGAAGGTCCAGCACCAGCTGTTTGAAGAAATCCTGGTCAAGAGGCAGGTGACTGCGCACCCACAGGATGTGGCCGATCAGGAATACGCGGAATTCGGTGACCAGGGAACCGAGCTGCTCGTAGCTGATATCGGTCCGGCCCAGCAGTTGCAGCAATTCGGTTTGGCTGGACAACAGGTCGGAAAGCAATTTGTGCCGCTCTTCCAGCAGGGGCCGGGCGGTTTGCGCCCACTCGGCATTGGCAGAGGGGGGTAACAACATCTCTTCCAGCTTGCTGTTGAGGAACTGGAGGCTGTCCAGCAGCTCGGCCTGTTGTTGTTCATGGCGCGCACGGTCCAGCACGATCTCGCTGATATTGTTGCTCTGGCGCAGCTTCCGTGAAGGTGGCCGGTATTGATCCAGGCGCATGAAATAGCCCATCAGGAACGGCCCGTACACCGACGCGCTGCCGCCCGAGTCCACCAGCCTGCGGGCTGAATTGAAATGCTCCATCAGTTCAAACAGCTTGCCGTCGGTGCGGGTTTTCTCGGCATCCGCACGCGACAGCGATGCAGCCAGCTGGCTGCGTTGTCCGGCCAGTTCGGCATTTTCCTCAGCCAGTTGCTGCAACAGCGCGTACTGGTCAGTGCCCGGTGTTGCCTGCGCCAGCACCTCGTTGGTCTGCATGGGCCGCTTCTCGGCCAGGTACTGGTCGATGACCCGCAGGTCCTGCTGCAGCCATTCGATGTTTTGCACCCACTCTTCCCGTTGCGCGCGCCGTACCCGGCTGCGGGCCGGCTGGTTGACCAGCTGCGCGTTCAACGCCAGGCGTTCCGCATTGAGCCTTTGATGCTGGGCAGCGAGCTGCCACTGCGTGGCCTCGAATTGCGAAGGCACGCCGCTGGCCGTGATGGTTGCATGACTTTCCGGCAGGCCCGCCTGTTCCGTTTCAATGGCATTGAGCCGCGCGCGAATGGATTCGGCATTGCCCGCCTCGGCGGCAATCTGCTGGTCCAGCGAGTCGCGCTTCTCGATCAGGCTTTGCAGCGACTCCCGCAGATTCGTGGCCAGCTGGTTGAGAGATTCCCAGCTCAACTGCTCCAGTTTTTCGGTTTCGGGGAGCGTGTCCCGGGCGGAGGTGTTGGCAATTCGCTCACGGATTTCCGCCTCATCCTGCGCGGCAGTGCCCTGGTCGGCTTCGAACTGTGCTTTCAGCTGCAGGAATCGCTGCGCTTCCTGCAACTGGTTAAAAGCGTCCTGGTAAGCCTGCAGGGTTACGTTGCTCTCGGCGGTCTCTCCCTGATTCTTCAGCGTGGCGATGCGTTGTTCAACCAGCCGCAACTGTGTGTCGATGCTGTCATCTACCGCGGCTGCAGTGCTGGCGCAGAGCAGTAAAGCCGCCAGGCCCAGCGCCCGCATTACGAAATCATTTGACCGGAATTTCATCGATACAGCCGCGCGCGGCGTTCTCCGCTGAAGAATCACGGGCATCGTAGCAAAGCCCGGAGTTGGGCGTAAGTTGTGGTTCGAGTGTGACCGGCCGGCGATGGTTGCAGACCGGTGCCGGGCTGGAGCGTCAGTCGAAATCAGCCAGCAAGGCGTCAATGCTCGCGCGCGCCGGGCGGGTTTCATAACGGTACAGGTCGTGGTTCACTCCGAATTGCAAGCCAGCGCCGTCCCGCAATGCATTGATCATGTCCGGGCTGAGCTCAAAACGCATGAAATGAACGGCAGAGGTCTTGCTGTCGCTGGAGCGCTCCAGGTCTTCGTTGGAAATGGCGAATACGCGGTCGAATCCTTCTACCTGCAGCCAAACCACGTGTTCCACGCCGCCCAGGCTGGCCAGCCGGCGGCGACGTTCCTCCACATCGGGGAATTCGAACATGGCGGTGCATTTGAGATTGCCGCCGTCGGGAATCAGCGGATTGTAGGCGGCCAGTTCTTCTTCGATACCGGCCTTCTCGAACACCTTCTCGATGCGCAACATTTCCTGCACCTGGTATTGAATGGTCAGGCGGTCTTCGAAGTACAGGGTGAAATTCGGCCCGATGTCGATGCGCCGGGGTTTCTTGTGCTCAAGTACCCTGCGGCGGAAATCGGCACGCTGCTCGGCGTACTGTTCCAGGCTCATCAGGTCGGCGCGGGTCAATGCTTTCATCCTATTTCCTTGAATCAAATTTCCTTGAATAACGGGTTCAATTGGGGCAGTCGCGAGCGTGGCTCGCTCCTGCATCACCCCTTGCCACCCTGCTGTGGGAGGCAGCCACGCTGCCGACATTCCAGTTCCCGGTCGCGAGCATGGCTCGCTCCTACAGCCTGGAATACCACCCAGGCTCAGATGCCGTAGGCTTTTCTCAGCAGGCTCAACGGATTGGTTTCACCGTGTTTCAGCTCCAGCCCGTCGGCAATCTGGGTGGCCGCCATGGGGCAGTCCGAAACCAGGTAATCGGCCTCCAGCTTGGCCACGCGGCTGATGACGGGTTTGGCGATCTTCTGTGATTTCTCATAGGTGCCGGCGCGTACACCGTAGGTGCCGTCGTGGCCGGAGCAGCGCTCCACCACATTGACCTCGGTGCCGGGCACCAGCGCCAGCACGTCTTTGGTCTTGGGCCCAATGTTCTGCACCCGCTGGTGGCAGGGCACATGCCAGGCGATCTTGCCCAGTTGCGTTTTGAAATCGGTGTTGAGCAAGCCGGCCTTGTGGCGGTGCATCAGGTATTCAAACGGGTCGTAAATGTTGGCCTTCACTTTCTGCACGTCCGGGTCATCCGGGTACATCAGCGGCAGTTCCTGCTTGAACATGAGCACGCAGGATGGAATGGCAGCGACAATATCCCAACCTTCATCGATGAGGCGCACCAGTTCGGGAATGTTGGTCTTGCGGTATTTGTCGACGGTCTTGAGGTCGCCCTGTTCCAGCTTGGGCATGCCGCAGCATTCCTCCTTTGCGGTCAGCCGCACCGGAATGCCGTTGTGCTCGAAAATGCGGATCAGGTCGGCGCCGATATCCGGTGTGTTGACGTTGCAGTAACAGGTGGCGAACAGGGCCACTTTGCCCTGGGTTGGGCCGGCGGCCACGGCTTCAGCCTTGAGCGGCTGGCGGGCGCGATCGCGTTTGCGCAGGGTATCGGAATGAAATTCGGGCAAGTGCGCGCGGCGGTCGAGATCCAGGGTTTTCTCCAGCACCTTGCGCATCGTGGGGCTGTGGCTTGCCGCGTTGATCGCGTTCGCAACCACCGGCAGGCTGCCGACCTTGCCCTGGATCTTGGTGTTGCTGAGCAGTTTGTGGCTGAGCTTGCGCTCACCCTTTTGAAACTGGATGGCCTTGGCGCGCAGCATCAGGTGGGGGAAATCCACATTCCATTCGTGCGGCGGCACATATGGGCATTTGGTCTGGTAGCAGAGGTCGCACAGGTAACACTGGTCGACCACTTTCATGTAATCGGCCTTGGCGACACCGTCCACTTCCATGGTGCTGGATTCATCCACCAGGTCGAACAGGGTGGGAAAGGCATCGCACAGCGACACGCAGCGGCGGCATCCGTGGCAGATGTCATAAACCCGCTCGAGCTCCTGGTTCAACAGGTCTTCGCGGTAGAACTCTTCATCCTGCCAGCCCAGGGCGTGGCGTGTAGGCGCTTCCAGGCTGCCTTCGCGCATGGTTGCTTACTCTTCCTGGTTTGTCATAGTGGACTTTCCAATTCCATCATTGGACTTTCCAATTCCGTCATTCCGGAGCAGGCCGGAATCCATTACCCATGGACCCCGGACCACGCACTCCGTGCTGTCCGGGATGACGTTTGAGTAATTCGCCGTCCCCGGCAAATTGCACCAAATTTCCGGCGCAGGCCGGCCCCGGACCTGGTCCGGGGTCACGGCTCGACCATCATCATCCGATCATTCCGGCGCAAGCCGGAGTGATGGATTCAAGCGATTGCCCG
Organism: uncultured Wenzhouxiangellaceae bacterium; assembly: GCA_964470455.1. GTDB lineage: Bacteria > Pseudomonadota > Gammaproteobacteria > Xanthomonadales > SZUA-36 > JAWXBM01. The sequence goes on from CAYYCX010000009.1 coordinate 34,107, forward strand.
GCTTAGCCCAGCTCGTCCAGTGCTTTCTGGAAACGGTTGGCGTGCGAGCGCTCAGCCTTGGCCAGGGTTTCGAACCAGTCGGCGATTTCGTCACAGCTCTCCTCGCGGGCCGCGCGCGCCATGCCCGGATACATGTCGGTGTACTCGTGCGTTTCACCGGCAATGGCTGCTTTCAGGTTGTCAGCAGTGCCGCCGATGGGCAGGCCGGTGGCGGGGTCGCCGGTTTCTTCCAGGTATTCCAGGTGGCCGTGCGCGTGGCCGGTTTCACCTTCAGCGGTTGAGCGGAACACCGCGGCTACGTCGTTGTAACCTTCAACATCCGCGCGCTGCGCGAAATACAGGTAACGGCGATTGGCCTGTGATTCGCCGGCAAATGCATCTTTCAGGTTTTGTTCGGTTTTAGAGCCTTTCAATGACATGGTCTAGCTACCTCCGTGGACTTGATGACAAGAAAAAACCAAGCAAGCTGCTCAATGAGTTCCAGCCGGTAATTTCAGCTGGGCATTCAAGCTGGATTGGCTGCCGGCCAGAATGACCGGGAGTTTCTCTCAGCAGCACTATAAACCAGCTCTTTGCCATAGTTGAAATTGATTTTCCCAATTAATTGTATAGTCCCTGACCATAGCCAGGGACAGGCCGGCCGCGAGATAATCCCCCGATGAGTGTTCGTAGATTCCGGCCTGAAGCCTTTATGTTACTGACCACCGCCGCGGCAGCCCTGTCGTTTGCGGTATGGGATGTGCTGCTCAACAATTTCGTGATCGAGCGCGCTGCGTTCACCGGGCGCGAGATCGGCATCCTGCAGAGCCTGCGCGAGGTGCCGGGATTCCTGGCCTTTACCACGGTGTTTGTGCTGCTGGTGATCAAGGAACAGCGATTTGCCCTGGTGGCCCTGTTGTTGCTGGGCCTTGGCGTTTCTCTCACCGGTTTCCTGCCCAGCGAGTACGGCCTGTACTTCACCACGGTGCTGATGTCGACCGGTTTCCACTACTTCTACACCGTGCAGCAATCCCTCACGCTGCAGTGGTTTGACTCCGGGCGCACGCCGCTGGTGCTGGGGCGCCTGGCCGCGGCCACTTCCTGGGCATCCCTGCTGGGCTTTGCGCTGGTGTGGTTGTGCATGGAGTGGCTGGACCTCGGGTATGTATTCTTGTACGTGCTGGCGGGCGGCGCGGCGATGGTGGTTGCGGTGCTGGCGTGGCGGCTGTTTCCTCAATACGACCAAACCGTTCCACAACACAAGCACCTGCTGATGCGCAAACGCTACTGGCTGTACTACGGCCTCACGTTTCTGAGCGGCGCACGGCGGCAGATCTTCATGGTGTTTGCCACTTTCCTGATGGTGGAGAAATTTGGTTATTCCGCGGCCGAGATCGCGCTGCTGTACATACTGAATCACAGCATCAACACCTTCATGGCGCCTGCCATCGGCCGGTTCGTGGCCCGTTTTGGCGAGCGCATCACCCTGACCTTCGAGTACACGGGGCTGATCTTCGTTTTCACAGCCTATGCCTTCGTGGAAACTGCCTGGGTAGCAGCCGTGCTGTTCGTGGTGGACCACATCTTCTATGCCATGGCCATCGCCATCAAAAGCTATTTCAGGAAAATCGGCGATGGAGCGGACATGGCTTCCACCGCCAGCGTGGCCTTTACCATCAACCACATTGCCGCGGTGATCATTCCGGTGAGCTTCGGCGCGCTGTGGATGGTCTCCCCGTCCGCGGTATTCCTGGCCGGCGCCGGCCTGGCGGCCTGCTCCCTGGTGCTTGCGCGCCTGGTGCCACGCCATCCGGAGCCGGGTAATGAAGTACAGCGGTTGCGCCCCGCGCTGGAAAGGCAGGCCTGATGCCAGCGCCCATGGATTTTTCGCCGATGGATTTTGCGCCCATGGATTTTTCCCGGCACGTCCTCACCCTTGAGGATCTGCGCTTTGATCCGCCGGCTTTGCCGCTGGAAGACGTGTGCCACCACGCCAAAGCCCTTTTTGGGCTGGAAGGTGAATTCACCCCGCTGGCGGGTGAGCGCGACCAGAATTTCCGCCTCCGCACCGCAGGTGGCGAGCAATATGTGTTCAAGATCTCCGGGCTCAATGAGCCATTCGAGGTGGTGGAAATGCAGGTGCAGGCCTTGCGCCATATCGAAGCCCGGGACCGCGACTTGCCGGTGCCACGCGTATTGCCCGCTCTCGATGGTACTTTCATTGCCTGGCTGCCGGGTGCGGAGGGTCAACATGCGGTGCGCCTGCTGAGCTGGTTGCCGGGACAGCGCTACCAGGATGGCCCGTTTCCATCCGACCGGGGTTTGCAGGGCATGGGCCGCTTCATCGCTCGCCTGGGCAGGGCGCTGAGTGGATTCGAGCATCCTGCCACCGAACATTTCATGCCCTGGAACATGGCCAACGGGCTGGTGTTCTCGCCGCAGTTGAAGGCTCTGATGCCCCGTGAACTTGACCATTGGTTGCCGGACTATTTCGAGCGGCTGGAACACGTGGTCTATCCGCAGCTGGCTAAACTGCGCTGGCAGGTGATTCACCAGGATGCGCACGGCGCCAACCTGCTGCGCGCTTCCGATCACGATGAAAGCGTCACCGGCGTGATCGACTTCGGCGACATGATCTATGGCCCGCTGGTCTGCGACCTTGCGGCCTGTGTTTCGGATTTCATGGAGGTCAGCGCCGAGCCCGTGTTCGCAGCCACCGAAATCTGCCGCGGTTACCAGCCCATCACCGCCCTGCAGGAGGCTGAACTGGAGCTGCTGCTGGATCTCGTCATGGTGCGGCAGATCATGGTGCTGCAGTTGTTTGAATTCAGGCGGCGTAACATGGAGCACCCGCCCGCCTTTGTCACCGATGACCAGCCCAGTGTGATTGCCATGCTGCAAAAGCTGGCCGGACTGGACCGGGTGAAGTTCTCTGACCAATTGAAAAAGGCCGTGATGGATGAGTAAACCGAGCAGCACTGACAAAACCCTGTTGCAGCGGCGCGCACGCGCCATGGGGCCCAGCTACAAGTTGTTCTACCGCCAGCCCGTTCACCTGGTGAAAGGCGAGGGCGTGTGGTTGTTTGATGCAGACGGCAACCGCTATCTCGACTGCTACAACAATGTGGCTTCCGTGGGACATTGCCATCCACACGTGGTGGCGGCGTTGTCCAGGCAGGCGGCGACACTCAACACCCACACGCGCTATTTGCACGAGAACGTGGTGAATTACGCGGAACGATTGAGCGCCACCCTGCCTGGAGAGCTTTCAGTGTGCATGTTTGTCTGCACCGGCACCGAAGCCAATGACCTGGCATTCCGCATCGCCCGCACGGTCAGCGGCAACCAGGGTGCGATCGTTTCGGATTATTCCTACCACGGCAACTCCATCGTGGTCACCGAGTTGTCGACGGCCGAATATCCGGAGTCGGAGCAACCCGAATGGCTGGCCACCGCCGAGCCGCCCAACGGTTTTCGCGGCAGTTTCCGCTATGGCGAACCCGAACTGGGTCTGAAATACGCCGGCAAGGTGGATACAGCCATCGGCGAACTCCGTGACCGCGACCATGAGCCCGCCATGTTCCTGACCTGCAATATTTTCGATTCCAACGGCGCGCTGGTGGCGCCGGAGGGCTATCTGCGCGAATCCTACGCAAAGGTCCGCGCCGCAGGAGGCCTGTGCGTGGCCGATGAGGTGCAGTCGGGCCTGTGCCGGCTTGGCGACCATGTCTGGGGCTTTGAGGATTCGGGCGTCGTGCCGGACATCGTGACCATGGGCAAACCCATCGGCGACGGCCACCCGCTGGCAGCGGTTGTGACCACGCCCGAGATCGCCCGGCGCTTTGCCGAGAAATTCGGCTACTTCAACACTTTTGGCGGCAACCCCGTTTCGGCCGCGGTTGGCCTTGCGGTGCTGGATGTGATCGAGCAGGAGCAAATTCTGAAGAACGTACACGACACCGGCGCCTACCTGGTGGGGCAGTTGCGCGCGCTGGCCAAGCAGCACGACTGCATTGCCGATGTGCGTGGCAAGGGATTGTTCTATGGCCTTGAGATTGTGAAGGAACCCGGCAGTATCGAGGCCGACACCCCACGCGCCAAAGCGGTCGCCGAGGGCATGCGCAAGGCCGGTGTGCTGCTCAGCACCTTCGGTGTTTACAACAACGTCATCAAGATCCGCCCGCCCATGGTGTTTTCAAAAGAAAACACCGACCTCCTGGTCAATTCATTGGATTCAGTGCTTTCGGGGTTGTGACATGCAGACACTGGCCGGAAAAACGATTCAGCTGAAACTTTTTCTCATCCTTGGGTGAGAATGCGGGTTTCGGTTGGTTCAAGCGGCCTGGATGATTTGTTCTGCCACGGTGCCTGGAAGATCAATCGGGATGAAATACTCTTTGGGATAAAGATAGTCTTCGCCTGATTCATCAATCACACGTATTTGCCCGCTCGAGCTCGCCGTTTGGTCTGTTATGACCTGGTACAACTTACGTATCTCAAGCGACGCCTCATAGCCAGGATTCCTTGTGCAAATGGCAAACTTCATTCTGCTCTGCTCGTCATGGTGTTGGGCTAATATTGATTGATAAACTTTTTGATCTTGAGCTCGCGTTTACCGATGCCGTTGGCTTCATACCAGTGTACCTCAGCACAGAAAGTCAAACCATTGTCGAGTTTCACGGTAGTTAATCCCTTCTTTTTGAACCAATTGCCAATCCCATGGGCCCGAACCAGTCGCTTCAAATCCCTTTTGCCTCTGCCCTGGGCAATGGTTTCAATTTCCCGGATTTCTGAAATGACCTGAAATGACATTGCCCCATGTTAGAAATCCGGGGCATGGGCTGTAATCGGAAAATGTACTTCGAATGCGTAAGAAATCCTCGCAAGCTGACTGGTTTACACGGTGCTTTTACGTATCCCATCCTGCACTTTGGCCGGATAGAGCACAAACAGCAGGCACAGCACCAGGCCGAACACGGCAGCCTGGATGATGGTGACGTAGTTGTCTTCACCGAGGAAGAGCGCGGCCAGTGCCGGGCCTGAAGCCAGTCCGACCTTGGAGGCGAATCCGCCCAATGCGGCCATCTGGCCGGCGGTGTCGAAGCGCGACACCAGGCCCAGCAGGTAGGCGATGGTGAAGGCCCAGGTGATGCCCACCAGGCAGTTGGCGAGTATCCACATCGCATCGATGCCGCTGAGCAGCAAGGCGCCATTGCCGGCGATGGTCACCGCCATTCCAGCCCACAACACTTTCTGGTAGCCGTATCGATCGGAGAACAGCACCACCAGGCCGGCGCCCACCAGTCCCAGCCAGGCGGCCACGCCCAGGGTGGTGTTCACGATGGCGCCTTCCTGGCCAAAGTAATTTCCCAGGCCGATGATGTAGGCATACAGTGCATTGTTGGAGGCCTGGAACAGGAAAATGGCCACCAGCGTGAGAGCCAGCGGAAACACCCTGATCCGTCCATGCGCCAGCTTTCGGGCTGCAGCTTCGGTTGCGTCCACTGGATAGGAAGGCAGGAACGGCAACATCACCAGGGCCGTGCCGCTGAACGCAATCAGCGCCAGGAACAGGGCTTTGGTGCCAAACACCCCGACCAGGTCGGGCAGCATCATCACACCCAGCCCGCCCAGGCCGAATTGCACGAATAACAGCACTCCAAATGTTTTGTCAGGGTGCTCGGTACGGCTGAATACTGAGTATGCCAGCCCGACCAGCGTGCCACCGATGAAACCATCCAGCGAGCGCAGTACGATCATGGTGCCCGGCTGGTCAACCCAGATGGACAGCGAGTCGATGGCGATCAGCCCCAGCAACAGCGCCAGTGCGGTCCACTGCCAGTTGAGGTATTTCACCAGGAAAACGATCAGGAAGGCCCCCACGGCCGCACCGTAAATATTGGCCGATGCCACGGAGCCGGCCTGCTGGTTGCTGAAACCCAGCGCCGTGATCAGGCCGTCGACCAGCGCCGGCAGAATGTTGACGTAAAACATGCCCGATGTAGCCAGGAAGGACAGGAACACGCGCGCGGCCATGCTGTTGGGCCCGACCTTGGGAAACCGTTCAAAAATCATCGCCCGCTACCTGTTCCGGATGTGAATGGAGTGCAGTCGACGCCGCCTGCTTCCAGGCGCTTCCGCAAAGGTTCAAGTCCCTCCGCGAAGTGCTGCCACTTGCCCACCGAACTGGTGTACACCTTCTGTCGCACCTGGCTGGCGCTGGCCGTGGTGGAAGCGCTGCGGTCGCGATGGTACTCCAACACCTCGTCCTGCCAACCGAGACCACAAAATTCCAGTGCCTGCCGGGCCACGCCTTCGGTATCGGCCACCAGGTCTTCGTACTGGACGGTATGAATCACTCCGGGCATTACGCGGTGCCAGTGCTGCATCAGCCGGTGCCAGGCCGAGTAATATTCCGCCAGGTCATCCAGGCTGTAGGAAAACGGATAGGCATCGCGGAACAACTGCTTGTACATGGCATAGCAGCTGTCCATGGGATGGCGCTGCAGGCTGATGATCCGGCTGCCCGGTAACGCCCGGTGAATCAGCCCGGCATACAGGTAATTGAACGGCAACTTGTCGATGAAATGCGGCGTGTGACCGGTGCCGGGCCGCGTACTGGCAATGTAACTACGGCCCAGTTCGGCAAAATCGATGCAGGCCGAGGCTCGCACGAATTCACGCCGGTCCGGTTTGCGGCCACCCAGGGCAGCGCGGGTCAGCTTGGTGAGCTCAATGCCGAAATGGCCCAGCTCGCCGGCCGCATGAACTTCGGAATGCGAACCGAGGATACGCTCCAGCAGGGTGGTGCCGGAGCGGGGCAGGCCGATGATGAAGAAGGCTTCACGGTTGATGGCATCATCCGGGACAGGTGGCAGTACCCGGGCAAAAAACGACGCGTCAAAGGTTTCGATGATGCCGTCAATGATCTCCACATCGGTGGCAACCTGGTAGCGCATGCCGGAACGGCGCAGGTCCGCGCCGCGCTTCAGCCAGCCGAAGGATTCGCGGTATTCACCCAGGTCTTCCAGCTCCTTGGCCAGCGCGTAGCAGAAGGACGTTTGCGCCGCCGGGCTGAGCGGCAGGTTGGCATAGGTGATTTTCAGTTCGTCGACGTGGTTGCTGTCGGGCCGCGCCGTTCGCAGTGAAGAGCGCATGGCGGCCGCTTCATGGTCGGTCGGGTCCATCTGCAGGATGGCATCGAGCGTGGCTTCGGCTGCCTCGGCCTGTCCCAGGAAGCGCTGGGAAGTGGCCAGGTTGAACAGGTATTCGGTCTCCCGGGGTTGCGCGGTTACCGCCTGGCGATAGTGCGACTGCGAGGCCTCGTGCTGGTCGACGCGGGCCAGCAACATTCCCAGTTCATTGTGTTGCCGGGGTGTCAGCGGTCCGCTGGCCGCGATGCGCTGCGTTGCGGCGATTGAATCTTCAGTGCGGCCACATTCCAGCAGGCAGCGGGCCTGTTGCAACAACCAGTTGGTGTTGTCGGGCGCCAGCTTGACCGCCTGCTGCACCATCTCCAGGGCCCGCGCCGGATTGTTGACGCGCAGGAAGAACTCGGCCGCCGCAATCCACCCTGCATCGCAGCCGGGGAATTCGGTGGTGACCTGTTCACACAACTTTCCCGCCGCCTGGAATTCACGCTGGCTCATCAGCCGGTAAATTTCTTCGACCAGGTTGTGGCCTGCTTCGCTCGGGTTCATGCCGGCAGAGTCTATAGGAAGAAATACCGGGCTAGAATCCGGGCCTAGAACCGGGTTGGCCCCGGTTTTTCGTATTGCAGCTCGCCCGGAAATGCTCAGAACCAGTAGCGGAACGACACGCCGATCGTTCGCGGCTGGGCGATGAAGGTCTTCTGGCCGTGGCCATAGAAGTAGTCGATCGGCCGGGTCTGGAAGTAGCCGTCCTTGAATTCAGCCGTGCTGCCTTCTTCGTTGAATGCGTTCTTGATGTACAGGCGCAAAGCCCAGTCATCGGCCAGCAGACCGGTGGAGAAATTCCACAGCGAGAAGGAATCCAGCGTCAGGTTCCAGTCGGGAGAATTGAGAATGGAGTTCTCACTTTCATCCTGCCAGTACACCCAGCCACGGTTTTCCCACTGCAGGTTGTCGGTGACATTGAAATTGTGGGTCAGCGACAGGTTCACGGAGTTCTCCGGCGTGCCCGGCAACTGGTTGCCGGCACTGGCTTCCAGGCGTTCCGACGGGTTGTCCGGGTTGCCGGTGGGCACGTACAGGTCTTCCTCCAGTTGTGCATCGACATAGGAGTAGCCGCCGTAGAACACCAGGTTCTCGGTGATGTTCCAGGTCAGTTCCGCATCCAGGCCCTTGGAAGAAGCCTCGGAGCCATTGACCACGGCATAGAACGCGCCGGACGGCGTGGCGGTGTTCAGCTGCGGATCGGACCAGTCGATGTAGAACGCCGACACGGTGTAGCTCATGTTGCCGGAAGTGCCTTTCCAGCCAATCTCGTAGTTGACCACCGAATCGCTGTCAAAGGTCGAGTAGGACGGGTCGTTGCAGTAGCGCACGCAACCCGGGAACCACACCGGCGAGGCGTTGGAACCGCCACGGCGATAACCTTCGGAGATGGTGCCGTACACCATCTGCTCATCGGTCAGGTGCCAGGCGATGTTGCCCTTGAACAGGAAGTCACTGTCTTTCTCGGTGTTGGTCACTTCCGGCGCCTCGCCAAAGTCCAGCACACTGCCGATCCAGATCGGCAGCAGGGTTTGCGAGGTAACGGTGTTCTCGTTGTCGAACCAGCGTGCTCCCACGGTGATGTCAACCGCATCAGTGGCGTGGAAAGTCATCTCGCCGAATGCGGCCAGGTCTTCAAAGCTCTTGTCGTAGGTCCAGATGAAGGTGTCGTTGCTGGGGCCGTAGTAATCATTGGCCCAGCCGCTGGCATCACGCCAGGGCTGGAACCCCAGTACGGTGGTGCGCTGGAAGGCGTCGCCGGACTGGTCCATGTAGTACAGGCCGGCCACCCAGTCGATGGCCCCCTCCGTGTTGGACGCCAGGCGGAATTCCTGCACGAAGGCGTCTTCCGAAGCGGTACGGTAGGCCGGAATGGCGGGCCGGCGGAAACCGCCGTAGCCGTAGTAGTACAGCCAGGAATGTCCTGGCGCCCAGGGCACTTCCTGCGCGCCGTAGAAGCCGGTGTTGTCACTGACGCTTTCAAAACTGCGGTCGTACCAGGAAGTGCTGGAACTGAGGGTGGCGAAGCCCATGTCGTATTCCATTTCCAGCGCAGTCATTTTGGCATCGTTGGAAGCGGGTTCGAGGATGACGGCGCCCAGTTCGTATTTGCCATAGGGCTCGCCATAACCGTTGCTCACGGTGGTCATCTGCCGACGGCCACCGAAATCGCCTTCCTGCCACTGGTAGCTCAGCTGCGCTTCAAACACGTCGTTGGGCGTCCAGCCCAGGGCCGCGCGGGCGAAGTTCACTTCAACGGTATCGGCATCTTTCTTGTTCACCACCACCGGGCCGCCATCGAGGATGTCGCCACCCTCGGCGATGGGAATGCCATTGGCATCGGTTTCATAGACATTGACGTAATCGATGACGCCGGCATTGTCCACCCGGCCGCCGCTGGCACGGAACGCCAGGGTTTCGCTCATGGGAATGTTCACCATGAAATCGCCGTTCCAGTTGTTGCCGCTGGAGCCGTCGGTGGTGCTCAGGTCCAACCCGACATTGCCTTCAAAGCCACTGGTATCGGGCTTGTTCATGATGTAACGCACGGTGCCGCCGAGTGAGCCGGAGCCGTACAGCGTGGCTTGCGGGCCACGCAGCACTTCCACCCGCTCCACATCACGCAGCACAAAATTGGCATACATGGGGGTATCACCCACGTACACCGAAACGGTGGGCGCGGAAAGGTAGGTGCGGTCGGTGGAATTGGGGTCGATGTTGATGCCGCGGATCATGATGTTGGCATTGGTTTCCGATGCCCGGCCACCGCCATCCGCGATGGTCACACCCGGAATATCCCGCATCAGTTCCGTGGCATCGAGGATGCCGGCTCTCTCGATGTAATCACCGCCGATGGCGGAAATATTGAACGGTACATCCTGCAATGACATGGACCTGCGAGTCGCCGTAACCACGACTTCTTCCATCATCAGCTCGCTGCCGCTTTCACCGGCCTGGTCCTGCGCCATCGCAACCGGCACGCACAGGCTGGAAACCATGGCCGCGTGGATGGCAGTGGCCAGGACTTTCCGGTGAGTCGTCCCACCAGGGTTGAAGCCGGAATTGTGGATGCTGAAGGGTTGCTGTGCAGAGTTCATGTACTGACTCCCGTTCTGATTCGAGTGTGTCGTTGCGGGCGGCCACAATACTTTGGGGCCGCGTCTACTTGTCCCATTTCACGATAACCAAACCCGGCTGCTGCCCGTAGGGCCAGTTTGCGGTTGCGCGTGAGTCCAGCCCGCTGAAAGTGGTTGGTTGAACCATGCGTGTCACCGTGATTTCTTCTTTGGCGCGGGCTTGCCGTCCGGCTTTTCCGGCAGTTTGAGCGCACCGAGCTTCCTGAATGCTCCTGGCCCGGCACCCGGCTGGTATACCGGATAGGTCACATTGGCATCGCGGAAGCCTTTCAGTGTCTGGATCAGCCCGTGCATGCCGCGCTCGCGGGTGCGCCGCACGTGGTTGAAGTCCAGTTCAACGGTGATGATCTCGCGGGTGGACGGCGCCTGGTGGATCACATTGCCATCCGGCCCGACCACGATGGACTGGCCGTTGCCCAGCCGTCCGGCGTTGTTGATGTTCACGAAGTAAAGCTGGTTGCAGGCTGCATTTGCCTTGGCCAGGGAGAGTTCCACGTGGCGGTCGATGGTGTTCGTCAGCGTGGGCACGATGATGGCTTCGGCGCCCATCCAGGCCAGTTGCCGGGCCATCTCCGGATACCACATGTCAAAACAGATCATCAGGCCCAGGCGGCCGATGCCGGGCACATCGAACACCACGAATTCGTCGCCGCGTGATACGCCCTTTTCATAGGGGAAAAAGGGGTAACGCTTGGCGTAGCGCGCCACTACCTTGCCGGCTGGGTTGATCACCGGCGCGGTGTTATAGACCTTGCCCTTGCGGCGTTCAAAGATCGAACCCGGCACCAGCCAGACATCATTCCGCCGCGCAGCGTCGCGAAAGCAGTTTTCCACTTCGCCGGGCAGCTCAACCGCCAGCTCGGTATTGGCGCCAAAGGTGCACAACTCGGGCAGCACCACCATCTGGATCCAGGGGAAGCGCTTCTTGACGGCGTCGATTTCCTGTTCGATGGTGGACAGGTTGTCCTCGGCGCACAACTCCAGTTGCAGTCCGGCGATGGCCAGATGGCTCATACTCTCAATTCCCGTTCAGCAGTTCAGAATGGGCAGGCGAACCCGCCGCGATGGGTCACAGCTTAGGTGCAGTGTCGCGAGTGAGATAGAACCAGTTGGCTCCGGTTTATGAGTCCAGTTGCGGCGCAGCGGTTTCCAGGATGCCGGAATCGACCAGCCACAGGCTACCCGGCCGCCACCAATGGATGCGGTTGCCATCCAGGGTGACTCGCAGTTTGCTGACTTCGCCGTAACCCCACTGTTGCCACTGTCGGCAGTAGAGATTCTCTTCCAGCCACCAGCGGCCTTCATCGCAATCTTCGTTGGCATGGCCTGATCGTCCGGTCATGCGGCCATCGGCGTGCAGTTCAATGGTGCAGGGGTCGCCGTAGAAGGTTTTGTAGTGAATGATGGCGCCGGGAAGCACGGCCGCCAGCTGCGCGCCACCCAGCAACGCCGGGTCGTTTTCGCTGAGGCGTTCGATGCGGTCACCGGAAAGATCCTGGATCAGCTGCGTGAGCTGCCGGACGCCTTCACGAATCTGCTCTTCCGGAATACTGGTGACGCCCATGCGGAAAAAATTCCGCGGCTGGCGCCGGCCGCCGTAAAAATGCGAGTCGGGCTCGATCAGGATGCCACGCCGGGCTGCTTCGCTCACCAGGGTTTCCACCCGCATCGATTCAGGACATGCCACCCAGAGCGCCGTGCCGCCCGAAGTCGGCAGCGTGATTTCCGTGCTGCGCAGGTGATGGTTGAGCGCCTGCCGCAGCGCATCCCAGCGTTGCCCCAGGATGCGGTGCAACCGCGCCATGGACGCATCGTAATGGCCCAGTGAAAGAAACACCGCGGCGGTGCGCTGGGTCAGCAGGCTGGGGCGCCCGATTACCATTTGCCGCAGCTTGCGCGCTTCGCGAATCAGCTCGGGCGCCGCGACGATGAAACCGATACGCAGGCCCGGGGACAGCATTTTCGGCAGGCCGGAAACATAGATCACCCGGTTTTCCGTATCCATGCTGTGCAGCGCGGGTTGAGGTTGCCCGAGGTAATTGTGCTCGTGCTCGAAATCATCTTCGATGATCACCTGGTCATGCCTGCCCGCCTGCTTGAGCAGGGCCAGCCGCCGTTGCCGGTGCATGGTCACGGCGGTGGGTACCTGGTGGCTGGGCGTGACATAAATGATCTGCGCGGATTGCAGGGCCGCGGTGATCACCATACCGTTTTCGTCCACCGGCTGGTACAGCACATCGGCCCCGGATTGCTGCAGCAACTGTCGCATCTGCGGGTTGCCCGGGTCCTCCATCGCCACCTTGACGCCCGGCCCCGCCAGCAGTTGGGTCAACAGGTAGAGGGCATTCTGTTCACCGCTGGTGATGAGGATCTGGTCGCTGGCCGCGGCGATACCCCGGCGCGGCAGCATCTTGGTACGGATCTCCTCGATCAGGTCCGGATCATCCGCATAACCCTCGGTCACCGAGCCATCATTGATCACCCGGCTGCCCAGCGCCATGCGGCTGGCTTCGCGCCATTGCGCGGTGGGATACAGCGAGGAGTCGAAATAGCCATCGATGAACGGGTAGGGATGGCGCTGCCAATGGGCCGGCACCTGGAACTGCGGCGGCGCCTGCAACTTCAGCCGGATGCGCCGCCGCCAGGAACTGTCCATTTCCGCGTGGGCGGAGGACGAACCGAAGTATCCCACCCGACCTTCCAGCACGCTGCGGCTGACGAACAGGCCACTGCGTTCGCGGCTTTCAATGAAGCGCTCCTCCACCAGCTGTTCACAGGCCAGCACCACGGTATTGCGCGCGACACCCAGCTGCTCGGCCAGTTTGCGCGAAGAAGGCAGCCTGGTGCCGGGCGGAAATACCCCTTGCAGGATGGCGTCCACCAGCTTCTGGCGAATCTGCGCCTGCAGGTTCAGCGGACTGGTTGGGTCCAGGTAAAGCAAGGACTCAGCCATGATGCCGGCCGCCCGATTCGGGATATTTTCTAGAGTTCTGTGCCATCGCCACGGGATCATTCTAAAGCAGCGGCGGCGAACCGGGCCATGCCATCGAGCAGAAGTCTTCCCACGACTGCAACGGATGCCCGGCCATGCGGTCGTACCTGCTGGGCATAGTAGACGCCGTCAAAGCTTGCTACCCTTCAGCCTCAAAGCAACAGGAGCCGTTTTCATGTCACGCATGGTTACATTGGCCGTATTCCTGGCCCTGGTGGTTCTGGCCGCCTGGCTGGGTACGCAATTCCCGGCGGGCGAATATTATGCGCTGCTCAATAAACCGGGCTGGGCGCCTCCGGCGTGGCTGTTCGGCCCGGTGTGGTCAGTGCTGTATGTGCTGATGGCGGTGGCCATGTGGCTGGTGTGGGAGAAAGGCGTACCAGCGAGATCCGGCGCACTGGCCTGGTGGCTGTTGCAGCTTGGCTTGAACCCGGCATGGTCCTTCCTGTTTTTCGGCCTGACCCGCATCGGCTGGGCGATGGCGGAACTGGGCCTGCTGATCGGCCTGGTGATTTTCTGCATCAAGGCCTTTTCCACGATCTCGAAACCGGCTGCCTGGCTGATGGTGCCATACCTGTTGTGGCTGTGTTTTGCCCTGGTGCTGAACTTCAGCCTGTGGAGCCTGAATGGGGGAGGGATTTCCTTTTGACGGGCATTGTGTTCTCTCCGCCGTCACCCCGGCCCTCGAGCCGGGGTCCATAACCGGGCAACTATGGATTCCGGCCTGCGCCGGAATGACGGACCAGGGGAGTAGCCGTCACCCCGGCCCTTGAGCCGGGGTCCAAAACCGGGCGACTATGGATTCCGGCCTGCGCCGGAATGACGTCTTGAAGGGGTTCAACGTGACGCGGGACTCTCCAGCACCGTCATCCCGAACCTGATCCGGGATCCAATACCCGCTGGAGCATGGATTCCGGCCTGCGCCGACGTAATGACGGCCAGGTAAGCGTGCCTGTCAGCCCATGAAGAACACGTTCAGCTTGTTGCCATCCAGGTCACGGAAGTAACCGGCGTAGAAATTGTCGCTGCGCGGGCCGGCCGGGCCTTCGTCCGTGCCACCGAGTTCCAGGGCCTTTTTGTATACCGCATCCACTTTCTCTTTGGAGTCTACTGCAAAGGCGGTCATGCAGCCGTTGCCGATGGTAGCGGGCTCGCCATTGTAGGGCTTGGCAATGGCAAAGCCGGCCTGGGTTGGCGAGGCGGCCCAGGTGACAAAACTGTCCCCAAAATCCATGAACCGCTTGGCGCCGAGCAAGGCAAACAATTCATCGTAAAACGCAGCGGCTTTGGCAATATCATTGGTTCCAACGGTTACGTATCCGATCATGATGGCTTTCCTTGTGGTGGGATGAATGGCCCGGACGCGAAACTATGAGCCCGGTACCTGAACATGTCAAAGGCCCGGGCTAGGGAAGGTTGGGAAATGGCGGCACTCCGAACAGTGAGCCGTGAAACCACGCCAGCAGCGAAAAGATGAATGCGCCGAACAGTACCAGCAGTATGTCGTTGAGATACGGTGCTCGTTCCGGGTGTTGCCAGGCACCATCGCGCCGGTTCAGCAGGACAATCTCCAGGATGGCCCAGGCTCCCAACCCGCCAAAAAATACCAGGCTGCGGCCATCGCCATTGGAGACCAGGTGCGCGGCGCTCCAGCACACAACACCGAGCAGCTGCGGGTGACGCAAGAAGCGCCGAATGTTATTCCGCGCATAGGGCGCAAAGAACAAAACAGCGGCGGCAAACATCAGGATTGCCGGCACCCAGCGGCCCCCGTTGAAGGGTGCATAAATGAATGCCGTGCTGGCACCGCTCCAGCCACTCACCATCAGGTAAATCGCCAGCAACTGGATTAAGCTGAACAGGCCGCGAAACGCCAGATTGCCGATAGCGGATGCGATTTTCTGCCGCAGCGCGGGAGCCACAGCCAACGCCAGGTGCATCACCGAAAAAAGCAACACGCCCAGCATCAATCGGTTCATGGCAGCTAACTCCGGAACAGACCCGCCATGAGTATAGGCCCCTCACGGCCAATCGGCGAACCTGTTAGGCGCATGGCGAAACTGCAGGAATGCAGCCCCGGATTCAATCGAGCGCAATCACCTTTCCGTCCTTCATCACGAAATCTACGTTGCCCAGCACCTCGATATCCTGCAGGGGGTTGCCACTGACAGCGATGATATCGGCCAGTTTCCCCGCGCTGATGCTGCCGAGGTCGCTACTGGCCTGCAGCATCTCGGCGGTGTTGAGCGTGGCAGAGCGTATGGCTTCCAGCGGCGGCATGCCGGCTTCCACCATGTAGACGAACTCCTGCGCATTTTCCCCGTGCGGGCCCACGCCCATGTCGGTGCCAAAGGCGATTTTCACACCGCCTTTGTAAGCCCGCGCAAACGTCTCCTGGATCTGCGGGCCCACCGCCGCGGCCTTGGGCCGGATCACATCCGGGAAGTAGCCGTCCACGGCGGCTTTTTCGGCCACGAACTTGCCGGCTGTGATGGTGGGCACGTACCAGGTGCCTTTTTCCTTCATCAGCCTGATCACTTCATCATCCATGTAGGTGCCGTGTTCGATGGATGTGACGCCCGCCAGAACGGCGCGCTTCATGCCTTCCTTGCCGTGGGCATGCGCGGCTACGCTGAGGCCGTAATCATTGGCCGCGGCCACCAGGGCTTCCAGTTCGCTCGGCATGAACTGCGGGTTCTGGCCGTTCTTGGCCAGCGACAGAACGCCACCGGTGGCGGTGATCTTGATCCAGTCAGCGCCCTCCTTGTAGCGTTGACGTACTGCCTTGCGCGCATCATCGGCGCTGTTGATTACGCCTTCCGCCGGACCGGGGTCGCCCATGATGTCGTGCCGGTGGCCGTTGGTGGGGTCGGCATGGCCGCCAGTGGTGCCGATGGCTTTGGCAGAGGTGTAAATGCGCGGCCCGATGGCCTCGCCCCGGCTGATGGCATTGCGCAGGGCTACCGTGGAGTTGTAGGAGTCACCCAGGTTGCGCACCGTGGTGAACCCGGCCCGCAAGGTGATGCCGGCATAGTAAGCGGCTGTCAGGGCATAGTCGGCTTCGTTATTCTGGAAACCCTTGATGTAACTGTTGGGTGCCGACTGGCCATCAAGGTGTACGTGCATGTCCATCAGGCCGGGCATGCAGGTTGCCAGGGCGATGCGCCGCGCATTCTCCGGGGCATCGACGATTTCTCCGACTGCTTCGATGCGGTTGCCGCTCACCAGCACCTGCTGCTGCGGCAGAACCTTTCCGGAATCGACATCCAGCAATTGCCGGCACTCCAGCACGATGGCTTCAGCCTGAACCGAAAGTGAAAACAGCAGGCTGCCGATGGCAGCTGCCAGGCAGACGAGAAGGTGTTTGATCAATGTTCTGGAATGCATGACTTTCCTCGTTAAGCGAACAAAAGACAGGGTTCAACTGGCAATCAGCTGCGCCAGCCGGCCGGTGAGTATGGCCAGGTAGTTGCCGATGGCATAGCCGATCATGGCCATCAGGATGGATGCCGGCACCAACGAAGCCCGGTGATGGGCGGCCACCACCGGAGCGGAGGCCGCTCCGCCGATATTGGCCGCCGAAGCAATGGCCACCGTGTGGATATCCACGCGGAAGAGCCATGCGCCCAGCAGGATGAATGCGCCATGGATGAAGATCCACACATAGGCCATGGCGACAAAGGCGCCGATTACTTCAACATTCACCTGGCTGAGATCCATGGTGGCGCCGATGCGGGCCACGTACACGTAGATGATGGCCATGGCGATGGGCTGCGCCGCCGGCAGGTTGCGCGCCGGTGTGGCCGAAGCAGCCAGCGCCAGGGTGGTGACCAGAAGGATCAGCCACGTGCCGGCGCTGATCACCGTGGCTCCACCGGCAGCAACTTCCGGCAATGCGACCGACAGCTCGTTGGATATCCAGGTGATGCTGATCGCCAGCAGGGCCAGGTACAGCAACTGGGTCATGGAGGGCGCCTGTTCGGTTTCATCCAGGGCGGCCGCGGCCTTTTCCATCATGGCCACGCGCCCGGGCGGCACTTTCATCCAGGCATTGAAGCGTTTGGCCAATGCTTTGGAACCCAGCAGTATGGGTAGCCAGATCAGGTACACCAGCTGGTCAGCTGCGGCCGCCATGGTCAGGTGGCTGGGGTCGCCATCCAGCGCGGCGTGGGCGGCGGTCATGTTGCCGGTGCCGCCAATCCAGCTGCCGGACAGTGTTCCGAATGCTTTCCAGCTGTCAGCGGGCAGGGGGAAATGCAACGGAAAGCTGTCGGGCGTGACGATAGCCTGGCCCAGGGCAAAAGCCGCCACCCCGCCCACCACCACGCCCACGCTGCCCAAGAGCATGACAAACACACCTTTGCCCATGATGCGTATGGCGCCGAACAGGTCCACCTTCAGCAGCATCAGCACGATGAAAATGGGCAGCCCGTAATCGCGCAGGAAGGTGTAGGCCGGGTTGCTGAAGGGTATCAAGCCGGTATTGGACAGCAGCACGGGCGTTGCGTAGATGAAAATCAGTGGTGGCAGGTAGTTGAAAATTTTTGCCTCGGTTTTCCGTTCCAGCCAGAACCAGAAGCAGACCACGGCAACCAGCACGGCCATGACGCCGGCAGGTGAGCTGATCAGGGCAGTGTCCATAGGCTAATCCTTGCAGGCTCCAGGCTACGGCATGCTTTCCGCCGGCGCTTTGCCGGACGTGTGCAACAGCCTGCACGCAGTGGCAACCGCATCCAACATGCGCGGCGTTGCGCGGGTGATTTCATCGGCCGGAAGAGTGTACAGCCGTTCCGTGCGCACCGCCCGCAGCTTCGGCCATTGGCGCCAGGCTGCCAGTGGGTCATCCTGGCCCTGGATGACCGCGGCAAACATCACTTCCGGGTCGCGCACGATCACCGATTCCAGGCTGACCTGCGGCGCCAGCACGGATTCATCCGCAAAGATGTTCTCGCCGCCGCACAATGCCAGGCTTTGGGATACCAGGTGTTCTCCATTCAGCGTGAACAGCGGCTGTTCGGCCACCTGGTAAAAATAGCTGACCGGGGGCTTGCCTTGGCCGGCCAGGTGGATTTCGGCGAGGCGGGCGCGCACGGACCGGGCCGCTTCCAGGCCGGCCTCGGCTTGTCCGGCTGCCGCGCCCATCTGTTCCAGGGTGGTGGCGATTTCCCCGGGACGGCGGATTTCAACCACCCAGGTCTCAAGGCCCAGTTCCCGCAACCGGCTGACGGCCGCGGCGGGGTTGCCGCTGTCCCAGGCAATGACGAGGTCGGGTTGCAGGTTGATGATGCGCTCCAGGTCCAGCCGGAATGCATCCCCCACCCGCGGCAGGCTGGCAGCTTCGGCCGGATAATTGCTGTATTCGGCTACAGCGATCAGCCGGGGTCCCGCCCCGGCGGCGAAGGCCAGTTCCGCCAGGTGGGGTGAAAGGGTGATGATGCGGCTCGCCGCCTGGGGTATCACAAGTACAGTGCCATCGGCCTGGGTGAGTTGCACCGGCCCGGCTGTGGCGGAGACGGGCACGCACACGCCCAGCAGGAGCAGGAGTACCAGGCCCGCTACCGGCAGTCGAGGCAGGGATTCCGTAATCACAGCGCGTCGGGCGAAACGGTCAATGGGATGGACGTGATTCTGGCTTGCTGCGCAAGTGCGGCATCAGGTGATCACATCGATCAGCAGCAGCAGGGCGAGCGCCGTCATCCACACACCAAGAATGCGCCACACCAGGTCCATGGACTGGCGCAAACCGGCCATGGTGGCTTCCGAGTGGCTGCCTGGCTGTGCCAGCGCCGGGTCGGCCAGCTGGTCGGCATAGCCATCATTCATGGCATGGCCGCTGAGCACGATCTGTTGCGCGGCGGTGAGCAGGAAGCCGAGGCTTCCTTCAAACAGGCCATGGCCCTGCTCATCGTGGTACTTCTTCCAGGCGATGAACACCGAATCGAAGTCCGTGGCGATCGCCAGCGACAGGGTCATCAGTTGCGCCACCGGCCACTCCAGCACCTGCCTGGTGCGGATGAAGTAGTGCCTGTGTGAATCGCTGAGGCCGCATTTCTCGGTACTCAGCCAGTCGACGATGCGGTACAGGAAGGCACCGATGATGCCCAGCAGGGCAAACCAGAATATGACCGCGAACCAGCGCCGCAGCGACTCACTGAACACCGCATTGACGGTGGCTGTGAGGCGGGCGTTGGTATCGTCGGGCGGCTCGCCACGCAGCAACACAGCCAGATCCTTTTCGCGTTGCGAATCATCATTGCTGTCGATGATGTCGGCGACCTGCGTGTCCAGGTCGCGCTGGCCAAAGCAGTAAACCAGCACGGCAATGCCCAGCAGGAAAACGCCAATATGGCCAAACAGGCCCATGAACAGCTGGTTCAGCAGCGCCAGGCCAATCAACGGGATGAACAGGATGATGGCGTAGCCGGTGAACGCGCTCCAGGCCGGCAGGTTGCCGAACAACTCTTCAGCCCTGCTGATCCAGTGGCCCAGCCATTCGTGCCTGCGCAGCGAACCCAGTTCGCGCACAAAATGGCACAGGGCGAATGCGAGCAGTATGGCAATAATGGTCATGCGCTTTGAATTCCTCGCCAGATCATGGCATGGCAATAACGGAATTCTAACAGAGCTGCGGACTCAGTTGAGTCTGCCGCGCGAGGAGTTGCGCTGAAACAGGGCGAGGATCAGTCTTTTCCGCGTGCTTTGCGGGTCAATTGCTCCAGGTCACCACCGCTTTGGGCGCGGTACCAGTCGGCGATCAGGCGAAAGGCAATGGAGACCGGCGGCGCCAGCAGCACTTCCTTTTGCTCGATGGCGGCCTGCAGTTCCGCGCAGCTGAACCAGCGCAATTCCTCCATTTCATCGGAAACGGTGCAGTTGCGGTCTTCCGCCTCGGCGTAAAAACCGCACATCGACGAGGCCGGAAAGGGCCAGGGCTGCGAAGAAACGTAACGGATATCGCGCAGGCGCACGCGGGATTCTTCAAAAACCTCCCGCACCACGGCATCCTCCAGGCTTTCACCCGGCTCGACGAAACCCGCCAGGGTGGAGAATCGCTTGGCCGGCCAGTTGGCGTTGCGGCCCAGCAGGCAGGCGTCACCATGCGTGACCAGTACGATGATGGCCGGGTCGATGCGTGGAAAAGACTGGCGGGCGCATTCCTCGTTGCTGCAGACCAGCCGGTGCCCGGCCGCCTGCAGGCGGTTCGGGTGCCCGCAAACACCACAGAAATGATGGCGGTGCTGCCAGTAGTGCAGCGCCTTGGCATAAGCCAGCACTCCGGCATGCTTGGCGTCCATGTCCACCGAGGCGCGGCGCAGGTCCAGGAACCGCGCTTGAGGGCGCAGCTTCAGTACCTCATCGCGCTGCTGGTCGTTGATGGATACGGCGAAAAAATAGCGCTTGCCGTCGGTGCCCAGCAGTGTGGGTGGCTGGATGCTGTCCAGTGACGCCAGATTGCCGGGGCGCAGGTAGACGGCGATCTGGCCCTCATCGGTCTGCTCGATCAGGCTGCGGCTGCGCCACAGGGGAACAAAACGCGCCGCCGTTGAATTCAGGGCCTTGCTGACCCACTCGGCATCGTCGCGGTACTCCGCCAGCCGGTCCAGCCGGACGGAAGTAAAACGATTGCGATGCGACAGGGTGAATTGATCAATGCTGGCGCTGAGATCAACCACCACGGAGGTTCAGATCGAAAATGAGGAACCGCAGCCGCAAGTGGTGGCCGCGTTCGGGTTGCGGATCACGAACTGGGCGCCCTGCAGGTTTTCGGTGTAGTCCACCTCGGCGCCGGCCAGGTATTGCATGCTCAGCGGATCGACCAGCAGCGTGACGCCGTCACGATCGATGGCGAAGTCATCGGGTGCCTGGTTCTCATCGAAGGTGAAGCCGTACTGGAAACCGGAGCAGCCGCCACCGCTGATGTACACCCTGAGTTTCAACTCCGGATTGGCTTCTTCAGTGATGAGTTGCATTACTTTACGCGCCGCGGTGTCGGTAAAGCCCATCACCGGCCCGGAACCGGACGGATTTTGAACGCTGGCGTTGCTCATGGTTTTATAGGTTATTCCGTAATCAACTGGATAACAACATGGCGGCGGAACGGCCGGAATTCAATATCCGGCAGCCCCTGGAGACGGTGGGTTCAGGGGTTTGATCCCTTTGCCTCCACTTCATGTTCCAGCGCCTCGCCGTTCTCCGCGGGGGCCGATGGCAGTGGCGCGACGATCGCCGGCTGCATCAGCTCAGCCCAGCTGAAATCCCTGCCAGGCGTTTGCCTGGAACCCTTGGCCTTGAGCGAAACGCGCACGCGTTCGGGCTGGAAATCTTCCGGAATCGTCAGGTATCCATCGAGCTGCTGGAAGTACTTGAAGCGGAATTCCGGCCGCGTGGCATTGTCGGTGTTGAGGTCCTTCCACTTCAGCGTGATGGCTTTGTCACCATGCGTGCCATCCAGTTCGAGGCTGGCGGTACCGCTGACGATGGCGGAGCGGCGCAGGTTCTGCGTGAGGGTCAGGACGAAGCGGTAGACCTGCGGAGAAGCGGTGGACTGCATCTCCAACTGGTAAACCGCCAGGCCTTCCTGCGACCCGCTGGTGCCGGCCAGGCGCTGGTAGAAATCGACCTCGCCCTGCAGCCTTTGCATCTCTGCCTGGCGACTGCTCTCCTCCTGGCGCAACAGGTTGTTCGCCTGGCGCAGCACTTCCACCTGGCGCTCGGCCACTTTCTGTCGCACGCGGCTGGACTCCACGCGGCGACCGAGTTCCTTGACTTCAGCCCTCAGCGCGCGAATCCGCACTTTCTTGGCCTCGAGTTCGGGTTGCGCCCAGCGGACTGAAATAGCATGCACGGTATACAGCACGGCCAGCGCCAACAGGACTTTCAGCAACAGGTAGAAGCGGCTGCGAAGCGTTTTGCGTGGCGGGATTGGCTCCGGGACCTGGCCTGGGACCTGGCCATTGCCCGGGAGCGAAGTCTGTTCAGTATTCATGGGGTGACATCAACCAGCTGCGGGAGTGTGCGTGAGCTTTGAATGCAGCATGGGCTTTGGGGTTCCTCAAAAGAAAAAAACTACGGTCTGTCAAAAAAACGCGGGCGACAAAAAAGCGGCCTAAGCCGCTTAGTCCCCGCAGGTTTTTCTTTGAGTTATGTTTTATTGTGTTGTTATTTTTAATGGCCACACATACTGCAGGCCCCAAAACTGGTTGCAGTTTATACGCGCTTGTGGCCACCTCGTCAAGCTGGTCAGATCGTCTTGTCTCGGAGACAATGCACAAATGCTCTGGTTAAAAGCGTTTCATATCATCTTCATGGTTACCTGGTTTGCCGGGCTGTTCTACTTGCCACGCCTGTTCGTCTACCACGCCATGACGAATGAGGCTGCGGTACGGGCGGCATACAAAACGATGGAGCGCCGCCTGCTGGTGATGATGCATATCGGCGGAGTGCTGGCATGCGTATTCGGCCTGCTGCTGTTGCTGCTGGTGCCCGCCTGGTTGGCATCCGGCTGGATGCAGGTGAAGCTGCTGCTGGTGGCCAGCCTGGTCTATTTTCACTGGCAATGCGCGCGCCTCGTGGCCGCTTTCGCGCGCGATGAAATCCGGCATGGCCACAAGTGGTTTCGCTGGTTCAATGAATATCCCACGCTGGTACTGATCGCAACAGTTCTGCTGGTGGTGCTGAAACCTTGAAATCTTGATCAGCCGGCTGGGTATTGGCTGAAAATTTCCAGGTAACCGGCGGAATCGTCGGCAATCACCAGGAACTCGGGGTTCAGCAGGGAATCCTTGAGGTTGTAACGCAAGGGTTGGCCATCCAGTTGCACCACCTTGCCGCCCGCCGCCAGCACCACGGCGTGGGCCGCGGCCGTGTCCCACTCCGAGGTGGGGCCCAGGCGCGGATAGAAATCGGCCTTGCCTTCAGCCACCACGCAGAACTTGAGCGAACTGCCCATGCTGATCAGTTCATGTTCGCCGAGTTGCTGCAGGTACTGTTCAAGCCTGGGGTTGGCATGGGACCGGCTTCCGACCACGATCAGGGGATCGGCGCGAGTGCTGCGCACCCGGATTGCACTTCTCTGACCCTGGTCATCAATGCGCCAGGCGCCAAGATTTTCGCCGCCGCAGAAACTCTCTTCGCTGACGGGAATGTGCACCACGCCGAGCACCGGCTCATGGTCGCGGATGAGCGCGATATTCACAGTGAATTCGCCATTGCGCTTGATGAATTCCTTGGTGCCATCCAGCGGGTCGATCAGCCAGTACTCGCGCCAGCCCGCACGGGTGGCGAAATCGATGTCGGCCGCCTCCTCCGACAGGCACGGCGTTTTGGGCGTAAGCTCGTGCAGCTTCTTCAGGATGATCGCGTGGCTGGCCAGATCAGCCTGGGTGAGCGGCGAGTCGTCATCCTTGCTGGTCACTTCGATACCCTGGCGGTATATGTCCATGATGGCATGGCCAGCCAGCCGGCTGATTTCAGTTACCTGCTCCAGCAGTTCCAGGTCCGGATTCACACTCATGCGCCAGTCTCCGTGGTTGCAGTGATGCCCTCAGCCTTCTCCGCCGCGAGGAAATCGCGGGCAATGTACAGGGCGGCAATGCTGCGGCCCTCGGTGCAGTCATCGCGCCGGGTAATGGGCAGCAGGTCATGAATGGGCCAGGGAACGATCTCGAGCTCTTCCGGCTCGTCGCCTTCCAGCTTTTCCGGGTACAGGTCACGCGCCAGCACCACGCGCGTGATGTGGGTCATGTAGCCCGGCGCCAGGCTGAGCCGCGTGAGTTCGCGCAGGTCGCGTGCGCCATAACCGATTTCCTCCTTCAGCTCGCGTTGCGCGCCTTCAAGAATGCTCTCACCTGGCTCCAGCCGACCCTTGGGCAGGCCGATCTCGTAGTGGTGCAGGCCGACTGCGTATTCGCGCACCAGCAGAACGGTGTTCTCATCCAGCATGGGAACGATGATCACCGCGCCCAGGCCGCTGGACTTCATGCGCTCGTAAGTGCGCTTGGCGCCGTTGGAGAACTCAAGGTCCAGCTGTTCTATCTGGAACAGCTTGCTGGGATCGCGCAAGCGTGTGGCGTGAATTTGCGGTAACGACCGCTCGGGCTTGTCTGTCATTCTGATTATCCGTTCAGGTGTCGCAACAACTGCGCGTGCAACTCGGGGCCCGCCGCCAGCACCGAACGGGTATCCAGGTCCGGCTTGCGGCCTTGCAGGTCGGTAAATACGCCTCCGGCAGCTTCAACAATCACAGCCAGCGCTGCGATGTCGAGAATGTTCACATCCGATTCGATCACGGCGTCGATCTGTCCGGCCGCCAGGCGGTGGTAATGGTAGTAATCGCCGTAGCCGCGGGTGCGGTTGGCCTGCGCCAGTATTTGGCCCAAAGCCTGCCAGCGATCCGACCGCGCCAGGCTCTGGATATTGCCGGTGGAGACGGCTGCCTGGCTGAGTTCGCTGCAGGGCCGCAGCCTGGCAAGCTTGCCATTCACCATCACTTCACCGCCGCGTACAGCCCAGGCCATTTCCTCGTATGCTGGCGCCGAGGAAACACCGAGCACCAGCGTGCCGCGATGCATCAGTGCGATCTGGGTGGAAAACATGCCGTAGCCGGCCACGAAACTCTTGGTGCCATCGATAGGGTCCACCAGCCACAGGTACTCGGCGTCGCCTTTGCTCGTGCCGGTTTCCTCGCCGTAAAACCCGTGCTCCGGAAAGGCATCAAGCAACGTTTGGCGGATGATGGCCTCGGACTCGCGATCGGCCACGGTGACCGGGGTCCGGTCAGCCTTGATTTCCACATCGAAATTCCCGTGGTAGTAATGCCGGATCAGCTCGGCCGACAGCCTGGCTGCCTGCAACGCAGCGTCGAGGGCAGACGCGAGATTGGCCTCGGCAGTAGTGGATGCCCCTTCCCGGGCGGATTGTGGGGAAATTTCTTGCATGAATGGGTCCATTTGATTGACAGCGGTCTCGTGCCAGTGTCCCGGTACGGGTGTTCCGGCACCAGTGTCATTGTGATCTCGTGATGGCCCTGCCAAGTTCTTGGCCGCCACGGCTCGAGCTCACCGGCACCTCAACTTTCCAAAGGGCCGCCTGGTGTTTGCCCCGGCTGCGTTCACAGATTTGGTGCAGGACATTACAATGAACTTGGAACCTGCAGCCGCCATGATAACAAACCCTGCGGGGCATATGCCTCAAGCGGAGTGCCAGCCGAATGAGAATTCACCGTATTCACACTGACGAACCGCTGCACCCGGACCACCAGGTTCTGCTGGACGCAGCCAGTTCCCATTACCTGGCGAGGGTGTTGCGCGTGGTGGCCGGCCAGCCGTTGGTGCTGTTCAACGGCGATGGCCACGACTATGCAGCGGTGGTGGAAAAGGCCAGCAAGAAGGGCATCGTGGCAGGCATCACTGCGCGCTTGCCTGCGATCGCGGAATCGCCCTTGCATACCACATTGGTGCAATCCGTTGCCCGCGGTGACCGAATGGATTTCGCCCTGCAGAAGGCCACCGAGCTCGGCGTAAGCGCTATCCAGCCGATTGAATCGATCCGCACAGAAGTCCGCCTAAAGCCGGAAAAGGTCGAGGCACGCCTGGGACATTGGGAGAAAGTGCTGATATCGGCCTGTGAACAATGTGGTCGTGCGCGTTTGCCGGAGCTGCGCCCGCCGCTGGATCTCGCCGAATGGGTGGCATCGGGCGCAGATGGAATTCGGCTGGTGTTGGCGCCAGGTGATCATCCGCCACTTGCCAGCCTGGAGGCGCCGCAGGCGGTGGAGGTCCTGGTGGGTCCGGAAGGCGGGTTTGAAGAGCAGGAAATGGATCTGTTGCTGCGCAGCGGTGTGATGGCTGTGTCCATGGGCCCCCGAATACTGCGCACGGAAACCGCCGGGCCGGCGGCTCTCGCCATCCTGCAGGCCATGGCCGGAGATTTCGGCTGATTTCGGTGTGTTGCTCCCGGGAAATTCCGGTTTGTTCAGAGTTTTTTTGAAAACTCTGATTAATGCTGAGCCTTGTTAATTGCCCACCTGGGTGATGGGCAGGGCGCCATAGGCCACATGCGTTACCAGGTGCGTCAGCCGCTCCAGGTCGGGGATCACCGCGCGTTGCTGGTCGACCATCACGTGGCAGAACACGCCCAGCGATTTGTTCTCGTCACCAGTGTTGGTCAGCTGGTCGGGTAGTACGTTCACCAGGCGCGGAATGTCGCTGACCAGGAAACCCAGGTAAGGCACACGCGCCGATTCAGTCAACGATTTCACGATCATGATGCGGTTGCGGCTGTTGACGTTGGCCGGCGCCGAGCCGTTGATCAGGGCCGAGTAGCTAAATACCGGAATGTGGCGGTTTTCCCAGTCGATCTGCCCCAGGAACCAGTCGGGCGTCTGGCTGATGGGGTCGGGTTGCTGGTACTCGATCACCTCAGCCACCACCTGGGTTGGCAACAGCAGGGCGGCATGCTCGAGGGGCGCCAGCATGCAGTGCACCGAGGGAATCTTGCCTGCCGTGCCATTCAGGCCCTTGCCGGCCGAATACTGTTCGCTGCGGCTGGGCTCCCGGCTGCTGCGTGAAGCCGCCCTTGGTTCCGAGCCGTATTGCGGACCGTGCCTGGCAATAGGGGTGCTCATGCTTTTTCCGCCCTCTTCTGTTTCAGGTCGATGTTCAACATTTCGCTCACTTTCGCCACCAGCTCCGCTTCCTGGTAAGGCTTGGTCATGTAGTCATTGGCTCCGGCGTCCCGCGCGCGCTTGCGGTGTTTCTGCCCGGCGCGCGAAGTAATCATCACAATCGGTACATGCCGCAACCTCGGGTCGGCACGCACATGCTCCGCCAGTTCGTAGCCATCCATGCGCGGCATTTCGATATCCAGCAGCATCAGGTCGGGCACGCGTTCGTGCAGGTTTTCGATGGCATCCAGGCCATCCTGGGCGGTCATCACTTCCACCGCGTGGTTCTCCAGCACGCGCGAAGTAACTTTGCGCATGGTGATGGAATCGTCCACCACCATCACCAGGGGCGCGCGGATTTTTTCCGCGGGCTTGGGAGTGGCCGCCACCACCGGCGCCACCGTCACCTGCTGTGCCAGGCCACGGCGGATCAGCGGGCCGATATCAAGGATCAGAACCACACGGCCATCGGCGCTGATGGTGGCGCCGAGAATGCCGGGAATGCTGCTGATCTGCGGGCCAACCGGCTTCATGACGACTTCCTGGTGCCCCTGCAATTCCGTCACGCGGAAAGCCGCCTTGTGGTCTCCGGCGCGGATCATCAGCAGGGAGATATTGCCCGATGGCTGCGCCGCGGATGTAGCACCCAACAGCGCTTCCAGTTCCATTACCGGGTATTTCTCGCCGGCGAACTCGTATTCCGGTTGTTCCTGCCGAATGAGCTTCGAGTACTCGACCGGTGTAATGCGGGCCACGCCGCTGACGCTGTTGAGGGGCACAAAGAACTGCTGCTCGCCAACGTTCACGCCGATGGCCTGCATCACCGCCAGGCTGAACGGAATGCGGATGGTGAAGCAGGTGCCTTTGCCGCTGTGGCTGTCGATATCCATCGAACCGCCAATCTGCTTGATTTCGCTGTTCACCACATCCATGCCCACGCCGCGGCCGGCCAGCCCGGTGACGGTGGTGGCTGTTGAGAAGCCGCTTTCCAGGATGAACTCGGTCAGCGCCTGGTCGGAAATGTCCTCGTTCTTTTTCAGCAGGCCACGTTCAATGGCACGTTTGCGCACCGCTTCCAGGTTGACGCCGTTGCCGTCATCCTCCACCCGCAGCACGAATTCGGTGGCTTCGGCTTCCACCGTCACGATGATCTCGCCTTCTTCCGGCTTGCCCACCTTGATGCGGTCGCGCGGCGCTTCGATGCCGTGCACCACCGCATTTCGCAGCATGTGCTCCAACGGCGCGGTGATGCGTTCCAGCACGTTGCGGTCCAGCTGGTCATTGCTGCCGGCCATACGCAGCTGCAAGCGAGCGCGCTTGCCGGTTTCCGCGGCCGCGGCGCGTACCACGCGGCGCAGGCGCGGAGCGGCGCTGCCAAAGGGAGTCATGCGCGTCTTCATCAGGCCTTCCTGCAGGTCGCTGCTGACGCGCGACTGCTGCACCAGCAGGGTTTCGGCCTGGCGTACGGATTCGCCCAGCATTTCCTGCAGGTTGGACAGGTCGGTGATGGATTCAGTGATGGCCCGCGACAGTTGCTGCATGTTGGAGAAGCGATCCAGTTCCAGCGGGTCGAAATCGCTGGCGCCCTTGCTGGAGGCATTCTGGTAACGCGACAGCATCTGCGCTTCCGATTCGCCATCCATCTTGCGCAGCTGTTCCTTCAGGCGGCCGAGGGTCTGTTCCACTTCCTTGAGGTTGTAGCGCACGCTGCCGAGCTGCTGCTCCAGGCGGGCGCGGTAAATGCTGATTTCGCCGGCGTAATTGACCAGCGTGTCCATCAACTCGGCGGCCACGCGGATTTGCGGCTGGTTGCCACCATCCTCGCCTTCGTTGACGGTGGGATCGGGCACTTCGCGGAAACTGCGCCGGCGGGCTTCGCCATCGCTGGCTGCCGGTACCCGCTGGCTGGCGGTGCTGGCGGCAAGCTCTGCCGCCACGTTCTGGGCCGGCGGTTTAGCCTGGTCCAGGGCGGCTGATTGGTCCTTGGCGGCCGCGCCTGCAGCGCTGTTCGCAAAGGCTGCGGGCACTTCCTGTGCTGACTCGATGCCTGGTTTGGAGCTTTGACTGGCTGCGGCGTCAGTTGCTGCAAGGTCCGCTTTGACTGCCGGTGCCTGTTTGCGGGATTTCCCGCCGGTTTTACCGGTAACGACACTCGCTTCGACCGTCGATGGTGTTTCAACAGCCGCTTCCGGCTCCGGCGCGGCTTCCACCGCAGCCGGCGGCTGTTCGGCGGCTTTGCGGGCCTTGGTGGGGCTCAGTCCGGACAGCGCCCGGACTTTCTGTTCAAAGCGTTGCAGTGCCGGGGCGGAATCCGGCATGCGCCGCGCCACCAGCTGTTCCACGCAGACGGTCAGGCTGTCGCAGCCTTCTTCCAGGGCCTGCACGGCAGCCACGGTAGCCGGCAGCCGGTTGCCGGCAATGCGCTCCAGCAGCGATTCCATGGCATGGCTGAGGTCTCCAAGCCCTTCAAGCCCCGCCATGCGAGCCCCACCTTTGAAGGTGTGGATTTCGCGTTGCAGGTTCTGCACCAGCTTGAGGTCGGTCAGGCGGTCGCGCCAGGTGTTGAGCGTGGTGTCGCAACGCTCCAGTACCTCGTGGGCTTCTTCCAGGAAAATTGCCAGGATGGTGGGGTCCAGAGCAGCCAGTACCGGGTCGATTTCCGGCCCTGCAGAAGCAGTGGGTGACGTTTGCTGCCGTGGGTCGGCGTCGCTTGCGATTGCAGCTTTCGGCTCAGCGGCAGCCTCATCAACCGGTTCAACGCCGATATCGGCGGCAGGGACTTTCGTTGGCCGAGCCTGGCGCAGGTCCTGCAAGTCGGCCAGCAGTTGCGCATCTTCCAGCGGATAGCTGGTGGCATGGCCTTCCTCCAGGATGAACAGGCGCTGCAGGAAACGGTGCAAACAGGTTTGCAGCACTTCCACGGCTTCGCGCCCGGGTACGGTTCCCTGGGCCTGCTGGCGTTCCAGGTAGTGCTCCAGTGAACGGGCCACTTCCGACTCCTGGCCCAGCGGAGACATCGCCAGCGTGCTGGCCAGGGTATGGATGGCGCGTACCATGTCAGCGCCAACTTCGCTGAGATCCCCTCTCAGCAGCCGCGTGATGAATTCCTGCAGCTGGTTACTGTACTGGCGGATTTCCTGGATCATCAATGCCGCCAGTTCGGCATCAGCCGTGGCAACCGGCGCCCCGGCTTCCACCGGCTCCCCGTCTTCGGCACTGACGGCTTCAAGCGGCTCCTCGCCGCTACCCTGGGTGATCGCGGCAGGAAGGCGCTGTTGCAGCAGGTCCAGGCTGACCGCTTCGCCGCGCGCGAGGTCGCGGGCGAACTGGCCGAAAGCTTGCACGGATTCCGTGTCAAGTGCATCCGATTGCTGCAACAACCGTGCTTTCAGGTGCGGCAGCGACCGGACGGCCAGGCTGACGCAGCCCAGCACATGGTTGTCGGGCTTGATTTTCTGCTCGCCCAGGCGATTGAGCAGTTCCTCGATGCGCCAGGCGAAATCTCCGATTTCCCGTGCGCCCACCATGCGCCCGCTGCCCTTGAGGGTATGAAATCCGCGCCGCACCTCGATCTGCAGTTTGCTGTTGCCAGGATCAGCCAGCCAGGCCGGCAGGCTCTGTTCCAACTGCCGCAGCACGCTGTCGAATTCCTCCAGGAAGACTTCCTGCATGGCCGGGTCGATAGCAGGCTCTTCGGCTGCCGCCACGGGTTGCGAAGCTGCTGGCCGCTGCGCGGGAATCTCCGGCAAGCGGATTTCGGTGGATTGCAGCGATTCGCCGCTGGTACTGGCTTCCGGCAGCCCGTCCAGGCGCTCGTGCATGATTTCGAGATAGCGCAGGCTGTTGGCCTGGCCATCGCGGCAGCCTGCCAGGTAGAGTTCCAGCGCGGCCACCGCGTCGGTGAGCGAATCCAGCCTGGCTTCAGTGGCGTCAGCGCCGTTGGCCATGGCATGGGTGCCGGCATTCAGGCAACGGCACAGCTTGTCGGTCAGCTCGCTGACTTCCGCCTGTCCCGCCATGCGCAGCGCGCCGCTGATGGTTTCCAGCGGCCCATCCAGGTTTGCCTGTGCATCGCCGGCCAGCCGCAAGCGCACGATATCCTGCACCTGCTGCAGGCTGATCACGCATTCGTCCAGCAGCTGGTTGATGATGCGCCTTTGCTCATGCGCCGGCAGGTCGATGTATCCGGCGCTGGGTTCGGTTTCAACCGGTTCACCGAGCAGGCGGATGTGCGATTCCAGGATGGATTCAACTTCAATCAGCTTGCGCGCCAGTTTCAACAGGGGCGAGTCCAGCTCGCTGTTGTCGGCACCCTTGGCCGCTTCCAGGCCGGGCAGCAGGTCTTCCACTGCCCGCGCCGCGACTGGCAGGTTCAGCATGTAGAGGGTATCGGCCAGCTGCTGCAGCGATGCCATGCTGGATTCGCGATGCTCTTCTTCGATGCGGCCGGTGCGCAGTTCCATGTCCAGGGTGTCCTTGACCTGCGCCATCTCTTCCCGCACGGCCACGCCAATGGATTCGAACAGCGCCGCATCGCGGCCGGTGACCGCGCCCTTGGCGCGCAACAGCGCCTCGCGATCGGGGATCAGCTCCTCAAGTTTGAATCGCCGCCGCAGCTTTTCCATGGCCGGGCTGCCGGGTTTTGCCTGCGCCGCCATGAACAGCAGGGCGCGGGACAGGGCGGTCAGGGCGTCATCCTGCGGACCATTCTCGCCGGACTCGGCCAGTGACTTGAGATTCAGGTCCAGGCGTGCGAACAGCCGGCGCAGCGGCAGGTCGTTTTCAATGGCGGCATCGCGAAACCCGGTGATGGTCATCTCGGCAATCCACCACAAACGGCGAAGGGCATGGCGGCCGGCGCGGTGGTACAATGTCTGGCACACCTTGATCAGCGGGTTGAGCAATTCGTGTTTGGACTGTTCTTTCAGCCAGCCCAGCAGCGCCGTCTGGTACTGGCTGCGCAACTTGCGTGCAAAAACCTGGAATTCATTCGAGCCGATGGCGTTGGCCTCACTGCCACCGAGTTCCGGGATCATCACATCCAGGTCAGGCGCGAACAGCGTACCTTCCGACAGCAATGTTTCGTCGTAGGTGGCTCGCAGTTCATTCAGGGTGGGCAGCAGCAGGATGGGCAGGTCTTCGTGCCCGGCCTGCAGGCGATCGAGATAGGACGGCAGTACGATCACAGCATCGGTGAGAGCCGCCAGCGCATCTCCCAGGCTGGTATTGCCGTGGTGCAGCATGTGGCCGCCCACGGCGATCATTTCGTCGGTCAGCAGGCTGGCTCCATGCTGCTCCATGGTCTGGAAGGTGAGGTTCAGCTCTTCCAGCTTTTCCTGGACAATTTTCAGTGAATCACGCTGCTGCGGATCCTCGGCATAATCCTCGAGGTTGTCCCGAATGACTTCCAGGGCATCGTCGAGGTCCTGGCGTACCCAGCGGATGGCAACACTGGCATTGGTGCCTTCTAACATCATCCTCGCCTGCTCCCTCTACGTGTGCCCTGCGCAGACCGCTGCGGATAAGTCACACCCGCTCCCTGACCGGCAACTTGAAGTCGGCAACGGATTCGCGCAGTTGCCGCACCAGGTTGGCCAGTGTGCCCATGGAGCGGGCAGTGTTGTTGGTGCCTTCCGAAGTCTGTATGGAGATATCGCGGATTTCGTTCATCTGCTCGGCCACGAGCGTTGCGGTCTTGGATTGCTCCTGCGAGACCTTGGAGTTTTCGGCAATCAGCCGCGCCAGGTCATTGGAAACCGATTCGATGCGACCCAGCGCTTCGCCGGCGTCCTCGGCTTTCTTGGCGCCGCTCACCACTTCGGAGGTGGTGGACTCCATCGATACCACGGCTTCGGCCGTGTCGGCCTGGATGTTCTGCACCAGCATTTCAATGCGCCGCGTGGCATTCGAGGCGCGCTCCGCCAGCCGCTGCACTTCATCGGCCACCACCGCGAAGCCGCGGCCGGCGCCACCGGCCGAAGCCGACTGGATGGCGGCATTCAACGCCAGTATGTTGGTCTGTTCAGCAATGCCATTGATGAGTTCGACGATGTCGCCGATTTCCTGTGACGACTCTCCCAGCCGCTTGATACGCTTGGAGGTTTTCTGGATCTGGTCGCGAATGGTGTCCATGCCGCTGATGGTTTGCTGCACCATGCGGGCGCCGTTGTTGGCGATTTCCACCGAGCGTTCGGCCACCTCGCTGGATTCGCTGGACCGCCTGGCCATGACATCGAGCTTCTGCGCCATGTCGTTGACGGTTTCAGTGACGGCCCGGATGTGCTCCGCCTGGCGGCCAGAGGCCTCGGCCAGCTTGCTGGTGGTGCTCATGGTTTCCTGCGCCGACTCGGCGACGGTCTGGGCCGTCATGTTGATGCCGGTCACCAGTCCGCGCAGCTGCTCCACCGCGAAGTTGACGGAATCGGCGATGGCGCCGGTCATGTCATCAGTAACCGTTGCATGAACGGTGAGATCGCCGTCCGCCAGCGACTCCATTTCGTCCAGCAGCCGCATGATGGCCTGCTGGTTGCGCTGGTTCTGCAGGTCGGCCTCCAGCGCGCGCTGACGTTCAGCTGTCAGGAATGAGCGCATCAGCCAGCCGATCAGGGCCAGCATCAGGATCAGCGCCAGCGAACCGGACCACAACGATGGCCAGATGCGGTTGGCGGAATGCTGCTGGATGGTTTGTGACAACAGCTTGGACTGGTCGAACATGTCCTTGCTGTCGATGAAGATGCCATCCGCCGCGGCCCGCACTTCCAGCAGGTCCGCTGAAGCAGACAGGATGTATTCGATCTGTGGCCGGGCTGACAGGAAGAGTTCGCGCACCTTGCCGAGGTCATTAAGCGCCTCGGCATTGCGTACCTGAGTTACGCCTACTACCTTGCTGCCACGCAGCAGCGAATTGAGCATGGTTTCGAACGACTCGATTTCGCGGGCGAAATTCTCCGTGGCCGCCACGCCGTTGCTGCCGCGCAGCATGTCCTTGAGGTGCCGCAGGATACGGTCAGACAATACCAGCTGGCGGCTGGCAACGAATATCTGGTCGCTGGGTGCGCTGGCCTGGGTGAGGGTGCGTACCGCTTCGTCAGTAAGGCTCTGGATATTCGGCAGCACGTCCATGAACGCGGTGCTGGCCTTGGCCAGTTCCAGGATCAGCTGTTCGCGTTCAATGATGGTGTGTGAGTTCTGGTCCATTCGCTGCCAGGTCGCGCTGAGCGAATCCAGCGGCATGGCCATGGCAGCCGGCAGGGGAGGCAGGCCACTGGTTTCGTCGCCGTCCTTGAGCGCCGCCATGGCATGCGAGATATCATTGCGTGCATCGCCCAGTTCATAGAAGGCCATGAACGTGCCTTCAGCGGCTTCCGAAGCCGACTTGGCCATCTGTTGCGACAGCACCTGCACATTGGTGGAATGGCTGATCCAGGCCTGCTGGTTCCGGCTGTCTCGGGTGATGAGGTAGAAGGTCACGGAAATGAAGGCCAGCAGGATGACCAGCAAGCCCACCATGAGGTGCATGCTTTTCGAACGTTGCCGTACCGGCGTGGCAGCATCCGGCCCATGATGTGAACCGCGGCCTTCCGGTTTCAGGAAGTAGCCTTTCTGCGTAGCTGCCGGTGCGTTCTTGTGCATCAGCTTAGTTTGCGGCGCCATTCAAAAACTCCTGCGCGCTGAACAGACGATCCAGTTCCAGCTCGTGCCATTCTTCTTTGCCTACCCGGTGCTTCCTGCGAACCAGGCTCCCCAAATTCGAGTCCCCGGCCAATTCGGAATCCCCGGCCTCTCCCTCGATAAAATGCCGCTGGCCAAATACTTCGTCGATCAAAAGCCCCAGCGGTGCTTTCTGCAGACTGGTGGACAGCAGGCGACTGTGCGTGGTGACCTGGCTGGGATTGCCGGTCACGAACCAGCCCAGGTCCACCAGCGTCATCAATGAGCCACGCACATTGGCCAGGCCGAGTATCCAGGGTTTGGCACCCGGCACCGGCGTTGCCGCCAGCGGCGTGAGAATTTCCTGGATGCGTTCGATATTGCAGGCCAGGCGAGAATCGCCCATGCGAAAGGTAACGCCACTCCATTCGTGCGAGTTGCTGCTGTTAAGACTGGCTCCGGGCTGGAAGCGCTCGCCCCGCCTGGCATAGTCCTGCAGCTTGATGAAAGCTGCCCTGTTGGTAGTGGTCGTCATTTGTCCCTTCACTTTCCCTGTTCATGGACCTGGACTTCATCAGCTGGAGGCGTGTCGCGTAACAGCTCCCAGCAGTTCTTCCTTGGTGAATGGCTTGGTCAGGTAAAGGTCGGATCCGACGACGCGGCCACGCGCCTGGTCGAACAGACCATCCTTGCTGGTAAGCATGACCACCGGCGTCGAGCGGTACTGGGAGTTGTTCTTGATGATGGCGCAGGTCTGGTAGCCATCCAGCCGCGGCATCATGATGTCGACGAAAATCAGGTCCGGATTGTGGCGGGCAACCTTTGAGAGGGCTTCAAAGCCATTTTCAGCGGTAACGACTTCGTGGCCTTCGGTGGCCAGCATGGTTTCCGCGGAACGCCGGATGGTGGCACTGTCGTCAACCACCAGGATTCGTAATCCTGACGAGGCGGACTTGCCGGTTGAATGGCCGTTTGAATGGCCGCCTGATTGGCCGTTGAGTTTGGCAGAGGTGCCGTTGGTGTGTTCTTCGCTCATGAATCCATCCCTGGTTTTGTGCTGCTGTGGCCGTTCCTGGCCATGCCCGTTCTGCACTTCTGTTGCGAACACTTCCGGCTCTTTTTATGTCGCCGGGAGATCTATACTACCACTTTCCTTGCCAGAATCCAGTACTTACAACAGCTTATGATTTAATGCTGATAACCGGCCCAGCAGCGCCACTTGTGCCCGAATCGGTGCGCCCGGGTGCTGGCACCCGGCGGG
This sequence comes from uncultured Wenzhouxiangellaceae bacterium, assembly GCA_964470455.1. Taxonomy (GTDB): domain Bacteria; phylum Pseudomonadota; class Gammaproteobacteria; order Xanthomonadales; family SZUA-36; genus JAWXBM01. Next base: position 69,985 of record CAYYCX010000009.1, read on the forward strand.
TATCCTGTCGATAATAGGCAAACCATGCGCGAACAGCGGAAAACCAGGATGGACCTATGGCGGTAAGCAAGTCTGAAGCAGGGCGCGGTGATCGCGATGCCCTGCACACCGGTGTGTTGATGGACCCCATCGCCGCCATCAAGACATACAAGGATTCCACTTTTGCCATGATGCTTGAAGCCCAGCGTCGCGGCCACGTGTTGTGGTACATGGAGCAGTCCGACCTGAGCGTGGTGGAAGGCGTGGCCATGGCCGGCATGCGCCGGGTGGAGGTGCGCGACCAGAAGCAGGACTGGTTCACCCTGGGCGAGCGCGAGCTGCGCGAGCTTGGCCACCTGGATTTCATGCTGATGCGCAAGGACCCGCCGTTTGACATGGCTTATGTCTACACCACCTACATCCTCGACCTGGCCGAGCGTGCCGGCGTGTTGGTGGTCAACCGTCCGCAGGCCTTGCGCGATGCCAACGAGAAATGCTTCATAACGCTGTTCCCGCAATGCTGCGTGCCCACGCATATCACGCAGAAATCCGCCGACATCAGGGCATTTATCCAGGTCCACGGGCTCGCTATCGTCAAACCCTTGGGCGGAATGGGCGGCGATTCCATTTTCCAGGCCCGGCCGGATGACCCCAACCTCAATGTCATCCTGGAAACCATCACGCGCGGCGACCGAGAAATGGTGATGGTGCAGCGCTACATTCCGGAAATCGTCAAGGGCGACAAGCGCATCCTGGTGGTGGATGGCGTGGCGCAGGATTATGCGCTGGCGAGAATTCCCGGCAGTGGCGATTTCCGCGGCAACCTGGCCAAGGGTGGCCGCGGGGAAGGCGTACCGCTGAGCGACCGGGATCGCTGGATCGTCGAACAGGTTAGCCCGGAACTGAAGAAGCGCGGCATCCTGTTTGCCGGACTGGATGTGATCGGCGATTACCTGACTGAAATCAACGTCACCAGCCCCACCTGCATTCGTGAGCTGGACGCGCAGTTCGGCCTGAACATTGCCGGCGAGCTGTTTGATGCCCTTGAGTCAAGGGTGAGCGAGCGGGCTGCATGAAGTACGCCCGCAGTGCACGCCGCCCGTGGCATGAAGACCGCTTCATGCTGTGCCTGGTGCTGGCATTCGGTTTGCATGCAGTGCTGCTGCTGGGCGTGCACTTTGGCATCAACCTGAATCCAGCGCCGCGGCTGGCGGATACGCTGGATGTGGTGCTGGTGCGCTGGCGTTCGCAGGATGAGCCCGACAAGGCCGATTTCCTGGCCCAGGCCAACCAGCAGGGGGGCGGTGAATCCACCGAATCGCAGCGCCCATCGCGGCCGGTGAGTGGCGAGCTGCCGGTGGAGGCGCAGGGCGTGGACCAGCAGCAGAGCGTGCCGCAGTTGCCGCAGGAAACGTTGCCCGAGCGTGAGGTAATCGCGGTGGAAACGCAGCAGGCTGCGCCGGTGGAACTGAACCTGATGGAGCAGCCGGACACCGAGTCACCCAGCGCCGCCATGCTGATGCAGCAAAGCATGAGCATGGCCAGCCTGCAGCCGCAGATCAGCCGCGAGCAGCCCGGTGAAAGCAAGCTGCCGGTCCGCAAGGTGATTTCAGCGAACACCAAGCAATATGAATTCGCCAGTTACATGAGCGCCTGGGTGGCGAAGGTGGAACGTATTGGCAACCTCAATTACCCGGTTGAACTGCGCAGCAGAAACCTGCATGGCAACCTGGTGCTGTCGGTGGGAATCTACCCGGATGGCTCGATTGAAAGCATCGATGTGCGCCGCAGCTCCGGCATTCCCGAAGTTGACAAGGCCGCCGTCGATATCGTGACCCTGGCCGCGCCGTATGCACCGCTGCCGGACAACATCCGCGACCAGCTGGACATCCTGCACATCACCCGCACCTGGCGGTTCGGGTCCCGCTTCGGAGCGGATTGACCGCGCTGTCAGCCCATGACTCAGCCCGTGGCTCAACCCGAAGCGAGCTTGAGCTCCACCGTGTTGCCGTCCGGGTCTTTGATGTAAACCGAGCGGCCAAAGCCGTTGGCGCCGTAGCGCCGGTCAAAGCCCCCGTGTTCAATGCCATGCCGGTCCAGCCAATCCAGCAAACCCGATTCATCCGTGGGGTCGATTTCCAGGCAGAAGTGATCCAGGTTGTGTGCGTCTTTGCCCGGAGCGGGTCCGCCCATGCGGCCCAGTTCGCCTTTCACGTCTACCAGGTCAATCAACGAGCTTCCGGCGCGCAGCTGGACCAGGCCAAACCCGGGGTCCAGTTCGCGCTCCACCGGGCAACCCAGCACATCACGGTAGAACCCGACCAATGCGCCAACGTGTTCCGTTCGTATCACCACGTGATCGATCGCGCGAATGCCAATCGGAATTTGTGCCGGGTTTTGCGCCCGATTTTCAGTGGGCCCCGCCATCAGGTTTCGTCCGGCCCGATCCACTTGCGCACCTGCGGCGGCTGGTAGGCGCTGAAACGGTCCAGCAGGGCGCCGGGCTCCTGCTCCATGATGATCATCGGCTTGTATTCCTCGCGCACGAAACGTTCGTCCATGGCATGTTGCAGGAACAGCGCCAGGTGGGCGAAGTAGTTGGCCACGTTCAGCAGCCCGCAGGGTTTGGAGTGAATGCCGAGCTGTGCCCAGGTGAGGATCTCGAAAATTTCCTCAAAGGTACCCCAGCCGCCGGGCAGGGCGATAAACCCATCAGCCAGATCGGCCATGTGGGCCTTGCGCTCGTGCATGGAGGTGACCACGATCAGTTCGGACAGCCTGGTATGCGCGACCTCTCGTGTTGCCAGGCTTTGCGGAATCACACCTATCGCTTCGCCGCCGTGTTCCAGTACCGCATCCGCGACCGCGCCCATCACGCCGATACTCGCACCGCCGTAGACCAGCCCGATATTCCGCCGAACCAGTTCACGCCCCAGTTCCGCCGCCGCCTCCCGATAATCCGGCAGTCGACCCGGATTGGATCCGCAATAGACGCAAATCCGTTTCATGCCGGCATCATTCAATCTGCCCGGCCAATGCCAGTAGCACCGCCATGCGCGTATGCAGGCCGTTGCGCACCTGCTTGCGGACCAGCGACTGCGGGCCATCCGCCACGGGCGAGGCGATTTCCACACCACGGTTCATGGGCCCGGGATGCAGCACCACGGCGCCGGGCGCGGCCAGCGCCATGCGTTCTTCGGTAAGGCCCCAGGCCTGGTGATAATCCTCAGCCGCCGGGATGGCCAGGCCGAAAATCCGCTCTTTCTGGATACGCAGCATCATCACCACATCGGCTCCTGTCAGGGCTTTCTCGAAGTCCTCATAGACTTTCGCACTCGGGGCCAGGATCCGGCGCGGCATGAACTCGGCAGGGCCGGTCACGCGCAATTCCTGCACGCCCAGCCGTGGCAGCAGGTCCAGGCAGGACCGCGCCACGCGCGAATGCTTGATATCGCCCGCCAGCACCACCTTGAGGCCACTCAGTTGGCCAAAATGCTGTTTCAGCGTGACCGCATCCAGCAAGGCCTGGGTGGGGTGCGCGCTGGTGCCATCGCCGGCGTTGATGACGTGAGTCTCGTCCAGCGCGCGCTCCGCCAACATTTCCGCCGTGCCTTCGATGTCGTGACGCACCACCAGGAAATCCGGCCGCATGGCCTGCAGCGCGTCAAAAGTGTCCTCCAGGGATTCACCTTTCTCCACCGAGCTGCCCTGGCTGGAGATGTTGATCACCTGCACACCCAGCCGCAGCGCGGCGGTTTCAAACGACACGCGGGTACGGGTGCTGGGTTCACAGAACAGGTTGATCAGCAATTGCCCGGCCAGCCGGTTGCGGTATTGCTGCGGTTGCGCGGCAATGTCCAGCGCCAGCTGGATCAACTGTTCCAGTTGCGCATCGCTGCAGCCATCGGTGTGGGTGAAATGACGAAGTCGCTGGAACATCAGGTTTCTGCCTGCCTGTGGTTGGCTGTTTCGGATTGTCCCGCTCAGGCGGGATTCGCAGGCAGTGATTGTAACCAGTTTTGCAGGATCAGTTGAGCGGCCACCGAATCCAGCCGTTTGGCATCCTTGCGCCGGGCCTGGCCGCTGGCGCGCTGGGCCACGAAGCTTTCCGCCGCGGCCTGCGAGCTGAAGCGCTCATCGTGGAAGGCGCAGGGCCGGGAGAACCGGTTTTCAAGCGCGGCGCCGAACTGGCGCGCCAGCTTTGACATGTCCGTCTCGTTGCCTTCGGTGTCCAGCGGCAGGCCCACCAGGAACTGGCTGGGTTTCCAGGTTTTCACCAGCCTTTCGATGGCGTTCCAGTCCGGGGCTTGACTCCCGCCTCCAGTTTTGGCCTGGCCGTTGCTGATGGTTTCAAGGCTGTTGGCGGTACGTGTGGTGGCCTGGCCAATGGCGGTGCCGATACGGCGCAGGCCAAAATCAAAACACAAAACGTAACCGGTGGGAATAGTGGGTGCTTTCGCCTTGTCAGGCATGCCCACCGGCACCGTGCAGCCGGTCAATCTTGATGCCCAGCCGGTCCAGTGCGCCTTCAAACCGGCTCAACAGCGGCATGTCAAAGACGATGGCGCTGTCTGCTTCAACCGAGAGCCAGGCATTCTGGCGCATCTCGCCCTCGAGCTGCCCGCCGCCCCAGCCGGCGTAACCAAGCGCAACCACGAACTTGGCCGGGCCATCGCCAAGCGCAATCGCCGCCAGCACATCCCGCGAGGTCGTGACCATGATTTCGGGTGAAACCTGCATGCTGGACTCGTAGCCCTCGATTGGGGAATGCAGCACGAAGCCACGATCCGGCGCTACCGGCCCGCCTTCCAGCACCGGCAGGGTGCGAATGGCTTCGTTATCGCAATCGATGTGCAGCTGCGCCAGGATTTCGCCCAGGGAGAACTCCGACTGGCGATTGATGGTGATGCCGATGGCGCCCTCTTCATTGTGCTGGCACAACAACGTGACGCTGCCGGCGAAATTATCGTCCGTCATGCCGGGCATGGCGATCAGCATCTGTTGATCGAGGTAACCGCTGATGACGCCCGCGCGTCTCGCTCCGGGCTTTTCCGCTGCGGGAGTTTCCGCCGCTGGTTTTTCCACTCTGGCTTTTTCCATTTCCATGTGCTCCAGATTGGGCTTCAGGCCGGTACTTTTCAAGTCGGCTCTGTGCAGCCTGTTGCGCCGGAATCAATCCCTCCATTGCAGTTTCGCAGAGCCTGTGCGGCAGCGCCTGCACGCCTTGCTTGCTACAATAGCATTCCTTTCCATTCCGGCAAGTGTGCCGGGCCACGAAAACCCGCAGATCGCCGTTTTGGACAAGAAACCCGGATCAAAATTTCATTCCGGCCCGTCACAGGCCGAGGCCGAATCGCGCATGCGGCAGATTCGCAGCTTTGTCCTGCGTGCCGGCCGCCTGACTGAGGGCCAGCAGCGGGCGCTGGACGAATTACTGCCGAAATTCAGCGTGAGTCCCGGGAACGACTGGCTGGACCTGGCCGGGCTGTTCGGTAATCCAAGGCCGGTCATAGTTGAAATCGGCTTTGGCAATGGCGATGCCACCTGGCAAATGGCCCGGCAAAGCCCGCAGGAGAATTTCATCGGCGTGGAGGTTCACCGCCCCGGTGTGGGGCATTTGCTGCTGCAGCTGGAAAAACATGGCATCAACAATGTGCGGGTTGCCTGTGAAGACGGCGTTGAGTTCCTGAGGCGGCGAATACCGCCCGGTAGCCTGGAAGGGCTGCGCCTCTATTTTCCGGACCCATGGCCCAAAAAACGCCATCACAAACGCCGCATCGTGCAGCCGTCCTTTGCGGCTTTGCTGGCAGAAAAACTCACTCCGGGTGGTATCGCGCACTTTGCCACCGACTGGCAGAACTATGCCGAGCACATGCTGGACGTCATGCGGGAAAACCCTGCCTTTGAGAACCTGTCCGATACCGGGGATTACAGTTCGCGCCCCGCTTGGCGGCCGTTGACCAAGTATGAAAAGCGGGGAGAAAGATTGGGCCATGCGGTGTACGACCTGTTGTTTATCAGGCGCAGCGATTGAGCCGAAGGTCAAGTGCTGCATGGTTTCGGGCCCGGCGCCGGGTTAGGATAAACTTTCACAGCAGGCAGAAGGGTGGTGCGGAAGTGCAGCCTGGCGATTACGAGATTGAAAGCCGGAAACGGGCGATGCCGGTTGCGGCCTGCCCACGGCACCTGATGAAGGAGATTTCGTCCTGGATACGGGCCTGACACTCACCGCCGACATGGTGCTGGTGCTGCTGGTGCTGAGCGCGACCATCGGCCTGTTTGTTTCCGAGGTGGTTCGTGTTGATGTCGCGGCCATCATGGTCATGGTTTTGATAGGCCTGCTGGGGCTGGTTCCCGCCACCGACCTGTTCAATGGCTTTGCCTCGAATGCCGTGCTGTCAATCATCGCAGTCATGATTCTCGGCGCCGGCCTGGATCGCACCGGCGTGATGTCCATGGTTGCTGCCTGGATACTCAAGGTGGGTGGCACCAAAGCGTCTCGCATCGTTCCCCTGGTGTCAGGCACTGCCGGATTGATTTCCGGAATGATGCAGAACGTAGGCGCGGCAGCCCTGTTCCTGCCGGTGGTTTCACGGGTTTCCACCCGCACCAGGATTCCCCTTTCAGAATTGCTGATGCCCATGGGCTTCTGCACCATCCTGGGGGGCACCATGACCATGGTGGGTTCTTCGCCGCTGATACTGCTGAATGACCTGATCAACTACTCGAACCAGTCCCTGCCTCCGGGAGCGAAGACCATAGAGGCTTTGCACCTGTTCGATGTCACGCCAATCGGCCTGGTGTTGCTCAGCAGCGGCATCATCTACTTCCTGGTCCTTGGCCGCTATCTGTTGCCGAAAAGCCGCGAGAAATCGGTGGGTTCCCCGGCCCGCACCAAAACCTATTTCGCGGATGTTTACGGCATCAAGGGCGATATTTTCGAGTTGCTGGTAACCGTCGACAGCCCGCTGGTGGGCATGAAGATCAGCGACGCTGAGAAGATTGATGGCGCACCCATCATGCTGGCCATCCGCAATACCGAAGAGCCGCGACTGGCGCCACCCTCCGATGAAATGATCTGGGTGGGAACGATTCTCGGGGTCATGGGCACGCGCGATGTGGTCGGGCGTTTCGCATTGGACAACCAGTGCCGTGTGCAACCTCGCCTGCGCACTTTTGGCGGCCTGTTCAATCCCAGCCGCGCGGGCATTTCCGAAGTGGTGTTGCCGCCCGGTTCGAGATTGATCGGCCACACCATCAACCAGGCGCGGCTGCGCAAGCGTTACGGCATCAGCGTGCTGGCCATCAATCGACGGGGCGAGATCCTCAGCAAGGGGATTCGCGACCTGGAGCTCGAAATCGGTGACTGCCTGGTATCACACAGCACCTGGCAGGACCTCGCGGCCGTGAGTCGCGAGCGCGACTTCATTGTGGCCACGGAAATTCCAAAAGACGAGCAGCGTACGCACAAAGTGGGCTATGCGCTGACGTTTTTCGCAATCTCCATCCTGATGATCCTGTTTACCGATTACCGGCTGTCCATCTCCCTGCTGGTGGGAGCGTTGGGCATGATACTGGCCGGCGTGCTGAAAATGGACGAAGCCTACAGCGCGGTGAGCTGGAAATCGGTGTTTCTGCTTGCCAGCATGATTCCACTGAGCCAGGCCATGGAGCGCACCGGCACAGCGGCCTGGATTGCGCAGGAAATCATTCAGTCCCTTGGGGGTGTTTCGCCCATCATCGTGGAAATCTCGCTGGCCTTGCTGACTACGCTGTTCAGCCTGGTAATGACCAATGTTGGCGCCACTACCATTCTGGTGCCAGTCGCGGTGAGCATCGCACTGGCGACCGGCGCCAGTCCGCTGATGTATGCGCTGATTGTGGCGCTTTCTGCTTCCAACGCCTTTATTCTTCCGACCGACCAGGTCAATGCCCTGATCATGGGGCCTGGCGGCTATCGCGTGGCTGATTTCCTGCGTGTGGGCAGCGTGATGAGTTTGATTTACATCACCGGCACTCTGGTGATGGTCAACCTGCTGTTTGGCGGCAGTTAGGTTTGCAGCAGGCTGGTATCTTCCAGGAATACCACACCGTCAGCCACGCTTATTTGCACACTTCGAAGAGCCGCGCCCTGGCAGGGGCCCTGGACGCAATGTCCATCGCCCACTTCAAACAGGGCGCCGTGATGCGGGCAGACCAGCCTGCCTACCGGGTCGAAGAGGAAGCGGTCGGGCGCAAAATTGAGGTTACGACCCTGGTGCGGGCAGACGTTGTGATAGGCCACGATGCCCTCACCGTGGCGGAACAGCATGAGGTAACTTCGCCTTCCCGCGTGCTCAAACACAACTTCCTTACCTGTTTCAGTAATCCCTGAAGCGGGGCAGAGAATGTCCGGCATTGATATGCTGCTCCTTTGGCCCAATTATCCGCTGTAACCATGAAATACTACATCAGCCAGGCTCCGGCCAACCCGATTACCCGCTTTATAGCCGCTTTGGTGGCCAGCATTTGCCTCGTGGGCGCGTTTTTTTTCGGCCTGGTGATCCTGGCCGTGGTGGCCGTCCTGATTGCATTTTCCGGTTTGGTCTTGTGGCTGCGTTCCTGGTGGCTGGCACGCAATGCTCCGGCTGAATCCGTGGTGCGCGAGTCGCGGACCCGCACGGGAGAAGTGCTGGAGGGCGAATACACGGTGGTTTCCGAGCGGCGCGACTGAACCGCCTGGTGGCGTTGAAATCCTGCTCGAGGGGTATACACTGGGGTAACAGTCCGATTACCGGGTGAATGCCATGTCCACGATCAAAGATATCCTGGGCCGAAAGGGAAAGACGGTCCTCACCAGTAAAAGTTCGGCGTCGGTACTTGAGGCCATCGGCCTGATGTCACAGGCCAATATCGGTGCCCTGGTCATACAGGACGGCGATGAGCCCTGTGGCATATTCACCGAGCGCGATTACCTGCGCAAGATTGCCCTCCAGGGAAGATCCTCTTCAAGCACGGCCTTGTCCGATGTCATGTCGGCCCCATTGATAACCGTACCCGCCAATGACACGCCTGAAGCGGCCATGGAAATCATGACTACCTGCCGCTGTCGTCACCTGATAGTTACTGAAGGCGACAAAATGGTGGGCATCATATCGCTGGGCGACCTGGTGAAACACATGCTGCAGGAAAAGGAAGCCGAAGTGGAACACCTGGCGCAGTACATCGCCGGTTCTTACTGAGCAGTATCCCTTTCCGGTTGGGGCGCAGGTGCCGGGTCTTCGGCCAGCACTTCGCGGATGGCGGCGCGTACTTCTGCCTCACTCTGCCCTTTGCGGTACTGGTCGATCACCACTTCTTCCACGCGATCCAGCAGTGTATCGAGTGAACTGCCTGGACCACTCTTCCCTAATGGCGGCTGGTGGCCGAACAGGTTGATCCAGCGTTCGCTGCGACGGCCCAGCTTGATGACCCGCCGGAATTCCTCGTCGGCATTGTCGCCGCCCCGTGCCAGGCCGATGATGGCGGCAATGAGGGACAAGGGAATCAACAGGGCATCGCGCATGCCATCGACGACCAGCTTGAATTGCAGCACCACGGCTCTGCGCAGCAGGTCGGCTCTGGGATCAGGCTTTTCTTCACTCATGGTTTTGTGCACCTTTAAGCGTGTGGTGATTGTACGTTTGGCGCGGAAATAACTCACGTTTGCTGTGTCGCACGGTTTCACTCGTCTTCGTTGACGGCGATCCGGGATTCATTTGGCTCACGACCTGGCTAGATGCTGGCAAGGTCTGCCGGGGTCCATTTGGTCATTAACAGGCCCGAAGTCGGTGAGGGCTTCCGGTCTTGGGCTTACAAGTTGCTTCCGGCCCCAGGTGGGTGATGCCCTTCCTGTCCCCGAGCCCGCCGCCCTGCGGGTGCTGTGGGAGGCAGCCATGCTGCCGACCCTATCGCGAGCATGGCTCGCTCCTACAATCAATCCAGTAGCTTTCGGGAAGATTCACCCTGTGCCCTCGACCGCCGCCTCGCCGCATTGACTCGGCGGCTACCAGGGGCCAGGAAGGGCATCCCCCACCCGGGGCCTGACGTACTAAGAGCAATCGGAGGCCCGATGGCGGTAAGGGATTCCGGGCCAGTTGGA
>CAYYCX010000010.1:0-75728 GCA_964470455.1 uncultured Wenzhouxiangellaceae bacterium
TGGAAGACGCGGTGCGCAACGTGCAGGACATCCGCTGGATCATCAGCACCACGCGGGAGAGCTCGTCCAACATCCTGGTGCGTTTCCGCGACCTCAGCGAGCGTGATTTCGACAAGCGAATCAATGACTTGCGGCGCGAACTCCAGAACAAGGCCAATGATGAACTGCCGGATGAAGCGGAAGATCCGTACATCGTCGAGGTCACCACTTCCAACGGTTTTCCCACCGCCCTGCTGGTGATTCGAGGACAGGCCGACGATGAACACCTGCGGCGCACGGCGCGGCTGGTGCGCGATGACGTGAACCGCATCGCCGGTGTGGACAAGACCATCGCCATCGGCCTGCGCGAGCCGGAAATGCAGGTTGAATTGCTGCCGGGGGAACTGGCCGCGCGCGGCCTGCTGGCCACCGATGTGGCCGACAGCCTGGGCCAGGCGTTCCGCGACACCTTTGCCGGCAAGTCGGATGTGGCCGGCAGCGAATGGCTGGTGCGGGTTGCCGGCACCACCTCCGACCCGGAGCAGCTGTCGTCCTTCCAGTTGGCGCCCGCCGGCCGCCCGGATGAACAGATTGCCCTGGACCAGGTGGCGGAAATCCGCCGCGGGCGCGAAAAGGCCACCCAGCTGGTGTCGTTTGCCGGCCAGCCGGCCGTGGCGCTGTCCATCAGCAAGGTGGGCTATACCAATACCCTGCAGCTGGTGGACCGCATCAACGCCTATGTGGAAGAGAAGAACCGCCAGCTGTCCGGCAGCGGCATCCAGCTGGTGCTGGCCGATGACCAGACCAGCGTGACGCGGCGCGCCATTTCCATCATGCAGAACAATGCCGCGCTGGGCATGCTGCTGGTGCTGGGCGTGTGCTGGCTGTTCCTGGGCATGCGCATTGCCCTGATGGTGACGCTGGGCATCGTATTTTCCATCGCCGGCACCTTCCTGCTGCTGGACATCACCGGCAACACCTTGAATGTCTCGGTGCTGCTGGGCGTGGTGATCGTGCTCGGCATGCTGGTGGACGATGCCGTGGTGGTGGTGGAAGCCATGTACTACCGCCTGCAGCGCGGCGCTGGTCGCCTGGAAGCGGCGCTGGACAGCCTTCGCGAAGTGGCCCGGCCGGTGACGGCGGCAGTGCTCACCACCATTGCCGCCTTCCTGCCGCTGATGCTGCTGCCGGGCATCGTCGGCAAGTTCATGTTCGTGATTCCCTTCGTGGTAACCGTGGGCCTGCTGGTCAGCCTGGTGGAAGCGTTCTGGATCCTGCCGGCGCACGTGATGGCGTTTCGCCAGGCGCCGGTGAAGCAAAAGCACGGCCAGCACTGGCGCGACCGCTGGACTCACTGGGTACGGGTGAAGTACACCCGCATGCTGTGCTATGTGATGCGCCGTCCTGTGCGCTTCCTGGGCGCCGGACTGCTCAGCTTCGTGCTGGCGGCCGCCGCCGTGGGCGCGGGCCTGGTGCGCATGGATTTCTTCACCGCCGACCCGCTGCGGGTGTTCTACGTCAACCTGGACATGCCGCCCGACGCGCCGCTGGAGGAAACCCTGCGCCAGACGGTGCAGCTGGAAGAAGCGGTGCGCAGCCTGGTTACGGAGGATGAAGTCCGCGCCATCACCGCCAATGCCGGCATCAAGTTCACCGACGTCGAGCCGCTGTACGGTGACCAGTACGGCCAGCTGCAGGTTTCGCTGCGGGAACGTGGCCCCGATGGCCGCTCGGTGACGGAAATCATCGACAGCCTGCGCGAACCCTTGATGAAGCTGGCAGTGGATGGCGAGGTCAGCTTCCTGGAACTCAGCGGCGGCCCGCCCACCCTGCGCGACATCAACGTCAAGGTACGCTCCGATGACTTTGACGAATTGCGCGCCGCCACCGATGCGATGCTGGAGATCGTGCGCAAGCTGCCCGGCGTGCGCAACGTCAGCGACAACGACGTACCCGGCCGCTCCGAACTGGCGCTGGAGCTGGATTACAAGGCGGTGCGGCGTGCCGGCCTCAGCCCCGGCCAGGTGGCGCGTTTGCTGCGCCTGCACCTGGACGGCGAGATTGTCGCCTTCATGCGTGACCAGGGTGAGAAAGTCGAGTTGCGGGTGCGTGGCATCGAGCGGCAACAGCAGGACATCACCGCCGTGCTGAACGACCCCATCGCCCTGCCCGGCGGCGGCACCACCACCTTTGCCGCGCTGGCCAGGCAGGAAACCGGCAAAAGCCGCGGCATGATCCGCCATTTCAACCTGCGGCGCGCGCTGACGGTTGAGGGCGACCTGGATGAGGAGATCCTTGAATCCACTGAAGCGGTGAAGCTGATCCAGGCGGAATGGGACACGATCAGCCAGAAGTTTCCGGGCACCGACCTGGATTTCGGCGGCGCGCTGGACGATATCGAGGAAAGCCTGGATGCCATGTTCGGCCTGTTCCTGATGGGCCTGGGGCTGATCTACCTGATCATCGCCACGCAGTTCCGCAGCTACTTCCAGCCGCTGCTGATCCTCACCACCGTGCCCATGGCGTTCACCGGCGTGGTGTTCGGCCTGTTGCTCACCGGCAATCCGCTGAGCCTGTATACCCTGTACGGCATCATTGCCCTGACCGGTATCGCGGTGAACAGCGCCATCGTGCTCATTGATGCCGCCAACGCGCGCATCGCCGCCGGCATGCGGCCGCTGCACGCCACCATATACGCCGCGCGCCGGCGCGTGATCCCGATCATCATGACCTCTTCCACCACCATCGCCGGCCTGTTCTCGCTGGCTTTCGGGCTGGGTGGCAAGTCACTGCTGTGGGGGCCGGTGGCGATGAGCATCGTGTCGGGGCTGGCGATTGCCAGCATCCTCACGCTGTTCATGGTGCCCACGCTGTATCGCGCCTTCATGAAGGGCCATGGGCCGGAAGATTTCCGCCACAGCCACTACCTGGATTGAGGTAACTACCAGGGAATCTCCCGCCCCTGTGCATGGCGGAAACTGCCGCTGGATGAAAGATCCAGGTCATCGATGCGCGCCAGCAGGCCCTTGACGGCATCTTCCGGGCTGACCGGGCCCTGGTGGGAGGTCATGTCGGTGGCGACGTAGCCGGGGTGCAGCACCATCACGCTGATGCCCTTGTCCCGCAAATCCTCGCTGAGGCTTTTCATGGCCATGTTCACCGCCGCCTTGGACATGCGGTAGCCGTAGTAGGCACCCGAAGTGTTCTCGGCGATGGACCCCATGCTGCTGGTGATGGTTATGATTTTCGCGCCCTCGGCCAGCTGGCCCAGCAGCGCGGTTGAAACGCGCAAGGGCGCCATGGCATTGATTTCGAACTGCCGGGCAATGCCTTCGAAGTCCATGCGATCCAGGCTGTCGCGTACCAGGATGCCGGCATTGTTGATGATCACGTCCAGTTTTGCGCCTCGCAGCTGATGGCTCAGCCGGGCCACGTCCTCCACCTGGCTGACATCGATGCCTTCCATAATGCGCACGCCAAGCTTTTGCAGCTCGGGCGAAGCCTGGCGGCACACCGCTATCACATCATCGCCACGCGCATGCAGCTGGCGGCAGAATTCCAGGCCAATACCACGATTGGCCCCGGTTACCAGTATTTTGCTCATGCCTTTTACCTTAACAGATCGTGTCAACCCATGGGTCAAACCGTGGGTCAACCCGTGGGTCAACCCGTGTTCTGGATGCCCAGCGAGATGCCGTTCACCGTGGCCATCAGGGCCTTCTGCTGGCTCGCGTCTTCCCGCCCGCCGGCACGCCAGCGGCGCAGCAGGTCCACCTGCAACATGTGCAGCGGATCCACGTACGGATTGCGCAGCCGTATATTGCGCTGCAGCGTGGGCTGGTCATCCAGCAGCTGTTTGGACTGCTTCAGCTCCAGGATGGCTGCCTGCGCGCGCTGGAATTCCTCCTCGATGGCCTCAAACATGAAGTGATGTTCCGGCGCGACCAGCCCGGCATAACGGCGGCCGATGCGCATTTCGGTTTTGGCCAGGACCATTTCCACGTCATCGGCCAGGGCGCGGAAAAACGGCCATTGCCGCAGCAACCGGCGCAGGGTTTCGATACCGAACTCAGCCTGGGCCTGCTGCAAAGCGGTGCCCATGCCATACACGCCCGGCAGCCCCACACGGGTCTGCGCCCAGGAAAATACCCAGGGAATGGCGCGCAGGTTCGAAATGCCTCGGCCGGAACGGCGAGATGGCGGGCGCGAGCCGATGGTCAGCCGTTCAATCACATCGATGGGTGTGAAGGCGCGGAAAAACTCAGGAAATTCCGGCTGGTCGTACACCAGCGCGCGGTAGTGCTTGCGCGCCGTGGCGGCCAGCAATTCCATCACCTCGTGCCCATCCGCGGGCGTGACTCGGGCAATCAGGGCATTGTCCAGTTCCAGCTCGCTGTCCATGCTGTGCCGCAGCGTGGCGCTGGTGAGCAACTCCAGGTTGCGCAGCGCGATCGGCCGCACGCCGTACTTGCGGTTGATCACCTCCCCCTGCTCGGTCAGGCGCATGTAGCCGTTCACCGAACCCGCCGGCGCACCGAGTATGCCGTTGACCAGGTTGCCGCCGCCGCGGCTGACGGTGCCGCCACGGCCGTGGAAAAACACCACTGCAATCCCGGCATTCGTGCCCAGCTCCACCAGCCGGCTTTGCGCCTGCTGCAACGCCCAGCGCGAGGCGGCGATACCGCTGTCCTTGTTGCTGTCGGAATAGCCCACCATGATCACCTGGCGGGAACCCAGTCTTTCCAGGTGCTGGCGGTAGACGTTTTCGGCCAACAGTGTGGCAAGAATGTCCGGCCCGGCCTGCAGGTCATCCACGGTTTCCAGCAAAGGCGCAATGTCCAGCGGCGCGCCTTCATGGCGGTCATCCCGCACCGCGCGCGCCAGCGCCAGCGTGGTCAGTACATCGTCGGCGCCCTGGGTCATGCTGATGATGAACAGTCCGGTGGACGCTTCGCCGAACCTGGCCTGCGCTTCGAGCAGCACGCGGAACACGTCCAGGGTGCGCCGCAGGTCGGCCGAAGCTTCGTCCTTGCCGGGAAGTTCCGGCCAGTCGTTGGCCTCCAGCCGCTGCGCCAGCAGCCGGGTCCGCTCAGCGATGCTTTTCCGCGGCCAGTCCGCGTCCCCCAGCCATTCGGCCATCACCTGGCGGTGCAACTGGGCATCCTGGCGCACATCCAGCGTGGCCATGTGGAAGCCAAAACAACGCACCCGCAACATCAGTCGTCGCACCGCAAACAGGCCGGCGTGTTCACCTTTGTTGGCCAGCAAGCTGCTTTCAACCAGGCTGAGGTCGTGGATGAACTGCTCCGCCGAGCGGTAGGCGCGCGGGCCTTCGTCCAGCGTGGCCTGCAAGCGCGCCGCCACGTAGCGCAGCAGGCAGCGGTAGGGCATGTCGTGGTAGCGGTCGACAATACCCTTGGCCACTTCCGGCATCAGGTCCTCATAACCCGACACGCGCTGCAGTACGGCCTCGTCCACGCTGATCTCACTCAGCGACTGGCTCAGGAAACGCCCCAGCGCTGTCACTTCCGGCAGGTAGCGGCGAACGATGGCCTTGCGCTGCATCACCAGCGTTTCCAGGATGGTGCCGGCATGCACATTCGGGTTGCCGTCCATGTCGCCGCCCACCCAGGAGCCGAAACGCAGGATGCGCTGGTCGGGTTTGACTGCGGTTGCGGCGGTCTCGCCATAGTGCTTGACCAGCGCATCATTCAGGCTTTCGTAAAACACCGGCACCACGCGGTACAGGATGTCGGTGATGTAGAACAGGATATTGTCCAGCTCATCCGCCACTGCCGGCCGGGTGCTGGAAACCAGCCGCGTCTGCCAGGCGGAACTGATGGCGCTGAGGATGCGCTGCTCGGTGATGTTCTTTTCCTCGGGCGTCAGCTCCGGGTTCAGCCGGTCCACCAGCCGCAGCACGATCTCGTATTCCTTTTCCTGGATGGTGCGGCGCGTGGCTTCGGTGGGATGGGCGGTGAATACCGGCTGGATGCTCAGGCGCTGCAGCGCCTGCTGCATCGCCTCAAGGCCGACTCCGGCCGCTTTCAGCCCGCCGATCACTTCGTCCAGGCTGCCGCGCTGGGCAGCGCTGCGGGCGCGCTGGTAACTGCGGCGGCGGCGGATGCGGTGCACCTTCTCGGCCAGGTTCACGGTGCGCATGTAGGACGAAAACGCGTGGATCACCTGGCCGATTTCGTCCTCACCTTCTCCATTGGCTTTGCTCGACTGCAATTGCCCCAGCACCTGCTCAAGGCCGGAGCCGGAGCGGTCATCGCTTTCACGGTCGACAATGGCGGCCTTGCGCACCTGTTCCACCCGGTCCAGCAGGGCCTGGCCGCCCTGCTCCACCAGCATGCGCCCGACCAGCGAGCCCAGCAGGCTGACATCAGCCCGCAGCGGCTGGTCTTTCTCAGGCAGGTCTACAACGCGGATTTCAGTCATGTCTCAAACCATCCTGACGCGAATTACTCCATCCGACCGCGCGATGGCCGCCAGCATTGCGGCATCCGGTTCGGTTTCCACATCGATGATGTTATAGGCCAGGTCACCGCGGCTCTTGTTCACCATGTCCAGCACGTTGATGTCGTGGTCGGCCAGGATCGACAGCACACCGCCCAGCACGCGCGGCACGTTGTCATTGGTGAAGGTGATGCGGAAACCGCCATTGCGGCGCATGCGGGTTTGCGGAAAGTTCACCGAGTTGACGATATTGCCGTTCAGCAGGAAGTCGGTCAGCTGTTCGGCTGCCATCACCGCGCAGTTCTCCTCCGCCTCGACCGTGCTGGCGCCAATGTGCGGCAACAGCAACACGTTATCCCGGCCCAGCAATTCGGGCAGCGGAAAATCGGTGACATAGGCCGACAGCGCGCCGGAATCCAGTGCCGCGATCACGGCCTGCGCGTCCACTACTTCCTCGCGGGCAAAGTTCAGCAGCCGCGCGCCGGGCTTCATCTTTTTCAGGTTTTCGGCGTTCAGCAAGTGACGGGTCTGTTCGATGGCGGGCACGTGCAGGCTGATGAAATCGGCGCAGCCCAGCAGCGCCTCCAGGCTATCCATTTTCTCCACCCGGCTGGACAGCCGCCAGGCCGATTCCACCGAAATGGCCGGGTCAAAACCGGCCACGTGCATGCCCAGCTCCAGCGCCATGTTGGCCACCAGCGAACCGATGGCGCCGAGACCAATCACACCGAGGGTCTTGCCGGCGATTTCCGAACCGGCAAAACGCTTCTTCTCGGCTTCCAGTTGCTGCGCCAGCGCTTTCGGGTCGTGAATACTGTTCAACGACTGCACGTAGTTCATGCCACCGAGGATATTGCGCGAACTGAGCAGTAAGCCTGCCGCCACCAGTTCCTTGACGGCATTGGCGTTGGCGCCGGGCGTGTTGAACACCACCACGCCTTTCTTGCCGTAATCAGCCACGGGAATGTTGTTCACGCCAGCGCCGGCGCGGGCAACTGCAAGCAACTCCGGGCCGATTTCCGCGCCATGCAATGAATGCGAACGCAGCAACAGCGCATGCGGCTGCTCCACTTCGGGGCCCACTTCAAACCGGCCGGTGGGAAACGCATCCAGCCCGCGGCTGGCAATACGGTTAAACGTTCTGATCCGGAACATCAGGCGGCCTCCGCCGCGGTGACGGTCGCGATTCCCCAATCCAGCCAGGGCAGCAGCAGGCGCAAGTCCTCGGCTTCAACCGTGGCGCCGCACCAGATGCGCAAACCGGCCGGCGCATCGCGGTAGGCGCCGATATCAAACGCCACGCCCTCGCTTTCCAGCAGCTTCACCAGCGCCTTGACCTGAGCCTCGGGCAGATCCAGGGTGAGGCACACGCTGGTATTCGAACGCTGTTCGGGCACCCTGGCCAGGAAATGCACATCGTCACGCTCTGCTACCCACTCTTCCAGCACATTCAGGTTGCGTTCCGAACGCGCGATGGTGCCGGCCACGCCGCCGATGGATTCCACCCAGTCCAGCGCATCCAGGTAATCGGCCACGCACAGCATGGATGGCGTATTGATGGTGGAGCCCTGAAAGATTTCCTCCATCAGCTTGCCGCCCTTGGTGAGGCGGAAAATCTTCGGCATGGGCCAGGGAGGCGTGTAGCTTTCCAGCCGCTCCACGGCGCGCGGGCTGAGGATCAGCATGCCGTGCGCGCCCTCGCCACCCAGCACTTTCTGCCAGGAATAGGTGGTCACGTCCAGCTTGTCCCAGGGCAGTTCCATGGCGAACACGGCGGAGGTGGCGTCGCAGAAGGTCAACCCCTCGCGTTCGGCGCTGATCCAGTCGCCATCCGGTACTTTCACGCCGGAAGTCGTGCCATTCCAGGTGAAGATGATGTCGTGCCGTGAATCAGCCTGGCTGAGGTCGGGCAGTTCGCCGTACGGCGCATTGAAGTTCCGCACATTCGGCAGCTTGAGCTGCTTGGCGATATCACTGCCCCAGCCCTGGCCAAAGGATTCCCAGGAGAATACATCCACCGGCCGCGCGCCCAGCATGGACCACATGGCCATTTCAAACGCGCCGGTGTCCGAGGCCGGCACCACACCCACGCGGTAGCCCTCGGGCAGGCCCAGCAGTTCCGCCGTTTTGGTGCACACCTTGCCCAGCACGGCCTTGCCCAGTGCCGAGCGGTGGGAACGCCCAAGGGTGTCGAGTTGCAGGGCGGAAACATCGTAACCGGGCCGCTTGGCGCACGGACCTGAAGAAAAATTGCCGTTGGCTGGCCTCAAATGCGGCCTGGCCACGGACTTTGCATCAAATGACATGGCGATAAAACTCCTGGTTTCACTTCATGTTCACAACAAGCTGGGCATTATCTCGGGGCCGGGCGACGCGCACAACCGCCGGCCCGCAGTCTGCTAGAATTATTTTCATCAGCGCCCGGATTTGGAGCACCAATGGGCTTGTGGCGTTTGAAACCTGCCGGATACTACCTGCTGCTGGCCCTGCCAGTGGCACTGCTGGCCGGCTGCGCCAGCCACAGCCCGCGCCTGGGCACGCCGCCACCGCTTTTGGGCCACGAGATTCCCACCGTCACCGAACCCAACTTCACCCGTCCCAGCCAGGCCATGCTGGATTTCATCGACCGGTACGTCGAGCCCGGGCGTGGCCACCAGCAGGCCGTGTGGAACCTGGTGTGGGCCACCACCGACCCCTACGTACTGCATTTCGATTACCGGCCGGAACTGACGCTGTCGCCACTGGAAACCTTTGAACGGGGTACCGGCAACTGCATCTCCTACTCGGCCATGTTCATGATGATGGCGCGGCACCTGGGCCTGAAAGCGTATTACCAGGAAGTGGAAATTCCCCAACAGTGGAGCGCCAACAACGACACGCTGCTGGTGAGCATGCACGTGAACGTGGCGGTGGAAGTGCCCAGTGGCGGTTCCTGGGTGGTGGATGTGAGCGGCCGCAGCGATGTGCGCTCGCGGCTGCAGCGGCGCATTGCCGACGAGGTGGTGCTGGCCCAGTACTACAACAACCTCGGCGCCGATGCGCTGGCCAACGGCGACCTGGGCACGGCCTGGGCCTACATCAGCAAGGCCATCGAAACCGAACCCAAGCTGCACTACCTGTGGTCCAACCTGGGCGTGGTGTACAGCCGTAACGAGCAGTACTCCGAAGCCACCCAGGCCTACCTCACCGCGCTCGATATCAATTCCGGCAGCACCATGGCGGCCAACAACCTGTTCCTGATTTACGAGAAGACCGGCAATGTGGTGGCCGCGGACGAGTTGCGGAAACGGGTGGAAAAGAACCGCCGCAAGAACCCCTACTACCTCTCCTACCTCTCTTCTGTGGCGCTGGAGGAAGGCCGGCTGGAGGAATCCCGCCAATTGGTCGAGAAAGCGCTGGAAATCCAGGGCAACGAATACCGCTTCCACTACCAGTTGGCCCGCGCGCTGGTGATGGAGGGCCGCCGCACCGAAGCCGAGGCCAGCCTGCAGCGCGCGCTGGAGCTGGCGCCGGAAGGCTTGCCCAGGCAGTTGCTGAGCACCTTGAGCGGCGATGACTACCTGCCTGAACTGCCCGATTCCATCAATCCCGAAGACTGAATCCGGGCTACTGTCCCCAGTGGTGCAAATGCTCGCCCAGCCGTTCAAACACGGTCTCGATGACGCGCCGGTCAGGCAGCAGGGTGATGCGGAAATGGTCGCGGTAGGGCACGTTGAAGCTGGAGCCCGGCGCCACCAGCACATGCCGTTCTTCCAGCAGGCTGAGGGCAAAGGCCTTGTCATCAAAGGCTTCGCCATTGGCCGGCGTCACCTTGATAAAGGCATACAGCGCGCCGTCCGGCGCATGCAGCGACAGGCTGGAATTGGCCGCCACGCCATCGATGATGGCCTGGCGCGACTGGTACAGCCGTCCGCCGGGCTCGGTCAGCTCTTTGATGCTCTGGTAACCGCCCAGGGCGGTCTGCACCGCCCACTGCCCCGGCACATTGGCGCACAGCCGCAATGAAGCCAGCAGCTCCACCGCATGCTGGTACTCGTGCGCGTGGCTGCGGTCGCCGCTGAAGATGATCCAGCCCACCCGGTAACCACAGGCGCGGTAGATCTTCGAAAGCCCGTTGAAGCTGACGCACAGCGTATCGTGCACCAGCGTGGCCATGGGCACGTGCTTTGCCTCGCCGTACAGCACCTGGTCGTAGATCTCGTCGGCGAACACTACCAGGCCATGCTTCTCGGCGATTCGCGCGATGGCTTCCAGGCGTTCACGGCTGTACACCGCGCCGCTGGGGTTGTTGGGGTTGATCACCACGATAGCGCGGGTGCGCTTGGTGATCAGCGATTCGATTTCCTGCGGATCGGGCTGGAAGCCGTTTTCGGGCCTGCAGTTGTAGTACACCGGCTTGCCGCGGTTGAGCGACACCGAAGCGCTCCACAGCGGATAGTCGGGGCTGGGAATCAGCACTTCATCGTCCGCATTGAGCAGCGCCCGCAATGCCAGGTCGATACACTCGCTGACGCCATTGCCCATCACCACGTCCTCGGCGGTGAGGCCGAGCACGCCGCGGTTCTGCTGCTGCATCACCACCGCTTCACGCGCCGGAAAGATGCCTTTCTGGTTGCAGTAGGCTTCCGATTGGTGCAGGTTCTCGATCATGGCCAGGCGCATGGTTTCCGGCGTGCGAAAACCAAACAGGCCGGGGTTGCCGATGTTCAGCTGGATGATCTCGTAGCCCTGGCGTTCCAGCTGCTGCGCGCGCGCGGCCAGTTCGCCGCGGATTTCGTAGCGCACGCCGCGCAAAACCTGGTTGGTGCGTAGTTCCAAGATGCTCCCTCAATCCGCCAGCATGAATTCGCGAATGGCGAAGAACGGCGGCGAACCGGCGCCCACCAGTTTCTCGTTGAAATCCTTGAAGCGGAAAGCGGCGCCCTTTTCTTTTTTATATTCGGCCAGGATGTCCTCGATGGCCACGTAGCCGGCGAAGTAGCTGGTGAGCTGCACCGAACTGAGCTCGGCGCGGATGATCTTGCCCTGCGCTTCACCCTCTTCCTGGTAGCCCTGCTCCACCATCAGCTTGACCGCCTCTTCCTTGGACCAGTTGGTGCGATGCAGGCGGATGTCGATGATGGCGTTCATGATGGAACGCAGGATCAGCTTGTCGTCCACCATGCTCTGGATCTGGTGGCCCCAGGGTTCGTCGGGGTAAACGGTGAAACCTTCGGCCACCATCTGCGTGGCGATGTAGGAGGCCCAGCCTTCCACCATGGGGCCGTTCCAGAACACGCGCGGAATGATGCGCTCAGAGCGGTTGGAATACTCGAGCTGCACGAAGTGGCCGGGTACGCCTTCGTGGATATACACCATGGCCAGCGCCGGGCGGTTGTATTCCTTCAGGTAGCTGTCGGAGCCTTTCAGCAGGCCGAGGTCCCAGAACCATACGGAATCGAGTTCCGGCTCGAACGGCGGCGCTGTCTGGATCATGGCCACCGCGTTGCCGGCCAGGTGCGGCGGGACGGGTTCAATACGAAGCTTTGAGGCCGGCGGCAGGTCCATCAGGTTCTGCTCGCGCACGAAGCTGAGGATGGAATCGGCCATGGCGTAGCTGTCGGCGATCAGGCTGTCGGGCGTGGAGCGGTCTTCGGCCAGCTTGGCGAAGATGTTTCGCACCACCTGCTGGTCGTCGAGGCTTTCGGCTTTCTGCACCGTGCCCGCGGCGATTTCATCGGCCAGGTAGGCATCATGGATCTCGCGGCCGGTGCGCGCCAGGTCGGCGCTGGTGATGGCCAGCCAGCCTTCGGCTACCGCCAGCAACTGTTCGGGGTCCAGCGGGTAATCCATCTGCAGGGCGTATTTCTGGTCGTAGAGTTCCCTGCCCAGGCGCCAGTCGCTGTCGGGCCGCGGCGTGAGGGTTTCGTCAAACCACTCGCCGAATGCGGCCAGCGCTTGAGTAGCCTCGGCGCAGGCCGTGGTGATGGCCGCCTTCTGCTCCACGCTCAGTTTCGAATCCACCAGCAGGCCCGGCATGGTCTTGTCATACAGCCCGCCCTCCTGCTGCATGCCACCGAGGCGCAGCAGCGTGTATTTCTTTTCCAGTTCGGTGGGCTTCACCGATTCCGGCGCCAGCAGCGCCTGCACCTGGTTCAGGAAAGCTGGCGTGGCCGCGCAACGCGAGCCAAAGCTCTGCAGGCGCTGCTCCAGCGGGGCGTAATCGCGCAACAACAGGCTGGACATGGCCTCGCCCAGGGAAGTGATCTGGTTCAGCGGGTTCTTCAGCGCATTGAGTTTCTCCACCGCGAACTGGTCGAACTTCACGCGGGTGGTGAGGATGTGCAGGTCAATCTGGTCGGGGCGGCTGAGCGTCGCCGCATCAATGGATTCAAGCCTTTGCAGGAAGGCCGCGCGCGCTGCCGCATTTGCCGCCAACGTTTCCGCGGAAACGTCCGCCAGCCGATCGTCATAAAACGCCGGAGCCCCCTCCTTGCCATGGATACCCAGCGTGCCGCTGGCCGTCGGGTCTTCCTCCATCAGGAACTCGATGTACAGGCGCCCCAGCTGGTCGATGCTGGTCTCGGCCTGGGCGCGTTTCAGCCAGTCCGCGGTAGTGAATTCGGAAGCCGCCAGCGATGAGACGGAAGCAAAAAGCAAAGCAGTGCATATCAGTGTGCGAATCGGGCGGAAAAACATCAGCTTGCTCCGGATATATGCGGAAATTTCGCGGTTGGGCAGGATACCTAAGGTGGGGGATTGAAACCAGTACCGAAAGTCAGGTCCGTCATCGCGCCGATGATCCCGGATTTGGGGTTCCACGGATGCGAGAAGCCCGAGTCCTGCTTTCCGAACTCGAACTTGCGGAGCATGTGCGGGTAAGAGTCAGTCAGATGAAGATCAGCCACGCCGTGAAATGGCGTCGGCTGCACCGACTTGTTCGGAAGAATTGGCTGCCCATGGCTTGATTCGCTTGATGGCAGCCCCGAGTTTGCGCTGCGCGACTTCCGTGTCATGTGCCGCTTGAGCTCGCAACCAGTAGCCACTCGAAAGCCCGAAGAAACGGCACAACCTCAAATCCGTATCTGCCGTAACAGCGCGCTTTCCCGACACAATTTCGCTGATGCGTTGGGCCGGAACATTGATTTCCTTTGCCAAGCGGTACTGGCTTATTCCCATGGGAGTCAAAAACTCCTCAAGCAGGAGTTCGCCGGGAGTGACTGGATCTAACTTACTCATAATGCTCATCTCAGTGGTAGTCGACAATTTTCCGCTAATGAGTCGATAATTCACGAAACACCAATCTTGCTTTTTCTACTCTTCGCCTCGCCCCTTTGTCAGGTAACCTTTTGGTTCAAGTATATGGCGCAATCCTACTAATCGAAAGTGTTTAATTGGACAGATTCTATGCACGCTCGCCAATGGTAGTGCATGTCTTCCGTTCACTTTGATCTATCGCCACTTCCCGGCACTTTACCGGAGTCGAACTTACTGAGGCCTCGGATTCCAGACCCGCCTTCGGCGGTCTGGAATGGCGACACCGGACAAAGGAAATGGTCCAAAAATTGGTGTAAAAGAAGTTATGTAAATAACTGTATTTAATTAATATTCATTGGATTTTTTCTACGTAATACTATATATTTGTATAGTCTTTTTTTGACCGTACGAACGGAGGAAGCCCGCGATGTCCCACACGTTATTTCACCCTATTACCCAGTTCAAACCGGGCTCGGCCCAGGCTGAAATCGCCACCCAGCTCGCAGTGCGCCAACTGCACAAGGAAAAACTCGCAGACCAAATCACGGAACTGGCGGCGAATATCCATGCAGCCACTTTTCGGCTGCTGGAACTGATCCGAGAATTTGATGCCTGCAAGGGTTGGGCGGATGACGGTATCGCTTCCTGCGCGCACTGGCTGAACTGGAAATGCGGCATGGCTTTGGGTGCGGCGCGGGAACGGGTGCGCGTGGCGCATGCGCTGAAGGATTTGCCGAAAATCAGCCAGACCTTCCGCAAGGGCAAGCTGAGCTACTCCAAGGTGCGCGCCATGACCCGCGTGGCCACGCGCAGCAATGAAAACTACCTGTTGATGATTGCCCACTTCGGCACGGCCAGCCACGTGGAACGGCTGGTGCGGAACTACCGTTCGGTGAAGCGCAACGAGGCGCTTGCGACGGCGCGCGACCAGCATACGCACCGCGAGCTGAGCTGGCATGTGGATGATGATGGCTACTGGGTGATACGCGGCCGCCTGCCGCCGGAATCAGGCGCGCTGGTAACCCGGGTGCTGGAACAGGCGATGGAGGAGCAGTATCAGGAGTTGCGGGCCGTTCCCGCGGAAACGTCGGACGAAATGATGGATGAAACCCGCCCCCGCCCCGAGGCCATTGCCTGGCGAAGGGCGGATGCGCTGGTGCGACTGGCCCAGGGCTATCGCAGCCGCAGTGCCTCGGGTCATTCAGACAAATTCGTGGTGCATATTCACACCAACATCGAAACGCTGAAGGCGGATGGCGAAGGCTCAAAATTGAGTGCGGAATCAAGCACCGAAAACAACGCAGAATCCGAACTCCAATGCGGTGGCAAGATCTGCGCCGAAACCACGCGGCGCATAGCCTGTGATTCCGCAACGGTGCAGTGGCTGGATGCGGATGGCCACTCGCATGAGGGGCAGCACCAAATGCAGGCACTGAGCGTCGGACGCAAAACCCGCACGGTTCCACCCGCCATCCGCCGCGCCCTGCAGCGCCGTGATGGCGGTTGCCGCTTTCCGGGCTGCACGGCCACGCGCTTTGTGGATGCGCATCACATCCACCACTGGGCCGATGGCGGCGAAACCAGCGTGAACAACCTGGTGCTGCTGTGCAGCCGGCATCATCGGTTGGTGCATGAAGGTGGTTTCGACCTGCGGAAAGTGGATGGCGAGTTTCGGTTCACCAACCCACAGGGCCAGGTGGTGCCCAATTCAGCCCACGGACGTTTCTGCGGGAACGTCGATGCGCTGCTGGGTTTGAATCACGAGTTTGGCATCCGGATTACGCCAAAATCATCGCAAAGCGCCTGGATGGGAGAAAACATGGATGACCAAATGGCGGTGGAGGGTTTGTTGTTCAGAGAATGAAAGGGCTCGGCGTCTGATGGATTCCGGATCTTCGCTACGCTGCGTCCGGAATGACGGAGTTAGAGGGTCCGTCGTCACCCCGGACTTGATCCGGGGCCGGCCTGCGCCGGAATGACGGCTTAGAAGGATTCCGGCACCGGCTGGGAGACCCGGATGACTTTCCTGCGCCGGAATGACGATCTGAGGACGTTCCAGCGGGAATTTTCACGAACAGCTAATCGTCCGAGGCCCGCCACTCCATTGAAAGCTTGCGCTCGTTAATCGCGCAGTCACGCAGGTACAGGTTGATCAAAGTCTGGTACGGAACTTCCGTTTCCTCAGCCATGGCCTTGAAATAGGCAACCGTGTCCTGGTCCAGCCGCATGGTGACGGGTTGTTTCAGGCGCTTGGCATACGGGTTTCGCTTGCCCTTCAATTTTGACAATTCGTACTGATCTCTCATGTTCTCACCTTCCAGTATTCCCTCGCTTCTTCGCTGTGCGCCTTTCTCGCTGAAATAAGCCGAATCACTGAATCGGATTGCCGATAGCAATGGGACACGATAAGCATGCGAAGCCGCAGGCTTACACCCAGCAGCAGAAACCTGTCTTCAACCGCTGAATGGTCGGGGTCTTCATACAAAATGGCCCACTCGTCGTAGAACGTAGATTGGGCTTCCTCAAAACCTACTCCATGCTTCTTGAGATTGGCCTTTGCCTTGGCAGCATCCCATTCGAAGCGTAGTTGGCGCATACGCATAGTGTATGTACGTTGTAAATTTCTGGCAAGCTGGAAGTCGGTTCTGCAGCGTTTCCGCGGAGCGTGTGTGAAAACCAATTTCACCTTTAACTTCCTGGCAGGAGCCTGATATTTTTCGGGGCGACAAATCCTGCTTTGCTCTCAAGCCAGCAGAGCAAGCATGTTTGGCACACCGATGCGGCTAATCATCTGTTTCAGGTTGTATCCGGTTACTGCTATTGCCATTTCTGTTTGAACCCCCGTCATGCCGCGACAGACAAAACGTCTCAAGGCCATAGCCTGCTTGAGCACCGCAAAAGGTCGTTCAACAATGGCCATGCGCCGGTTCATGAGTGTCGGCTCAGCCCGCAAGCGCGCCTCAGATCGTTCAAATGCTGCTTCGTAAAAATGGCGGGTAACGGTCCGGCGGTCCGCACGGGTGCAGCGCGCCTGCAATCCACACTGACTGCAACCGGAACGGGTGTAGAGATGCAACTTCCGCCGCTTGTCGTCACCGGTATAACGCAACACCTGCTTTGCCGGGCACCGATACTCATTGCGCTCGGTGTCGTAATCAAAATCGGCTTTCTGGTAGAACTCTTGGTTACTGTTGGGTACAACCCGTCGTGGAACGGTGGCCGTAATACCGTTCTGTTCAAGAGTCGCCTGTTGTTCACCGTTGGAGTAACCCGCATCGGCCAGCACGGTCAGCTCGTCCTGGCCCAGCACCGCTTTGGCCTGCTCTGCCATGGGCTGCAACAGTCGATTGTCGCCAGTGTCCTGGCTTACTTCGTGATGCACGATGAGTCCGCTATCGGCCTCAACCGCTGTCTGCACGTTATACCCCAGCACCATGCCGTCACGGCCAGAGCGCATGATCCGGGCATCCGGTTCAGTATCACAATGCTGGTCGCGTTCTCCGGCATCCATGGCTTGTTCATAACGTTCCAGTCGTTCCAACTGCCGCAGTGCCGACTGGACACGCTCGTGAACTAATCCCATCTCCGCATCCTGCTGGTCGGCCTGATCGAGGCGTTCCAGATAGTCGGCCACTTGTTGTTCTATCTTGATCCGGTCGCGGTTCAGTTGCTTGCGGTTCAGCGCTTGGTATTTACTCGACGCAGCCTTGAACTTACTGCCATCAATCGCCACCAGGCGGCCCGACAGCAAACCCGCCTGACGGCAAAACTGGATAAAGGCCCGACAACATTGTTGAATGGCTGGACCGTTATCCTTGCGGAAATCGGCGATGGTCTTGAAGTCCGGAGTCAATCGGCCCAGCAACCACAACACTTCCAGGTTGCGGTGACACTCGCGTTCCAGGCGACGGCTGGTCGCTACCTGGTTGAGGTAACCATAAACATAGAGCTTAAGCAGATCGGCGGGATCGTATGGCTTGCGACCGGTGTCCTTGGTCACAGCCTTGCTGAAACCCAGCACCGCCAAGTCCAACTTGTTGACCAGCGCATCAATCACCCGTACCGGGTGATCAGCAGCAACAAAGTCTTCCAGCGATGGCGGTAACAGGTGGTTCTGGTGGCGGTCTTCTCCCTGAATGTGACGCATCGCTTCTTCCTTGATGGGCTTGATTGATTATCCCATTAGCAATCGCGTTTTCACACACGCTCCGCGGGAACGTCGATGGAATCCCCGTCGGTTGTGGATTCCGGCCTGCGCCGGAATGACCGCCTGGTAGAGTGTGCCGGAATGACGGTCTGGGGGAGGTTGACGGAATGACCGGTGAAGGAACTGGAACGGGTGGTGAGGCGGTACTGCCTCAGCCGTACTTACGTTGAACGTGCTGCATGGATTCGACCACAAGCTGCTCGAGAACGGACATGTCGACATCAGCCAGGCGCTTGATGTAGAGGCAGGATTTGCCCATCTTGTGTTTGCCTAGTTTCGCCAGTAGCGCTGCTTGCGCGGTGTCATCGCAGTCCAGGTAGACGACCAGGTCCCTGCCCCTGATCGCGAACGCCGCCAGAGGCATTTCACCCGATCGGCCGCTCTCGTAGGTGTAACGGTACGAGCCGTAGCCGACGATGCTTGGCCCCCACATTTTGGGCTGTTGCCGGGTGAGCCGTTTGAAAATTGCCATCAGCTTCTTGCAGTCGGCTTTCTGCTCATCGTTGGCGCGGGAAGCGATGTACTCTTCAACGCTGGCGCTGGTTGCTTTTGTCTTGTTTTCTGCCATGGCTACCTCCTGCGGAACCGGCCGGGTCAAGTGCATTGTAAGATCGTGACTGAATACTTACCTGCCTCTTTACGTTCCAATTGCTTCGACCCGGGTTCAGGCATCCCCGCTGTCAAAAAAAGGCTTGAAATCGGACCGGCGGATCATCGTCGTTCATCATTTGGCCCGCCTCTCATCAGCCAGTTTGAAATGGGCCATCTGGTCCGCGTGGGCTTTCTGGAACGCCGGCCGGCCGGTGATGCGTGCGACGTAAGCCTCGGTGGCGGGTCGGTTGCCGAATGCACGGACCAGGGGCACCCGCAATACATCCACCATCAGCAGGTCGGCAACGGTGAACTGGCCTGCCGCGAGCCACTCCTGGTTTTGCAGGACGGCCTCCAGTTGATCGAGTCGCTTGCCCAGCCAGGGCGCTATGGCATTGTCGGCATCGCCGGAAATGTTCAGGAACCACCACGGCACGCTGACCATCTCGATGGAGTTCAGCGCGGCAAATACCCATTGCAGGGTCTGCGCCTGCTCAATGTCGTCATGCGGCATCAGGATTTCGGTTTTGCGCGCAATGTGCAGCAGGCAGGCGCCACTCTCAAACAATTGCAGTTCGCCGTCACTCAGGAACGGAACCTGACCAAAGGGCTGGCGAGCCGAGTGATTGGTTTCGCGATCTTCGAACGGAATGGTTTTCACGCGGTACGGCAGCCCTGCTTCCTCGCAGGCCCAGCGCAGGCGCAGGTCGCGGACAAAGCCGCGCGGCCCTTCGGGCACCCAGTCCAGTGTCCAGATGGTCAATTCGGTCATTTACAAATCCTTGCAGGCCGGCAATCAGGTGTCGCGAGTTTGCACCCTCAGCAGCCGCAGCACCAGCACGCCGAGCGGAAATTTGACGGGGTTGGATTCCGGCCTGCGCCGGAATGACGGATAAATGAACGAACTGCAATGGCGGATAAGAGAAAGAGCCGTAATGGCGGATAAAAAACGAGCCGTGATGACGGGTGGGAAGAACTAGCCGTAGCGCCCTTCAATGTAATCCGCGGTTTCCTGGTGCCTGGGGGTGACGAACATTTCGCCGGTGTCGGCGTGCTCCACCACCTTGCCCATCAGCATGAACACGCACTCATCGCTGGCGCGGCGGGCCTGGGCCATGTTGTGGGTGACAATCAGCACGGTGTAGTCGCCGCGCAGTTCCCACAGGAGTTCCTCCACGGCTTCGGTGCCGCGCGGGTCGAGCGCGGAGCAAGGTTCGTCCATCAGCAGCACGCTGGGCTTCACGGGCAGCAATCTCGCGATGCAGAGCTTCTGCTGCTCTTCCAGCGACAGAGCCGTGGCCTTGTGGTCGAGGCGGTCTTTCACCTTGTCCCACAGCAGCACTTCGCGCAGGGCTTTCTCGACGATTTTCTCCTGCTCGGACTTGTTGCCCGCCGCCTTGCCGTTGTGGATGCGGTAGCCGAACAGGATGTTGTCGCGGATGGAAATGGGCAGCGGGTTGGGCCGCTGGAACACCATGCCCACCTGCTTGCGCACCTGCACCAGGTCCGCGTCGGGTGCGTAGATGTTCTCGCCCATCACCCTGATCTCGCCGGTAATGCGTACATAACCCAGCCGCTCGTTGATGCGGTTGACGCTGCGCAGGTAAGTGCTCTTGCCACAGCCGGACGGGCCGATCATGGAAGTGATGATGCCCTGCTTGATGTTGAGGTCCACATCGAACAGGGCCTGGAAAGTGCCGTACCAGAGGTTCAGGCCGGTGCTTTCAATGGCATAGGTGGCGTGGCCGGCCGCTTCCCGCGCGCTTTGGGCTTCAGCATTCATCAACCGAACCTCCCTTCCACGTAGTCACGGGTGCGCGGGTCCTTGACCTCGCCGGTAAACAGTTCCTCGGTTTCCGCCACCTCGACGCACTGTCCGTCGAGGAAAAACGCGGTGCGGTCGGCCAGCCGGCGCGCCTGCTGCACCAGGTTGGTGACCAGGATGATGGTGATTTCCTGCTTCAGTTCCTTCAGCACGTCCTCGATGCGCATGGTGGTCACCGGGTCCACCGCGATGGAGAACTCGTCCAGCATCAGCAGTTCGGGGTCCTGCGACAGGGCGCGGGCGATGGTCAGGCGCTGCTGCTGGCCGCCGGACAGCAGGCTGCCCAGCGTGTTGAGGCGATCCTTGACCTCATCCCACAAAGCGGCGCGCCGCAGGCAGCGTTCCACGATCACGTCGAGTTCCGCCTTGTTCTTGATGCCGCCCAGCCGCGGAGACAGGGCCACATTGTCGTACACCGACAGCGGCAGCCCCACCGGCAGCGGAAACACTACGCCGATGCGGCGGCGCAGGCCGTAGACGTTTTTCACCTTGCTCACATCCAGTCCGTTGAAGGTAATCTGCCCTTCAACCTCCATGTGCGGATCGAACATATCCATGCGGTTCACGGCTTTCAGGAACGAGGTCTTGCCGGCGTTGGCGGGACCGATAATGCCGAAAATCTCGTGCTCCCGAACATCAAAGTTCACACCGCTCAGCACCGGCTTCGAGTCGTAGCTGATGGTTACATCCTTCACACCCAGCTTGACGCCGGGTAGGACCTGCTGCGTTGCCGTCACCATTTTTTCTTGCCACGCAGGTACATGCGCAGGGCGATGGACAGGCTGTTCATCAGCAGCACCAGGCCGATCAGCACCAGCGCCACGCCGTACGGCAAGTGTTCCGGCATGTTCGGCACCTGGGTGGAAACCACGAACAGGTGCAGCGACAGCGCCATGGTCTGGTCGAACACCGACTGCGGCAGCAGCGGCAGGAAGAAGGCAGCACCCGTGAACATGATGGGTGCGGTTTCACCCGCGGTGCGCGACACTTCCAGGATCACGCCGGTGAGAATCCCGGTAACGGCATTCGGCAGCACCACGCGGCGGATGGTCTGCCAGCGCGTGGCGCCCATGTTCCAGCAGGCTTCGCGAAAGGCCTGCGGCACCGACTGCAGCGATTCCTGGGTGGCCACGATCACCACCGGCAGGGCCATGATGGCCAGGGTCAGGCCGGCCGCCAGGATGCTGGTGCCGAACTTGAAGAAAATCACGAAGGCGCCCAGGCCGAATAGCGCGTGCACGATGGACGGCACACCCGCCAGGTTGATGATGGCCAGGTTGATGGCGCGGGTAAAAGCGTTGTCTGGTGCATATTCGCTGAGGTAGATGGCGGCGGCCACGCCCAGCGGGACCGAGGCAACCAGCCCCACCAGCACCAGGCAGATGGTGCCCAGCAGCGCCGGAAAAATGCCGCCCGCCGTCATGCCATTGGTCGGCGAAGTGAACAGGAACTCAAAGCTGATCGCCGGGCCGCCCTTGACCACCAGCATCACCAGGATGATTCCAACCGGAATCATCAGGGTCAGTGTCATGCCACCCAGCAGGAACTGGAAGGCTTTCTGCACGCGCTGGTTGCGGCGGTTGATGTCAGTGGCCTGGAAGGTCATGGCTGTCCTCAAGCTAGCTCTTGCGAATGCCGCGGACGATGAAGTCCGCCGTCATGTTGATGATGAAGGTGATCACGAACAGGAAGATGCCGATGGTGAACAGCGCTTCGTAATGCGTCGAGCCGATGGCCGTCTCACCGAGTTCCGCGGCGATGGTGGCGGTCAGTGCACGCACCGAGTCAAACACGCTGGTGGGAATATTGATCGAGTGGCCGGTGGCCATCAGCACCGCCATGGTTTCGCCAAAGCCGCGCCCTACGCCCAGCAGCACCGCGCCCAGCAGGCCGTTGCGCGCCGCCGGCAGAACCACCTTGTAGATCACCTGCCAGCGCGTGGCGCCCATGGCTTCGGCGGCTTCGCGGTAGCGATCCGGTACCGCCTTGAGCGCGTCCTCGGCAATCGAGGTCATGATGGGCGCCGCCATCAAACCGAGAATGATGCCGGCATTGAGTACGTTCAGCCCCACCGGTACATCAAAAGTCTTGATGATCAGCGGGTTCATGATAGCCAGGCCGATGAAGCCCCACACCACCGACGGAATGGCCGCCAGCAGTTCCACGCTCACCTTCAGGAACTCGCGGGTTTTGCCGGAAGCAAATTCAGCAATGAAAATCGCCGCTCCCAGCGAGAACGGAATGGCCACCAGCATGGCCAGGCCGGTGACACTGGCCGTGCCGGCCACCAGCGCCAGGATGCCATAGGTTTCCTGTTTCGCCGATGTGGGCCGCCAGTTGGCCGAAAAAAAGAATTCCTTGAAACTGAAGCCCTCGCCCAGGAAGCCCAGGCCCTCGCGGGTGATGAATACGAAAATCCCGATGATGAAAACGATGGCCGAGATGCCCCCCAGGAACACCAGGATCTGCACCAGCTTGTCGATGTACCAGTCCTTGCCGCGGCGGTCGAAATCCGCCGGGGTGGGCAACGCCAAATTGTCCGCCGGGTTGCTCATCGGAATCAGGCTGCTTCGTCGCCGGCCAGCAACTCGATCAGGTCGTGGATGCGCTGATGCAGCAGGCGATACTGGTCGGAAAAATCGTGTTCGCCGGAGCCGATATCCCAGTGCAATGCCGTGGTATGGAACGGCGGCGTGCCGAAGTAGTCGCGCGCCTTGCCATGCAGGGCCACGATCACTTCGAAATCACCCAGGTCATGGTCTACGCTGGCCAGCGTTTCACTTTGCAGGCTGTCACACTCCAGGCCCTTGTCCTGCAGGAATTGCCGCAGCTCCGCCGATGGCTGGACCACGGCGCCCTTCTGGGCCAGGCGGAAGGTCGCCTGGGTGGGGAAACTCTTGCGCGCCACCGCCAGGGCCAGCAGCCCGGTGTTTGAATCGGTAACATCCAGGAACAGGATGTTGTACACCTTGGGAATCTTGGCGATGCCGCGCACCGCATACACCGTCTGGTCGCACAGGTTCTTGGCCTGGTCGGCTACGCGCTTGAGCATGTTGAACACCACGAACAGGCTCAGGCGGTTGCGCGTGCTGAGGCCGTTGTCGCTGTCGAACAGGTCGGCGTAGATATCATCCATCTCCTGTTCCACGCGCTTGGCCATGCGCATCAGCACCTTGGCCTGTTCGGCGTTGTCATCGCGGAATGCCTGGCGGGATTCGTGCAGGATCTGGAAAGAATTGTCCGCCAGCGAATCGATTTCAGTGACGAAATGCGCCGGCAAAGGATGCTGCAACTGTATCGCCTCACGGCTGATGGTGACGGCATAATCACCGATGCGTTCCAGCGCCACGTTCACGCGGATGGTGGCGGCAATTTCGCGTAAATGCCCGGCTCCCGGCAGGTGCCGCGCGATGAAGGCATGGCACATGCGGTCGCAGGCGCGCGATTTGCGGTTGATGGGGTTGTCGTTCAGCACCGTGGCGTAGGCCAGGTCCTCGTCACCGTGCAGCAAGGCCTGCTTGGCATTGCGCAGCGCCTGCTCCACATCGGAGCCCATCTCCCACACCCAGTCGCGGATGGCCCCCAGGTCGGCCTGCAATCGTTGTTCAAAATGGCTCATGGTCGTATCGCCCCCAGTGCTGCCGCGCAGGAGCGCGGCCGGCGCTGTTTGTCAGGTTCAGGTAGTGCCGTGGGTCTTACTGCGTCGCGCAACTGATGGGTTTGATCGGCGCGTAGCCCTTTTCCATGATAATGCACTGGCCGGCATCGCTCTTGATCCAGTCGAGATAGGCTCCGACAGCGCCGGTCGGTTCGCCGTTGGTGTACATCAACAGGGACCTTGCGATTGGATAGGTGTGATCAAGCGCAGTCTCCTCGGAAGGCATGACACAGGCATCACCTTCATTGCGTGCGACGCAGGCCATTTTCACATGATCATTGGCATAAGCCAGACCGCTGTAACCAATGGCGCAAGGTGTATTTTCAACCAGGTCCACCACGTCCTTGGAACCGTGCATGTCCCGGGTGCCGAGGCGGAAATCGCTGTCTCCCAGCACTTCCTCGCGGAAGTAGGCATAGGTGCCGGAATTGTTCTGGCGGCTCACAACGATGATGCTCTGGTCGGAGCAACCGGGCACTTCCACGCCCAGGTCGGTCCACTTGGTGGCGCTGCCGCCATCGGCGTAGATGGCCTGCAGCTGCGCGTAATCCAGCTCATCGATGGGGTTGTTGGGATGCAGGAAAATGGCCAGCGCATCGTAGCCGACGATGTGTTCCACCGGGTGGCGACCACCCTTCTCGGCCTGCTCGATTTCTTCCGGTTTGATTTCGCGGCTGGAGTTGGCGATGTCCACCGTGCCGTTGATCATGGCGGCGATACCGGCGCCGCTGCCGCCGCCGCTCACCGCCACCACCACGCCGGGATCGATGGTCTGGTAGGTTTCAGCCCAGGCCTGGGCCACGTTCACCAGGGTGTCGGAACCCTTGTTCTGGATCAGTTGCCGCTGCTCGCCGCCGCCGCAGGCCGTCAACACTGCTGCAACTGAAGCCATGAGGCAAAGACGCTTAAATGACATGCCGTGGGACATGCCGTGGGACATGCCGTGGGACATGCCGTGGGACATGCTGTGCGAGATGCTGTGGAACATGCTGTACTCCGGTTTGGCATCGTGAATGCCGCCAAGGTACAGGGTAAATATGACAGTATTGTTACAGTCGTCCGCTACAGCCGCTCCATTCTGGAGGCTGGGCTGGCGGCTGGGCTGGAGGCTGGCGCCCCTTCAGCCTGCCTGCAGGCTGCGCAGCACTTTCAGCAGGAATTCGTTGCTGCTTTGACGCTCCATGGTGCCGCTGCGGCAAGCTGCTTCACCGAACTTGACGCCGTTCACCGACAGATCCGCGCCCGGCGTATACAACAGCGCCGGCACCGGGTCGGCCGTGTGCTTGCCGCTGTTGCTGTCGGTGGAATGATCGGCCGCGCAGGCGATGGTCACCCCCAGTTCCAGCAGCGGCGCCAGAGCCGCGTCAAAACGCTGCAGCACTTCCATCTTGGCCAGCGGCTCCAGGTCGTGG
Source organism: uncultured Wenzhouxiangellaceae bacterium (assembly GCA_964470455.1). Taxonomy (GTDB): domain Bacteria; phylum Pseudomonadota; class Gammaproteobacteria; order Xanthomonadales; family SZUA-36; genus JAWXBM01. The sequence continues at coordinate 25,371 of CAYYCX010000010.1, forward strand.
GCGCACAGGTCCGGCGCCTTGAGGTGCACGAATACCATGTCATGGTTCTGCAATGCGCCGGTGGCCGCCTCGATTTTGGCCTCGATGTTGGTATCGCGCTTGGCGGTGAATTTCCGGTCGCGGATGGTGGTGAAACCAAACAGGGCGCCCAGGCCACGCACCGTGTTGCAGCCCGAAACCACCGCCGCCTTCAGGCCCGCCTGGGTAACCAGGTTGCCGATTTCGGCGGCAGCCCCGGCGCCGCGGGTGATCAGCGCATTGGCCGGCAGTTTGCCCTGCTGCTGCCGTTGCCGGTTGACCTCGTGCCCCAGCAGCATTAGCCGCACTTCAGCCAGGTAGCAGTTGAGCAGGTTGGCGGTGGCAGCGGCTTCCGGGCGCAGGGCTTCACTGCGCAGCAGCGGCGCCGGCAGGAAGCTGTCGCCCGGGTCAGTGTCGGTGATGGCCGCGTCCAGCCCGGGGCCGGAAAATACCAGCACCGCGCGGTGCTGGTCGGTGGGCCAGAGCCGGAACTCAATGCCATTGGCGGCCGGTATCCGGGCCAGCGCCTGCAGCAAGACCGGCACATCGTGTTCTATACGTCCGGCCCGTCGGTCCCTGACCAGGACCTGGCCACCCACGTCATCCGCCGAGGCGAAGTTGGCGCGCATGGCGACATCGCCCGGGTTCAGGCTGGCCCCTGCGCCGGCGGCTTCCACCGGGCCGCGGCGCAGCCGTGAAGCATGCTCGGGCCGCATGCCCATCAACATGCCGGTGCCGGAATCGGTGTTGGGCACCACCCCGGGCGCGATCGGGTCGATCTGGCCGTGCAGGCCGGCTGAAGCCAGGCGGTCCAGGTTGGGCGTGAACGCCGCTTCCAGCGGGGTTTTGCCGTGCAGTTCGGGCACCGGCAGGTCGCCCATGCCATCCACGATCAGCACCACGGCCTGTCGCTTGCGAGTCGCGTTACTCATGCAAGCGCCTTCCTGACCAGTTGCGGCAGCACCGCCCGCCAGCCCTTGTTCCGGCGTTTCGAACGCCTGGCCACGTCGCCGAATACTTCCTCGGCCGAACCGTTGAAATGGCGTGCCAGCTCGGCGCTGACCACGCCGATGATCTGGTAGATCGCCGCTTCCTTGTCATCATTCGGTATCACCGGCGTGTCATTGCGCTCCGCCTCGCTCACCAGGAAGCTTTGCAGGCGCCAGATGGAATCAAATTTGCTGAGGTAGCGGCGTGCCTGGCGCAGCGGTTCGCTGGCGCCGCGGCCGCGCAAACGGCTGCGCAACTCCTGCTTGCGCAGCACCGCCAGCGTGACATGCACCACGATGGCATCGGATTTCACCGGCAATTTCCCCACCAGTTCGGGATAGGCGTGTACGCCTTCGAGGATGATGGGCGAATTCTCGCGGATGGCGCGGTGCAATACCGCCTCACAGGCCACCGACAGCAACTCGGCCTGGCTGCGGTAGCCGTCCGCGATCAGCAGGTCCTTGCTGCGTTTCTTCTTGTCCATGACCGGAATCGTGTTCCAGGCGTCAAACGAGGAGCAGTGCAGCACCGGCAGCAGCTTTTTCGGGATCATGGTGCGCATCACCTCGCGCAGCATGTCGGTGGACTGCGTGCGCACGATGTCCAGCCGGTGGGCGATTTCGGTGGTGATGGAGCTCTTGCCGCTGCCCACCGCGCCGCAGATCAGCAGCAACAACGGCCGGTTGCTGCGCTGGTATTCGGCCCAGGTGAGGTATTGGCGGGCGGCCTGCTCGTCCAGCTCTTCCTTCAGGCACAGCCAGGTGATAAAAGCCAGGTCGTTGCTGCTGATGCTGACGGTGCCGGCCGACAGCAGTTGCTCGTACAGCAGGCTGGTGATGCGCTCGGCGTCATCCAGGCGCACGCCGCTGGATTGCATGTAGCGGATCAGGCGGCCACGCGAAAAAGCGCTGGTTTCGCCATTGGGGCTGCGCACGATAATGCGCGAAGGCGCCACCACCGGCACCGAATAGCGCTTGATCACCGCCGTGCGCTTGTCCTTTTTCAGCAGCGCCACCACGGCCTTGCGCAGCTGCGCGGTGGTTACCGACTCTTTATCCGCCACCTGGTCCCTGACATGGGCAGCCAGTTCCAGCGCGTCCTCAAAGCCCATGCCGGCATCCAGCAGCGTACGGATCATGATGCCGCGCAGAAACGGCGCCTGGCTCTGGTCGCGGGAACTGATGACGATGGTTTTCACGCAGCCATTATGAGTGGGGGGACAGAACAGGTGCAAGGTGGCGGCAAATGCAGGACAATTCGGGCAACCACAAAAAAGGACCACCGTTTTTCCATGCCAGGCTTTACCCCAGCGGGCCCGCCCGTCAACCCCTCCGCATTCGGCTTTCACAACCTGCACGGCAAGGCGCCGGTGCTGCTGGTGGCGGATCATGCCAGCCGGTACATCCCTCCTGAGCTCAACCAGCTGGGCGTCAGCGATGCCGACATGGAAAAACACATTGCCTGGGATATCGGTTCGGCGGACCTGGCGCGCACGCTGGCGGATCTGCTGGATGCGCCACTGATCCTCTGCGGCTTTTCACGGCTGCTGATCGACCCCAACCGCCAACCCGATGATCCGACCGCCATGCCCCAGATCAGCGACGGCATCGTCATTCCCGGCAACCAGGCGCTGGATCAGGAACAGAAAGACTGGCGCATCGGGAATTTCTTCCGGCCCTACCACGACGCCATCAGCGCACGGCTGGATGCGTTCGCCCAGGCCGGCATCACGCCGGCGCTGTTATCCATTCACACCTGTACACCGGTGTTCGGCAATGTGGAGCGGCCCTGGCAGATCGGCGTGATGTGGGACAAGGACCCGCGCATCGCCGCGCCATTGCTGACGAACCTGAACCGCATCGGGGGCCTGTGCATCGGCGACAACCAGCCGTATTCGGGCAGGCACCCGCACGATTACACCATCGACTTCCATGCCGAGGGCCGCGGCCTGGCGCACGTGGGCATCGAGGTGCGGCAGGACCTGCTGCCCGATGCCGCCGCGGCGCGGCACTGGGCCGGCGTGCTCGCCGATGCCCTGCGCGCCTGCCTGGCGGACGCGGATGTCTACCGGGTGCTGCGGGACTCCTGAGCGCCTCGAAGCGTTGCGGTTCAGACTGCCGCGCTGCCGTTCAGACCACCGAGCGCATCACCACTGATTCCAGCGCATCGGCCACGTCTTCGCAGAGGTCACAGATACTGCCGATGATACGCAGCAACTGGGCCAGGTGAATCTTCTCGGCCAGGTCCAGGCCGGAGCTGAACACCCGTCCGGTCAGCCCGGCCTGCTTCACATGGCTTTCCGACTGCAGCCGGTATACCGCTTCCACGTGCTCGTGCAGGGCATCGAGTTCGCCCTCCGGCTTGATGAAGTTCTTCATGGCGCTGCGCAACTCATGGTAGCAACTCAGCTCCAGGGAGCAGAGTTCCATCAGGTCGCTGGCGAATTCCTGCGGAATTTTCGGTTGCTCATGCACCAGGAACTTGACCGCCGTTTCGCCGGCGCCGTCCAGCTTGTCCGCCAGCTCCACCAGGTGGTGCACATCGGAGCGGATCTGTGGCAGGAACGCCCCGTGGTGCAACACGATCCGGGCCTTGCGTTTGCTGTGGTCGCACTCACGCTCCAGCCGCTTGACCGTTTCCGCCCCGCCGATGGCGGCTTCCAGATCGCCCGCCAGGTAGTGCTCCAGCACGTTGCGGGTTTCAGCCAAGCAGTCACGGGTGAGGGACAGGTGCTCCAGCACCAGCCGCCGCGCTTCCTTCTCTTTCTTGAACAGGGCCATTTTCTTGCCTCCCGCTGTCAACCGCTCAGTAACATGCTCAGGGCCACACTCAGGGCCACAGCCAATACAGGGTATATGCAAACACCGCGGCGCAGGCCGGAGTCAGCACCCAGCCGAGGAAAATCCTTCGTATCCGGCCCATGCTCACCGCCCGCATGCCCTTGGTCAATCCCACGCCGATCACGCCCCCCACCACGGCCTGTGAAGTTGAAACCGGAACGCCCAGCAACGAGAACAGGTGCACGCCAATGGCGGCGGACAACTGTGCCGACAGCGCACCGCTGTAATCCAGGGCGGTGATGCTCTTGCCCACCGTGTCGGTTACCCGCGCGCCGAAAGTCAGCGCGCCAAAGGCGATGGACACTCCGCCCAGCAAGGCCAGTTGCCAACCATGGTCGGGAAAGCGGTTCAGCAACGGGCCGATGGCGTTGCCGACATCATTCGCGCCCAGCGAAAACGAAACATAGGCGGCCGAAATGACCACCGCCATCGCCAGAAGCCTGGACCAGAAGACGATATTGGCATTCCTGAGCAGGCGGCTGATGAGGCTGTACAGGGCGAATGCCAGCACCATGGTCAGCGCCGGGCTGACGATCCAGGCGGAAAATATCTGCCCCAGCACCGACCAGCGGAGATAGCCCGGTTGCAGCCCGACAATGGCCAGGCCCGTGCCCAGCACGCCGCCGACAATGGCCTGCGAAGTGGACACCGGTACGCGCGCAAACGTCGCCAGGCTCACAAACAAGCCGGCGGAGATGAGCGCCACCAGGATGGCTTTGTCCGGCAGGCGGTCGTCCGGAAAGAACGAAGAGAAGTCGCTGCCGGCCTGCGTGCCGTGGTAGGCCTGCCAGGCAGCCTGGTCGCTGATCACGATGCCCTTGCCCACGGTTTCCATCACCTGCCGGCCCTGCAGCACACCGCCAAGGATGACGAACACTGCCATGATGAGCACGGCTTTGCGGTAGGAAATGATTTGCGCGCCCACAGTGGTGCCGATGCAATTGGCCGCATCGTTGGCGCCGATATTCCACCCTACGTAAAAGCCGGCAAGAATCATCACCAGCGGCAAAAGGTATTCCATCGGCACCCTGTAGTCTCCGGGCTTTCAGTTTCCGGGCATGAAACGGCTGAAGGCATTCTAGCAATTCCGGGGAATGGCAAGGACGACCTGGATCAAGTCCCGGCCCGGCACTCTGGCTCGCTTGATCGCAGCAATTAAACTTTACGGCGCCGGTACCTGCCGGCGGGTTTGGTCGCATAAGGCCAAACAGGCATAATCACCGCCTGCATTCAGTTTGAAGGGATCAACATGTCCGCACACCACCGACTTGCTCTGCTTGGCAGCGTTTGCGTGCTCGGCACCGGCCTGGCCGCCCCGATGATCCTGGCGGATGAACAGGCCACCACGCAGTTGCCCTACACGCCCAGCCTGGACGTGACCGCCATGGATCGCAGCGCCAATCCCTGCGAGAACCTGTACCAGTACGCCTGTGGCGGCTGGATCAAAAACAATCCCATTCCCGCCGACCAGGCCAGCTGGAGCACCTACGGCAAGCTGTACGTGGACAACCAGCGCTATCTCTGGGGCATCCTGCGGGAACTGGCCATCAGCGGCGCCGAACGCACCCCGGTGCAGGCGCAACTCGGCGACTACTTCGCCGCCTGCATGAACGTGGACGCCATCGACCGGGCCGGCACAGAGCCCTTGCAGGCGGAATTGGCCGCGATCGAAGGGCTGCAGGATCCGTCAGGCCTGGCGGCGCTGATCGGTGAGTTGATCCGCAGCAGCGACACCACCAATTATTTCCTGGCGGTGGGTTCGGAACAGGATGCGGAGGACGCCAGCCAGACCATCGGCGCCCTGTATGCCGGCGGCCTGGGCCTGCCCGACCGGGATTACTACCTCGGTGACACGCCCGACCGCAAAGCCATCCTGGATGATTACCGCCAGCACCTTCGGGCCATGTTCGGGCTGCTGGGCGAATCGCCGGCCCGGGCGGAGCAATCGGCGGACGTCGTGCTGGAAATCGAATCCCGTCTGGCCAAAGCCACGCTGACCCTGGTTGAGCGGCGCGACCCCTACAACACCTACCATCGCATGACCCTGCAGGAGCTGCGGAAAATGGCCCCGGCTTTTGACTGGGCCGGGCTGTTCAAACACACCGGGCTGCAGACCGAGCCCTGGATCAACGTGTCCCAGCCTCTGTTCGTGCTGGAAATGCAATCGGTCATCGAGCAGCAGTCGGTGCAAAACCTGCAAACCTATTTGCGCTGGGCCCTGCTCAACACCCGCGCCGAGCTTCTGTCGAAACCGTTCCGCAACCAGCATTTCGCGTTTTTCAGCCAGCGCCTGCGCGGCATCGACCAGCAACGGCCGCGCTGGCGTACCTGCACCAGCCTGGTGGACCAGCAGCTTGGTGAAGCCCTGGGCCGCGAATTCGTCGAGCGGAATTTCCCGCCCGCCGTGCGCGATGACGTGAAACGCATGACCGTGCAGATCCAGGAAGCCATGTCCGAGCGCCTCGATTCACTGGCCTGGATGAGCGCTGAAACCCGCGCCCAGGCGCACGAGAAACTGAAAAAGATGCGCGACAAGATCGGCTACCCCGACCAGTGGCGCGACTACTCCGCCATCGAAATCAGGCCGGATGATTTCTACGGCAATTTCTCCCGCGCCACCTGGTTCGACCTGCAGCGGCAGATGGCCCGCATCGGCCAGCCGCTGGATCGTGGCGAATGGTTCATGACCCCGGCCACGGTGAATGCCTATTACAACCCGTCGATGAACGACATCAATTTCCCGGCCGGCGTGCTGATGCCACCGCTGTACGACCCGAAAATGGACGATGCGCCCAACTACGGCAATACCGGCGGCACCATCGGCCACGAACTGGTGCACGGATTCGATGATGAGGGCCGCCAGTACGACGGCGATGGCAACCTGCGCGACTGGTGGACCGAGGGCGATGCCCAGGCCTTTGAGGAAGGCGCGGACTGCATCCGCAAGCAGTACGGCAGCTACCGGGTGATCGACGAAATCTTCATCAATGCCGACCTGACCTCCGGCGAAGACATCGCCGACCTCGGTGGCCTGATCCTGGCCTGGGATGCCTGGAAACGCGAAACCGCCGGCCAGGACTTGCCAGTGGTTGATGGCCTGACACCAGACCAGCGCTTCTTTGTGGGCTTCGCGCAATGGGCCTGCGCCGCCGAACGACCGGAATCGCTGCGCCTGCACGCCGCCACCGATCCCCACTCGCCGCCGGAATACCGCATCAACGGAGTGGTGGTGAACATGCCGGAGTTTGCCGAGGCATTCAATTGCCCGGCGGACGCGCCGCTGGTGAAGCCAGCCGAGGAAATCTGCCGTATCTGGTAAGCGTGCGTTATTTTGGCACAGGGATGTGCCAACATTTTCAATGACGCAGTCAGTGAAAATGCAGCCCGGCAAAAATCACACTTTTTGCCGGGCGTGCGCTGGTCGTCCATGGAAGGACGATCCAGCGCCAAATACTAAAGCTGAGTCAGCCGCTCAGCGGCCTGACTCAGTGTCGTTTCGTTTTTCGCAAAGCAGAAGCGGATCACCCGCTGGTCGGGCGGGTTCTGGTAGAACACCGAAACCGGGATCACCGCCACCTTGGCCTCGCGCGTCAGGCGCCGGGCGAATTCGCTGTCGGGCTCGTCGCTGATGGCGCTGTAGTCGGCCAACTGGAAAAAGCTGCCGTGCGATGGCTGCAGGTGAAAGCGTGAATCCTTCAGCAGGTCGAAGAACAGATCGCGCTTGCGCTGGTAGAAATCCGGCAGGCCGCGGCAAAAGCCGGGATCATCGCGCATGAAGTCCGCCAGGCCATGCTGCATCGGCGCGTTGGTGCTGAAGTTGATGAACTGGTGGATTTTCAGGAACTCCACCATCAGCGGCCCCGGCGCCACGCAGTACCCTACCCGCCAGCCGGTGGAGTGAAACGTCTTGCCAAAGGAAAACACCGCAAAACTCCGCGCGGCCAGTTCGGGGTCGGACAGCACGCTCAGGTGCGGTTTGCCGTCGAACACGATGTGTTCGTACACCTCGTCCGACAGGATGAAGATGTTCCGCCCCCGCACGATCTCGCGCAGCTCGGCGAAATCATTCGCTGACAGGCAGGCGCCGGAAGGATTGTGCGGCGTGTTGAGGATGATCATGCGGGTGCGTTCGTTGACGGTATCGCGCACGCGCTGCCAGTCGATCTGAAAGTCCGGGTACTCTATCGGAATGTGCCGGCAGATGGCGCCATTCAGCGTGACCGCCGGGTCGTAGGTGTCGTAAGCCGGGTCGAATACAATGACTTCATCACCGGCATGCACCACCGCGGTGATGGCGCAGAACAGCGCTTCGGTGGCGCCCGGTGTGACGGTGATTTCCATATCGGGATCGACCTGGCAGCCATACAGGTCCGCAACCTTGACGGCAATCTGCTGGCGCAGTTCCGGCACGCCGGCCAGCGGCGCGTACTGGTTGTGGCCGTTGTCCATGTGCCAGCTCACCCGTTCCCGCAACAGCGGGGGGCCATCAAAATCCGGAAAGCCCTGCGCCAGGTTGATGGCGTTCTCATCCTGCGCCAGTTTGGTCATCACAGTGAAAATGGTGGTGCCGGCCCAGGGTAATTTGCTGGGTAATTTGCTGTTCAGTTGGTCGATTGAAATAGAGCTCATGGGCAGTTCCGGGAATTTCTGTGGGTGCAGTATAACGAGGCTCAGGGCGTCGAGTATTTGGGATAAACTCCAGCCATGAAAAATTTCCGCCAACGGGTCGATCTCAGTGTCAGCGAAGGCATTGCCCGCGTGGTGCTGAACCGCCCGGACAAACGCAATGCGCTGGACCTCGACATGTTCCGCGCCATAGTCGATGCGCAAAAAGCCATCGCCCGTGACCGCACTGTTCGGGTGGTGGTCCTCAGCGGCGCCGGGCTCGATTTCAGTTCCGGTCTGGATGTGAAGTCGATGTTTCAAAAGCGCGGCAGTCCCTTGAAATTGCTGGGAAAGTGGTGGCCGTTCGGTCCCAACCTGGCGCAACGTGTCAGCGTCGGCTGGCGACGGTTGCGAGTGCCGGTAATCGCCGCCATCCACGGCAACTGCTGGGGCGGCGGCCTGCAGATCGCACTGGGCGCGGATTTCCGGATGGCCGATTGCGGCGCTTCGTTGTCCATCATGGAGGGCCGCTGGGGTTTGATTCCGGACATGGGCGGCACGCTCGCGCTGCGCGAGTTGTTGCCGCGCGACCAGGCCCTGCTGCTGGCCATGACCGCGGAAATGCTCACTGCCGAAAAAGCCCTGTCGCTCGGATTGGTGACAGCCGTCAGCGAGGATGCACAGGCCCAGGCGGAACAACTGGCGCGGGAGCTGCTGCAGCGTTCACCCGATGCCCTGCGGGCGGTGAAAAAGCTCTACCGCAATAGCTGGCAAGGCAGCGAGGGGATGGCGCTGTGGCGCGAAACCGTTTACCAGGTCAAGGTGATGGTGGGTAAAAACCAGCGGATTGCCGTGCGGCGGGCGCGGGGCGAGGACATTCCCTGGAATTAGGCCGTTACGTTACGCGTTGGAGCCTTTACCGCCCAGTTTTTCAATCACCCGCTGCATTTCCTCGTCATCCAGTATGAAGGGTTCTCCCACCTGCAATGCCTGGCAGTAGGTGCGGGCCAGGTTTTCCACCTCGACGGCCAGCGCCAGCGCGCGCGGCAGGCTGGATTCCGAGCACACCAGACCATGGTTGGCCATCAGGCAGGCTTTGCGGCCTCGCAATGCCTCGATCACCCGGTCGGACAGTTCCTGCGTGCCGTAGGTGGCGTAGCCGCAGCAGCGGATGTCCTTGCCGCCCGCTACCGCCACCATGTAGTGAAAGGCCGGAATGCCACGGCGCAGGCTGGCCAGCGCCGAACAGTGCACCGGATGGGCATGCACAATGGCTTGCGCGTCCGGCCGATGCGCGTAGATGTCGCGGTGGAAGCGCCATTCGCTGGAGGGGGTCTGATTTTCTGGCCAGCTGCCATCCATCGCCACTGGCACAATGTCTTCCGGGCGCAGGTCGGCATAGGGAATCCGCGAGGGCGTAATCAGCATGCCTTCCTTCGTTCGCAGGCTGAGGTTGCCGGTGGTACCGACGTTGATGCCACTGTCGTTCATGGCGATGGCAGTGGCGATCAGTTGCTCGCGCTGTTGCCGGTCGCTGCTCAGGATCGCATCTCCGGGTAGAGCCCCAGCAGTCCGGCCTCGCTGGCCTCGCACACGCCCCGTTCGGTGATCAGGCCGGTGACCAGCCGGGAGGGCGTCACATCGAACGCGTAATTGCGCGCGTTTACGCCCGGCGCCGTGATTCTTACCGCCTGTACTTCACCGCTGCCATTCATGCCGCTGATTTCGGTAACCTCGGTGGCATCGCGCTCCTCGATGGGTATTTCCCGGCCATCGCGCAGGCTCCAGTCGATGGTGGGCCCCGGCAAGGCCACGTAGAACGGCACGCCGTTGTCGTGCGCCGCCAGCGCCTTGAGGTAGGTGCCGATCTTGTTGCACACATCGCCGCTGCGGGTGGTGCGATCGGTGCCGACGATGCACAGGTCGACCTCGCCGCGTTGCATCAAATGGCCGCCGGCATTGTCGACGATCACGCTGTGCGGCACGCCATGCGACTTCAGCTCCCAGGCAGTGAGTGCGGCGCCCTGGTTGCGCGGGCGCGTTTCATCCACCCATATATGAATATCCATTCCGGAATCATGCGCCAGGTACATCGGCGCCAGCGCGGTACCCCAGTCCACCGTTGCCAGCCATCCGGCATTACAATGCGTCAATATATTCAGTGTTTTACCCGGCTTTCTTGCGGCAATGTCGCGGAATACTTCCAGGCCGTTCCGGCCGATCCGGTGGTTGATGTCCACATCTTCGTCACACAGCCTCGCCGCCTCGGCATACGCCGCATCGGCCCGCTTACCGATTGCTAATTCACGTAACAAATTTCGCATGTTGTGCAGTGCCCAGCGCAGGTTGACGGCGGTGGGGCGGGTGGCCAACAACTGCTCGTGATGCCGCTGCAGGCTGGCATCGCTGGCATCGGCGCGCATCGCCAGCGCCATCCCGTAGGCCGCGGTGGCGCCGATCAGTGGCGCGCCCCGCACCCGCATCACGCGGATAGCCTCGGCAGCATCCTCGGGCGATCGCAAGTTGCGCCAGCTGAATTCGTGCGGCAGCAGGGTCTGGTCGATGATATCCACCGACCAGCCATCGTCCGCCAGGCGAATCGACCGGCAGGGCTTACCGTTTACGTTCACTTTGCTGCATTCACGCTTTCAAACAGGCCGCGAAACTGTCGAACAGGATCTCGAGGCCTTCTTCCAAGTGGTCAAACGGAATGGTCAGCGGTGACAGGATGCGGATCACATTGCCGCGCACCCCGCAGGACAGCAGCAGCAGCCCGCGCTTGGCCGCCTCCTGGGTCAGGGCCTTAGTGAGGTCGGCGTCCGGCTGGTTCACATCGCCCTCCTTCACCAGTTCCATCGCCACCATGGCGCCCACACCGCGCACATCGCCGATGCGGTCGGGATGCTTGCGCTGCAGGTCCTGCAGGCCGGCCTTCAGGCGCTGGCCCACGTCGTTGGCCCGCTCCACCAGCTTTTCATTCTCAAACACATCCAGTACCGCCAGCCCGGCCGCGCAGCCGAGTGGCGAACCGGCATAGGTGCCGCCCAGTCCGCCCGGTTCGGCGCCATCCATGACCGCCTGCCTGCCCACCACGGCAGCAATCGGGAAGCCGCCGGCAATACCCTTGGCCAGGGTCATGATGTCGGGCTCGACGCCCTCGTATTCACAGGCAAACATTTTGCCGGTGCGGCCGAAACCGGTCTGGATCTCATCGCAGATGAACACGATGCCGTGCTGGTCGCAGATTTCACGCAACTTCGTCAGGAAGCCCGGCGGCACCGGATAGAATCCACCCTCGCCCTGCACCGGCTCGATGATGATGGCGGCCACGCGGCTGGCTTCGATGTCGTTCTTGAACACCTCTTTCAGCGCGTGCAGTGAGTGGTCTGCTGTCACCCCCAAGTATTCCGCCGGGAACGGCACGTGGTAAATCTCCGGCGTGAACGGCCCGAAGCCCTTCTTGTACGGCACCACCTTGCCGGTCAGGCCCATGCACAGGTTGGTGCGGCCATGGAAGCCGCCGCCAAATGCAATCACGCCGGGGCGGCCGGTGTGCGCGCGGGCGATCTTCACGGCATTCTCAACGGCCTCAGCGCCGGTGGATACAAAGATGGCCCGGCCATCGCGAATGGGCACGGCCTGCACCAACCGCTCCGCCAGCTCAACCGCCTGGGTGTAGGGCGTGATCATGATGCAGGTATGGCTCACCTTGTCGAGCTGCTGCTTGATCGCCGCCACGATGGCGGGATGGCTGTGTCCGGTGTTGACCACCGCGATACCGCCGGCGAAATCGATGTAGCGCTTGCCTTCGATATCCCAGACTTCGGCGTTCAGCGCCCTGTCCACATACACGGGCAACATATTGCCCATTCCGCGCGCGAAAGCATTCTGCTTGCGCTGCTGCCACTCAGCATTACTCATGGTTTTCTCTCTGACTGCTTGATTGGAAATTCAGTGCAAATAATTTCAGGGTTGATAGATGACGTAGATTTTACGCGTGGTTTCCAGCACTTCCCACTGGCCATTGAAACCGGCCGGAATGATGAACCGGTCGCCCGGCTGCAACAGCCGCTCCTGCCCATTTTCATCCCGCAGAACGGATTTGCCCGCCAGGATGTGACAATACTCGTTTTCGGTGTAGTTGATGCTCCAGCAGCCGGGTTCCGCCTCCCAGATACCGCTGAAGAATTTTTCATCGCTGCTGGTGAACTGGTTCCAGGCGCGCTGCGCGGGCTGGCCACGCACGCACTTTTCCTCGGGTGTGAGCCACTCCTCAAAACTGCCCTGCCCTTCGGCCAGGAATTGCAGGTCCCGGATCATGGCTTGCTTGCGCCGGGTTCACCGCGGGGAGCGGCGCCGGGCTCGGCATGCCCATCCAGCGGCGATTTCAATGGCACCGGATCCTTGGCCGCGCCCTGGATGGACGCCAATATGCCCACCAGCAGGATGCCGCCGATGATGCCCATCGAGGCCCCATCCGGAATGTGATAGTGGTTGCTGAGGATCATCTTGATGCCGACATAGGCCAGCACGAATACCAGCGCGTTCTTCAGGTAACGGAATTTGGCCATGTAACCGGCCAGCACGAAATACAGTGAACGCAGGCCGAGAATGGCGAAGATGTTCGAGGTGAAGACGATGAAGGGATCACGCGTGACCGCAAAGATGGCCGGAATGGAATCCACCGCGAACATCACGTCGCTGCTTTCCACCAGCAGCAGCGCCAGGAACAGCGGCGTCACCATCAGCACGCCGTTTTCGCGCACGAAAAATTTCTGGCCATGGTAACGGTCGGTGACCGGCAGCCAGCGCCGCGCCAGTTTCACCAGCGGGTTGTCGCCCGGGTCCACGGTTTCGTGCCGGATCATCATCATCTTCACCGCAGTGTAAATCAGGAACGCGCCGAATATGTAGATCACCCAGTCGAAGGTGTTGATCAGCGTCACACCCAGGGCAATCATGATGCCGCGCAGCACGACGGCGCCGAGTATGCCCCAGAACAGCACGCGGTGCTGCAGCTCCGGCGGCACGCGGAAATAGGAAAAAATCATGGCGATGACGAAGATGTTGTCGACCGACAGCGATTTTTCCAGCAAATAGCCCATGAGGTACTGTGAAGCGGCTTCCTTGCCGGTTAGGTGCTCGGTGGCAAGGCTGGCCCATTCGTAATTGTTCTCGTACAGCAGGTACACCACGGCGATGAACAGCAAAGCCATGGCCACCCAGACCAGTGTCCAGATCAGGGCGTCGCGCACCGAGGGTGCCGTCGGCTTGCGGTGGAACACTCCCAGGTCGAGCGCCACCATCAGGAATACGAAAACCAGGAATGCAATCCAGATGCTTACAGACATTTCAGTTGAACAGGACCATTCGTGAATGTAAGCCCATCATGGCAGTTTTGTGTCAATAATTCACCCAATGCAGGTATCCCGGCTTTCGGAGTAAACTCCCTCCAACTCCACTGCCGGATCGACCGCAATGTTCGCACTGTTTGGCCAAAGCCGGGATGCGCGGCGGATTTTGTACCTGGCGCTGGCCCTGTTGGCTGCGCCGGCCGCATTTGCCCAGGACTCCAATGCGCCGGAGGCCGCAGCCCAGGGAAACAACACCGCCATGGTCGTGGTCGATGGCATTCCCCTGTTTCCGCTTCGCGGAATCGCGGCTTTCCCGGCCAGGGCAAGAGCAGCCTCGGTGCAGAAGCACATCGTTGAATTTGCCCGCGATGCGAGCCTCACGGTCGACGACCTCAGAATCGTGCCAGGGCCCGATTACCATGCCATCAGCAGCAGCCAGGGCGACATCGTCAAACTGTTCGATGCCGATGCGGAAATCGAAGGCCTGGAGCGCGACCTGCTCAGCCAGGTGTACCTGCAGCGCATCAAGGACGCGGTGGAAAAATTTCGCCACGACCGCAGCCTCTCCGTGCTGGGGCAGAATTCCCTCTATGCCCTGGGTGCGGTGCTGGTAACCAGCCTGCTGTTGTGGGTGTTGATCCGTTTGTTCCGCTGGCTCGATGGCTGGGCGGCACGCAATGTACAGCGCAATATCGACAAGCTGGCGAACAAGTCGCACCAGCTGATCAGCGGCGGCCAGGTGTGGAACCTTTTCGCCGGCCTGCTGCGGCTGTTGCGCATCGTGGCCATCATCCTGCTGGTGTACTTCCTGCTGAACACCGTGCTGGGCATGTTTCCCTGGACCCGGCCGTTGGCGCTGGCGCTGTTTGCCCTGGTCCTGAACCCGATCGAAAGCCTGGCCATGGGCTTCGTGGCAGCCATTCCCGACCTGGCCTTCCTGCTGGTGCTGTTCCTGGTGGTGCGCTACTTCCTGAAAATTCTCCGCCTGTTCTTTGAGCGGGTCGATCGTGGCCACATCAGCCTGGAGAACTTCGACAGCGACTGGGCCATGCCCACCTACAAGATCCTGCGCATCCTGGTAGTGGCCTTTGCCGTGGTGATTGCCTATCCCTACATCCCCGGCTCCGATTCCATGGCCTTCAAGGGCATTTCCGTATTCCTGGGCGTGATTTTCTCCCTCGGGTCATCGTCATTCATCGCCGGCATGATCGCCGGGCTGACTATGACTTACCGCGGCGCTTTCAAGGAAGGCGACCTGGTTCAGATCGGCGACGTAACCGGCACCGTGAGCGACATCAGGCTGATGGTCACGCGCCTGCGCACCGCCAAGAACGAGATCGTGGTCATTCCCAATTCCAACATCCTCAATACCAACGTGGTCAATTACTCAACCCTGGCGCGGGAACAGCAGCTGATCCTGCATACGGTGGTGGGCATAGGCTATGACACGCCCTGGCGGCAGGTGGAGGCGCTGCTGCTGCTGGCGGCTGAACGCACTGAGGGCCTGATGAAAGACCCGCCGCCATTTGTGCTGCAAAAGCAGCTCGGGGATTTTGCGGTCAACTATGAACTCAATGCCTGTTTCAGCAATGAACAGTCGATCCTGCAAACCTATTCGAAGCTGCATGCCAACATCCAGGACGTGTTCAACGAGTACGGCGTGCAGATCATGTCGCCCGCCTACGAGGCTGACCCGGACGGCGCCAAGATCGTACCGAAGGAGCAGTGGTATACGGCGCCGGCCAGGCCGCCGGAAAACACGGCCTGACCGGTTCAGGCGGTATTTCGTGGCGGAACTGCCTGCGGATCGGAAAACTGCACCACCTGGTCGCTGTAAAAGCCATTGAAGCGGGTGCGGCCGGCCAGGCTGTAGGCGCCGATCTGGCCGAACTCCAGCACGTCGCCCTCGCGGATATCGTCGGGCAGGTCTACCCGGCCGGGCAGTATGTCGGTGGAATCGCAGGTGGGACCGTACAGCAGGAAAGACCTGGGCGGGCCGGCGTGCGCCTGGCCGTCGCGAAAACAGCGCACCGGAAAGCGTTTATGCCCCTTGAACCGCAACTCCCAGAAAATTCCATACATGCCATCGTTCAGGTACAGCCGGCCATCCTTGCGCAACAGGACGCTCACCACGGCGGACAGGCCGGGGCCGGCCAGGGCCCGCCCCGGCTCGGCCATCAGCTCACCGTTCTCCGCCATCGGCAGGCTGGCCATCGCGGCGCGTACGGTGGCGTGGTAATCGTTCAGCGGCGGCACATCGAAACCCGGGTATGGCAGCGGAAAACCGCCGCCGATGTCGATTAGCCTCACCCTGAAATCGAGCGGTTCCAGCACCGACCGGGCCACGCTGATGGAATGCCGGTAGGCGTCCGTGCTGGTGACGGATGAGCCGACATTGAAAGCCAGCGCCGGCTCGGCGCCGCGCCGTGCCAGCTCGCGCAACAAGTTGGGCACGTCCTCCGGCGGCGCGCCGAATCGCTCCGACAGGTTCAGCATGGCCGATTCATGCTGTACCGCCATGCGCGCGAACACCACCACCCGGCGCAGGTCGACCTCGTCCGCCAGCAGGTCGATGCCACGTTGATGGTCAACCATGAAGTGGCGCGTTCCCAGCTGTTCAAACGCCGTCCTGGCGGCACCCGCCAACCGTACCGGCACCATGAAATAGGGCGTTCCGCTTGGGCAGTGCTGACGTACCAGCTCGATTTCCGGCACCGAAGCGCAGTCGAAGTGCTGCACGCCGCCTTCGTGCAGCAGGCGCAGCACGGCCGGGTGGTCGTTGGCCTTGACGGCATACAGCACCCGGCCCGGAAACCCTGCGACGAAATCCTTCGCCACTCGGCGGTAGATTTCCGGGTAGATGCAATATACGGGTTCATTGACCGGCTGGTTCGCCAGCAGGTCCTGGATATCGGTGAAAGTCAGCATCGCGGCATGATACCAGCCTTCCGGGATGGCAGGCCAAAGACAAAAGCCGGGGGAAAGTCGTGGGAAAAGTCGTTGACGCTGGTGCATAAGGCCGCTAAGTTGCGGCGGACGACCCGGCTCAATGCACAATCAAAACCAGAAAGCCATGCCATCAACGGTGTATGACCTGCCTGCCTCCAGCGACGCCTTGCGCGAAAGCGCCACCGCATGGCTGATGCTGGGCCTGGCGGCACTGGTCGGCGCCGGCCTGTTTTCACTGCTGCTGGTACTGGCGCGGACGCCGGCCATCCAGGAGATGATCCCGCTGGTGGATTTTTTCCGCGTGGCGCTGGTGATCCATGTCAATCTCTCGGTGTTGATCTGGCTGCTCTCCATCGCGGGAGTGTTCTGGAGCCTGGCCTGCCGCAGCGATGCGCCCCGCTGGGATCGCCTGACCTTCCGGCTGGCCGGCCTGGGAACCATCATCGTCATACTCTCGCCCTTTCTCGGCGCCACGGAACCGTTGATGAACAACTACGTTCCCATCCTGCGCCACCCGGTTTTCCATACCGGGCTGGGGCTGTTCACCGCCGGCATTTTCCTGCATCTGTTGCGCTGCGGGCTGGACCATAACCGGCGCGGCGGCACCGCGGCCGGGCAGCTTGATGGTGCCGGCGCCCTGCGGATCGGAATTCGCCTTTCGGCCCTCATAACCGCGGCCGCCGTTCTCGCATTTGTTGCGTCCATGGCCGGTATTCCGTCGTACATGGAAGGCGAGGCCTATTTCGAATTCCTGTTCTGGGGTGGCGGGCATGTCCTGCAGTTCACCCATACCCTGCTGATGATGGTGGCCTGGATCATCCTGGTCAACGCCTCCGGCTACCGTTTTGTGCTCAGCCCCAGGTTGTCCGCCGTATTCCTGATCATCCTGGCATTGCCGGTGATCACCGTGCCTTTTCTGTACCTGGCGCACGACGTGACATCTCCCGGTCACCGCCTGGCCTTTACGGAACTGATGAAGTACGGCGGCCTTTCCTGCGTGCCTTTGGGCCTGGCCGTGGTTTTCAGCCTGCGCCGCCGCGAAGTGCCCGCAGGCCAGTCCACGGGCGAGGCCGCCTACCTGCGCATGTCACTCTGGTCATCCATCGCCCTGTTCGCCACCGGCGGCGTGCTGGGCTTCATGATCTCGGGGCTGGACATCGTCATTCCGGCCCACTATCACGGCTCGACGGTCGGCGTAACCATCGCTTTCATGGGCCTGAGTTATTACCTGCTGCCGCGCCTTGGTTTTGGCGCCGTGCCCGCAAAACTGGCAACCTGGCAACCGCTGCTGTACGGCGGAGGGCAACTGCTGCACATCATCGGTCTGGCGTGGAGTGGCGGCTACGGGGTACAACGGAAAACCGCAGGCCTGGAACAGGGTGTTGATCGCATGGGGGAAGTCGCCGGCATGTGCCTGATGGGTCTGGGCGGGTTGATTTCCGTCATCGGCGGCCTGCTGTTCCTGGTTGCGGCCTGGAAATCCATAGGTGCGCGGCCAGGCAAGTGAATGGCGCGATGAATCGGATTCCCGGGGCGATGGATTCAGCCCTTCCCCGCGGCATGCCCCACGACGGCACCATGCATTCGCGCATCAAAAGTGGCGAAGTGCCCGGCGAACCAGTCTGACAGGCGTTCGCTGAGTTGCCGGCGGCCCTCCTCCGGGTCCGCCGCATAGACATCCATCAGGTCCAGGATCTGCTCCAGCAGCCGCTCGTGATCATCCTTGTGAGCCTGATACTCCGCGTACGCCGCAGCTCGCATCAGGCGTTCTTCCAGCGCGAAGTGCGCGGCGATCCCGGCATGGATCTCGCCCAGCATGGCCTGTACCGAAGCCCGGTCGGCGTGGCCCGCCAGCCCCGCATGGGCCGCGTTGATCAGGGCGATCATGTCCTGGTGCTCCTGGTCCACCGAAGGGATTCCCAGTGAATATGACGGTTTCCAGTCCAATAGGCTCATGGCCCAGCCCTACTCCTTCCTACTCCAGTTTGAAATTCTGTTGCACGGGGTCGAAGCCGACCACCAGGTGCTGCCCGGGTACCAGCTGAACCTGCTGCTCCAGGTAAAAATCAAAGCTGTCCAACCCGCCTGAATCATTCATGCCCACCGACAGGTTCCGTGTTCCCGCAGGCACCGGGAACCGGGCGTATACGGTGGAGGACCCATCCTTCCAGATACCACTGGGTTGCAGGGTTTCGGCATACACGACGGTTCCATCCACCTGCAGCGTTACCCGCAGGGGGTGTTTCTCACGCGGACAATCACTCGGTCGCCGCATGTTGGGGGGCAGTTCGTTGAGTTCTTCCTGGGTGAACGTGCGGCATTCCTGGATGCGCCGGCCGGAATGTGAAATCGACAGTGACACCATGGCCTCATCGTCCTGCAGCAGGCTGAATGCCGGCCAGGCCGAAAACAGACCAGCAGCCAGGGCAAAAAATCCATAGGCCAGGGCCTGCAAGGGCAACAGCCGCCAGGAGAAGGTCACCGGCCCGGTGGATGTTTCCGTGCCTGAAAGCTGCGAACGGAATGCCGCCAGCCTTTTGCCGGCTGGACCCAGCCTGCTCCAGCGATGCTCCCATCCCAGCGCCAGTTTTTGCCGGTCCGTACGTTCGCGCAGTCGCGGGTCCCGTTCACGGGCCACCCGTTGCCGCGTCCACTCGGTGCCCAGGCGGTACTCGCAGTTGCCGGAACTGCACCCTGCCAGGAACACGCCATCCGCGTGATCGCGGCTGAGTATGAAGTCCATGAATGCCGGCGGCAGGTGCGCCATGCAGCGCAGCGGAATGACGGCGGTCTGTTCGTCCTGCAAAGGGCCGGCGTCTGAACTGCCATCGCAGGTGAATACGATCACCCTTTGCCGGCCGCGCAGACGAGCCGACTCTGTCTCAATCTGCTGCCGCAACAACAGCGCTCCGATATCGGGCAGGTCGATACCTGGCACCAGGGCGCTGGCCTGGCGGAAGGGGGTGGCGGTCGGGCAGGCACCCACGCAGATGCCACAGCTGACGCACAGGTCTGCATCAACCACCGCTTCCTGCTCGTAACGGCTGCCATCGGTGCGTGGCTGCATCATCACGGCTGAATAGGGGCAATCCTCGGCGCATCGCTGGCAGCCGTTGCAGTTGCCCAGGTCCACCACGGCCACCGGACGATCCGCATTGCGCGGCCCAGCCTCGGCATCCGCTCGCTTGCGCGGCGGCAGCCAGGGTGCGATGAACAACAGGCCGCTGAGGGCCATCAACAAACCCCACACGCCGGCCGGGCCCCAGCTTTGCACCAGCGGGTAAACCAGCAGGTAATACCAATCAAGCCCCAGTTCCCGTGGCACGGTGGCGGGATTCGCCTGCCCCTGGCTGAGCGCGGGATAAACGATGGCCAGCGCCAACATCACCAGCAAGGTGCCGGCCATCAATGGGCGCGGCGGGCTGATGCGCGGCCGGCTGATGCGAAACACGTGCAGCCAGATGGCAAACACCAGAAACAGCGGCAGGCCAATCAGGTGGAGGAATGCCATCAGGGTAAAAAACCGGTCGCTGAGCTCCGCCGCGGTGAGGAAATTACGCGCCATGGAGCCGGTAAAAATCGGCAGCCAGTCGATCAGCTCGGCCGAGGTAATGGCTACGTACAGCCCCAGTTGATCCCACACCAGCCAGTAACCGGAAATTCCCAGCGGTATGACGATCCACAACAGCGGCATGCCCGTCACCCAGCTGAACCAGCGCTTGCCCCGGTGGTGGCCATGCGGCCATTCACGCAGCATGTGCAGTGACAGGGTGACCACGGCGGCATCCGATGCATAACGGTGCAGGCTGCGCATCACGCCACCGATATACCATTGCTGGTGCGTCAGGTACTCAACCGACTCGTAAGCCCCCTGCACGCTGGTGCGGAAAAAGATGAACAGCCAGAGCCCGCTGACCAGCACGATCCAGAAGAAGAAGATCGTCATTGCGCCCAGGTGGTGCATGGGGTTCAGCTGTGGCCCAAAGCAGCGGCCCAGGGCACGGTCCAGCCAGGTCAGGATATTGCGCGCCTGCATCAGGACATTTTGCTTCGACGGGCCTTTATGGTTTCACGCAGCCACCAACCGCCCAGCACCAGCAGGAAAATGCCGCCGATCGCGATCTGCACGAACAGCGAATAATCAAACCGGTAGCGGCCGGTGGCCGGGTCATACACCGTGCAGAACAGCCGGATCCGGTCTACCAGGTTGCTCACCAGGTGACTGCCAGGCTGTGGCCGGTTATAGACCAGATCCTTCAAGGGCTCGACCAGCGCGGGTAACTCAAAAGCGGCGCCATAAACCTGGCCATAGATCACGCCATCACGATCCACCAGGGTTACCTGGTTGATGTGGTCGAAACCCCTTGGAGTGGGGAAATAACTGAAGCCGAGATTTTCAGTCAATGCAGCCATGCTTTCCGCATCGCCGCTGAGGAAATGCCAGCCGGGTTCGCTGATTTTCTGTGCGCGGGCGAAACTGGCCATGGCGGTGGGCGTATCGTTGGGCGTATCAAAGCCGATGGTCACAACGTAAAAGCTGTCTTCACCCAGCGCCTGTCGCGCTGCTTCCACGGCATTGGCCAGGTGGCGCGTAATGGCTGGGCAGACATGGTAACAGGCGGTAAAAATCATGCTGACCAGAACCGGCTTGCCCCGCAGCTCCTGCAGCTCCATGGGCAAGCCATCGCTGCCCCGCAATTCCAGCGGTTGCAGCGTCCGGCCGATGGCAGCCTGTGACCGGCTGAGCGCCGCATCGGCGTCGTAAGGTGCCGCGCTCTGGTCAGCCACGGCCGCCGTCGCGAGACCCGTCACCAGAACCAGCATCACACTCAGGCAGCGGTTTCTGGCCATGGCGCTCCTGCCTGCCCGGGCTTCGCCGGAGGGCCCGTCCCGTATCGGGCGGCCCGGGTGCTTACGACATCGGCCATACCGACGCCAGATATTTCCAGTTGACCGCGTAATAGATTACAAAGATGGCCAGGAAGAAGATTGCGAATACAAACGTTCCGGGCGCTGCGAAGCCCCACTTGCCGGCGGCGGCATGGCCACCTTCAACCACGATATCCGGCTCGGCTTTCAGCAGACGCGTGGTTGCCGTACCATAGGGCGACTCGGAGCCAATCCGCTTGCCAAAGAATACCGACAGCACCGTGATCAGCACGAATATGGCGCCACCCACGATCGCCGCCACACCGCTGATGCCCACCAGGCCCATCAGCGTGAATGCACTGGCGGGGTAGTCAAAGCCCAGCAATGAATCGGCGAAGGTCATATCCCAGTGGCGCCGCTCCACACCCAGCGTGCCGGCGCCCATCATGGCCAGCGTGAACACTGCCATGCCGATGCCGAACAGATAAGGCTGCCATCGGGCCAGGGCCGGGAACATCACTTCGCGGCGGAACAGCACCGGAATCAGGAACCAGGTCAGGGACATGAAGGCCAGCGTCGTGCCCAGCACCACCGTAGCGTGGAAATGGCCGGGCACGTAGATGGTATTGTGGATGATGATGTTGATCTGCTCAGTACCCATCACGACACCGGAGATGCCGCCGATAAAACCAAAACCCACCAGCGAGATGAACATGCCGGAAAACACCGGGTTGCCCCAGGGCGCCTTGCGCAACCACTCAAACAACCCCTTGGTGAAGCCCTTGCCCCGCTGCGCCACTTCGATGGCGCCCGGCACGGTCAGGCCATGGATCATGCTGGCCAGCACGGCCAGGTACATGGCATAGCTGGTGTTGAAGATTTTCCAGGTGGAGCTGAGGCCCGGGTCCACCAAAAGGTGGTGCGCGGAAGCCAGCTGCAGGAAGCAGATGTACAGGAAAAATGCCGTGCGGCTGACTTTCTCGGACATGGGCTTGGCGCCGAACACGATCGCGGCTATGGCGTACCAGACCGACACATGCGCCGCCACGTTGATCTGCTGCGACGAATGGCCAAAACCCCACCAGATCAACCGGTACATGGCCGGGTCGATGTTGGAGATCAGCCCAAGGGACCACAGCCAGGTTGGAACCAGGATGATGGCGCCTGCCGCGATGGTGAAGATGGCGATGATGCAGGCCGTCAGCGCTCCAAACGTCACCAGCGGAATCGATCCGTCGTAGGTCTTTTCTTCCTTCGCCACCACCAGCGTGCCGAGGAATATGAAACAGGCCAGCAGCGCGCCCACCGCAAACAGGATCAACCCGAGGTAAAAGTTCGGGTCCGCCGGCATGGGCACGTAGGAGGTCATCATGACCGAAGAGTTGCCCGCCAGCACCGATGCGTTGTTGACGATCGCGCCGCACACCATCAGGATGAATGCCAGCCAGCCGATGCGCGGCGTGGCAATGCGTACTTTCAACAGCGTTGAAGAGCAGAAGTACAGCACCGCGATTTCAAAGAATATGATCCAGAACACCAGCATGTTGATGCCGTGGATGGTGAGGATCTGGTAGAACCGGTCCGCGGGCAACAGATGCACCGCCGGCCAGCGGGTCAGCGTAACCAGCAGGGCAGTGATGCCGCCGATCAGCAGCATGACTACGCCCATCACGGCGTTGGCCCGTATCAGCCACTCGGCCTGTTTGTGGAATTGCAGCCCCGATTCGGGACAGGTTCGAAACAGTGGTTTGCTCATGGCCTTGCCCATCACTCGCCCTCCCCGTCCTTGATGCGGATTTTGCCTACCATGTTGTGGTGGCCGATGCCGCAGAATTCATTGCAGATGATGGTCTGGTCGCCACTGGTGTCGGGAGTGATGGTAAGCACCATTTCGTAACCGGGCAGGATCTGCGTATTGATGTTGACCGGTTGCAGGGAAAACCCGTGTTGCCAGTCCATCGAGGCAATGTGCAGACGGTAGGTCTGGCCTTTCTGCAATTCCAGAATGGGCCACCATTGCCACAGCCGTGCGATCAGGTAAACGTCACTGCCGGGCGGTGGAGCAACGACCGGAATATGCTGGTTGGTTTCCGTGCGAACGGTGTGCTCGTTGACCATGGCCATGGTTTTGGCCATGAAGGCTTCCGGCGTGGTCCGGTAGGCTTCGCTGGACAGGTTCTGCTTGCCGTACACATGCCACAGCGGCATCATCACGAACATGATCAGCGACCAGACCAGCGCGATGGCAATCCAGGTGCCCTCGACGCGGTCCAGTGGCTGTTTCCACCAGAGGGTCTGGGCGGGGGGTTGTATGGAAGTCACGATATCACCCGTTTACTTGGCAATGGGGATGGTCACCAACTCCATGATTCCCCAGATGATGTAGAAGACAGCGGGAAAAACAACACCGATAAACAGCAGCAGAAACGGGTTATCGATGATCTTCTGCATTACCGGCACCTTCTCTTCGATGGGGTCCTGGGAGTTTTCCTGGTTCATGTTGTGCTTCCATCTGCGTGGTTCATCGGATGTAGAGCGTGTACAGGCGTCGAGCGTCGTAACAGCGATTCTTGACAGATTCTAGCCAAAGACTTCTGGATGCCAATTGATGCAGATCAAATACCTCTTTAATTCTTATCCTATAACATTCATCCATGGAAAGGAATATCTTAATGAGAACCATTATCCTGATGGCGGCCGGCATCAGCCTGGTGGCCGGATGCGGCGGTGAAACCGGGCCCGGCCCGGAGATTCACGACACCAAGTATCGCGCGGTGGATGCGAGCGGCCAGGTTCAGGATGCCTCGGTGGCTCCCGGCGCCTGTGTGTTTGATACGTTCACGCAGCTCACCTGGGAAGTGAAATCGAACCAGCCCGGGCTGCGGTACCACGAAAACACCTACAGCTGGTTTGACCCGAACGAGTCGCATGACGGCGAACTGGACTATCGTGGCCAGCCCGATGGCGGCGAATGCACTGGCAGCGACTGCGATACCTGGGCCTATGTGCAGGCTGTCAATGAGCTGGCCCTGTGCGGGTATCGTGACTGGCGCATGCCGACCCGCGATGAACTGGGTTCCATTTCGGATCCACGGCGCAACCAGTCGCCACCCAGCATCAACCTGCGGTATTTTCCCCACACCCGGCCGGGTGAGTACTGGTCTGGCAATGATTACCAGTTCCAGTATGATGCCGCATGGCTGTGGAGCTTCCAGACCGGGCTGGACCGGGTGGAGTGGAAACGTACGCCCCGCTACCTGCGGCTGGTTCGTGGCCAGCCCGTCAAAGTGGAACGCGTACAAGACTGACAGGAAACCATCAATGGATTCAAGCGAAGAATACCGGACCTTTTGGGAAAAGGGTTACTCGGTGGTGCGGAACGTGTTCACGCCGGAAGAAATGAGGATCATCAAAGGCGTGATCCTGGAACACGAGCACATGAACCGCGTGAGCGAGAACCTCAAGCAGAAAATTGAAACCGGCAAGCGGCCCTCATTTGAATCGATCTTCGTGTGGAACGATACCGCCGGAGATGACGTGTTTGCCAAGGTCACGCGCCGGGCCGCCATTTTCGACCGCCTGGAACACTTTTTCCAGGACCGCATTTATGTGTACCACAACAAGATCACGCTGAAATATCCCGGCGTGGTCGGCTTTCGCTACCACCAGGACTATGCCTACTGGTATGACATGGGCTGCCTATACCCCGACATGGCCACCGTGATGATCGCGGTGGACCCGGCCAACCGCCGGAACGGCTGCCTGAAAATGCTGGCCGGTTCGCACAAGCTCGGGCGCATCAACCATGTATTCGATGATGGCGTTTCCGACAGCGGCGTGGACCCTGCCCGGCTGGCCGAAATCGAAAAGCACCTGCAAGAGGAATACCTGGAACTGGACAGCGGCGATATCGTCATTTTCCACTGCAACACGCTGCATGGCTCGGACGACAACCGCTCGCAAGATTCTCGGATCGCGCTGCTGGGTTGCTACAACACGCGGCACAACAACCCCTACCATTCGCCGCATGGCCACCCGTTCTACCAGGAGCAAAGCCGGGTTGTTGAAAGCATCACACCGGCGGATGCGCAACGCTTGCCGGATTTCTCCCTGAATTTCTTTGCGGACCCCAACGCTTGAAAATCCTGGCCGGACTTTCGCTGCTGCTGGTGATCCTGCTGGTTTCGCTGAGCGCCTATCTGCGCCTGGCGCATTCCGGCATCGGCTGCGCGGACTGGCCGGATTGCTACGGCCGTATCGGCGTGCCGGAAGCCAGTGCGCCGGTTGATTCGGTTCCCGAACAGCTGGCGCGCGATGCCTACCAGCGCATCACAGCCGAATCGGAACAGGCCATGGCCTGGGCCACGCCGCTGCACCGGGCCGTGGCCAGTGTGCTGGGCATTCTTGTACTGTTCCTCACCATGCTGGCGTTTTTCCGGAAACGCTACCGGCTGTCGTCGCTGGCCCTGCTCGGCCTGACGGTGTGGCTGGCCATGCTGGGGCTGCGATCCGGCAGCCTGCATGATCCGGCGGTGGTGATGGGCAACCTTTCGGGCGGGTTTGCGATGCTGGGCTTGCTGGGGTGGTTGTGGTTCAGCCTGAACGCCCCGGCGCCACCCCGCTTTGACGCCCACAAGAGCAAGGCGCCTTTGCCCCAGGCCCTGCTGATTGCGACGCTCATCGCGCTGTGCCTGCAGATTGCGCTGGGCGGTTTGACCAGCGCCAATTTCGCCGCCAACGCCTGCGACACCGTGCCGCTGTGCCAGGGCGAGTGGCTGCCCGGCCCCTACCTGATGGAAGCGCTGGATTTGTCGCGCCACCATGAAGTGACGCCGGACGGGTTGGCGATCGGCGGCGAGGAGCGTATTGCCGTGCACCGCGCCCATCGCCTGATGGCGGTGATCAGCAGCGTGCTGATCCTGATGGTGGCGCAGCTGGCCATGCGCCGTTCCGGCTCCAGCCGTCGCACCGGCATGCTGTTGTTGCTGCTGGTGGTGACGGAATTTTCCGTGGGCGTGGCTTCGGTAATGAACCAGCTGCCCATCCAGCTGGCCGTGGCGCACAACTGGCTGGCGGGATTGCTGCTGCTGGCGCTGCTGCGCCTGCTGCAACTGACCCGCTCAGCCCGCTGAGGCCGGTGTAGATGAGGCTTGCGCCGATGAGACCGGCGCCTGGCTGGGCATGGTCTGTAAATACCACACCAGGAACACCCCGAACGGCGCCAGGTACATCAGCTGCCACCAGCCGCTCTGGCCGGCATCGTTGAGTCGGCGCGTGCCGGCCGCCAGGAAGGGCACGATCACGATCAGGCCCACGAACTGGTAAGCCTTTTCGTGAATTACCGTGGCCAGGCCGGTGGTCACCATCACAAAGGCAAAGAAGCACCAGTATTCGAACCGGCCCGATGTGCCGGTGAAATCGCTCCAGCGGAGGAAGCCGTCGCGGATCGCTTCCAGGGCCCGGAATCGACCTGAAACTTCTTCATTAACTCCTTCAATTTGCAGTTCTTTTGGCTCAACCCCAAATGCCGCCGCCAGGGCTCGAATGGTTTCCAGCGATGCCCGTCCGGAGGTTTCCAGCCGCTGGATGGTGCGCAGGTTCAGGCCGCAGATTTCGCTGAGCTGTTCCTGCGACCAGTGCTTTTCCTTGCGCAGGCGCTTGATGCGTTCCGGGTCGATTTTCATGTTTGGGTCTCCGCCACTCTTAATGCGAGATTTTGCCAGTCAAAGTTAAGGCTAAAGTTAAGGCAAAGCTGCCGGATCGGGTACGGCAATGCTGCGACAGTGTTGCGACAGTGGCAAAAAATGCTGGTTAATCAGCCGGTTCGCTGCCGCACCAGGAAGGCGATCAGCAGCAGTCCGCAAGCGAAAAGATCGACCAGCGCAACTTTTTTCAACGCCGGCCCGGGCGCGTCGGCCAGCCAAACCAGCAGCATGAAACCCGCCATGCTGATGAACGCCATCCACATGGCAGCCGGTTGCAGCTGGCGGCTGAAAGCTGCCCAGATGATGAAACCACCCAGAATCCCGAACAGCAGGGCGCGGTGTTGCAACAGGGTGAGCAAGTCACCTTCCAGGGTGCCGAAACCATACAGGCTGTCCAGCCGCGCTGCACCGAGCAGGCCCATCACCGGCGCAAAATTCACCAGGCCCACAAGAACCAGCAGAGCCGTCACGAATCCCTGGCGCGACATGTCAGTATGCATCCTCTGCCGCCTGGTCGAGTCGCAACGGGACCTTGAGGTATCTCACGCCATTCGACTCGGCCCTGGGTAATTGCCCCGCGCGGATATTCACCTGTATGGACGGCAGCAGCAATACCGGCGCTGCCAGCTTCGCATCGCGCTCATTCCGCATTTTCACGTAGTCCGCCTCGGCGACACTACCGCCCACATGGATGTTACTGTCCCTCTGTGCGCCAACCGTCGTTTCCCAGGCAAACTCGTCCCGTCCCGGCGCCTTGTAGTCATGGCAGACAAATACGCGGGTTTCCGGCGGCAGGGCCAGCAGGCGCTGCATCGACTGGTACAGCTGCGCCGCGCTGCCCCCAGGAAAATCCGCCCTGGCGGTGCCGTAATCCGGCATGAACAGCGTGTCGCCCACGAACACGGCATCACCGATGAGGTAGGAAATGCAGGCAGGGGTGTGGCCGGGGGTGTGCATCACCCGCACATCCAGGGTGCCCAACGGGAAGACCTCGCCATCAGTGAACAGGTGGTCGAACTCGCTGCCGTCACCGGAGATATCCTCGAGGTTGAAGACGGCACGAAAGATGCGCTGCACTTCGCTGATGTGCTCACCAATGCCCACTTTGGCGCCGGTTTTCTGCTTCAGGTAAGGTGCCGCCGACAGGTGATCCGCATGCGCGTGCGTTTCCAGAATCCACTGCACATCCACTGCCGCTTTCCGCGCGGCTTCCAGGATGGCATCCGCCGAGTGGGTATTCACCTTGCCCGAGCGATGGTCGTAATCCAGAACCGGGTCGATGATGGCGGCCGCCTTGGTTTCCGGGTCGATGACCAGGTAGGTGATGGTATTGGTGGCCTCATCCAGAAAACCGCGCACCAAGGGGTTGGTTTTGTTCATCTGCTCACCTTATTTGCAGCGGTCCTTCAAGTGAAGGTTAAGGTACGCGTTTGCTCAACAACTCAGCCATGCGCGTTTGCCATCCCGGGCCGGATGCTTTCCAGCGGGCGAGCACCGTCTCGGGCAAACGGATGGTGACCTGTTTGCGAGGATTCTTTGCAATCGGGCGCCCTGCTTTTCTGACCTTCCCGCGACTGAGCATCTCTTCCGTCAATTCGGGCAAATCTTCGTATTCGTCTGCTTTCAGGACGTGAGCATCCACGCGCTTCAAATCAGATTTCAAGGAACGGTTTGATGAGCGCTTGTTCGCGTTCATTGGCTTTTCTCATGCTGAGTTGTGTCGAACTGATCCTCGTGGCGTATAACCGATGACAACCAGACGTCCCGCCAGGTACCCATAGCAAATGATCCGTATTTCACCGTAATCCCTGCAAGTATCTTCTACTTCGAGGGTCACTCCCGCAAATACTTCGGCCGCATCGTCAAAATCAAGGCCACGTTGCGACAGGGTTCGCTCACGCTTGGCAGGATCATAACTGATCTTCATATTATTGTAACTACATAAATCTACTGTTCCTGACGCACCATCAGCCCATGCACCACAATATCGAGGTCCATGCCTTCACCACCCCATTGGGGAATGGCGGTTCTGGGGTCAATTTCCAGACCAGCGCCCGCGTTGCCGATTTCCAGTTCCAAAAAGCTTCCGCGGAAACTTTTCCGACGGTTTCTGCACCGCATTCGATCGCGGATTCAGCGCCGGTGCCTGCAGTCCTGAGTGTTTCGATGTCGGTGTGCAGATTGACGACGATTTGATTGGCGCTTGTAGATGATGTGCCGTGGGATGTTCCGGCCAGCCAGCTTTCCGAAATCCGCACCGGAGCATGGGCCCGGCGGCTGGCCATGGGATGCGGTTTGGCAATGATTTCCGGCTCTGAACTTTGGCTCCACGTTTCTGCAGAAACGTGCTTTTGCTCTTCGAACAACTGCTGCGCGCCGGTTTCGACAGCCTGCTGGAAAATCGCGCCCTGTTCGGGAGTAAGGCGAGCCTGGACCACCTGGGCCTGTTCACACTACCTGAATGCGCGATGCGCATGATCGCTCAGCGGGACACAAGCTCCACCAGTCTGGCAGCCAGATTCCGCCACCAGGAGCCTGGCCCCCCTGCCCCATGTCCAAGCTGTTGCCGCAGCTGGCTGTCACCCTGCCCACGGGCGATAAAGACGGTCCGGCAATGGTCTGAAATTTCGCTCCAGTTCTCCTGCACCATGCTTTCCAGTTCAGGATCATCGAATTCACCCGGAACGTGTGTACTCAGCTCCAGCATTTTGCGGGCCACCAGAATGCCCTCGCCGTAAGCGACGATGACCACCTCCTGGTACGGGCGGGATTCCCGAATGCCAGCGGCGTTAATTGAGGCAACCAGCAAAAGCAATTCGACGGCCAGTTTTGCAATCACTTCGCTGTCGATTTTCCCCAGATACCGGGGCATGAAGAAATCCGCCCGGGGAAAGGTTTTCTTGAGCCGCCGCTTCAGCCACCGTTGCGCCGATTTGTCGCCCTGGTGCGGGTGAAACCACACCAACAGCTTGCCGTTGAATTCCTGGTTGTCGGCATGATCGACCTGCAGGTCTTCCAGCAGGTTTATGTGGGAATGAATGAATGCGATATCCACGCAGGAATCCGCTCTCCCGGGGGCCCGGGATCTCAACCGTTCCTTACCCGTTTCACAAACCATCCTGCGAACAGCAGGAAGAAAGCGAATCCCACGAGGTTGACCATCAGGTCGGAGCCGGCCCAGCCGACGCCGAATCCGGCGGGGCGCGCGCCCTGCACGAAGGCCGCGCCAGCGATGGCCACGCCCAGCAGGCCTTCGCCGCCGACGAAACCGGAACCGAGCAGTACGCCGCGGTCACGGCGTTCCATGGACTGGGCTTCATCTTTTGAACTCCGCTCCAGCCACAACTTGAGCATGCCGCCGAAAAAAATTGGCATCATGGTGGAAACGGGCAGGTAGACGCCCACCGCGAACGGCAGCGAGGGAATGCGCGCCAGTTCGGCGGCGATGGCGATGCCGACGCCGATGCCCACCAGCCCCCAGGGCAGGTTCTGTTCCAGCACGCCGTCGATCACCAGCTTCATCAGCGTGGCCTGCGGCGCGGGCAGTTCGGCGCTGCCAAAGCCGAAGGTTTCCGCCAGCAGCAGCACCGACAGGCAGACAAAGGTGGCGGAGGTGAGCACGCCGATCATCTCGCCCAACTGCTGCGAGCGCGGCGTGGCGCCGAGCAGATAGCCGGTTTTCAGGTCCTGCGAAGTGTCGCCAGCGATACTGGCAGCGATCGCCACCACGCACCCCACCGTCAGCGCCGCGGCCTTGCCCGCCATGTCGGTCCAGCCCATCACCAGGAACACGCCGGCCGTACCCAAAAGCGCGGCGATGGTCATGCCGCTGGTGGGATTGCTGGTCACCCCCACCAGGCCGACGATGCGTGAAGCCACGGTGACAAAAAAGAAGGCAAACACCACCACGCAGATGGCGGCCACCAGGCGGTGCATTACATCCGGCATGGCGGCGAACGGTGCCGGAACGAACACCAGCACCAGCGCGATGCAGGCAAGGCCAATACCCACGGCCTTCAGCGGCAAGTCGCGGCTGGTGCGAGGCATTGCTGCCGCAGGCGCGGCGTTGCCGCCGGCATCCACCTGGCTGCGCAATTCGCCGGCGCCAATGCGGAAGGACTCGATCATCACCGGCAGGCTGCGGATCAGCGTAATGATGCCTGCCGCGGCCACCGCGCCGGCGCCGATGTAACGCACGTAGCGGCTCCAGATCTGGCTGGCCGACATGTCGGAAATGCTCAGCACCAGCTCGGGATAAAGCGGCGGTTTGCCTTCGCCCCACCAGGCAATGAGAGGAATGATCACCAGCGCCGACAGCAGGCCGCCGCCCACCATCACAGTGGCGATGCGCGGCCCGAGGATGTAACCCACGCCGAACAGCGCCGGCGACAGGTCCATCCCCAGCTCGCCTTTCTTCAGGAAGGGAATTCTCAGGTGGGCTTCATCCACCAGCACCTGCGCCCAGCCGGTCAGCGCCTTGTAGGCCGCGCCCACGCCGAGGCCGATGAACACATTCCTCGCCTGGCCGCCACGAGACTCATTGGCCACCAGCACATGCGCGCAGGCCGTGCCCTCGGGATACGGCAGGTTGCCGTGCTCGCGCTCGATCAGGAAGCGCCGCAGCGGAATCATGAACAGCACGCCGAGCATGCCGCCGGCCATCGCCAGCAGGGTCATCTGCAACAACGAGGGATAAACGCCCCACAGGAACAGCGCCGGCAGGGTGAAAATCACGCCGCTGGCCACCGAACTGGATGCCGAGCCCACGGTCTGCGCGAGATTGGCTTCCAGGATGTTGGCCGTACCACCCATTTTGCGCAGCGCATGGAATGCCGCCACGGTCATCACCGCCACCGGTATCGAAGTGCTGATGGTCAGCCCAGCGCGCAACCCCAGGTAGGCATTGGCCGCACCGAACAGGATGCCGAAGGCGATACCGAAGAATATCGCCTTGACGGTGAATTCAGCGGGATTCTCGCTGCGGGGCACGTAGGGCTGGTAGATCTCGCCCTCCTTCAACGGGCGGTGGGCATTCTCGGGCAGGCCTTTGCCCGCGTGCAGGTGAATGGTGGGGGTCTCCGACACTCGCGTTCTCCTTGTTGTCTGGCTTGTTGCCTTGTGTTGCCTGCTTCATTTGCTGGCTGTGCGATGCAGCGTGTCCCGGCTATTCTGGCGGCAAAACTGACCGCCATCAAACGTGAGGCCCCGCGCCTTGATACGCGAACTTGTCGAAGCCACATGGCCGTGGCAGTCTGTGGAAAGCATTTCACGAAACCGGAGCAAGTATCGGATCATGGAATACAAGGATTACTACAAGGTCATGGGCGTGGCCAAAGATGCCAGCGCGGATGACATCAAGCGCGCCTATCGCAAGCTGGCGCGCAAGTACCACCCGGACGTCAGCAAGGAAAAGGATGCCGAAGCCCGCTTCAAGGAACTGGGCGAGGCCTACGAAGTGCTGAAAGACCCGGAAAAGCGCGCCGCGTATGACCAGCTCGGCAGCAACTGGCAGGCCGGGCAGGATTTTCGCCCCCCACCCGGCTGGCAGGGCGGGTTCCGCCAGGGCCCAGGGGGCGGTCCGGGGGCCGGCCCGGGTTCAGCCGCGGATTTCAGTGACTTTTTTGAAGAGCTGTTCGGCCGCGCGCAGGCTTCGCGGGGCGGCAGGCGTGCCGGTGCCGGCCAGGAATTCCACATGCAGGGCGAGGACCGCCATGCCCGCATCCTGATCGACATCGAGGACAGCTACCAGGGCGCGACCCGCCAGCTCACCCTGCAGGTTCCCGAGGTAACGCCCGAGGGCTACCTGCAAAACCGCGAACGAACCCTGTCGGTGAAAATTCCCAAAGGCATACGCCAGGGCCAGCAGATCCGGCTCAGCGGCCAGGGTGGCGCCGGTATGGGCCAGGGCCCCGCCGGCGACCTCTACCTCGAGGTGGCATTCAGGCCACACCCGCGCTATCGCGCCGACGGCAAGGACATCTACGTCGACGTGCCGGTGATGCCGTGGCAGGCCGCGCTGGGTGACAGCATAAGCGTGGCCACGCCCACCGGGCAGGTGAAACTGAAGGTTCCGGCAGGATCGCAGAGCGGCAAAACCCTGCGCCTCAAGGGTGGCGGGCTGCCGGCGAAATCCCCCGGCGACCTGTACGCGGTGCTGAAGCTGGTCAATCCGCCCGCCGACACCGCGAAAGCGCGTGCTGCCTTTGAGCATCTGCGCGACCAACTGGAGCAAAGCTCATGAGCACGAACAGCCCCCTGCAGGGTGAGATTCCCGGCTACGATGCGCCGCTGACACTCGAACAATTGTGCCGCAGCTGCGGCCTGCCGCGCGAGCAGGTACTGCTGCTGGTGGAGGAAGGCATCATAGAACCGCAGGCCGAGGCCAGCGACCGCACCGGGCACTGGCACTTCCACTGGAAAAGCCTGACACGGGTGCGCACCAGTACGCGGCTGCAACAGGACCTGGGCGTCAACCTGCCCGGCGTGGCGCTGGCGCTGGAATTGCTCGAACGGATCGAACAACTGGAACGGCGCCTGCAAAGCCTCGATCCGGACTGAACAAAAGCGGCTGACTGAAAGCCGAGCGCGCCGGCCGCCACGCCGGCCGCCAATCCAGGCACAGCACCGCCCACCAACCTGGGAGTTTCCATGGCAGCCACACCGATCCAACCCTGGGATGTCCTGCGTGACTACCTGAACAGCAATGACACCGAAGGCCTGACCCATTTCCTCTCCGGGCTGAGCGGCGAGGACAGCCTGCGGGCCTTCATGCGGCTGGACAGCAATGAGCAGCAGCGAGTGCTGGAGCGCATCAACCCGGTAGCCGCGGCTGAAGTCATGGCCGTCATACCGGCGCAACCGGCCGCCGGACTGCTGGAAGAACTGAATCCACAGCTGGCCGCCTCCATCGTCAGCGAGATGCCCAGCAGCAGCCAGGCCGATGTACTGGGCGACCTGGATGCGGAAGACCTGGAGGAAATCCTGCGCTACATGGACGAACGCGAGGCCCTGGGCGCGCGTCACCTGATGGCGTATGACGACCACGTCGCCGGCGGGCTGATGGTGACCGAGTACTTCAGCTACCCCCGGATGTACCGTGCCCGGGCCGTGCTGAATGACCTGCAGCGCCGCGAGGAAGAATACGAACTCAACCACGTGCTGGACATCTACGTCACCGGCCACGCGCAGCAATTGCTGGGCCTGTGTCATTTGCGCGATATCGCCCTGGCTGCTCCCGATACGCGGCTGGCGGATATCTACCGGCCGGCCCTGTCGGTGCGGGACACCGCGACGCTGGTGGAACTGGAACACTTTTTCAGCCAGCACCACCTGTCAGCCGTGCCGGTGGTGGATGACGGGCAACGCATGCTGGGCGTGCTGCGCCGTCGCGCGGTGTTCGATGCCCTGGGCAAAGAGGCGGAAGCCGCTTATCTCAAGTCGCGCGGTATCGTCGGCGGCGAGGAACTGCGCTCCATGCCCACCCTGCTGCGTTCGCGCCGGCGACTTTCCTGGCTCACCGTCAACATCCTGCTGAATGTGATCGCGGCCAGTGTGATCGCCCAGTTCCAGGATGTGCTCAGCGCAGTGATCGTGCTGGCCGTGTTCCTGCCCATCATTTCCGACATGAGCGGCTGTTCCGGCAACCAGGCGGTGGCGGTGAGCATGCGCGAACTCGCGCTGGGCATGATCAAGCCGCAGGATTTCTACTACGTCTGGCGCAAGGAAGCGGCGGTGGGCGTGATCAACGGCCTGGTGCTGGGCCTGTTGATCGCCCTCGTCGCCTGGGCCTGGCAGGGTAATCCCTGGCTCGGGCTGGTGGTGGGTTTCGCGCTGTCCCTCAACACGCTGATTGCGGTCTCCGTAGGCGGCACGCTGCCGGTGCTGCTGAAGCGCTTCAGAATCGACCCGGCGGTGGCGTCCGGCCCTATCCTCACCACGGTTACCGACATGTGCGGATTCTTCCTGCTGCTGGCCACCGCCGGCCTGATGCTGCCTTACCTCACCGGCAGCGCATGATGCCGGTGCGGGCTTCACTCTTCATTGACGGCCGCTGGCGGAACATGGCCGGCATTCACCAACAGGATCACGATTGATGTTCAAGTCCGGCACATTGCGCAGCAACCTCGTCAGGGTATTCCTGCTGCAGGTGCTGGCCATTTCGGTGGCCGTGATACTGGGCGTGTTCGGCGCCGCCAAGGTGGTGGAGGGCATCCTGGTGAATGAGGCCCTGGACGGCGAAGCAGCGCATTACTGGGCGCTGTACGAAGCCAACCCGGAACATCCCCGGCCCAACACCCAGAACCTGTACGGTTACCTGCGGCAGAAGCAACACGGCGACGAGATACCCGGCTGGTTGGCGGACCAGCAGCCGGGCTTCCGCCGAATCGACAATGGCATCAGCCAGCCGCTGGTGCACATCAGCGACCACAACGGCCCACACGGCAATGCCCGCCTGTACCTGGTATTTGACGAAATACAGGTGTCGCGGCTGGTGATGTTTTTCGGCGTGGTGCCACTGAGCCTGGTGTTGTTGCTGGCCTACACCGTGACCTGGTTCGGCTACCGGCTATCGCGCACTGCCGTCTCCCCGCTGGTGCAACTGGCCAACCGCGTGGAGGCATTTGATGCCCGTTCCGGCGACCTGCAGGAACTCGATTTCCACGTGGATGCCACCAGCAACAGTGAGGTGCAGATCCTCGCCGGCGCCCTGCAGCAATTCATCGAGCGGGTGAACCGCTTCCTGCACCGCGAGCGCAATTTCACCCGCAATGCCAGCCACGAACTGCGCACGCCGCTGGCCGTGATGCGCGCCAACCTCGATTCCCTGCAGCGCCGTACCGCCGGCCAACCGGAACTGGCAGCGCCGCTGGAACGCATGCAGCGCACCGTGCGCGACATGGAAAAGCTGCTGGAAACCCTGCTGATCCTGGCGCGGGAAGATGAATCACGCCTGCCGCGCGAGGCCATTATCGTCAACGACCTGGTGGCTGAGCGCATCGAGCAGATGCAACGCGCCTTTGACACCAAGCAGGTGCCGGTAAAACTGCAGGCCGACAGCCTGGTGCAGTTGCAGGCTCCGCCCAAGGTGCTGGCCATCGTGATCGACAACCTGCTGCGCAATGCGCTCAGCTACACCGAGCAGGGTGAGGTCACGGTGCACATCCGCGACGGAGGACTGACGGTCAGCGACACCGGCCCGGGCATGAGCGAGGAATTGCTGCAGCGCATTTTCGAGCCTTTTGAACGCGGCGAATCCAGTACCAAGGGGTTCGGCCTGGGCCTCACCATCGTCAAACGGCTGTGCGACCGCTTTGGCTGGCAGATCTCGATGCAAAGCAAACCGGGTGAAGGCAGCACCGCCACGCTGGAATGGGGCGACGCGGTGGTTGTGGGACGGAAGGCCGGCTAGGCCCGCGCCGGATTGACCGGTATCACTCTTCTTCCATCTGCGCCAGCTTGAAGCCGATGCCGGGCAGTGTATGCAGCAGCTTCTGCTTGAACGGACGGTCGATTTCGCGCCTGAGGTTGTACACATGGCTGCGCAGCGTATCGCTGTCCGGCAGCAGGTCACCCCACAGTTCCTTCTCCAGCGTTTCGCGCGTCACCACATTGGGCGATTCGCGCATCAGGATGCGCAGGATGCGCAGGCCGGTAGGTGAAATTTCAATCCGCTTGCCGGCCCGCTTGACCTCCAGGCTGCCGGTATCGAACTGCAGGTCGGCCACGCGGTACTCCGAGGGGCTGACTTCGCCGCGGCTGCGGCGCAGCAGCGATTTGATGCGCGCCACCAGTTCTTCCATGTCGAACGGTTTGACCAGGTAGTCGTCGGCGCCGGTTTCAAAGCCTTCCAGCTTGTCGGCCAGCTGGTCGCGGGCCGTCAGCATCAGGACGGGTGTTGAAACGTGCTGTTCACGCAGGCGCTGGCACACTTCCATGCCACTGAGTTTGGGCAACATCAGGTCCAGCACGATCAGGTCGTATTGCTGGGTCATTGCCAGCCCGAGGGCCGAAGCGCCATCGGCGGCAAAGTCCATGATGTAGCCGCGGGCTTCCAGCTCGTCACCGATGGTGGCGGCCAGGTCGGCGTGGTCTTCAACCAGCAGTATGGATTGATTGCTCACAAGCGCTTGTCCTTTGAGTCATGGCAGAAATTACGGCCAGGCATTCTTCACTCAGCGAACCGGCAATGCCGTGAAGCCGGGTTTACTGTACACCAGCTGCAGGTCGGAAATGGCCCGCTCCATGAAAGCTCCCTCGCAGTAGCAGAGGTAAAACTCCCACATGCGGATGAACGGTTCCGGGTAACCCAGTTGCTTCACCTGTTCGATGGCTGCGAAAAAATTCTCCCGCCAGCACCGCAGCGTTCGCGCGTAGTGCAGGCCGATGTCTTCGAGGTCCAGCAGGCGCAAGTCGGTTTGTTCCGCCACCGTGCGGTTCATCACCTCACCCGAGGGCAGGCAGGCGCCGGGAAAGATATAGCGCTGGATGAAGTCCACCGAGCGTTGCGAAGCCGCGTAGTTCTGGTCGGCGATGGTAATCGCCTGCAGCAGCATGAGGCCATCCGGCTTCAGCAGGCTGGAACAGATGCGGAAGAAGTCCGGGTACAGTTTGCTGCCGATGGCTTCGATCATTTCAATCGAAACCAGCTTGTCGAACTGGCCGCGCAGGTCGCGGAAATCATCCAGCAACAGGGTGATACGATCCCGCAGGCCTGCCTTGACTACCGCCTCTGCCGCCCACTCGTACTGCTGGCGCGAAATGGTGGTGGTGGTGACCCGGCAACCGTAATGCGTCGCTGCGAATATGGCAAAACCGCCCCAGCCCGTGCCGATTTCCAGCACATGGTCCTTGGGCGTTAGTTGCAGTTTGTCGCAGATGCGCCGCAGCCGCTTGAGCTGCGCGGCGTGCAGGTCACCAGCTGGTTCACCGTTCACCGACTCAAATACCGCGCAGGAATACATCATGGTTTCATCCAGCCAGAGCCGGAAAAAGTCATTACCGAGGTCGTAATGCGCCGCGATGTTGCGCCGCGCGCCCTCGTGCGTGTTGCGGTTCATCCAGTGAAACAGCTTCTGCAGCGGGCCGGTCAACGCCGCCAGGCCCGACTCCATTCGCTCCAGCACCGTGCGGTTGCGCAGCATCAGCCGTACCAGGCCGACCAGGTCATCGCAGGTCCAGTAGCCCTGGATCCAGGCTTCGCCGGCGCCGATGCTGCCGCCAAAAGCAATTTCACTGAAAAAGCGCGGGTCCAGCACCGTGATGCGGGCCCGGGGTTGGTCACTCACGGTACCGGCCGGTTCGCCGAAGCTGAACAACCTGCCGCGGTACTGCAGATGCAGGCTGCCCTGCTGCAGCTTCTCCAGCCGGCGCAGCACCTGCTTTTCGGCCAGCCCGTCGAGCCGGCTGGGTTTGACGGTTCCCGCCAGGTGGCGGGGTGAAGCCAGGGACACGGATTTCATGATGGCGTGGGATGCGTAAATACCGGGGTACCCTTGAGCCAGAGGCGCAATGCCTGCCAGTGAATGGCGACGATGACCTGCAGGCTCATGAGCGGAAAACGCAACAGGGCATTGCGCAGGGTTCGCGCGCTGATCTCCTGCCGTTGCAGGTTGAGCCCGGCATCAAACACCAGCGCTCCGTCCTGCTGGTTCTGCATGTACACCGCCAGGAACTCGCCGGGCGTGGTCATGCGGAAGTCGTATTTCAGGTCCATGGGCATGAAGGGCGATACATGCATGCGCTTGTCCTCCTGCCATCGATGCTGGCCGTTGGAACCGAGGTCGCTGGCGGCATCCAGCACGTAGCAGTGCCGTTCGCCCCAGGGGGTGTTGTTCACTTCAACCACGATGCACTCCAGGGTTTCATCATCCTGATGAAAACAATAATAGAAGCTGGCCGGATTAAAGCAATAACCGAAATAGCGCAAATGGGTCAGCAGGCGGATAGGACCCTGCGGCCGGCGCCCGGTTCGTTCCGCCACCAGCTCGCGTACGCAATGCGACAACGGCAGTTCCGGATCGCCCAGGTGATCCTCACGGCAAAAGCGCGCCAGTGCCCGGGATCGCGCTGAATACCAGCGGCTCTGGTCGAACAGCCCGGGCAGTTCATCCAGGTCGAGATACAGCATGAACAGCGAATACCGGAAGTAGTGCAGCCTGGGCTGCAGGCGTCGGTGCTGTACCGTGCCGTGGTAGATCGCTGAATGGCTGAGTGACTGGCTGGCTGGCATGTTCAGGCGGCCCTGCTGCGCTGGACCTGCTGGCCTTCCGCCAGGTCATCACGCAAATGCTCGACGGCCTGCAGGGCGCTGACCACGCCATCCTCGTGGAAGCCGTTGCGCCACCAGGCGCCGCAGTAATAGGTATGGCGCGGTCCGTTGATTTCACGCTGGCGGCGCTGGGCTGCCACCGCGGCCTGGTCAAACACCGGATGCTCGTAATCAAACGCGGCAATGATCCGCTGCTCATCGATCGCATCCCGGTGGTTGAGCGTCACCAGGAAATCCACCGGCGCACTGATGCCCTGCAGGATATTCATGTTGTAGCTGAGGCTGACCGGCCCGTCATTGACCGCCTGCTGGCGCAGCAGGTGGTAATTCCAGGCGGCCCAGGCCCGCCTGCGGCGCGGCATCAGGCGCGAATCGGTGTGCAACACGGCTTCATTGCGCTGCCAGGCGATGGCGCCCAGCACTTCGCGCTCAGCTTCCGTGGTATCGCGCAACAGGGCCAGCGCCTGGTCGCTGTGGCAGGCGAGGATCACGCGGTCGAATGCCTGCGGCTCCCCACCCAAGGCCTTGACCTCCACGTGGTTTTCGTGGCGCCTGATCCATTCAACCGGCGAATTCAGCCAAATGCGGTCGGCAAAATCCGCCACCAACCGGTTGACATAGTTCCTCGAACCACCGCGGATGACTTTCCAGGTGGGCCGGTCGGACACGCTCAGCAGGCCGTGGTTATGGAAAAACCGCACGAAAAACCCGACCGGCACCGCGCCCATTCCGGCCGGGCTGGCGGACCAGATGGCCGCCCCCATCGGTGTGATGTAATGGCGGATGAACTCGCTTGAATAACCGCCCTGCCGAAGGTATTCATCCAGGGTCAGGCGCTCTTCTTCCAGGCCCAGCACGGCTGGCGCTTCGCGGTTGAAGCGCAGGATGTCCAGCAGCATGCGGTAAAAGCGCGGGCTCAGCAGGTTGCGCCGCTGCGCAAACAGCGCATTCAGCGAAGCGCCGTTGTACTCCAGGCCGGTCTGTTCGCAGCGCACGCTGAAACTCATTTCGCTGTCCTGGCTGGCCACGCCGAGTTCCTGCAGCATCTGGCTGAACTGCGGATAGGTGCGGTCGTTGTAGACGATGAACCCGGTGTCGATGGTGTAATTCCGCCCCTTCACATCGACATCCACCGTGTTGCTGTGGCCACCTATCCTGTTGCCGGCCTCGAACACGGTGATGTCGTGCTGCCGGTGCAAAGCACGGGCGGCCACGTTGCCGGCGATTCCGGAGCCGACTACGGCGATTTTCATGTCGGTATCCTCATGGCCGTCATCGTCATGGCTGGCGCTGCTCGAGCGGCTGCTGCGGCACCTTGCGGACCTCTTCGAGCGGGTAACCCGACTCACGCACGTGTTGCAGCATTTCCTGGTATTCGGCCTCGCTGATCTGCGGCGTACGGGCCATCAGCCAGACATAATCCCGCTTGTTGCGGCTGATCACCGTGCGGCTGTAGTCCTCATCCAGGAAGGTGATGCGGTAATCGCCCTTGATCGGCCAGACAAACTGCATGCCCCACTCGGCATTGCTGTCGGTGTCGCGCACGAAACCACGCGGGTGAGACTCCTTCAACGGCCCGTCAAATCCGCCCTTGCGGAACGTGAAAGTGGTGGCAATCGTACCGTCGTCATCCAGCCGGTAATTTTCGACCGCGTTGTGGGCGCCTTTCTCGACAAAGGTTGGAATATTGGCAATCACGTACCAGTCACCCATGAACCGTTGCAGGTCCACGTAATCCACGGTTTCCAGAGGTGGCAGGGAAGCGCGGCAGGCGCCCAGCATCATCGACCCGGCCAACACAGCCAGCACTCGCGGGAAAAAAATGGTCATTTTCCACCTCCCGCCAGGGCCAGCGATGCCGGCGGCGACACCAGCTCATAACGCAGTTCGCGGCCATTGTCATAAACGCTTTTCAGGCCGAGCCACTCGCCTTCGGGGGAATACCACAGGTCCAGGGTGAGCTTTTTGGCGGTCAGCTGATAGCGTTGCGCCGTCACCGTCCTGCCCATCACCTCGATGGTGTCCTGCACCGGTTCGGAAACCGCCACGTCCAGGTACTCTCCATTCTGGGTGTTCAGCAATTGCCCGGCCTGCAGGAATTGTGGATTCCAGTAGGCAAAGGTGTGCACGCAACCCGGCAACACCGCTTCGCCCTTGCTGCCTTCCAGCATGAAGCCATTCGCGCCAGCCTCGCCGATAACCGCATAGTCCTTGCCATTGGCGTCGGTACTGGACTCGATGCGGGCCAGGCACCCGTCCTGCCAGACCTCCTGGTTCTGGTGCTGGTAGCGGTAGAGGGTGACGAAGGCCAGTTTGTATTCGAACGATGCTTCGCTGTTGAGCCATTGCTGTTCGCCCTGCTGTTGCAGGTGGAACGCATGCTGGCCGACGGGCTTGTCATTGACATATACATCGAAATGCCAGACTTTTCCGGGTTGCGTTCCCGCGAAGGCCGACGCTGTGATCGCGGTGGCCAGCGCCAGCGACGACAGTCCCTGGAAGAACCGGTTTGGCTTTTGATCAGGCATGGTCTTTTGCTCCTGTACCGGCCCAGCCGGTCAATACGGGCTGAGCCTCATGTTCAACAACGGAAAAGCCGTTCCAGCGTTGTGCCAGATTGCTCAGGGCCGGCATCATGATGGCCCAGGCCACCGCAAGCGCGGCCAGTGCAGTCTCCGGGTTTTCCAGCCGGATGGCGCCGAGTTCCTGCCCGGCGAGGTAGCTCAGCGGCCCGCCCAGGGCGCCCATGGCCACCGCCAGCAGCAGGCGGCCTTTCAGCCAGCCCATCGACAGGTTCAGCGTGGTGGCGAACAACAACCAGATCGCGACGATCCAGTACGGCGCCATGCCCGGCAACCATTCTCCGTTGGGGTAACTGACCCAGCCCGTGGCCAGCAGCAGGCTGTCAAACACCGTGCCGATGGCGGTGCAGGCCAGGATCAGCTTCAGTTCCTCACCAACCTTGCCGGCCAGGAACAGATGCAAGCCCAGCGCCAGCACGGCAATCGTCAGGCCCGCCAGCGGCCGGCCCTGGGCGGCCGACAGCACGCAGGCAAACCAGCCAAGTTGGAACGTGAGGTAATTGATGGCGCTCAGCTTCATGAACTCTGCCTCGAAAACAGGTAATGCCCGACAAACCACTCGCGACCGTTGTCGTGAGCGAACAGCTCGGCGCAGGCCATGAAAAAGATGCGCCAGCGCTGGAACCACTTCTCCGCCTCGGCCGCGCCGTAGCAGTCCTGCAACAGGGGTAGGATGGAAGCCCGCCGGCGGTCCATGTTGTTCAACCAGGCATTGGCAGTGCGCGCATAGTGCAAGCCGCTCCAGCAGGCCCGGTGTTGCAATCTGAGGTGCTGCTGGAAGCGCAGCGGCAGGTCGAAGCTCGGCATCATGCCGCCCGAGAAGAAGTGCCGGCTCATCCAGTCACCGGGGCCACGGTCGATGAACTCGTAGGCGCTGTTGCGGTGGCAGAAAATATGCATGAAAAACTGCCCTTCCGGTTCCAGCCAGCCGGCAATGCGGCGGAACAGTTCGGGGTAATTGCGCATGTGTTCAAACATTTCCACCGACACGACCCGGTCAAATTGCTGGCCGGCGTCAAATTCGTTCATGTCGGCGGTCACGATCCGCAGGTTCTGCAACTCGCGCTCAGCGGCCCGGGCCATGATCCACTCGCGCTGGCTGGCGGAATTGGACATGCCCACCACTTCGCATTCCGGGTATTTGCCGGCAATCCAGAGACTCAGCGAACCCCAGCCGCAGCCGAGGTCCAGCACTTTCATGCCGGGTTCAATGCCGGCGCGGCGACAGGTGATGCCCAGCGCGGCTGCTTCGGCCTGGGACAGGTCTACGGTGCTGTCATCCCAGTAACAGCAGCTGTACTTGCCGTGCTGGCCCAGCACCTGCGCGAAAAATTCCGCCGGTACCTCGTAATGCTGCTGGTTGGCCAATTGCGGAACAGGCGCGATCTCGGCCTGGTGCATGCGCGCCACCAGCGACTCCAGTTGGTCCGCCACGCGCTCGATATCATCGGCATGGATTTCCTCCAGCCGCTGGCGGTTGAGGCGGCGTATTCCGGCCCGTACCAGCGGATCGGGAACCAGACCGCTCTCGGTCCAGTCCACCGCCAGCCGACCTGTTTGTGACCTGCTTGCAATCGACATGATGGGTATCCCGGTTGTGATGGCCGGGATTCTGGGGGCCGGGACGTGATGCCGTCGTGAAAGCCACCGGAAATTGCTGTGAAACCGGCAACCCAATCGCTGCCGGCGCCGTTCAAGGAGTGGTTCAGAGGTAACGCCGGGGCGGAACGATGGTATTGCCGATGAGCAGGCCACCCACCAGGGCGATGACCAGGATGGCCACCAGCAGCACCGTTTCCTGCGGGTTGGGATTGGCCCCCAGCAGGGCGTTGGTCACGGTGCGGTAGCCCAGCGCCCCGGGCACCAGCAGGATGATGCCCGGCACCCGCACCAGGCTGGCCGGGCGCCGCAACCAGCGACCCAGCAGGTTGCCCAACAGCCCCACCACCAGCGCGGCCAGCAGGACGCCGAACTCGACCCCGCCGAGGATCACGCCCGCCCGGCTCACCACATAGCCGGTGAAGGCAGCCAGCACCGCCAGGTGAACATCCCGGTGACGGACATTGAACAGCACCGCAAAGGCCAGGCCGGCCAGCAACAGGGCGGGCCACTGGAACCACAGCGGCGGCAATGCCGCGGCCCAATCCAGTTCACCGGCAGCCGTCCAGCCCAACCAGCCGGCAATCACCTTGCCCACCAGCACGCCCAGGGCCAGCTTGAGGATCACCACCAGCGCCCCGGCCAGGCGGGCGGAACCGGAGGACAGGTGGTCGGTGGACAGCTCGGTGACGGCGATGGTCAGGCCCAGGCCGGGCATCAGCACAATGAGCCCCGACATGATGATGCTGGCCGTTTCAATCGAGGAAAACACGCTGTTGCAGGCGTAGACAAACAGGCTCACCGCCAACGCCGCCAGCGGTTCCAGGCTGCCGGCAGCCTGCAGGCGCGGCAGGACGATGGGCAACAGGCCCACCAGCACGCCTGCCAGGGAAGCCACCAGCACGCCCAGCCAGGAACTGTGGAACAGGATCGCGAACGCGCCGCTCACCAGGCTGCCGGCCAGAACCTGCAGGGTGTTGGAATACAACATGGATGCCGGCGGCTGGTGCAGGCGCTGGTAGGCGGTTTCCAGGTCCAGGCGCCCCTCGATCAGGTCTTCGCCCAGCTCGTACAATTCCGCGGTGGCAGCCAGATTCGTGGCGCTGGGATACAGGCGCACCAGTTGCATCGGC
Source organism: uncultured Wenzhouxiangellaceae bacterium (assembly GCA_964470455.1). GTDB lineage: Bacteria > Pseudomonadota > Gammaproteobacteria > Xanthomonadales > SZUA-36 > JAWXBM01. The sequence continues at coordinate 70,283 of CAYYCX010000010.1, forward strand.
AGGGGCTTCTCGTCGTCATGGTCGTCACGCGTTTGCAGGGACAGGAATACCGCGGTGGGGCTGGACCAGAAGTCGCATTTGTAACCCATCCAGCGCGCCGTGGCCTGGATCAGGCCTTCCAGCTGGTGCGCCGGCACACCGGCCATATGCAGCGCCCTCGCATAGCGTTTCAGGAAACGGATTTCGATGGGGAGCGGCTGGGTCATGGGCGGCCAGTTTGGCGAAATCACCCGCCAGTGGCAACATGGGCGCAGTTTTTGCTTCCGCCGCGGGAAAACCCATGACCATTCGGCCCCTGTTCGCCTGTATCTGCTATCTGCTGTGCTTCAGCCTGCCGGCCGGCGCCGAAACCCGGCTCACCGTGATGAGCTTCAATACCTGGGGCGCCGGCACCAATGCCGGCAAGAGCATCGACGAGACCGTGGCAGTGATCCGCGCCGCCAACCCGGACATCATCGGCCTGCAGGAAATCCGGCCGGAATCGGAAACCTGCGAGGCCGAGCACTGCCCGGCCGGGCCGCAGTCGGTGGCGCCCCAACTGGCCGCCGCGCTGGGTTATGAGTTGCTGGAGCAACTGGAAGACAACTAAGTTCTGTGGGCCAACGCGATTCTCAGCCGCTACCCGATCAGGGCAGCCACGCCCGGCGGCCTGGGAGCTCGAATCGATGTCGATGGCCGCGAGGTGCTGCTGTTCAACATTCACACCACGGACTATCCCTACGGCCCGTTCCAGCTATTGTCCATTCCCTATGGCCAGGCTGAATTCCTGGACACGGCCGAACAGGCCATCGATGCCGCCTGGGCAGCCCGCAGGAAGGCTTTCGAATTACTGCGGAATGACCTGGCTTCCTCCGGAGATGCAGCGGCCATTTTCATCACCGGCGATTTCAACGAGCCTTCGTTCCGCGACTGGTCCGCCGCCGCGGCCGCGGCCGGAATCCATCCGCTGGAAGTGGCATGGCCGTTCAGCCACGCCGTGGAGGGGCTTGGCTTCACCGATGTTTTTCGCGCCGCCCACCCCGATGCCCTGCTGAAACCCGGCTTTACCTGGTCGCCCAACATCACTTCGGAAACCACCGATGACCACCGCGACCGCATCGATTTCATTTTTGCCAAAGGTGAAAGCCTTCGCATCGACAGCGCAGCCGTGGTGGGTGAAAGCGGCCCCTGGTCGGACATCGCCGTTGATCCATTTCCATCCGACCACCGCGCCGTGGTGGCGACGGTCCGGTTCTGAAACTCCATGCGAAAGATGATGGTCAAAGCGGCTTGAATTGGCTGGCTGAAAGCTACATTTTGAAATTCCACTGAACCTGTGCAGGAACCTGAACGAACATGATGCGCATACTCCTTTTCCTCGCCACCAACGCCGCCGTGCTGGTGCTGATTTCCATTGTTTTCCAGGTGTTCGGCATCGAAGGCATACTGGCCCAGAACGGCGTCGACCTGAACCTGCAGGCCCTGCTGGTCATGTCGGCAGTGATCGGCTTTGGTGGCAGCTTCATCTCCCTGGCCATGTCCAAGTTCATGGCCAAGCGCGCCATGGGTGTGCAGGTGATCGAACAACCCGGCAACCAGACTGAACGCTGGCTGCTGGAAACCGTGCGCCGCCAGGCCGAGCAGGCCCGCATCGGCATGCCTGAAGTGGGTATTTTCCGCTCCGAGGCGCCCAACGCCTTTGCCACCGGCATGCGGCGCAACAACGCGCTGGTGGCGGTAAGCACCGGCCTGTTGCAGACGATGCGGCCGGAAGAGGTGGAAGCCGTGCTGGCCCACGAGGTTTCGCACGTGGCCAACGGTGACATGGTCACCATGGGCCTGATCCAGGGCGTGGTGAACACGTTTGTGATTTTCCTGTCACGGGTGATTGGCCACGTGGTCGACCGCGTGGTGTTCAAGACCGAGCGCGGCTACGGCCCGGCTTATTACATCACTTCGATCGTGGCACAGATATTCCTGTCCATCCTGGCTTCCATGATCGTCATGTGGTTCTCGCGGCGGCGTGAATTCCGCGCCGATGCCGGTGGCGCCGACCTGGCCGGCCGGCAGAAAATGATCGCCGCGCTGCAGGCCCTGCAACGCCCGGCCGAGCACAAGGACCTGCCTGGCGAGTTCGCCGCGTTCGGCATATCCGGCAACATGGGCGCGGGCATCAAGCGGCTGTTCCTGAGCCATCCGCCGCTGGAAGAGCGCATTGCCGCGCTGCGCGAGATGAAGTGAGCCGTCAGGAAAGCTTGGGACTGTAGTTGCTGCGGATCAGTTTCAGCAGCCGCTTCTGCGGGTGGCGCAGTTTGCCATCGTCATCCATCTGCGGCGCCAGCCGGTAGCTGCCATCCGGCTGCATGTCCCAGGCGCTCATGTCGTCCTGCCAGGGAATGTTGAAGCACTCCTCGATGATGCGTTTCTGCAGGATTTTCTTGTCGATGGGAAAGGCGACCTCCACCCGCTGCAACAGGTTGCGCTCCATCCAGTCGGCGCTTGAGGCCCAGATCTCCGGTTCGTCATTGTTGATGAAACGGTAAACGCGGGCATGCTCCAGGAACCGCCCCACCACCGAGCGCACGCGAATGTTTTCCGACACGCCCTTGATGCCCGGCCGCAGGCAGCAAACCCCGCGCACCAGCAAGCGGATGGGCACGCCGGCGCGCGAGGCTGAATACAGGGCGCGAATGATTTTCGGCTCGGTGATGGCGTTGAATTTCAGGTCTATGCCACAGGGCCGGCCGGCCAGCGCATGTTCTTCCTCGCGCTTGATCTTGGCGATCAGCTGCTGGTGCAGCGTAAACGGCGAGTGCATCAGGCGTTTCAGGCCATAGAGCTGCCCCAGGCCCGACAGTTGCTTGAACACCAGGCTGACATCTTCGGTGATGGCCGCATCGGACGTCATCAGGCCGATATCGGTGTAGAGGGTGGCTGTGCCGGAATGATAATTGCCGGTGCCGAGGTGTACGTACTTGCGCAACGTCCTGGGCTCGCGCCGCACGATCATCAGCATCTTGGCGTGCGTCTTGCGTCCCACCACGCCGTACACCACCTGTACGCCGGCCCGTTGCAGCCGCGACGCCAGGCTGATATTGGCCTCTTCATCAAAGCGCGCGCGCAGCTCCACCACCACCGTCACATCCTTGCCGTGCCGGGCCGCGTCGATCAGCAGGTTGACGATCTGCGAGTCGATGCCGGTACGGTACAGGGTCTGGCTGATGGCCAGCACTTTCGGGTCGCGGCTGGCCTGGCGCAGCAGGTCCAGCACCGGCTGGAAACTTTCATAGGGATGGTGCAGCAGGATATCGCGGCGGCGCAGCACGGCGAAGTAATCCGGGTCACCGGCCAGGAAGGATTTCACCGCCGGCTTGAACACCGGGTATTTCAGGTCGGGCCGGTCGATCAGGCTGATGGCTTCGGACAGGCGGTTGAGGTTCACCGGCCCCGGGTAGTAGTAGGTATCCTCGGGTTCCAGGTCAAACTGGCCGGCGAGAAACTTTTCCAGCGTCTGCGGGCAGTTGGAAGTGGTTTCCAGGCGCACCGCTGAAGCGAACCCCCGCTCGACCAGCTCGCCCTGCAGGGCGCTGGCCAGGTTTTCGATTTCCTCCTCATCCACCAGCAGCTCGGAATTTCGCGTAACGCGGAACTGGTGGCTGCCGAGTATTTCCATGCCGGGAAACAGGTCCGCGGCAAAGGCCTGCAATACCGTTCCAAGCAGTACGAAATCGTGCGGCCCGCGGCTGTAGGATTGCGGAATGTGAATCACCCGCGACAATGAGCGCGGCGCCCGTACCAGTGCCATGCTGGCATCGCGCCCGAATGCGTCCTTGCCCCTGAGCTCAACCGCCAGGTTCAGGCTCTTGCTGAGGATGCGCGGAAACGGGTGCACCGGGTCCAGCCCCAGCGGGCTGAGCACCGGCATCAGTTCGTGGCGGAAATGGCGGTGCAGCCAGTCGCGCTGGCGGCCGCTCCAGTCCTCCACCCCCAGGAACCGGATATTCTCCTCCCGCAGCGCCGGAGTCAGCACATCATGCAGGATGCGGTACTGCTCGCGCACCAGCTGCAGCACGCGTTGCCGGATCAGCTGCAGCAGGTTCGTCGGCGTCAACCCGTCCGCATCCGGCGCAGCCGCGCCGTGCTGGATACGCTGCTTCAGCGAAGCGACCCGCACTTCGAAGAACTCGTCGACCAGCAGGCTGGTGATGCACAGGAAGCGCAGGCGCTCCAGCAATGGCACCTGTTCGTCCAGGGTCATCATCAGCACCCGCTGGATGAACTCCAGCTGGCTCAGTTCGCGATTGATGTAAAGGCGCGGGTCACGCAGCCGCGTGTCCTGGTCGATATCGTTCCAGCCCGGTGCTTCGAGACCGTGCACGGTATCCTGGGTGATCGGTGAAATGCTTGCTGCCATGCTTCCAGTATACGGGGAAACCGGCGCAGTTTGAGCACCTGCAAGCCGCCGGCCGGACCCAGGCGCCGCGGCCGGAGAGTTGAACTTACTGACAATCAGGAGTGCAGCGCGAACAGGTTGACCTTCGCCTCGTTCATCATGGCGTAGGTCACGCCGCCAAGAATGCGCTCCAGCAAATGGCTGCGCGAATAGGCACCCATCACCAGCAGGTTGGAGCGGTTGTCATCGTATTGCTGCAACAGTTCCTTTTCAGGATTGCGGCCGCGGGTGATCTCGCTGGTTGACGGCACACCCCACATGGCCAGGTACTGGCAGAGCTGGCTGATGCTGGGGCCGGGCCGGTCGCTTTTGCCGCAACTGACGATGTGCACCTTGTCCGCCAGCTGCAGTATCGGCATGGCGGCCTTGACGGTCCTGGCCGCTTCGGAGCTGCCATTCCAGGCAATACACACCCGGCTGCCGGGCGTGACTTTCTTCTGCGGCAGCACCAGCACCGGCCTGCCACTGTTCAACAATGCGGCCAGCATGAAGGCGCGGGCCGGTCCGGACGCTTTCTTCTTCGGGCGTGACACCACGATCAGGTCCGCCATCGGGCCGATGATGCTCATCAGCCGGTCCGGGCTGCCGACCATTTCATGCCAGAAGGCACCGGGTTCGCCGCCCACTTTGACTTTCCTGGCCAGCTTGACCGAGTGCTTTTCAGCCGCCGCGGAAAACAACTGGCGGGCATTGCTGCAGTTGAGGCTGCTGACATTCTCGGGAATATCGGCCAGGGCACCGGCTTCGAGCGCCAGCGAAAAGCGCTGGCCCGCTGCCGCGGCTGATTCCTCACGGTGCGGGCGCAGATGGCAGCCCGTCACATTGGCTGCCAGTTTCCCGGCCAGGTCAAAAGCCGCGTCCAGCGCAAAAACGCATTCCGGCCGGTCGGCTACGGGTACGAGAATCGACTTCATCTACTCACTTCTCCTGGATATCTGCGGCGCCGTGGAACTCTGCAGTGCGGGCAGCTCTTCACCCTGCAATCTTGCCACAATGACGGCACAGCAGGCATCG
>CAYYCX010000011.1:0-72063 GCA_964470455.1 uncultured Wenzhouxiangellaceae bacterium
TAAAATGATATTGAATTCAATTCAATAATATCTACGAACCGGGCAGCTGTCCAGCGCCCAGTCCAGTACTAGTTGTGATCTCTCAATAGGTTGTTCACTCGGGGCATACCCGGAGAATTGGAGGTGCGATCCATCTCAATAATCCGGAGCCCCGAATGAACAACCACAAGAATGCACGATTAACGGTCCATGGTCGATTGCTGCTTGTCCGCCGCATTGTCAAAGAGGGCCTCAGGCCTGTAGAAGCTGCCCAAGCCATGGGGGTGAGTAGCCGCACCGCTTACAAGTGGCTGAACCGTTACCAGACAGAAGGTGAAGCAGGTCTTCAAAACCGTTCGTCACGCCCTTTGCAGTGCCCACACGCCACACCCGATAAACTGGCGTGGCAGGTAATCGATCTCAGACGCCAGCGCCAAACTTTCCGACAAATTGCGCTCTCCTTGGGACTCAGCCAAAGTACCGTGGGCCGTCTTCTGCTCAAAGCTGGGCTGAATCGGCTGTCCCATCTGGAGCCTGCCAAGCCCGACAATCGTTATGAACATCAGGCACCGGGTGACCTGCTGCACCTCGATATCAAGAAGTTGGGGCGCTTCAAGCGGCCTGGCCACCGAGTAACTGGCTGCCGTAAAAAAACACCCAAGCATGGCCCAGGCTGGGAGTACGTCCACGTTGCGATTGACGACCACAGCCGTATCGCCTTTGGTTCAATCCACGCCGATGAAACGGCTAAAAGTGCCTGCAAGGCTTTGCTCAAATCGATCCGTTACTACCGGAGCTTGGGCATTCAGTTCCAACGCGTGTTGACCGACAACGGCGCCGCCTATAAGTCCAAAGCCTTCAGGCGCTTGTGCAAACGGCTCGGCTTGATACACAAGCGAACTCGTCCGTATAGCCCAAGAACCAACGGCAAGGCCGAGCGGTTCATACAAACGGCACTCCGGGAATGGGCCTACGCCCGTTCTTACAAAACCTCCGAACAACGAGCTGAGCATCTATGGCCCTGGTTACACCAGTACAACTGGCATAGACCCCATGCTAGTCTCAACTACCAACCGCCGATTAGCCGAAGTGGCCTATCTGTGAACAACCTACTGAGCAACCACAACTAGTCGCAGCTCCACATTGCGAATTTGTATAGTTCCCGCAAAGCCGGTGTAAGTTAGGCTTGGGCACACTGGCACCGTCGAATAACGACTGGCGGTCTGGAATGATCCAGCCGCGAACCCTGGAGACAATCATGCAAACACAACAGAAACTTTTCACCCTGCTGGCCGCCACCCTCGGCCTGGCCCTTTCCGGAGCCGCCCTGGCCGACCGCGACGACGCGCGGATGCTGGCGGAAGCCAAAATCACCCTGATTGAGGCGATCGAAATTGCCCAGGAACACCAGGGCGGTATCGCCTATGATGCCAAGCTGGATGACGACAGCTTCACTCCCGAGTACGAAGTGGAGCTGGTGGCGAACGACCGCTTCTATGAAGTAACGGTGGATGGCGTGACCGGCGAAATCCGCAAGGTCAAAGAGGATCACGACGATTAGCCCCTGCGCTCAACGCGGTGTTCAGCCAGCGGCGCCCCCTGGCGGCGGATTCAACCCGCCGCCGGCGGGGCGCCGGTTTTTGCTGCCATCAACCCACGGAGACATGGCATGAAAATCCTGTTGATGGAAGACGATCGCAACACAGCGGATTTCATCAGCCGCGGACTGCGGGAACAGGGCCATGTGGTGGACCACGCCGAAAATGGCCTCGATGGCCTGGCGCTGGCGCAGGAAGGCAATTACGAAGTCCTGGTTCTCGACCGCATGGTGCCCCGGCTTGACGGCCTGAACCTGGCAAGGACCCTGCGCGAAACCGGCATCAAAACGCCAATCCTGTTCCTGACGGCGCTTGGCAGCATCGAGGACCGTGTATCCGGATTCGAAGCCGGTGGCGATGATTACCTGGTCAAGCCCTTTGCCTTTGCCGAGCTGTATGCGCGGGTGTGTGCGCTGGCCAAGCGTCCGCCACTGAGCGAAGTCACCACCGTTTTGACAGTCGGCGACCTGCGCATGGAACTGATCAAGCGGGCCGTTAGCCGGGCCGGAAAATTCATCGACCTGCTCCCCACTGAATTCAAGATCCTCGAATTCCTGCTGCGCCATGCCGGCCAGGTAGTCACCCGCACCATGTTGCTTGAAGGCGTGTGGGATTTTCACTTCGATCCGGGCACCAATCTGGTGGAAACGCACATAAGCCGGCTGCGCAGCAAGATCGACAAGGGCTTTGACCGGCCCCTGATCCATACCATCCGCGGTGCGGGTTACATGCTCGAAGATCGCGGCATTGATGATGCGCCCTAAAATACTGCGCACCGCCACTTTCCGGCTGACGGCCCTGTACCTGCTGCTGTTCGCCGCCTCGGTGGGCCTGCTGGCCCTGCTGCTGTATTTCACCGCCCGCTCAGCACTGGAGGCCGAAGTGCGGGCGCAGATCACCACCGAAACCAACCTCCTGATGTTTGAATACCGTGAAGACGGCCTGGATGAGTTGTTGGAGGAGATCGAGGAGCGCATCGACAAGGCGGCGCCCGGCCAGCGACTTCAGTACGTGGTGCAAAGCCCCCAGGGCAAGGTGATATTTGATGAAATCCAGCCACAACGTGATGCCGGCGGCTGGCGCCGGCTGGACGGAGAGGTGCCGCGATTGTTCTATTTCACGCCCCTGGACAAAGGCTACCTGTTCGGTGTCGGAAAAGACCTGGTCAGCCTGCAAAGCACCGAGCGTGTGCTGGCAAAAACCGTTGGCTGGATCCTTGCAGTTGCATTGATCATCGGCCTGGCAGGTGGGTGGATACTGAGCCGCCGCACTCTGGCGCAATTGCGTGGCATCACCCACACAGCCCGTGATGTGGGCAACGGGCAGCTGTCACAGCGCATTCCGGTGAGCAACAGCGGTGATGAACTGGACGAACTGGGCCAAACCTTGAACGGCATGCTGGATCGCATCGAGCAGCTCATGTCCAGCGTACGCCATGTCTCCACCGGCATCGCCCACGATCTGCGCACGCCGCTGGCGCGCTTGCGCAACCGGCTGGAAAGCCTGCGCGCGAACTCCACCGATGCCACGCAACAGGTTGAGCTCGACCAGACCCTGGCCGAAACCGACACCATCCTGCAGACATTCAGCTCCATGCTGCGGCTGGCGGAAGTTGAATCCGGGACGCTCAAGGATCGCTTCAAGCCACTGGATTTGTCCGCGCTGCTGCAACAGCTGGCTGATGCTTACCGGCCGCTGCTGGAAGAAGCCGGGGGCCGGTTGAACCTGGATGCCGAGCCCGGCATTTCCGTGCTCGGCGATGCCGGTTTGCTGCAGCAACTGGTGGCCAACCTGCTGGAAAATGCCCTGCGGCATGCCGGGCCCGCACCCCAGGTGGAGCTGAAACTTGCGGGCCATTCGGGTGCTGCCCGGCTGGAAGTATCCGACCGTGGCCTGGGCATACCTGCGGAACAACGTGAGCGAGCCCTGCAGCCGTTCGAACGCCTGGGTGACGGCGCCGGCAGTTCGGGCTTTGGTCTGGCGCTGGTGGCGGCGATTGCGCGGCTGCATGATGCCGAACTGACCCTGCTGGACAACCAGCCCGGACTCCGGTGCCGGCTGGTATTTCCTCACGCCGGGCAGCCGGCCCACTGACCCAAAACACTTACCCGGCACACTGACCCGGCACACTGACTCCGCTTTTTTAACGCCCGGTGTCCGTTCCGGCCAGCAAACGCTGGAGCTCCGCCGGTGATCTCCAATCCCGCCCACAGACATAACGCGGCAGGAACCAGCGGTCATCACACTTTGTCACCGCCGCAGAGTCGCTGGAAAACGCGGCCACAAATTGATGTGACGTTTGCTGGTTGGGAAAATAGTCTCGCCTGAGGTAGTTACTGGCCTGGCCCCACGGATAAGCGAAATAGCGCGGGCGATAGCCGGTGAGCCGGTGGATGTATTCGGCTGACTGGTCCACCTGGGCCCGGCAATCTTCCCAGGTGGCGATCAGGCCGAAGTCACCGCTTTGATTGTCCTGCTGCGCCACCCGCTCCAGGGTCGGGTGGTTGTGGTCCCAGCTGTGGCTCTCGATGCTCATCAAGCCGGAAGCCTGCGCAGGCTGCCACCAGTCATCGCCCCACCAGGCTTTACCCACCATGTTTTTGCGGTCCAGCTCCACCCGCGCCGCGGGCGAGACAATCACAAAGCTGCTTGCGTGCAGCGTGGGTTGCCGGCTTGCGCCAACTTCGTCACGAAATTCCTCCAGCAGGCGGAACATGCCTGTCTGCATGCCGCAGCTGGGGTGTTCGATGCTGTGGTAATCAAAGCTGGTGCCATCATCCAGGGTGAACGCCACCCCGCCTTCAACGGCTGAATCCGGCAGCTCGCCGCGGTGCCATTCCACCACCGTTTGCAGTGGAATCACGCGCATTCCAAGCTGGTCGACCAGGCGCAGGTCCGCGGCAAAGGCGATGTGGTCATTCTGCGCGTAGGTGTTCGCATCGATATTGATGCTGTGGTAAGTCAGCACCGGCACCGAAATTTTCTTGCGGCGGAACAGCTTCAAATCAGAACGATCCGAGCTGGTGAACCTTTTCGGTGAGCAACTGCTTGCGCTCGTCACTGATGGGTTTGTGGAAATTGACGATCAGGTGTTCATACTGTGTGGGCGCGAATCCCGCCTTCATCGAAACCTCCCAGGCCCGCGGATCGCCACAGGTAGCAAAGAAAGCTTCGCAGTCATCAGCGAAGTACTCAAAACCAAAGCGCAGGATGTAATAGAACAGCCCCTCACCTTCGCGGATGGACCAGGCCAGGTCCTCGGGCACCAGCTTGAAGCCGGCACCGCTGGTCACCGAACCGCCATTCAGCATCACTTCCTCGTGCGGCCAGAACAGCGTGAAACACAGCGGCACGTAGTGGTCCCAGTTCTTGCGATAGAAGCACACCAAAGGCTGGCCGAAATCCGGACAGGCGTGCCCGTAGGCTTTCTGGAACATGGCATCCACGAAGAACGGCGCCTTGAGCACCGGCGTGATCAGCAGGTCTTCGTGGGGGGGCTGGATAAAACTCATACGACGGGTCTCTGAACCTGCGTGATGGTGCCGGCACCAGGATTCGAACCCGGGACCTACTGATTACAAATCAGTTGCTCTACCAACTGAGCTATGCCGGCAAGGCCAAACTGCGCAAGCGGTTTTGCGCGGGCGGTATTGTAGACCAAAGCTCAGCGGGTAAACACCCGCCACCACTATTATTTTTGGTTTTCGCCATGCGCCGGCCGCACACTGGCCTCGCCCGAACTGAAGCAGTGCAGCTGCTGTTCCCCCGACGGCAATGCTTCCGAAACCAACAGGTTGCCCTGCGCATCGATGCCGGTCGCGCAACCCAGGATTTCGCCCTCGGCCCCTGTCACGCTCACAGGCCGGTTGAACAGCAGGTCAAATCGCTGCCAGTCGGATTCGAATGGCGCAAAGCCAGCGGATTCAAACACCGGCAGGGCATCCAGTAGGCGGTCCAGCAGCGCACCTGCCAGACGGTCGCGCAGGGAATCGTCGGGGCTTGCACCCGGCAACCCGGCTACGCTGGTCCAGGGCTGGTCGATACCCTTTGCGGCAGCGTCATCCGGCGGCATGGCCACGTTGAGGCCGATGCCCATTACGACCGCGGACTTGCCGCCACCAGACGGCCTGGATTCCAGCAGGATGCCGCCCAGCTTTTTTCCATCCGCCAGGATGTCGTTGGGCCATTTCAGCCCTGCGCCTTCAATACCCAGTGATTCCAGGGCGCGCACCACTGCCAGGCCCACCACCAGCGACAGGCAGGAAAGATCGCGGGCCGCAGCCTGGAAAATCCAGCCGAGGCTCAGGTAGATGTTGCAACCCGCGGGCGACTGCCAGGTCCTTCCCCGGCGGCCGCGCCCGGCCGTTTGCTGTTCAGCAAACACGGCATGGGCGTGGAATTCATGGCGGGCAAGCTGCAGCAGCCAGGCGTTGGTGGAGCCTACTGCTTCCAGTACCGTCAGGTTTTTCAGGGCTTCAGCGGACGCCGGTGTCAGGCCTGCCTGAATGACGGCTTTGCGCAGGAAAGGAAAAGCGAATGGCAAGGTGGCACCCGGTCAGCAGATCAGAACAGGCGCTTGAGGAAACGGGCTTTCTCAAAGCGGTATTCCTCACCCGCCAGCATTTTGCGGATGTTGTTGCGATGCGTGAAGACCATGAACAGGGCCAGCGCGATACCCAGAAACAGTTGTTCCCGCGGAACGTTCAGCCAAAGCATGGAAGGAATGATGCTGAGGCCCGCCAGCATGGTGCCCAGCCCCACCCAGCCGGTGGCTCCGAGGACCAGTATCCAGGTGAGGAACATCAGCGGCAGGGTCCACGGTTGCAGTACGGCTAGCACGCCCACGGCGGTTGCTGCGCCTTTGCCACCGCGAAAGCCATGCCACACCGGGTAACAATGCCCCAGCACCGCGGCGAAGCCACAGCACACGGCCTGAATTGGTGCGGCGACTGAACCGCCCAGTCCCGGCAACGGGATCAGTGGAATCAGGCCGGCGGCAACCGCGCCCTTGGCCACGTCGATGATCGCCACCGCCAGGGCAAATTTCTTCCCCACGCTGCGAAAGGCATTGGTGCCTCCCGCGTTGCCGCTGCCCATGGTGCGAATGTCGATCTGGCGCAGACGGCCCAGCACCAGGCTTCCGGAAATGGAGCCCAGCATGTAGGCCAGCAAGCTCTTGATGATCAGCACGGTCATGCCGGCAAGCCTGGCGCATTCCGCGCCCGGGCTGGATATCCAGCGCGAAATATCAGTTGGCAACAAGCCAAAAGGGAATCAGTCATTGGCCAGTTCACCCGCATGCGGCAGGAACGCCAGGATCAGGCCGCCTGGGCCGACATGCACGCCCAGCGCGGAACCCGCCTCGGTGATATGGCAGGAATGTATGCGCGGGTGCCGTGCCAGCACCGCGCGGCGGGTTTGCGCCGCCCCTTCGGGTGCGTTGGCGTGGGCGATCAACACACGGTACATTCGGTCGGGCTGCATGTGTTTGCAGGCGCTGGCTGCCAGCCGTTCCGGCTGGGCACCTCGCCCGAGGTGAAAACCGGCCAGCCCCAGGGTGCCTTTCGGCGTAGCCGTGAGTACCGGGTTCAGGTGCAAGTGGTCGGTCAGCCACTTCACCCACGCCTTGAGTCGCCCGCCCCTGACCGCGTAGGCAAGGTCATTGGCCACTGCAAACACGCGGCACCGTGAGCGCGCCTCCCGCAGCAGCGCCTCGATTTCGTCCGCTTCAAAGCCACGCTCGGCCGCCTCGCCCGCAATGATGGCCAGCAAACCCTGCCCGGCCGAAGCACTGAAGCTGTCGAACACGCGCACGTGTCCGCCATTCTGCCGCCCGGCAGCGCTGATGGCGGCCGATGTAGTGCCGCTCAGTGCGCTGGAAAGTCCCACCGAAACCACCTCGTAGTGATGCGATGTCAACAAGCCGTACACGCGCGAAAAGTCCAGTGCCGGCGGCTGCGAGGTCTTGGGGGCCTCGGGCGACTCCTGCAGCAGGCGGTAGAACTCCTCGCTGCTGAGCGTGACCCGGTCCAGGAACTCGCGCTCGCCGAAACTCAGCCGAACCGGCACCACGTGTATGGCCAGGCGTTCGATTTCCGATTGCGGTATGTCCGCGCCTGAATCCGTCACCACCGCCACTTTGCCTTTGTGGTTCATCAGGCCGTGCTGGCGCTGCATGTCATCGGCTTTCTGCTGCGTCACATTGCCAAAGCCTTCAGCCGCCAGGAATACGTCCGCTGGCTGGTTTACATGGATATGTACACGAACCTTGTCAGCGTTGCCGGCCACCACCAGCGAACTCGAATCGAGCTGCCGCATGGCCTGCATGATGGCATCGCGATCCAGGCCCACAGCATTTCCCGGCGCCTTTTCAATCACGCACTCGGTGCAGTAACGGTGCTCGCCCACCGCAAATTCCTCGGCGGCAAAAGCCTCTTCCGAACCGAGGTCGGCCGGAACCGCATCCACCCGCCCGGTTTCCATGTAAGCCGCCATCCCTTCGAGGAAATCCACGAAACCCTGTGCGCCGGCATCCACCACACCTGCCTGGCGCAAAACCGGCAGCAGGTTGGGCGTATTGGCCAGCGACTGCCGCGCCCGTTCCAGGCCGCGCTGCAGCAACTGCCGAAGGTCACTGGCACCCTGCTTTTCCTGGGCTGCCAGTTCGGTGGAAAAATCCTCCAGCACCGTGGGCATGGTGCCGGGAACCGGGCTGGCCATGGCTTTCCAGGCAGCCTGGGCCCCGGCATTGGATGCGATGGCGAGGCTGTTGGCGGTGAGCAGGCGATGGCCGTTGATCGCTTCGCTGAAGCCCTGGAAATACTGCGCCATTATCGCGCCGGAATTGCCCCGGGCACCATCCAGGGCGGCGCTGGCCACCAGGCTCATCAGCTCATCCACGCGCCGGCGCGGTTTGCGCTTCAACGCGTCCAGGACGGTTTTGAAGGTGAAAGCCAGGTTGGTGCCGGTATCGCCATCGGGCACCGGGAAAACATTGATGCGATTGAGCAGGTCGCGGCGCTGGAACAGGTGCGCTATACCTGCGGTGATGACCTGCCCCAGCCGGGTACCATCCAGGTAAGCTGTCGATCGATGGGCGGGAGCCAGCCCGGCCCGGTTGGATGCAGTCTTCTTCATGCGCGGCGCGAGTTTAGCACAGCAAAAGGCAGCTTTAGCACGCTGCCAAAGGGCCGGGAACAGTTGGCGATTTTGCACAAAATCTGGCGAAAGCGACCCTCACTCTGGCCTGTTATCGCGGCCCAAACGAAACACGGCACCCGCAAACCCTCACCAGCACTATGACTTCAGGCCCATGAACGGGTGGCATGAATCCTGCATCATTTGTTCACAACAACAAGAACTCATTGGCAAAGCCAGCCAACTCGTTTTCCACCGGGTCAACCACAGGGAGTTGCAACCATGTCCACCGACAGCATCATCAATGAGATCCGCGAAGCACTGCAAGGCCGCCCCGGCCAGCCCATCGTACTGGGTGTGTGCAATGCCATCGCCGCCCGCATGGGCTGGCAAACCTGGTGCGTGCGCCTGGCGGTGATCGTGAGCGCGCTGTTTTTCGCCGGCACCACCCTGGTGGCTTACGTGATTGCGGGCCTGTTGCTGAAAGAGACGGAAGCACGCACCAAGGGGTTTTTTGCCGGCCTGGCCGTGATTGCACGGGAATGGACGGAAAAACTCTCCGCCACCTTCAACCGGGCTTTCTGTACCGGCCGGTCCGATTATCGCGGTTACTGATTCCTCCACATAACCGCCACTTGCCGGTCCACGGGTGGGGATGGCCGGCGCCGGTTTTTTTGTCAGATTTCCAGCTCGATGAAATCCTGCACGGTGGCGGCGGTGAACGGCCAGAACAATTCCCGTTTGATGTCGCTGCGGTACAGCACCGGAATGTGGTTGCCGTAGCGGCGGATCAGGTCGAGGTCCGACTCGATATCCACCGACTGCCAGGCGGCGCCACAATCCTCCAGCATGTGCTCGGCCAGTTCACACAGGTGGCAGTCGGGGCGCGTGTAGAGAAAAATGGGGCTTTTTTGCATCGTCACGGGCGTCACGGGAAGGTTGGCGGGATGATGGAAAGCTTAGCAGTTGTGGCCTGAAATGTTACCCTGAAGCAGTTGATGTTGCGGCCGGAATGTACCGGCTCTTCACCGCTTTATCGGCTTGCAGGGAAGGACAGCATGGCAGTCAGTGTTTTCGACCTGTTCAAAATCGGCATCGGGCCGTCGAGTTCACATACCGTGGGCCCGATGAAAGCCGCCTGCACGTTTGTACGCCGGCTGGAGCAGAACGGGCTATTGGCGAAAACGGTGCGTATCCAGGTGACCCTGTTTGGCTCGTTGGCCCATACCGGCCGTGGGCACGGCACGGACAAGGCGGTGCTGCTGGGCCTGCAGGGTGAAATGCCCGATTCGGTGGATCCGGATGCCATCGAGGGGATGCTGGCCGGCATACGCGAACGGCAACAGGTCGCCCTGCCGGCCGGCCCCGTGATCGGATTCAATCCCGACCAGGACCTCAAATTCAACAAGCGGCAGCTGTTGCCGCACCACCCCAACGGCATGCGTTTTGAAGCCTTTGACGCCGAAGGCAACAGCCTGGTGCAGCGCGAGTACTATTCGGTGGGCGGCGGCTTCGTGGTGAACCAGGACCGCGCCGCGGAAGACCGCATCGTGGTGGATGAGACACCCCTGCCCTTCCCGTTCAGCAATGGTGATGAATTGCTGGCGCTGTGCGACCAGCACGGCCGCAGCATTGCCGCCATGATGCTCGAGAATGAAACCACCTGGCGTAACGAAAGCGAAATCCGCAACGGCCTGCTGCGCATCTGGAACGCCATGCACGACTGCATGCAGCGCGGCTACCGGCAGGAAGGCGACCTGCCTGGCGGGCTCAAGGTGAAGCGCCGCGCACCCAGCCTGCATCGTGAATTGCAGGCACACACGGCGGAAAACGATCCACTCAGCGCGCTGGACTGGGTGAACCTGTTTGCCCTGTCGGTCAACGAGGAAAACGCCGCCGGCGGGCGGGTGGTCACCGCTCCAACCAATGGCGCGGCCGGCATCATTCCGGCTGTCATCCAGTATTACCGGCAGTTCATTCCGGGCGCGAACGACGAGGGCGTGGTGGATTTCCTGCTCACCGCCGGCGCAATCGGCATCCTGTACATGCAGAACGCCTCGATCTCCGGCGCCGAAGTCGGTTGCCAGGGCGAAGTCGGCGTGGCCTGCTCGATGGCGGCCGGCGGCCTCACCGCCGCCATGGGCGGAACGCCCTGGCAGGTGGAAAACGCCGCCGAAATCGGCATGGAACACAACCTCGGCCTGACCTGCGACCCGGTGGGCGGGCTGGTGCAGATTCCCTGCATTGAACGCAATGCCATGGGCGCCGTCAAAGCCATCAATGCGCAGCGCATGGCACTGCGCGGCGACGGCAAGCACCGCGTATCGCTGGACAAGGTGATCAAAACCATGCGCGATACCGGCGCCGACATGAAAAGCCATTACAAGGAAACCTCGCGCGGCGGCCTGGCCGTCAATGTAATTGAATGTTGACAGGCGAATGCTGAAACGAACCTCACATCGTGCTTCGCGGTTGCTTGTTGCCGGCCTGCTGGCCATGACGGCAATGACGGCCGTGCCGCCGCTGCCGGCCGACAACATCTACAAATACCAGGACAAGGACGGCATCTGGCACTTCACCGACCGGGCGCCTCCGGAAGGCCAGGAGTTTGAAATCACCTACATGCAGAAGGAGGCGGAAGACCGCATCCGGCTGCGCCGTGAAGGCACTGACGCCAACCCGGTCTACCTGCTGTTCAATGATTACTGGGGGCCGGTGGAAGTGGAATTCCGCCTGTCCAACGCGGTGAATGTGATCACCGAGCCGGACTTGCCGGCGCGGTTCGTGGTGCCTGGCCAGAAGGAACAGGCCCTGGTGGGCATGGGTTCGCTGGACCCGCGCCAGGGTTTCAGTTTCCAGATCCAGCTTTCCTCGGTGCCCGGGCCACCGGTGCCGCAACGCATCACCGATGCCGTGCTCAGTCCGCCGTTTCCGGCCGGCGAGTCCTACCCCATCAGCCAGGGCTTCCAGGGGACGCGTACGCACAACTCAGCGGACAGCGAATATGCCATCGACATCGTCATGCCGGTGGGCACTCCCATACTGGCGGCCAAAGCCGGGGTGGTGATGGATATCGAGGAGGACTTCAACCAGGGCGGCACCGACCTGGAAAAATTCGCCGACAAGGCCAACCACGTCCGCATCCTGCATGACGACGGCACCATGACGGTTTACGCGCACCTGGACCTCGCCAGTGTGAATGTGCGGCGCGGCGCCCGGGTAGCGGCTGGCCAGCGCATTGCCCGCTCGGGCAACACGGGCTTCAGCTCCGGCCCGCATTTGCACTTTGCCCTGCAGCAGAATACCGGCATGCAGCTGGTTTCGGTGCCGTTCACCTTTGAGACGTCCGACGGCGGCACGGTCAAGCCCGAGGAGAACCGGATTCTGCAGGGTACACAAGCCGGCCGCTATTGAGTCCGGCCTTTAAAAACCGGTATTTGTTCGGCCTCAACCCGCCTATCTGCTAGAATGGCGCGTTTTTTTCCAGCGGGCCCGCGCGGCCTGATTCGAATCGCACCATGGCCAGAATCCAACAGGAACGCGACCGTCGCCGCACGTTCGCCATCATTTCACATCCCGACGCGGGTAAAACCACGCTGACCGAGAAGCTGCTGCTGTTCGGCGGAGCCATCCAGATGGCCGGCGCGGTGAAGGCCAAGCGCGCCACCCGCCACGCCACCTCCGACTGGATGAAGCTGGAGCAGGAGCGCGGCATTTCCGTCACCAGCTCGGTGATGCAGTTCGAGTACCGCGACAAGGTGGTCAACCTGCTGGATACACCGGGCCATGCGGATTTCTCCGAGGATACCTACCGCACGCTCACCGCCGTGGATTCTGCCCTGATGGTGATCGACTGCGCCAAGGGCGTGGAAGAGCGCACCATCAAGCTGATGGAAGTGTGCCGATTGCGCCAGACGCCGATCTTCACCTTCATCAACAAGCTGGACCGCGAAGGCCGCGACCCGGTGGAACTGCTGGACGAGGTGGAATCGGTGCTGGGCATCCAATGCGCGCCGGTCACCTGGCCCATCGGCATGGGCCAGCGGCTCAAGGGCGTGTATCACCTGCTGGACGATGCGGTGCTGCTGTACGACGCCGGCAAAAATTACGTCACGCAGCAGGCCAAGGTCATTCAAGGGCTGGACAACCCGGAACTCGATACCGTTCTGGGTCGCGACGCGGCTGATTTCCGCGAGGAGATCGAACTGGTGAAAGGCGCCAGCCACGCGTTTGACCCGGCCGCCTACCTGGCTGGCAACCAGAGCCCGGTGTTTTTTGGTTCGGCCATCAACAACTTCGGCGTGACGCCCCTGCTGGACGCGTTCACCGAGCACGCCCCGGCACCGGGTCCGCGCGAAACCACCACCCGAACCGTGCAGAGTGACGAGGAAGCGCTCACCGGGTTCGTGTTCAAGATCCAGGCGAACATGGACCCGGCCCACCGCGACCGCATTGCCTTCATGCGCATCTGTTCCGGCCACTTCCAGCGCGGCATGAAGCTGCATCACGTGCGGTTGGGCAAGGACATCAAATCGGCGAATGCCCTTACCTTCCTGGCGCAGGAACGCGAACACGTGGAAGATGCCTGGCCGGGCGATATCGTCGGACTGCACAACCACGGCACCGTCGGCATCGGCGACACCTTCACCGAAGGCGAAGCCCTGCAGTTCACCGGCATTCCCAACTTCGCGCCGGAACTGTTCCGCCGCGCACGGCTGCGCGATCCGCTGAAACTCAAGCAATTGCAGAAAGGCCTGGAGCAATTGTCCGAGGAAGGCGCCACCCAGTTTTTCCGGCCGCTGGCCAACAACGACCTGGTACTGGGCGCGGTGGGCATGCTGCAGTTTGACGTGGTGGCCTACCGGCTGAAGAGCGAATACAACGTCGATGCGTTTTTTGAAAACGTCAACATCGTCACGGCCCGCTGGGTGAGCAGCGACAATGCCAGGAAGCTGGAAGATTTCCGCCGCCAGCTGGAACTCAACCTGGCCGAGGATGCCGCCGGCCAGCTGGTCTACCTGGCGCCCAGCCGGGTGAACCTGCAGCTGACCGAGGAACGCTGGCCGGACCTGAAATTCTCTGCCACCCGAGAAACCCTCGTTTTCGTTGAATAGTGACCTTGTTGCCACAGCCTTAAGCGTGCCGGCGCCGGGAGTTTCTTGCCGGGCCCTCGGACAAGGTGAGCCCGCGTAGCGGGCGAGAAGGTGGCCTGGGCCATGTCGGGAACATCCGAGGAGCGCACAGGATGTCTTGAGCGTGCCCGGCAAGGAACTCCCGGCGATGGCACGCGGTATGGCGTCAAACGGAGCGCTCAAAAAACATCAAAATGAACCCTGGCTCGGGGCCGGGGTGACGGGCAAGAAAGAAGTGACAGGGAGTACTTACAAATCGCCCACGAGCACGAGGAGCATCGGCACTTCTGCCAGCATCATTTGCCAGTTTGGAGTAAAGCCGCTACATTGCAGCGCAGCACTATAACCGCGGGGTCGGGCCTGCACCGGGCCCCGGCAGATAACAATATGCGCTTTCCGGAGGCTGCCCGATGATCGTCGATATCCTGTTTGGCCTGTTCGGGCTTTCGGTACTGATTGGAATCGCCGTGGCGATTTCCAGCCGGCGCGGCGACATCGACTGGCGGCTGGTTGTTTCCGGCATCGGCCTGCAGCTTTTTTTTGCCATCATTGTCATCCTGGTTCCGGGCGGCCGCGAGTTTTTCGATTATTTCGCGCGCTTCTTCGTCAAGATCGTCGAATTTGCGCTCACCGGTTCGCGCTTCATTTTTGGCGACCTGGCCAGCCTGGAAAATTTCGGCTTCGTGTTCGCCTTCCAGGTGTTGCCGACCATCATCTTCTTCGCATCCCTGATGGCGGTGCTGTACCACCTCGGCATCATGCAGAAAATCGTCCAGGGCATGGCCTGGGTGATGCTGAAGGTGCTGCGCGCCAGCGGCGCGGAAAGCCTGTCAGTAGCGGCCAATGTATTCGTCGGCCAGACCGAGGCACCGCTGGTGGTGCGGCCCTATATCGCCCGCATGACCGAATCCGAACTGTTCACCATGATGGTGGGCGGCATGGCCACCATTGCCGGCGCGGTGCTGGCGGCTTACATCGCCATGCTGGGCGGCGGCGACCCCGAACAGCAGTTGTTTTATGCACGCCACCTGCTGGCCGCCAGTGTGATGGCGGCGCCCGCCACCATCGTCATCGCCAAGCTGCTACGGCCCGAATATGAGGCTTCGCTCACCAAAGGCACAGTCAAGCTGGAGGTGGAAAGGACGGCTGGCAATGTGATCGAAGCGGCGGCCAACGGCGCTTCCGACGGCGTGCGCCTGGCGCTGAACGTGGGCGGCATGCTGCTGGCCTTCATCGCCCTGATCGCCATGATCGATTTCCCCCTCAACTGGCTGGGCGAAGTAACTGGCCTGGAAGCCAGCCTGGGCCAGCCGCTCAGCCTGTCGGTGATCCTCGGTTACCTGCTGGCGCCCATGGCCTGGGTAATCGGCGTGCCCTGGCCGGATGCGGTGGCGGTGGGCGGCCTGATCGGGCAGAAGGTGGTGACCAATGAATTCGTCGCCTATGCCAACCTCAATGCCATCAAGGAAACGCTGGACCCGCACTCGGTGCTGATTTCCACCTACGCGCTGTGCGGCTTTGCCAATTTCTCGTCCATCGCCATCCAGCTGGGCGGCATCGGCGGGCTGGCGCCGGAACGGCGGCCCGACCTGGCGCGGCTGGGCCTGCTGGCAGTGCTGGGCGGCACCCTGGCCACCATGATGACGGCCACCATCGCGGGCGTACTCACCAGCATCGCGGGGTAAGCCCAGCCCATGTCGGGACATTCACAGTTCCAGCTTTTCCGGCAACGGCGTTTCATGCCGTTTTTCATGACCCAGGCGCTGGGCGCCTTCAACGACAATATTTTCAAGAACGCGCTGGTGGCCCTGCTGGTATTCAAAGGCAGTGCGGTGGCCGGCATGAACACTGACCAGCTGGTGAATTTCAGCGCCATGCTGTTCATCCTGCCGTTCTTCCTGTTCTCGGCCCTGTTCGGGCAGTTTGCCGACAAGTTCGAAAAGTCGCTGCAGATCCGCCGGGTGAAGCTGCTGGAAGTGGTGATCATGCTGCTGGCCGCGCTGGGTTTTTGGCTCGACAACCTGCCGCTGCTCCTGACCGTGCTGTTCCTGCTGGGCCTCCAATCGACCATCTTTGGTCCTATCAAGTACGGCATCCTGCCGCAGGTATTGCAGCGCAATGAACTGGTGGGCGGTAACGCGCTGGTGGAAATGGGCACTTTCGTGGCCATCCTGCTGGGCACGATTGCCGGGCCGCAACTGGCGGGCATCGACAGCGACTGGCCGTATTGGGTGGCGATTGCGGGCCTGGCGGTGGCGGTACTGGGCTATGCCTTCAGCCTGCGCATTCCCGAAGCGGCGGCCGTGGCGCCCGACCTGAAGATCAGCTGGAATATTTTCAGCGAAACCGTGCGCAACATCCGTTTCATCAACCAGAACCGCACGGTACTGAACAGCGTGCTGGGGATCTCCTGGTTCTGGTTTTTCGGCGCCACCTTCCTGGTACAGATTCCCAGTTACAGCCAGAACGTGCTGGGCGGCGACCAGAATCTCATGTCCGGCCTGCTGGCGCTGTTCATCATCGGCATCAGCACCGGCTCGCTGCTGTGCGAGCGGCTGTCCGGCAAACGGGTGGAAATCGGCCTGGTGCCGTTCGGCGCCATCGGCCTGACCGTCTTTGGCATCGACCTCTTCTTCGCCACGCCCGCCGCGGCCACCGCGCCCGTGAGCTTCGGCCAGTTCTTTACCGAGGCCGGCAACTGGCGGGTGTTATTCGACCTGCTGATGATCGGTGTCTTCGGCGGTTTCTACACCGTGCCACTCTACGCCCTGGTGCAGCAACGTTCGGCCGAGGAACACCGCTCGCGGGTGATCGCGGGGCTGAACATACTGAATGCCTTGTTTATGGTGGTGTCGGCCATCATGGCCATGCTGCTGCTGGGCGCTGCCGGCTTCAGCATTCCGGAACTGTTCCTGGTCACCGCCATCCTCAATGCCATGGTGGCCATTTACATTTTCAGCCTGGTGCCCGAGTTCCTGATGCGCTTCCTGGTGTGGATGCTGATCCATACCATTTACCGAGTGCGCATGTCAGGCGAGCAGCACATTCCCGAAGAAGGTGCGGTGATCATCGCCGCCAACCATGTGAGCTTCGTGGACCCGCTGATCCTGGGCGGCATGATCCGCCGGCCGGTGCGTTTCGTGATGCACCACAGCATCTTCAGGATCCCCGTGCTGAATTTCATCTTTCGCACCGGCAAGGCCATTCCCATCGCCTCGCGCGACGATAACCCGGCCATCCTCGAAGCCGCTTACGCGCAGATGAACCAGGTGATGCGCGACCAGGATGTGCTGGGCATTTTTCCCGAAGGCGCCATCACCCGCGATGGCGAGATCCAGCCGTTCAAGTCAGGCGTGTGCAAAATCACCGCGGAACATGGCGTGCCGGTGGTGCCGGTGGCGCTGTGCAACCTGTGGGGCTCGATGTTCAGCCGCCGCGATTCGTTCTGGAAGCGCCGGCCCTACAAGCTCTGGTCGCTGATCGATGTGCGGGTGGGCAAGCCGATTCCGGCCGAAGAGTTGACTGTTGAGCGCCTGCAACAGGCCGTGGAGGCCTTGCGCGGCGATAATCGTTGATTTTCCCCCGGAGCTGGCCTGGCTGGCGGCCCAAGAATGGACTGTCGGCAGCATGGCTGCCTCCCACTGTCGCAGCGTGCATTGTTCGCGCCCTTCAGGCCGGGCGCAGCTGGCCGCAGTTCCAGCACTGGCCAAATGGCCCATCGACGTTTGAACCACAGTTGCTGCATTGCCAGTCCGGGGCGGTCGGCTGGCTTTCAAAGGGACGCAACAGTTCCCGCGCGCGCTCCTCTTCCGTTGCGTCGAGAATGAACAGTTGCGGGCACACCTCCACAAACGGCACCTCACCCATTACCGAGGATGAAAATTCGTTGCGGACAAAGGTTTCAATGCCTTCAGCGTTCAGCAGGGAAGCCGCCTGCCCCACCTGGCTGATGTTGAAGCTTTCAAAAACCTTGATCACTTTCGGACCAGAACTCAGCGGGCAAACAGCTGGCTGAGATCAGCAAACGCCTTGATCTCGAGGTTGTTGCCGGCCGGGTCGCGAAAGAACATGGTGGCCTGTTCACCCGCCTGGCCTTTGAACCGAACAGTGGGTTGCATCAC
This sequence comes from uncultured Wenzhouxiangellaceae bacterium, assembly GCA_964470455.1. Taxonomy (GTDB): domain Bacteria; phylum Pseudomonadota; class Gammaproteobacteria; order Xanthomonadales; family SZUA-36; genus JAWXBM01. The sequence goes on from CAYYCX010000011.1 coordinate 17,968, forward strand.
GAATTCGGTGCCTGCGGCCTGTAACCGGTCTCGCAGAGTCTCCCAGCTGGCGAGGTCCAGCACCAGGCCAAAATGCGGCACCGGCACGCCATGACCATCAACGAGGTTGGTCACCGCTGTGCGGTTCTGGGCCGGACGATTATCCAGGTGGCACACCAGCTGGTGGCCAAAGAAATCAAAATCCACCCATTCGGGTGAGCTGCGGCCTTCCGGGCAGCCCAGCAATTCGCCGTAGAAGCGGCGTGCCGCTCCCAGGTCATCCACAGGAATGGCCAGGTGGAATGGCCTCAATGCAGCATTCATTCTGTTTCCCTCTTTGTGGTGGTGCCGAACGCGGCGGCAAGAAATTCAGGCAAAACCGCCTCAGCCCTTGGGCTTCGCATCAGCCGACTCAAAACGCAATGAGGCTGAATTGATGCAGTAGCGCAAGCCCGTCGGCGGCGGACCATCCGGAAAAACATGCCCCAGGTGCGCATCGCATTGCGGGCAGAGTAACTCCACGCGGTTCATGCCATGGCTGTAATCGGGGCGGTGCACAATGCCTGCATCCTCCAGTTCCGAGCTGAAGCTGGGCCAGCCGCACCCGGCGTTGAACTTGCTGCCGGAATCAAACAGCGTATGGCCACAGCACACGCACACATAGCGTCCATCGTCCCAGTGCTCTTCGTATTCGCCACTGAACGGGCGCTCGGTGCCGGCCTGGCGGGTGACACGGAACTGTTCCGGTGTAAGCTGTTCCCGCCATTCGGCATCAGTACGCCGGATTTTTTTGCCGTCATTCATGTCTGCTTGCCATGCCTCGCCTGATACCCGGCCATTATCGCATCCCTGTCAAGCCATGCGCCGTGCTGCTTGCCGCCATGCCCGGGCGAACTTCACTTGCACCACCAGCGCGCGCCGGGGATGATTCGCAGCCATGAAAGCCCACTCCAACCTGCCGCTGGCGCCGCTGGCCCTGCTCGCCATGACGCTGCTGCTGACCGCGAGCTGCAGCACCCTGAGCTATTACGGACAGGCAATCTCCGGTCACCTGTCTCTCATGCACCAGCGGCAGGACGTCAGCCAGGTGCTGGATGATCCGCAAACCGAACCGGGTCTGGCTTCGAAGCTGAGGCTGGCGGAGAGCATTCTGCAGTTTGCCGGGACCGAATTGATGCTGGATGCGCATGGCAGCTACCGTCAGCTGGTGGTGACCGGCAAGCCGGCCGTCAGCTGGAATGTGGTGGCGGCTCCGGAGTTCTCGGTGGAACCCAAAACGTGGTGCTTTCCGGTGGCAGGCTGCGTGCCGTATCGCGGTTACTTCAAGCAGGAGAAGGCGCAGGCATTTGCCGAGCACCTTCGCGGTGGAGGGCTGGATGTCGACCTTTCCCCGGTCGCCGCCTATTCCACCCTCGGCTGGTTTGATGACCCGCTGCTGGACACCATGCTGGATTACCCGCCCAGCCAGCTGGCAGCGGTGCTGATCCACGAACTCGCGCACCAGAAACTGTACGTGGAGGGCGACACAGCGTTCAATGAATCCTTTGCTGAGTTCGTGGAATCACTGGGCGTTGAACAGTGGCTGCAAGACACCGGGCAGGCCGATGAGCTACGGAACTGGACCCTGCGCCGCCAGGCGGAACCGCAATTCACCCGTCTGCTGGCGTCCACCCGCGAATCGCTTGCCAGCCTGTATGCCAGCGGCCAGGTACCGGCCGTCATGCGCCAGGAGAAACAGGCCACGCTGGCCGCGCTGCTGCAACAGTACCGGCTGTTGGTTGAACAGGAGTGGCAGGGCCGGGATTATTTTGGCGGGTGGCTGGACGGTGAACTCAACAATGCCAAGCTTGCACTGGCCACATCCTATGCGGGTGGCAGCTGCGCCTTTCGCGGCCTTTACCGGCAGGCGTATGGCCGGCTGGAGGATTTCTATACGCTGGCGGAGCAGCAGGCCGCCCTCAGCCAGTCGCAACGCACTGCCTGGCTGCAGGCGCCCTGCGAACAGGCGCGTTGACACCCTGCGCGGCGTTTGCGTCTGTTGGTAAACTGTGACACCTTAGCCCGCTAACCGCCCCGGCCGTAAAGACTCCAAGAGTGAAGCTCCAAATCCTTCGAAATTTCAGCCGATTGCTGGCAGGCTTGCTGGCCGCAAGTCCGGCAATTGCAGCAATGGCTGAAGAAACCGGAAATCCGGGAGGAGCACTGCCGGCGGCTTCGGCCCAGGCTGCACCTGCGCTTTCCTGTCCACAACCCGCCATCGCACAGATGATGCCGAAGGCGCCCGACCGCTCACAGGCGCCGATGGTGATCTACGCACGCAGCCTGGATGCCGGCAAGCAGGACCAGGCTGTGGCGGAGGGCCATGTCGAGCTGTGGCGTGCTGACCAGCACCTGATGACGGAACGCATTCTCTACAACCCCGACAGCGAAGTGGTCACCCTGCCCGGCGCCGTGCACTACCAGGACCAGCAGGTGTGGATAAAAGGCGAGCAGGGTTATTACGATTTTCGCCAGGAGTCCGGCAATTTCACCCGAATCGACTACGGACTCACCGGGTCCAGCGCCAACGGTTCGGCCGATTCGGTGGAACTGGAGGGCGGAAGCAGCTCCCGCCTGTTCGGCCTGCTCTACTCCACCTGCCCGGGCGAGTCACCGGTGTGGCTGCTTTCCGCGTCCGAGCTGGAACTGGACCATGACAAGGGCTGGGGCGAGGCGCGCAACGCCAAGCTGGAATTCTACGGCGTGCCCATCCTGTATGCGCCCTGGTTCACCTTTCCCATCGATGACCGGCGCAAGAGCGGCTTTCTCTATCCCAACCTCAGCAACACCAACGACAACGGCATCGAGATCGGAGTACCCTGGTACTGGAACATTGCCCCCAACCAGGATGCCATTATCGAACCGCGTTACTTCACCGATCGCGGCCTGATGCTCACCGGCGAATACCGGCTGCTGACGAAACGTACGCGCGGCCAGCTCGAATTCGACTACCTGCACGATGATCGCGATTACCCCGATTCGCGCCATCACTTCAAACTCGAGCACTTTGCCAAGCCCTGGCGCAAGTGGTCCACACGCCTCCTGGTTGACCGGGTCAGTGACGATACCTACTTCCAGGATTTCGGCAACAGCATCTACCAGACTTCGCTGCAGTACCTCTACAGCACGGCCACAGTAACCGGCGCCGGTCGTTACTGGCGGCTGGAGATGCTGGCCGATACCTTCCAGGTCATCGATGAGGGCGTGCTGGCGCGGAACGAGCCTTACAAGCGTTTGCCACGTGTGCTGTTGCAGGCCGACAAGCCCTTTGGCAGCAGCGGCTTCGGCGCCAGCCTGGATTCCGAATTGGTGTATTTCGATCGCGACGTGGGCCTGACGGGCGCACGCTTTGACCTGCTGCCCAGCCTCTACTGGGAAAAGCACACCAGCTGGGGCTTCATCAAACCGCGCGCCGCCTATCGCTACACAGCTTACAGCCTGGAAGACCTGGGCATGGCCATTGCGGCGCCGCTGGTGGACGACGCGCCTTCACGCGGCACGGGAATTTTCAGCGTGGATTCGGGCCTGGTGTTTGACCGCAACAACGCCGACGGCAGTACGCAGACGCTGGAGCCGCGATTGTATTACCTGTACGTGCCCTATGAAAACCAGGATGACCTGCCGCTGTTCGATACCGGCGAGATGACCTTCGGCTTCAGCCAGCTGTTCAACACCAACCGCTTTGCCGGCGCCGACCGCCAGGGCGATGCCAACCAGCTGGCGCTGGCGGTCAGCAGCCGCAACTATGACTCAGCCAGCGGCGACATGCGCTGGAGCGTCAACGCCGGGCAGATTTTTTACCTGGAGCCGCTGCGCCTGCAACTCGAGAGCCAGCCCGGCTTCAGCGAGGACCTGTCGCCCTTCATCGTCGATTTCAACTGGTATGCCTCGAGCCGCATCACCGCCCGCACCGGGGCGCAATGGAATTGGGAGCAATCGCAGGTCGATGTGGCGAGCTTTGGCGTGAGCTACACCGGCAAGGAAGGCCTCCGCGCCAGTTTTGATTACCGTTTCCGGCGCGACCGCGTTGACCAGTTCGACCTGCGCGCCTACTGGCCGGTGAATGAAAGCTGGCGGCTGATGTCGCAGGTGAATTACTCCTTTGAAGATTCGGAGATGCTGGAACTGCAGGGCGGCCTTGAGTACGAAAGCTGCTGCTGGGCATTGCGCACCGTGATGCGCCGTTACCTGAAAAACCGCGAGGGCGATTACCGCAACGGTATTTATGTGGAACTGAACCTCAAGGGCCTGGCCAGTGTCGGAACCCGGGCACGCGACCTGTTTGACTGAAGCGGGCGAGGCCAGGCAGTCCTGGCTTGCGGCAGCGAAGCGTGGCAAATAGTGTTGACCGGCCTGGGCGTGTAAAATGATGCGCTTGGGGACGTGCCTGGGGACGTGCCTCGGCGCCGGCTCCTTGCAGGCCGGCTGAACCACCGAATTTCTGGAGAAGCGTTTGAACAGTTGTGAATTCATGAAGGCGCGAAAGCTCTTCCCGACCCTCTCTCTTGCTGTCCTGTTGGCAGGTTCCTGCGGCCTGCAGGCGCAGGTTTCCAATACCGCCGTGCCGGCACCGTCGGTGAAACCGCTGGATTCCATCGTCGCGCTGGTGGATGAAGATGTCATCATGCGCAGCGAACTGGACCTGGCCATGGAAGGCATCATCGAGCGGATCCGGGCCAGCGGCGAAGCCATGCCGCCCCAGCATTTGATTGAAAGCCAGGTATTGGAGCGGTTGATTGTGCGCGAACTGCAGGTGCAGAAAGCCCTGCAGACCGGCATCCGCGTCAGCGACGCCGACATCGACCAGGCCCTGGTCAACCTGGCGCAGCAGAACAACATCACCGTGCAGCAGATGCGCCAGGTCATCGAGCAGGATGGCGAAGATTTCGCCGAATTCCGCCGCAATATCGGCGAGGAACTGATGACCGAACGCCTGCGCCAACGCATCGTCAATGGCATGCAGCCGGTCACCGATACCGAAGTGGACATCCTGCTGGCATCGGAAGACTCGAACGGCGGCGAATACAATATTTCGCACATCATGATCGCCATTCCGGAAGGCTCAACGCCGCAACAGATTTCCGCCGCGGAGGCCAAGGCCAATGATGTATACACCAAGCTGGAAGGCGGCCTGGATTTTGCCTCGGCGGCCATCAGCTACTCTTCCAGCCAGGAAGCGCTGGAAGGCGGCGAGGTGGGCTGGCGCGACCTGAACAGCATTCCGGCCTTTTTTGCCGATGCCATCCGCGACCTGAAACCCGGCGAGTTCAGCAAGCCCATTCGCAGCCCGGCCGGCTTTCACATCCTGAATGTGAACGACTACCGTGAGCAGCGCCAGGTGGTGATCAAGGAATACCACGCCCAGCACATCATGATCGAGATCAATGAACTGGTCGGCGCGCGCGTAGCCATGGACCAGATCATGGACATTCGCGAACGCCTCAACGCCGGCGAGGATTTCGCCGCGCTGGCCAAGGAGTTTTCGGATGACGTGAGTACCGCCAACCTGGGCGGTGACATGGGCTGGTTCCCGCCCCAGGCCTATGGCGACCGCGTCGAGCAGACCCTGCTGGGGCTGAAGGAAGGCGAGATCAGCGAACCGTTCCAGACCATGGCCGGCTGGCACATCATCCAGCTGCTGGGCACCCGGGAAACCGACCGCACGGAAATGGCCATTCGTGAAGAGGCCCGCGAAAAAATCCGCCAGCAGAAAGCCGAACTGGAAATTGAAAAGACCCTGCGCCAGTTCCGCGATGAGGCCTTCGTGGAAATCCGGTTGCCCGGCGCGGAGAACGCATCAGGCTGAAGCGTACTGCACCGGCCCGGCGTGTCATGAACCCATCACAAGCGTTACTGGCAGTCACGCCGGGTGAGCCGGCAGGCATCGGCCCTGAGATCCTCGTCAAGCTCGCGGCGGAACGGCCCGACCTGCCGCTGCTGGCGATTGCCGATGCCGCAATGCTGCAGCGCACCTCCGAATCCCTGGGCCTGGACGTTGTCGTTCATTCCTGGCAACCCGGCCAGGAATGGCCCGCCACGGGCCTGGCCTGCTGGCACATACCCCTGGCCCAACCGGAAATACCGGGCCATCCCGACCCGGCCAATGCGCCCTATGTGCTGCAAACCCTTCGGCAAGCTGTCGGGTTGTTGCGCTCTGGCCTCGCCGGCGCGCTGGTCACCGGCCCGGTCAACAAGGCAGTGATCAACGAGGCGGGAATTGCTTTCACCGGCCACACCGAATTCCTGCAGGAACTCGCTGGTGTGCCGCAGGTGGTGATGATGCTGGCGGCACCCGCGTTGCGCGTCACCCTGGTCACCACTCACCTCCCTCTGCGCCAGGTGGCCGATGCCATTACGCCAGGCAACGTTGAAGGCTGTATCCGCATCACCGCACAGGACCTGCAGCGCAAATTCGGCATTGCCAGGCCGCGCCTGCAGGTGCTGGGCCTGAACCCACACGCGGGTGAAGGCGGGCATTTGGGGCATGAGGATGACGCCATCATTGCGCCCGCCATTGCACGTTGCCGCGCCGATGGCATCGAGGCCATCGGCCCGGTTCCGGCAGATACGGCATTCAATCCGCCGCGGCTGCAGCAATGCGATGCAGTGGTAGCCATGTACCACGACCAGGGCCTGCCGGTACTCAAGCATGCTGGCTTCGGGCAATCGGTGAACGTGACCCTGGGGCTACCCTTTATCCGCACCTCTGTGGACCACGGCACCGCGCTGGATATCGCCGGCCAGGGCGTGGCCGATGCCGGCAGCCTGCTGCACGCGGTGCTGATGGCCCGCGACATGATGGCAAAAACCGGCTGCGTCGCATGAAGCAAGGCTCGTGAATCACCGGGCGCGCAAACGCTTCGGGCAGAATTTCCTGGTGGATGCGCAGGTCATCGCCCGCATCATCAGTTCAATCAACCCGCAGCCCGCTGAATTGCTGGTGGAAATCGGCCCCGGCCAGGCTGCGCTCACCCGCCCGCTGCTGCAAACCGGCGCCGAACTGCACCTGGTGGAAATCGACCGGGACCTTACCGAAGGCCTGCGCCAGCTACTGTTGCTGTATCCGAACGGACACCTGCACAGCGCCGACGCCCTGCGGCTGGACTTCGGCGAGCTGCTGCAAGGTCGCCGCTTCCGGCTGATCGGCAACCTGCCCTATAACATCTCCACGCCGTTGCTGTTCCACGTGCTGCAATGGCAGCCGCAAATCATCGACATGCACTTCATGCTGCAGAAAGAACTGGTGGACCGGATGGTTTCGAGTCCCGGCAGCAAGGCCTGGGGGCGGCTGGCCATCATGTGCCAATATCATTGCGAGGTCACGCGCCTGTTCGATGTTCCGCCGGGCGCGTTTTCACCGGCGCCCAGGGTGCAATCCAGCATCGTTCGGCTGGTGCCGCATTCCGTGCCGCCGGTGGATGTTCCCGATATGAAAAAATTCCAGCAACTGGTAACCCAGGTGTTCAACCATCGCCGCAAGACGCTGCGCAACTGTCTCAAGGGCCTGGTGGACGTGGAGCGGGTTGAAGCGCTGGGCATCGATCCGGGACTGCGGCCGGAAATGCTCAGCCTGGCCGACTTCGCCGCCATTTCGCGCCTGATGAACTAAACTGGCATTACAGCCGTCAATGGTTGGGTTGAACACGAAGTGGTAAGCACGATGCAACAGGTGGATGTCTTTCCGCAGCCTCTATTCCTCGGTGAACAACAGGGAAGCTTCGCCTTTGCCTACGAAATCACCATCACCAACCGGATGCACGAACCGGTGCGCCTGCTGAACCGGCACTGGATCATCACCCATGGCAATGGCCAGATTGAAGAGGTGTACGGCGAGGGCGTGGTGGGCCAGACGCCCCGACTGGAACCGGGTGAGTCGTTCACCTATTCCAGCGGTGCATTGATTCCGACACGCAATGGCTCCATGGCCGGAAGTTACGAATTCACCACTGATACCGGCCAGCGCTTCAAGGTGCCGATCCCGGAGTTCGTGCTGGCGGCGCCTGAATCCCTGCACTGAGATTGCCGGGCCGGTGTTCCCGCCAACAGCCCTCAGGGCTGTTGCTGCAACGCAGCCTGCAACTCGCCCAGGTGTCTGGCATAGCGTTGCCAGTGGCCCACGCCGCGAGAGTGTATCGGTTCGCGTACCTGCATGGCGCTGGCAGTATTCACCGCCCGGCGGGCAGTCTGCGGGCTGAGACAGGCGGGTTCAAACTCCAGCCCGGCAAACTCCAGCAGCCGGCGCGTCTGGGTTTCCGGTTCACGCACCAGGTCTTCGTATTGCACCGACATCACCCTTTCCGGCGCAAACTGCTCCCAGAAGTCCATATGCGATTCAAAATCGTGCCAGTAATCCGCCAGGCTGCGCAGGTCGTACAGGAATTCAGAACCTCCCATCAGCAATTGCCGGTAACAGCTCCAGCAGACATCCATGGCTTCACGCCGTACGCCCACCACCAGGGCATCCGGCAGCATGGACAGGATGGCGCCAATGTACGGCAGGTTGCCGGGCAGCTTGTCGGTGAAAACCGGCGTGTCGCGAGTCCAGATCCGGCAGCGGAGCAGGTATTCCAGGCCGAGTCGGGACCAGTCGGCGGCACCCAGTTGCCCCATCCAGCTCACCAGGCCTGAGGATTGTCGGGCTGATTCCGCGCCGATCAGCTGCGGAACCCACGGCAGCTCGCTGGCAGCCGTGACCTGGCTGTGTGCCGCCAGGACCTGCTCCACCAGCGTCGAACCGGAGCGTGGCAGGGAAATGATGAAGATCGGGCGCGGCCCGCTCCAACTTTCCGGGCGCTGTTTCGCACCCCTGAAGTGGGCTGAACCCTGAACCACCTGCTGCAGGCTGTGTAACCAGTTCCGGAACTGGCTGCGGTCCCAGGGTTCACGCTGGCTGGCCAGCCGGTTGCCGGCCTGGTAATGGGCAAATGCCCGGTCGATGTCATCGCGCTGGTCCAGGGCGCTGGCCAGGGCAAACTCAAACAGGGTTTGCTGCCGGGCTGTCCGGCCCTGCTGGCCATACTGCTGTTGCAAGGCCTCGAATTCGGCATCGCTGAAACTGCCGGCCTTGAGGTTGGACAAGGACCACCAGCCGGTGCCATCGGCGGGATCGACGGCGATCGCCCGCCGGTAGCAGGCGGCCGCCTCATCGGCTTTGCCCAGCGCCTTACAGACATCGCCCAGGACAATCAGCGCGGCATAATGCTGCGGCGCCAGTTCGAGTGTTCTGCGTAAAGGCTGCTCGGCGTCGGCGGTTTGCCCGGTCTGCTTGCAGGCCCGCCCCAGGTTGAAATAGAAAGTGGCCCGGTCGCGCGGCGTGATTTCATGTTCCGCGCGCGTTTCCAGCTTGGGCCTGGCGGACAGCAGTATATCCAGCGCCTCGGTGAAGCGATTCAGGTTCAGTAGCACGCCGGCCAGGTCACTGGCCGCCATGGCGGAGCCGGGCTGCAGCGCTGCTGCGCGGCGCAGGTGCGGTTCAGCCGCTTCGGGCTGTCCCACCTGCACCAGGCCGATACCCAGTGCGCGCAGCACTTCGGGCTGGTCGGGCTCCTGCTGCGCCAGTTCCCGCAGCAATTGCAGTGCCTGCTGGTGCTGTCGCGCGCGAAACAGGCCGGTGGCCTGCTTCAGGCCGGCCTTGAAGGAATGATGCATGGAAGGCTCGCTCATGGCGCACAGTATCCCGGCTGGCCCGGCAGCATCGCAAGTGATGAACGCGACAATCGCCCTGGGGACATTGGATATGCCCGCGTCGATGGTCGATGCTCTCACAGTTTCAGTTTGTCGCGGCGCTGAAACCCTGTGTTAAATTGCCCGCAGGAATGCAGACAAGAACAACAGAGCCATGGCCACTTACCTGATTGGTGATATCCAGGGATGCTACGACGCCCTGCAGCGCCTGCTGGAGAAAATCAGTTTCGACCCGGTTGCGGACCGGCTCTGGTCCTGCGGTGACCTGGTGAATCGCGGTGGCCAGTCACTTGAAGTGCTGCGCCTGTTGCACAGCATCAGCGACTCCGTCACGGTGACGCTGGGCAACCACGACCTGTACCTGCTGGCGGATGACAGCCGCTTTCCCAATGGCAACACCCGCAACCGGGAATTCCGCGCCATCCTCAAGGCGGCTGACCGCGAACCGTTGATGCACTGGTTGCGGCAACAACCCCTGGCATTCAAATCCGCGGAACACGGCCTGCTGATGGTACACGCCGGCGTGGTGCCGCAATGGACCGAAGCCGACACCCTGGCCTGCGCCGCCGAAGTCGAGCAGGTGCTGCGCACTGACCGGCGCCATGAGTTTTTCGAACGCATGAACAAAGGCAAGGGCCGGGGCTGGAAACCCAACCGCGAGGGCATTGAACGGCAACGCATGATTGCCGCCATACTCACCCGCATCCGCTTCTGCGACACCCACGGCAATATTCCCTGGAATGCCAGCGGCCCTCCAGGCTCCATGAAGCGTCCCTGGCGGCCCTGGTACAAGCACCCCTCCCGCGCCACGCGCAATGTGTTCATGGCCTTCGGCCACTGGGCAGCGCTGGGCCTGCGTATCCGCAAACGGTTTGTTGCGCTGGACTCGGGTTGTGTATGGGGCGGGCGCCTTAGCGCTTACCGGCTGGAGGACAAACAGCTGTTCCAGGTGCCGGGCAAATTCAAGTAGCTGTGCGCCGCAACTCCAGGACTTCGCAGGCATGGGCATTACGCTCGTCGGCCGGCTTGGCCTGGCGGGAAACCTCCTGCCAGTCAGTCGTTTCCCACTGCGGAAAGAAGGTGTCGGCCGCGGGCTCACAATCCACCACGGTCAGAATCATTCGATCAGCCAGCGGCAGGGCCTGACGGTACAGTTCGCCGCCGCCGATTACCATCACTTCATCGCCGTCAGCAATTTCCAGTGCCCGCTGCAAGGAAGTGCAGCATTCAGCACCCTCCGCAAAGTAGTTCTGGTTACGACTGATTAGGATGTTCTGGCGCCCGGGCAGCGGCCTGCCGATGGATTCCCAGGTCTTGCGGCCCATGACAATGGGCTTGCCCATGGTGACTGATTTGAAATGCTGCAACTCGCCGGGCAGATGCCAGGGCATTCGGCCATCCAGGCCGATGGCCCGGTTACGGGCCATGGCGGCTACCAGGGTGATCCGCTGACGGGAATCAGCCATCTGCATCTGCCGCCGCAATCACACCGCGATGGGTGCGCGGATCGGCGGATGGCACTGGTAATCGCGCAGTTCGAAATCCTCGAAGCGGAACGCGAACAGGTCGCGCACCTCCGGGTTCAGGTGCATTCGCGGCAGCGGATAGGGTTCACGCGACAGCTGCTCGTGCACCTGGTCCAGGTGGTTCGAGTAAATGTGCGCATCACCCAGGGTCAGGACAAAATCGCCGGGTTCGAAATCGCATACCTGGGCGATCATCAGTGTGAGCAGCGAATAGGAAGCGATATTGAATGGCAAGCCCAGAAACACATCGGCGCTGCGCTGGTACAGCTGGCAGCTCAGTTTGCCGCCCGCCACGTAAAACTGGAACAAGGTGTGGCACGGCGGCAGCGCCTGCAGTCCGGCGGCAGCGTTGGCCCTGGGGCTGATGCTTTCATCGGGCAGCACCCCCGGGTTCCATGCCGACACGATGTGCCGGCGTGAGTCGGGTTTGTGCCTGAGGTCATCCAGCAGGGTGCTGATCTGGTCGATGTGGCGGCCATCGGCGGTGACCCAGTCTCGCCACTGCGCGCCGTAGACCGGGCCCAGTTCACCCTCGTCGGTGGCCCATTCGTCCCAGATGGTCACGCCGTTCTCGCGCAGGAACGCGATGTTGGTTTCGCCACGCAAAAACCACAGCAGTTCAATGATGATGGAACGCAAGTGCAGTTTCTTGGTGGTGACGGCGGGGAAACCCTGGCTGAGGTCAAAACGCAACTGGTAACCAAACAGGCTGATGGTGCCGGTGCCGGTGCGGTCGGACTTGCGGTGCCCGCACTCAAGGATGTCCCTGAGCAGCTGGTGGTAGTTTTGCATGCAGTTCCCTTTCAGTAAGCGTCGCTCAAGCGCTGTTTGCTTTGCGATAGGCCCAGGCCAGCATGCCGAGGCCTGCCAGCACCATGGGCAGCGACAATACCATACCCATGGTGAGCCAGTCGCCGAGCAGGTAACCGATGTGGCTGTCGGGTTCACGGAAAAATTCAGCGACAAAACGGAATACGCCGTAACCGCACAGGAACAGGCCGGATATCGCTGCCTGTGGACGCTGCCGGCGGGAGTAGAGCAGCAGGATGATCGCCAGCAGCAATCCCTCCATGAAGGCCTGGTATAACTGGCTGGGATGACGGGCAAAGGCATCCAGTGATCCACTGGCCCATGCGGCCCGCAAATCGGCGGATTGCCACCCGCCCGGTTCGATGGAATTGGCGAAAATCATGGCCCAGGGGTGGTCACTCAGGCGGCCCCACAGTTCGCCGCCGATGAAATTGCCCAGCCGTCCAAGGCCGAGCCCCACCGGCACCAGCGGCGCCACGAAATCGGCCACCTGCCAGAAGCTGCGGCCGGTGCGGCGCGCAAACCAGGCCATCGCCAGAATCACGCCCAGCAGGCCGCCGTGGAATGACATGCCGCCCTCGGTCAGCTTGAACAGGAACAAAGGGGTTTGCAGAAAGCTGTCCAGGCCATAAAACATTACGTAGCCGAGGCGGCCACCAATGACCACACCCAACATGCCGTAAAAAAGGAAATCGCCGACTTCCTGGGGGTTCCAGCCGGCCCATGCACGGCGTTTGGCCAGCCAGCTGCCGGCGCTCCAGAAAAAAACGAAAGCCAGCAGGTACATGATGCCGTACCAGTGCACGCGCAGTGGCCCCAGCGAAAAAGCCACCGGATCGATGGCAACGAACAGGAACTGGGAAGCGGTTTCGGTATTACTCAAAATAAGACCTGCGGGTTGGCACGATGGGCCGGCACGAGCCGCTGGCGACACCAGCCGGAATTCCGCCAATGGGCCCGTGAATGGGGTTGCCGGGTGTGAAACACGTTACAATGACCACCCGTCGGAGAATATGCCAGCCTCACCGCGGCTGGCAAGCAGTCGATCACAAAAAGAACAGGCCAGGGATAAAAACCAACACGATGCTGGAGTTCACGCTACCCAACATGCACGCGCTGGCCGTGATGATACTCATCTTCGTGGCGCTGATCCTGTTTGCGCGCGACAACATCCCGCTAGAAACCACCAGCCTGATCGTGCTGGTGATACTGGCAGTGGGCTTTACCCTGTTTCCTTACGAAGCCGACGGCGAAGTGCTGGCCCCCAGCGAATTCTTCCTGGGTTTCGGCCACAAGGCGCTGGTGGCGGTATGCGCTTTGATGATCGTCGGTGAAGGGCTGATCCGCACCGGCGCGCTGGAACCGGTGGGCCGTTTCCTGGCCAGGGTCTGGCGCAAAGGCCCGATGCTTTCGCTGCTGTTCACCATTGTTATCACGGCCTTTCTCAGCGCCTTCATCAATAACACACCGATTGTCGTACTGATGCTGCCGATCCTGGTGGGTATCGGGATTCGCGCCGGCGTGTCGCCCACCGGCACGCTCATACCGATGGGGTTTGCCAGCATCCTGGGTGGCATGGCCACCACCATCGGCACCTCCACCAACCTGCTGGTGGTGAACGTGGCAGCCGACATGGGCATGGGCGAATTCAACATGTTTGATTTCATCGGTCCGGCATCCATCGGCGCCGCCTTTGCCATCACCTACCTGTGGCTGATAGCGCCACGCATGATGCCCGCGCGTGTCGCACCCATGCAGGACAGCCAGTCGCGGGTTTACAACGCACAGATCCGCCTGGACGCGACCAGCCCGGCAGTGGGCGGCACACTGGCTGAAGCGATCACGCGTACCGATGACAACATGCGGGTCGACAGCATCCAGCGCGGCAAGGGCGCTTTCATCAATCCCCTGCCGGATGTGGTGCTGGCCGCGGGAGACCGCATCAACACCAGCGACTCGCAGTCCAACCTGCGTGAGTTCGCCCGTGCCCTGGGCGGCAAACTCTATTCCGGCGACCATGTGGTGGATTCCGCACACCCGCTCAGCCTGGGCGGCGAGCAACTGGCGGAACTGGTCATAACACCGGGTTCGCGGCTGGAAAACATGCGCGTTGGCGATGCCCAGTTCCTGACCCGGTACAGCGTCCGCCTGCTGGCGCTGCACCGCAATGAACAGTCACAGGAACGCAAGTCGCCCGGGCTGGACGACATCCTGCTCAAGGCCGGGGATGTGCTGCTGGTGCAGTCTTCCCTGCAACATTTCGAAGAACTGAAAGAAAATTCGGATTTCCTCATTCTGGATGGCAGCGTGCGGCTGCCGACCACGCGCAAGGCGCCCATTGCCCTGCTGACCATCGTCGGCGTGGTGGCCCTGGCGGCTTCCGACATCATGCCCATTGAAATCTCCGCCGTGCTCGGCTGCCTGGTGCTCATCCTCAGCGGTTGCCTGCGCTGGAAGGACGCCCTCAACGCGCTCAGCGGACAGGTCATCCTGATCATCGTATCCTCGCTGGCCATGGGCGCAGCCCTGCTCAAGACCGGCGCCGCCGACTATCTCGCGCAGTTGTTCGTATACATCACTTTCGGCGCACCGCCTTCAGTGGTTTTGGGAGGATTGATGCTCATGATGGGCATACTCACCAACGTCGTGTCCAACAATGCCGCCGCCGTCATTGGCACGCCGATTGCCATCGGCATCGCGCAGCGCATCGGCATGCCGCTGGAACCCTTCGTCCTGGCCGTGCTGTTCGGCGCCAATCTCAGTTTTGTAACACCCATGGCTTACCAGACCAACCTGCTGATCATGAACGCGGGTGGCTACAAGTTTGGAGACTTTGTCCGGGTGGGCCTGCCTCTCGCACTGGGCCTGTGGCTGGTTCTGACCACGGTGCTGGTGGTTGCCTACGGGTTGTGATCCGGCATGCGCCGGCATTCCGGACGTGCTTCGAATCAGCGCCGGGTCAGGAGGCCAGTGGCAACTTGCCAGCGGCTTCACCCAGGTTGTCGCGTGACCATTGCGCCCGCTGCGCCGGGCTCTCCACTATGCCATCCAATTCCGCCATGTGCGCATCTACGGCATCCAGGCGGTGACGCAGGCCGCGGCGGTTGGCGATCTGGATATTCAGGCCGGGGCGCGCATTGAGTTCCAGGATCAGGGGCCCGAGGTCGCGGTCGAGCACGATATCGGCACCGAGGTAGCCGAGGTGAACAGCTTCGTAGCAGCGCGCCGACATGTCGAGTATCCGGTTCCAGCCGGGCACGTGGAAACCCGCAATCGCCGAACCGGTATCAGGGTGATGCGAAACCGCGCTGTTGCCTGATACGCCGCCCATGGTGATGCCGGTACCGAGGTCTATGCCCACTCCAATGGCGCCCTGGTGCAGATTGGCCTTGCCATGTGAGCGGCGCGTCGGCAATCGCGACATGGCCATCACCGGATATCCACGGAACACGATGACGCGAATGTCCGGTACGCCGTGGTAGGTCAGGCGGCTGAAGGTCGGGTCGAAATGCACCAGTGATTCGATCATGGCCGCATCCGGCTGGCCACCCAGCGAATAAATGCCGCCGATCACGTTGGTAATGTGGTGTTCGAGGGTGTCATGGTCGACCATGCGCTCATCGGCGTCGATAAAATAATCGCCCTGGCGGCCGACGATCACCAGGATGCCATCGCCCCCGCTGCCGTTGGCCGGCTTGATGACAAACTCCTTACGGTCGCCCAGCATCTCGTCCAGGTCGGCGACTTCATGCATTTCACGCAACACGCCAATCAGCTCCGGCACCGGCAGGTTCTCCCGCAGCATGCGTTCCTTGCAGAGAATCTTGTCGTCAACCAGCGGGTAATACTTGCGCTGGTTGTAGTTGAAAATATAGTCGCCGTTGCGGGCGTTCAGGCCCAGCACACCGGCTTTTTTCAACTTGAGTATGCGGCCGATCACTCGGGCACCTTCTGCTTGACGACCAGAGGCTTGAAGCGGCGCAATTCAGTCAGACGGAAGCCGGTGTAGCGTCCCAGCGCAATGATCAGGCCCAGCACCAGCAGGTTCAGTTCCGGAAAGACCGTCACCCAGTAGGCAAAGAGGTCCACCGACATCATCAGGTAAGCCAGCGCTGCCATGAACAGGCTGCCAATGCCTTCCTTGATGGAAGTGTAAGCGCCCCGCTCTTCCCAGATGACCGACATGCGTTCGATCACCATGGAAACAATGATCATGGGGAACAGCGAAACCGACAATCCGGTTTCATAACCAAACTGGTTGCTGATGATGCTGATGGCGGTCATCAGCAGCACCACGATGGTTACCACCGCGGCCAGGCGTGGCACCAGCAGCAGGCGCAGGCGTTCCAGGTAGAAGCGGAAGAACAGGCCCAGTGAAACAATCAGCACAAACAGGCCGATGCCCTTGAGCAACTCGGTTTCGCGAAACGCCAGCGCAATCAGCACGGGCGCGAATGTGCCGAACGAGCTCAGTCCCACAAAATTTCTCATTAGAACAATAACCAGGATACCCAACGGTATCAGCAGGAGGATTTCGTATACCGCCTGCGTCTGGGTGGGAAGTTGCAGCGTGGAGATCAGGCTCATGCTCGACTTCTGCAGCTCCGCCCGCTGTTGCGCCAGCTCCAGCGAACTCTTCACGCGCTGCCGCGTGGTGACCTGCAGGTCGGTGATGTTCGCGCCTTTGACATCGGCCAGTTCTCCCTGGCCGGTCCACCAGATGAAGAAATCCGCGGGCAAACCCTCTTCGGCTGTAACCGGGTCAAACACCAGCCACTCGTCGCCGTTGTAAACGGCCAGCAGGGTTTCGATTTCAGCACGTTGCGCGTCCTTTTCCAGCCTGATCCCGTGCAACTGCAAGGTGGGAATACGGGCGCCGGCCAGCAGTGTCTGGGCCAGGTTGACACGGTCGCGGAAACTGGCCACGTCGGCAAGGAACAGGTCCATGTTCTCGTCCGGAGAAGATCCGGTCAGCCGGTTCAACATGGCTGCGGCAAAGGATTCCGTATCGGCCGATTCGGCCCGTACGGTGGTGACCAGGTCCCTGGCGGCGGTGGCGAACGGCTCTTCGAGTAACGGCGGTTCCGGGTAATCCGGCCGCGGCGCAAAGCTGTGTTGTTGCGTATCGGGAATCACCAGTACGCGGTAGTAAAGGGATTTTGGTTCACGCAACCTGCGTATGGCCCAGTCGGCCTTGCGGCTGAACCGGCCGTCCTTGACGGTCAGGCCAAAACCCCGTGATACAAAATTCTCCTGCGCCAGGCTGTAGCCGCTGGGCCTGGCCGGAAGCATCAGGCTGGCGCGGACAGCGCCCTGGTCGGGCGTGACTTCCAGTTTGGCCTGAACGGTCCAGGCTGCGCTCTCGAGGTCCGGGTAAGGAGGATAGCCAAGACGAACAACCTTATAGGCAAAAATCGCAGCCCCCAATGCCATCAGGAGCAGTGAGAGTGTTACCCACTGGCTGTTTCGCTTCACTGGCTGTACCCCGTTCGAAAAGCTGCGCCCGGAACAAGCGGAAAATACACCGACGCGTTTTTTGTCATTGTTGGTGTTTTCCCCTGAGGGTAACGATGACCCGCTGCGGATTATAGCGTGATCTGTGTTGAACAAATATCGTGCCGCCAACGCGGAACACCCTCATTCTGCACCACATTTGTGAAAATTTCGTTATCTCTTGCACAAAAAGACCGATTGAATTTAATTTGGACGAATAATTAATTGACTGTTATTAATCGATGGTTATAGAGTGTTGGGCTCTTAGGTTTTTCGTTGTTTTCCGTTTAAACATTCAGGATGAGATCCAGTATGCGAACCATTTTCAAGAAATCAGTGTTGCTGATTTCCGCCTTGGCGGTTTTCTGTACGCTTTCCTTCGCCACTCCTCTGTTGGCACAAACCACCGTTACCCAGGTCACCCAGGCTGGCGAACAACGTGCTGACGATGGCGCAGCCGAGCAGGTCCGGATTGACCAGGTTGCAGACCAGACCGACTCCCTGCTGGCTTCCTACAAAACGGAACTGAAAGTAGTCGATGGCCTGAAAGTTTATAACGGCTTGCTGCAACGCCAGATCGACAACCAGGAAGCCGAGAAAACCGCTCTCAGCGAATCCATCGACAGCGTGGCCCTGATCGAGCGGCAGATCGTTCCGATGATGACCAGCATGATCGACTCGCTGGAAGACTTCATCGAACTGGATACGCCCTTCCTGCTCAAGGAGCGCCAGGACCGCATCGCGCGCCTTCGGGAAATGATGGTGCGCTCTGACGTAACCGCCGCGGAAAAATTCCGCCAGGTGGTCGAGGCCTACCAGATTGAAAATGATTATGGGCGTACCATCGAAGCCTACAAGGGCACGGTGAACGTCGATGGCAATGAACAGGAAGTCGACTTCCTGCGCATCGGCCGCGTGTCACTGTCCTACCAGTCAATCGGCGGACAGCACACCGGCGCCTGGGACCGGGAGACCAATTCCTTTGTCGCCATTCCTCCGGAAACTTACAAAGCCAATGTCGCCATGGGTATACGCGTAGCGAGGAAGCAGGTTGCGCCTGACTTGCTCACCGTACCGGTTCCGGCTGCCACGGGAGACAAGCTGTAATGAAAACTTTCAACAAGATCATCATTGCCAGCTGCCTCGCTTTCGGCCTGGCTTCACCCTCGTTCGCCGCGGAAGCGGTTTCACTGGATGAACTGCTGAACCTGGTCAAACAGGGTCGCGTGAAAGATGCAGCCGCCAACAAGGCGCGCATCGACGAGTTCCAGAGAGAGCGCTCCCAGCAGCAGCAGGCCCTGGCCAACATCAAGGCAGAGCGCACCCGCGAAGAAGCCCGTTCGGTAACCCTGGAAGAGACATTCGCCGTCAACGATGAAGAAATCATCGTGCTGGAGCGTGCGTTGCAGGAACGTCTGGGCGACCTGAAAGAACTGTTTGGCGTACTGCAGCAGGCTGCTGGTGACGCCCGCGGAAACTTCGACTCTTCGGTTACCCAGGTGCAGTTTCCGGATCGCTCCGAGTGGCTGACCACCTTCGCTCAGAAGATGGGCTCCACCAACCGCATGCCTACCCTGGCTGAAATCGAACGCCTGTGGTTTGAACTGCAGCGTGAAATGACCGAGTCCGCCAAGGTTTCCAAATTCACCACGGCAGTCGTGAACGCCAATGGCGAAGAGGAACAGCGTGAAGTGGTGCGCGTCGGCCTGTTCAACGTGATCTCCGGTGACAAGTACCTCGAATACGTTCCCGAATCCGGCCGCCTGGTAGAACTGCAACGGCAGCCGGCCGCCCGCTACACCAGCCGTGCGGAAGACCTGGCCAATGCCACTTCCGGCCTCCACCCTTTCTCAGTTGACCCGACCCGTGGCCAGTTGCTGGGGCTGCTGGTGCAGTCGCCCAGCCTGATGGAACGCATCGCCCAGGGCCAGGAAGTCGGTTACACCATTATCGTGCTTGGCCTGATCGGCCTGGTCATCGCCATCTGGCGCCTGCTGAGCCTGACAGCCACCAGCGCGGCAGTCCGGTCGCAGTCCAAAAACCTCAACAACCCGGGCAACAACCCGCTGGGACGTGTGCTGAAGGTTGCGCATGACAGCCCGAACGTGGATGTGGAAAGCCTGGAACTGAAACTCGGCGAAGCCATCCTCAAGGAAACGCCGAAGTTCAATGCCATGCTGCCGTTCCTGAAGATCATCGCGGTGGTTGCCCCACTGCTGGGTCTGCTGGGTACGGTGACCGGTATGATCATTACCTTCCAGGCCATTACGTTGTACGGCGCGGGTGATCCCAAGCTGATGGCCGGTGGTATCTCTACCGCGCTGGTTACCACGGTATTGGGTCTGGTAGTTGCCATCCCGATGGTATTCCTGCACACCCTGGTGGCCGGCCGCGCCAAGCGCCTGACCCAGATCCTGCAGGAAGAAGCTGCGGGCATGCTTTCGGAACGTGCGGAACAGCAGCTGACCGGAGCGTAAGCACGCATGGATACACTGTATTACTACCTGCCGTTCCTGGAGACCATCCGCGACTTTTTTGAGTTGGGCGGGCCGGTTCTCAATGTGATAGGCCTCCTCACGATGTTCATGTGGATGCTGATCATTGAAAGGCTGGTGTTCATGCGTACCGGCTACAAGCGTCTGGTCAGGAATGCCCTGGGGATCTGGGACAAGCGCTCGGACAAATCGTCCTGGAAAGCTCACCAGATTCGCGGTCGCATCATTTCCCAGGTAGCCGCTTCGGCTGAGAAACACCTGGGATTGATCCAGACGTGTGTAGCGCTGTGCCCCTTGCTGGGCCTGCTCGGAACCGTAACCGGCATGATCGAGGTATTCGAGGTCATGGCGATTTCCGGTTCTGGCAACCCCCGCTCCATGGCTTCCGGTGTATCCAAGGCAACCGTTCCCACGATGTCGGGAATGGTTGCTGCGCTCTCCGGCGTGGCCATGAGTGCGTATCTGAGCAACAAAGCGCGACGTGAACGTGAAGCCTTGACCGACCATCTTGAAATTCATCATCAATGAATGGGCAGTGAGCGGGAACTTATTTCCCGCCACTGAATCGACACACTAGGAGATTTGAATATGCGGCAGCAATTTGCCCAGATTGAAGAGGAAGAATCCAACATCGACATCACGCCGATGCTGGACGTGGTTTTCATCATGCTGATCTTCTTCATCGTTACCGCCACTTTCATCAAGGAAGCCGGTATCGAAGTAAACCGCCCGGATGCAGCCACTGCGGTGAAGCAGGAAAAGGCCAACATCCTGGTTGCGATCGGCCCCAACAACGACATCTGGATTGACCGTCGCCAGGTAGACGTTCGTTCAGTACGCCCGAACATCGAACGACTGCACGCCGAAAACCCGCAGGGTTCGGTGGTCATCCAGGCTGACAAGGAATCCAAGACGGACACCCTGATACAGGTGATGGACGCGGCCCGGTCCGCTGGCGTCTATAACGTTTCCATTGCCGCCCAGGAACCCTGAGAGACTATCGATGGCAGCTACCATTCTTGATTCACTGACGCTCAATAAATCAGGCCACTATTCACGCCTGGCTATTGGTGCCGTACTGGCAGTGGCTATTACCGCCGGACTGTTCTGGACCATGTCCTACCTGATCGAGTCCGCCGACCGCTCGCTTGACGAATCAGGCCTGACCAACATCGTTGATTTCGTTCGTCTCAAACGCGACGAAAGCATTGAGCGCAGGCAGATCAAACCCGAGAAGCCACCACCGCCGGAAGCCCCACCACCACAGCCGCCTACTCCGCAGCTGGACAACCTGAACCCGAATGCCGAGAAAATCGCCATCTCAGCCGTACCGGTTGAAACCGACATCGAAATGTCGGGCGGCTTCAACCTGGGTGTAGGCGAAGGCGATTACCTGCCGATCGTGAAAGTGGCGCCGATTTACCCGCAACGTGCCCTGTCGCGCGGTATCGAGGGCTATTGCGTGGTGCAGTACACGGTGACCCGACAGGGAACCATCGCCAACCCGTTCGTGGTGGAAGACCAGTGCACCAGTTCGTTGTTCCACAGCGCTTCCGTGGCTGCGGCCCTCAAGTTCAAGTACAAGCCGCGTGTAGTGGATGGCCAGGCCATCGAGGTACCCGGCGTACAGAACAAATTCACCTATGAAATCGAAGAGTAGGGTTGCAACAGACCGTATGGAAAGAAACCGAATGAAGCGTATTTCACTGGCCATCGCCGGCAGCCTGCTGGCGATGGGTTTGGCAACTTCCTTGCCTGCCCAGGAAGAGCAGAAGGAACGCGAAACGAAGCAGACCGTGGCGATGAGCCAGCAGGTTTACGAGAAGCTGACTGCCATCCAGGAGGCGGTGGAAGCGAAAGATTACGCGGGTGCCGAAACCCTGCTGCGGGAATTGCGGGCGAACGAAAAACTCAGCCCCTATGAGCGGGCCCAGGTATGGAACCTGAGCGGCTACTCCTACTACCTGCAGGAGAAGTACAAGGAAGCCATCAATGCCTATGAAACGGTATTGAAGCAACCTGAACTGCCGGAAGCCCTGACGCTGACCACGCTGAAGACCATGGCGCAGCTGCAGTTCACCATCGAAGACTACACCACCGCCCTGGCGACCGTACGCCGGCTGATGGCGGCAGTGCCCGAGCCCAGCGCCGATGTCTATATGCTGGAAGGACAGGCGCTGTTCCAGCTGAACCGCTACGAAGAGGCGCTGAAACCCATCAAGACCGCGGTGGACATGTATCGCGCGCAAGGTGAAATTCCCAAGGAAAACTGGCTGTTACTGTTGCGTGTCTGCTACTTCGAGCTGAAGGACTACAAGAACATGCTGGAGGTGGTGAAGGAACTGGTGCAGTACTATCCGAAAGACACCTACATCCTTACCCTGGCCGGCGTTTACAGCGAATTGGGCGACACCAAGAAGCAGCTGGCGCTGACCGAAGTACTGTATGAGAAAGGCCTGCTGAACACCAACGGGCACATTACCAACCTGGCCAACCTGTACCTGTTGCACGGCCTGCCCTACAAGGCGGCCGAAGTGCTGGAAAAAGGCATGAATGCCGACATCGTCGAGGAAAACGACCGCAACCTGCGGTTGATGTCACAAGCCTGGTACCAGGCGCGTGAAGACGAGAAAGCCATTCCGCCCATGGCCCGCGCGGCACAGATGACCAAAGACGGTGAGTTGTACGTCCGTCTGGCCCAGGCCCATATCAATCTGGAACAGTGGGATGACGCCGTTGCCGCGGTCAATAGTGCCTTGAGCGCCGGTGGCCTGAAACGCACCGACCAAGCCTACATAATGATGGGCATGGCCTACTTCAACCAGAAGCGCCTGGAACAGGCCCGTGACGCATTCCAGAAAGCCAGCCGCGACCAGCGTTCCGCCAAGGCCGCCGAGCAGTGGATTGCCTATGTGGACAGCGAAGTGCGCCGCAAGGAACTGATGGACCAGGATGTGGAATACAAACAGCGTGACCGCGATGCCATGCTGGATGCATTGCCGCAGAACTGATCCAGTCAACTGCAAGCCTTTGAAAAACCCGGCCCTGGCGCCGGGTTTTTTTTGCCAGCTCGGGTTCCAGCTTCGGGGCCCAGATTCAGAGTCAGAGGCAAGGGACAGAGCAGAATCTCCATTATTCAAACCACTTTCTGTCCTACTCTGTCTCTTGACTCCGGCCCACCAATGCATAGACGCAGGCTAAACTAGGCACCATGCGCAGCCCCAATCGCGATACATCCGTGTTCAGCACTTCGGCCATCGACCTGTTCGCCTCGGCCCTGGGGGCATTCATCCTGCTGGTGATGATCCTGTTTCCCTATTACCGCAATGCCGGCAGCGCGGATTCCTGGGCGGAGGTGGAAGACCTGATGCAGCAGCGCCGCCTGGCGCGTGGCGAGATAGAGAACCTGCTGGCCGACAATGAGCAGTCGCAGTCCGACCTGGAGCGATTGCAGCGCATCAATGCGGGTATCGAGCAATCGCTGTCGCGCCTGCGCAAGGAACTACAGGACGCCAAAACGCAGGTGGCCGAAATCGAAGTGCCCGAGCCGGTGATCGAGGAAGTGCCCGAGCCCAGGCCGACCGCCATCGTCAATGGCGTTGAATTCTCGATACTGGGCCTGGCCACCGAAGCCAAGAGCTTTGTGATCGTGGTTGATATGTCCGGCAGCATGATGTCGTATTCCGACCTGATGTTTTCCTCGGTGGTGGATATCCTGGCGCCGCTGAAGCCCGACAACAGCTTTGCCATCATCGGCTTCCAGGGAGCTCCGGCGCCATACATCCACACCTTCCCGCGCAGCAACCGGCTGGTGCAGGCTACGCCTGAAAACCTGCAGGCCGCCCGCGAGTACGCCAGTTCACTGTCACAGCGCTTCGCCGGTTCAACGCCGACCCACCAGGCACTGCTGGCCGCCCTGCAGTTTCCGGCGGAAGCCATCATCCTTCTGAGCGATGGGGAACCCGACAGTTCACCGGCCGGCATCATCAAGGACATCACCAGCCTGAACCGCTATGACCGCAAGGAAATCCACACCGTGGCCATCGGCGATTACACCGAGAACCGGGCGCTGGTACTGTTCCTGCAGACACTGGCGCGGCAGAACAATGGCGATTTCGTAGGCGTGTCGCGATGAGACGGCAGCGCGCTCCCTTTGAAGTGTTTTCCCTGTCGGCCATCGACCTGTTCGCCTCGGCCATGGGCGCATTCGTGATCATGGCCATCATCCTGATGCCTGATTACCAGAAAGAGGTGCGTTCGGAGGGTGACCTGAAGTTTCTGGAAGAACTGGCCAGCAAAACCGAAGCCATCCTGCAGGAAAGCGAACTCGGCCGTAACGACATCCTCAAGGCCCTGCTGGCGGCGCAAACCCGGCATGAGCAGTTACAGGCCGAGCAGGAACGCATTTCGGCTGAGATCCAGACCATCAATGCCGAGAAGCAGGCCAGCAAGGACCAGCCGCCTCCGCCCCCACCCGAGGAAGAGCCGATTCCCGAGCCCACCGGGCGCAACCAGGTGACTTTTCGCTTTCTTGGCCTGAAAACCGACCAGACACAGATCCTGTTCCTGGTGGACATGAACGCCTTTCTCGGTCGCCATGCCAAACTGGTAAAAGACACCGTCATCCGCGCCATGGATTCGCTGGATGACGGTTACCAGTTCGGCATTCTGGGCTTCCAGGAGCTGGATTCGGGACCCAATTTCGTCCGCTGGCCGCCCAAGGGCCTGAGCGCCATGTCAAATAAAACGCGCGCCCAGGCCACCCGGTTCCTGGAAGGCATGCAGGATGATTTCAAGGGCACTTCACCGCTGTTGGCGGGTATCACCGAGGCATTGCGAAGCGATGCCCAGGCCATAGTCCTGTTCAGCGACGGCCTGCCCAATCCCGCCTTCAACGATGGCCTGAATTCCAATCGCCTGGTACGTCGCATCATCCAGTTGAATTACGAACACAAGGAAATCCACGCCGTGACCATTGGCGATTACTACAAGTACCGCGGTACGGTAGAATTCATGGAGCGGCTGGCGGGCAACAACAACGGTGGCTTCCTGGCGGTGAGCGATTGAGCTCTGTAGCCAGAATCAAGCGCCAGGCCATGAAGCTTTTCATACCCAGGTTGATTCTGGGACTTGACCGGGACTCCAGCGCTATTGACCCCAGAACTTTGACCCCACAACCAAAGCAGCAACGATGGTCACGATAGGACGCGACAGCAAGAACGATATTCCCCTGAGAGACGCCTCGGTTTCCGCTGAGCACGCCTGTATCGATGCCATCAAGGGCAATCGCCTGCTGGTCCGCGACCTCGGTTCGCGTTCCGGCACTTTCCTGTTCCGGGATGACCAGTGGGTACAGGCCTTGAAAGTGCAACTCGGGCCGCAGGATCGAATACGCTTCGGCAATTACGAAATGAGCTGGCAGGATCTTGCCAGGGCTTCGGCAGGCTTCGGCATGGGCCCGTCCGATGCCAACAGCCTGCGCAGCGCCGGGCTGGCTTTCGCCGGCAAACCCAGCGAAAAGCCGGTGTTTGAAAACCCCAAGCGCAATCCGGTGACGGGTGCGGTTGAAGAACGTGCCCCCAACCCGAATAACCCGAACCAGAAATGACCCGCATCCGCATCATCACCTTCCTGGTATGTGCCTTGACCGCCATGTTGTTCGTAGCCTTCCTGGCGCGGTTCCTGCCGCTGGACTGGGCCAAGATCGTGCTCGACATCGAACGATCCACATGGCCTGTCACGGTGCAGACGGTGATGTGGGTGGTGTTTTTCATTGGCTTGGGCGAGCTGGCCATCCGCTGGTACTACGGCTGGCTGGAGGAGAACCAGATCGCCCGCAACTACCTGCCCGAGGACGAGGAAACCGTGCTGCGGCCGGGCGCGGACATGACACCCATTTACCAGAAGGTGCGGGCCAGCAAATACCGCGACATCTGTTTTGTGCCCAGGCTCATAGAGCGCTGCGTGCTGGGCTACAACCTCAGCCACTCGGCCGACCAGACCAACTCGCTGCTCAATTCCAGCCTGGAGTTGTACATCCATGAGATCGACCTGCGCTACAATATCATCCGCTACATCACCTGGCTGATTCCTTCCATGGGCTTTATCGGAACGGTCATTGGCATCATGCTGGCATTGAACTATGCCGGTGACCGCGCCAATGTGGAAAGCCCGGACATGCTGTTCCAGGTCACCGAACGCCTGGGTGTGGCCTTCAGCACCACGCTGGTCGCGCTGGTGATGGCGGCCATTCTGGTATTCATCCAGAGCATCGTGCAGGCGCGCGAGGAACGCGCCCTGAACCGTGCCGGGCAGTATTGCCTGGACAACCTGATCAACCGCCTGTACTCGCACTGACATGGCACACCTGCGCGCCACATCGCGGCGGCTTCCGCCCGGTTTGACCCATCAGCCGATCACCGGCTTCCTGCTCACCCTGTTGCTGCTGTTTTGCAGCGCCTCCGCGTTTTCGCAGGGAAAATCGGCCGACAGCATGCCGCCCTGGGCCGTGCTGGCCCTGAAGTTGGTTTCAGCCACCCATGTGCAGCCCACCACCGGCATCGTTATCGGCGCCCCGGACCGTGTGCTGGTGCCCATCGACTTTGCCCGCGAGGGTGACGAAATCATGGTGCTGGATGGTGGCACGGACATTGTCCGTCATGGCCGCCCGGCAACCATCGTGCATACCCTGCCGGCGGACAAACTGGCGGTTCTGAAGGTGCAGGGGCTGAACCGGCCTGCCGTAAAACTCTCCGCCGCCAGCCTGGCTGATTTGAAGTCGCTGGCCCTGGTGGCCTTTCCACCGGCTGAACAGATTGCCCAGGGCGCAGCCCCGGTTCGCGCCGATGTAAAAACCCTGGCTGCCATCTCTGATGATCGCCCTACCCTGGATCCTTTTCCCAATGTCAGCGGCGCGCTCACGGACGCCTGCGGCAACCTGGTGGCATACAGTCTTCCGACCGGTGTGCAAAGCATGGAGCCTGCGGGTTCGCCACGCGTGGTTTGGGCTGATGGATTGAAGCGCGCCGCTACCATGGCCGGAGTGACCTTGCAGCAGGCCAATTGCGCGCCGGCATTTACCGGCGAAGAACCAGCCACACTCGCCGCGGAAGTCCCGCAGCAGTCCGCTGAAACTCCAGCCACTGCTTCCATGCCTGAAGCGAATGTGCCTGCGGAAGATGCCGTCGAAGCACCCACCGGTGATTATGGGCTGGAGCCTCAGGAAACGGATGCCGGGAACCCGCCTCCTGAAGCAGGAACCGGCGCTGAAGAACCGGAATCAGAAATCGGGGCTGAGGAACCTGAAGCAGAAATCGCTGGCGGCCTGGTGAATCCCGACACGACAGTGGAAGACTCTGCCGGAAGCGGTGAGGCGGTGAGCGATGGCGCTGGTGCCCCCCGGCGGCTTTTACTCACCGGCGTCATCCTTGGCAGCCTGGCCCTGTTGCTGCTGCTGGCCTGGCGGCTCAGCAAACGACGCAACAGCAGCCGCGCCAGCGAATCCGCGATGCTTTCGCCTGCGCCTGCCAGCGATGAGCCCCGTACGGTACGCTTCGAGAATGCCGCCAGTGCTGCAAAAGTGGTGTTGAACATTTCCGGCCAGCGTTCCGATGGCGAAGCTATCCGCATTCAATTGCCGGTCAGTGGTCCCGGCTGGATGGCGGAACTCGGCCGCCAGGAAGCCGATGCGGACCTTGGCAGCGCCACCGTGAGCCGCCATCATACACGGCTGCAGCTGCATGAGGGGCGCATCACCGTAACCGACCTGGATTCCACCAACGGCACGCGCCTGAACGGCGTGGCCTGCCTGCCCGGCGAGGTGTTTTTCGTCGGGGCTGAAGACAGCCTGCAGCTCGGTGAGGTGACGGTCAGCCTGCAGCTGGCTGTGGATGACGAACGGGCGGTCTGAATGAGCCGCGGTTCAACGGCGATGATGCAACTTCAGCCAGGCTTTCGCATGGACAGCCTGCGCATCGAGCAGGTGCTTGGCCAGGGGTCTTTCAGCATCAGCTATCGCGTCAGCGACAGCCTGCAGAACGCGGAGTTCGTGCTCAGGGAATATTGCCCGGAGGGCTGGGTAGAACGCCTGGAGGATGGGCAGCTACACCCCGTGGCCGGCAAGGAAGCTGAGTTCCGCGCCGGCTTGCAGCAATTCCTGGCCGAAGGCCGGATGCTGGCTGGCCTGCAGCACCACAACATTGTCGAGGTGCTGCGCTGTTTCGAGGCCCGTGGCACGGCCTGGATGCTGATGCCGTGGCTGCCCGGCGAGCTGCTCAGCCAGTGGCTGGAGCGGCAAGGCCCGATGGACCGGGCTCAGCTCGATGCCCTGCTGTTTCCACTGCTCGATGCATTGCAGTATCTGCACCGTAACGCGGTGATTCACCAGGACATCAAGCCTTCCAATATTTTCATCACTGAAGATGGCCGGCCGGTGCTGCTGGATTTCGGCGCGGCACAGCAAGGCAAACTACCTCGTGGCGTGGCTATGGGCAGCCCGGGTTACGCAGCTCCGGAACAGCAGACGGGCTCCGGTGGTATCGGCCCGTGGACTGACATCTACGGGCTGGCTGCCACGCTGCTACGCGCCGTGAGCGGCCGGGTTCCGCCAGCGGCGCAAGAGCGGCTTGACGCGCTGAAGCAGGGCTTGCCGGATCCGCTGCAATCACGGATATCGGCGATCCAGGCGCTGCCCGGAGCCTGGTCACGGGCCATCCTGGCGGGACTTGAACTCCAAGCGGACCAGCGTCCGCGCAGCGTCCCGGACTGGTTGGCCCTGTTTTCCGGGCCTGCGACAGGAGCCCGTCGAAGTGTCCTGGCTACCGGCCGGAACCCCCCGCTCGCTGCCAAAGAACACAGTCCGGAAGGCCGGCCCTGGTTGCCGCTGGTGTTACTGGCCGTGTTTGTGCTCTGTGTCGGAGTGCTGGCGTTTTACCTTTTTCGTGATGCAGGCATCAGGCCGGATGACCAGTCGTCAAAGGCTGAAAGCTCCCAAAATGCTCCCCCGTCTTCCCCCGTTGACAGCCGCGACCCGGAACTGAACCGGCGCTGGCAGGCGGCGCTGGAGGCGGACACCATTTTCGCCTACCAGCAGTTCCGGCAGGATTACCCCAATTCCATTCACGAAGCCGATGCCAGGCAGTACCTGGCGCGGCTGGATGACGAGTTGTGGCAGACCCTGGATGCCGAAGGCAGCCGTTCAGCCTATGAGTCGTACCTGGAGCAATTGCCCGAGGGACGCCACGTGGCCGAAGCTCGGATCCGCCTGGATGTGCTGGATCGCACGGCCGCCGAAGCCGAGCGCCAGCAGGCACTGCGGCAGCAACAGGACAACCTGGCCTGGAATGAAGCGCGTATGCAACGCAGCATCGCTGCCATCGATGCGTACCTGGCGGAATTTCCGGATGGCCAGCATCTTGAGGAAGCCCAGGCCTTGCGGCGCCAGCTCAGCGATGCCGCCAATGACGGCTCGGCTTTTGCTGCCGCACAGAAACTCAACACACGCAAGGCTTACCAGTCCTATATCGACGCATTCCCGCGCGGGCAGCACATCGCCGCGGCCCTGACCGCCATCGATGATCTGACGCTGCGACCCGGCAAGCGCTTTCGTGACTGTGACCTTTGCCCTGACCTCGTGGTGCTGGAAGGCGGCACCTTCTGGCAGGGCGCGGAAGAGGAATCCACTACCTCATTGTCCAATGAGAAGCCGCAGCGCCAGGTTGTGCTGCAGAAAAACTTTGCCATCGGCATCCACGAAGTGACCATGGCGCAATGGGATGCCTGCGTGGCCGACGGTGCCTGCAGGCCCGCGCCCGACAATGGCTGGGGGCGCGGTTCACGGCCGGTGATCATGGTGTCCTGGAATGATGCGCAAAGCTACGTCGAATGGCTCAGCGGGAAAACCGGCGAGCAGTACCGCCTGCCCAGCGAAAGCGAGTGGGAATACGCCGCACGGGCCGGCGAAACGGATGAATGGCCTGAAGGCGACCCGGCCTATGTGTGCAGCCTGGGCAATATTGCCGGCAGCGAAACCGGCTTCCGCTGGGCGCACCAGGCCTGCGCTGATCCGTTTGCACTGGAAACGGCGCCGGTCGGCTCCTTCCCTGCCAATTCACTGGGTATTCAGGACAGCATTGGTAACGTCGCCGAATGGACCCTGGATTGCATGAGCCTGTCCTACCATGACGCACCGGCCGATGGCAGCGCCAACAACCGCGGCCTGTGCAATTCGCGCGTTACGCGCGGTGGCTCATGGTTCAGCGGAGCTCGCGAATCGCGGCTGACGGCGCGCTTCAATCTCAAGGCCGGCGACCGCAATGATTTCACCGGTTTCCGCGTGGTCAGGGAATTGGCACCGGAATCCTGAGTCATAGCAGGTGAGGAGTATCGAGAACATGCGCGAACAACCAGCCAGGATTGCTGACGCCGGGCAAAATGCAGGTACTATCACCGGCACTAACATGCCTTCGGTGCGGACGGCGCGCGCGCAGCCCCCTCTTACACCTTCTGCACGCTTTCACCTTGAACTCAAGCGGGTTTTTACCGCCCTGCTGCTGGCGATTCCGGCAGGGTTATGGGCCCAGTCGGCCGATATCGCCGGCCAGGAAAAAACTTCTGAGGGTGATGAAACCAGCCAGCATGTGGAGGAAAGCGAGGAGGCGTTCCGCCGCCGCATGGAAACCGCTGAATCCCACGACCAGTCAGCGGTCATGCGCCCGCGCAGCAGTGGCACCAACAAGGTGCCGGAGGGCATCGACGCCCTGCCGGCCGATTCCCGCAAGCACCTTCGAGACGAACTGCGCAATGTGATCATTGAACAGGGCGAATGGCAACCCGAAGATGCCGGCAAGGTGTACCCCTACACGCCCAGCGCCGCCGCGGAAAAGGACCCGCAACTGCGCCAGCAGGAACAGGCGGCCTGGGGCGAGTTGGTGCAGGAGTACCACAAGCGCGAAGCCGCGGCACTGGCCATGGGTGGCGGTCGCGGGGGCAGCCAGGAATCTAAGGAACAACGCACAGGTTCATCGGCCGGTGTTTCCGGTAGCGGCCGGAAGTCCTCCGACCCGGCGGAGCGTTCCGCGAGCGATGCAGTGGAAAGCACGGCCGCGAGCGCCGGAGTATCGCAAAGTGCGCTGGAGTTCCTGAAGCAGCAGCAAAGTGGTGCGGCCGGCGGCCAATCGGGGGCAGAAGCCGGTGGCGCATCAGGCGCCATCGCCGCAGCTTCCAGCCAGGATAGCCCTTCCGCCAGGCAGTCCCAGACCCAGGCTCCAAGCCAGCCGCCACCGTCTACCGCTGCTCAAGCGGCAGCCGGCAAACCTGCCGAAAATGAGCGAAGTAAGGAACCCGATGAGCCCGAAGCACTCAAGCCACCACCCGGCAGCCTGGCCATCGCCGAACTGGCGGCTCTGGAGGAAAAAGCGCGCCGTGAAGCCGAGGCGCAGGCTCAACCGCCTGCCGCTCCTCAAGTAGCGGCTGAATCGGCTGACAACAACCCGCAGCAGGTCGCGGCCATGAAGCAGCAAAGCAGCGAGCAACCACCGCCTTTGCCCGGCACCATCGCCATACCCGAACTGGAAAAGCTGCAGGGCATGGAAGAAGCCCAGCCACTGGCGGCCAAGGAACCGGATACGGAGCCATAGCTCCAGCCGCGAAAACAAGGAGGACTGAAAGCGGCCGCCGCTCTCAATCCGTAGCTACAGTCACCAGGGCGGGAATCAGCATCAGGTACAGAGTGCTGGCCCGGATGTACGCCTGTTCCCGATAACGCTGGCGCGTTTCCTCGTTCATTTCCTCGGCAGCTTCGATCCGTTCCTTCAGTAACTCCGGATCCATTTCATCATCGGCCATGCGCTGGAAAGCATCCAGCTTGTAGCTCAGCTCATCGATGGCCGAATCGGTAATGCCATCCAGCTCTTCCTGGAACTGCAGGTATTCCATGTTGTTGCGCTGGTGCAGGGTCTCCGCGCGATACGCCAGCAGGCTGTTCCCGGACAGCACTGCGGCCTCGGGCCCGCCCTGCGGGTACTGCAGGCTGTCGGCCACAGCGCTGCGAATGATGATGGCGTCTTCCAGCACCGACTGCATATCGATCATGCTCACCAGGATCGGCCAGGCGAGCCGGATGCGTTCCAGTTCCTGCTCAATGGCGGCACGGTTCTGCTGCGCGTAACGCATCATCTCGCCTGCCCCGCGCAGCATCGAATCCGGGTCGGCGATCCGCGCCAGGGGCGTTGGATACTGTTGCAGGGCCTGCGCCTGGTCTTCCAGGCTGTGCTGGCCTGAAGCCGGTTCCGCGGCAAGATAATCCAGCAGTTCCGCATCCGCGCCATTGGCCAGCAGCAGAAGCAGGCTGAGCTGGCGGTACTGCTCGCCAGGCGGCAGGTCACCCAAGGCCTGGAGCGTTGCAGGGTTCGCGGTTTCGCTGTTGGCCACCGCCGGCAATGCCAGGCCCACATACAACACGACCAGCAGCAAACCAGCCGTGATGAACCGGGGCAGCCGGCAATGCAAACTCAAACTGCCCCCGCGATCACCAGGGTTGTTGCTGGCGTTTCGCAATAGGAACATCAATGAAAATTCACCGGTGAAAGCTGCTGGTCATCCGCGGCACCGGCGTCCTTGCCCATGTTGAACTTGCGCGTGCTGGTTTTCCGGCCCGGCTGCTCCACGCGAACGATCCCATGCGGCAGCCCCTGTTCGAACTGGCCTTCGTAATAGATCGCGCCAATACTCGCCGGCGAGCGCACGATCATGGCGCCCAGGCCCTGCGCCAGGCCGTTTTCAGACCGCCCCAGGTACTCGATTTCACTGCCATCATCGGTACGCACCAGCCCGTATCCCGCGCCACTGGCGAAACCCTGGCCACACTGGCCATACCAGGTGCCCTGCTGCGCGGCCTGCGGATGCCGGAACCGGCAATGTGAAGGGCTGTCGTGCAACAGGGAACGGGCATATTTCTGGTACAGGGCTGTGGTCTGGGCTTTGAATTCAGCGAAATTTTTCGCGGTGATTTCTTCATTGGATTCGAGCAGTTCGACCTGCACCGAACTCTGTTGGTTCAAAGCGGGCGCCATTTGCATCAGGAAATTCTCGCCCACGGTCTTGGATTCGGCATTCTTGTTCATGGCCACATTAACCGCCCAGACGGAAGACAGTGCCAGCGCGCTGGTGATGAACTGCCAGTTGTTGTAGGAACCCCAGCTACCCGAATCGCTGGCCTGGCCACCGGCATACACCGCACCGGCCATGGCCACGATGGCCAGGGCGGTCGCCATGTTCTGCGCACGGGCAATTTCCCGCCGCTCTTCCAGCAGCTGGTATTCAGCAACAATCATTTTGCGCATCTCGTCGCCATACACGCCCCTGTAGCCACCGGCATAAATTGCCGCGGCCTGCTGCGCCAGGAATTTGCGTTCCGCCACCAACAGGGCTTCCGCCAGCCTCACACGGCTGCGAATGCTGACGTCTTCGGATCGCATCAGGAAGGCGTTGGCCAGCTCCGGATCAAATTCCGCCAGTGCGTTTTGCCGGGCAAAAAATGTAGCCCGGTCATGATCGATTTCGTTCAGCGCCCGCACTACGCGCGTGGCGGCGCCTTTGACAAAATCCTCAGCAAAGGGGTCCACCGATACATCCTGGTCCAGCCGCGCCACCACATCGCTTTGCATGCGGATTTTTTCCAGCGGGTAATTCTCCACCGAAGCCACCCCGGAACGCGCCTGGCCGGCCGACTTGAGCGGCAGGTCCAGCCCCGCTGGGCTGCCATGAGCAAGGAAAGAAATGAAATCCAGTGGCCGCGCCACGGCCACCGGCTGCATGGCCAGGCGGGCGGCGAATTCGCGTTGCGCAACCTCGACGGATTGCCGCCATGCGGAACCGACCAGGGGCTCACTGGACAGCAGCAGTCCGAGAGTGGGTGGGCTCAGCCAGTGATTGCTGTGCAGTACGAACAGGGGGGTGACCAGGTCGCCAAAGGTCAACGGCGGTGCATCCATCATCCGGCGGGCGTCCGGAAAGGAATAGGTGGCAAAATCGATGGTGAGAACCGCCGGGACTGACTCGGTGGCCAGCAGGGGTTTGCTGGTGAGCTGCCCTTGCTCATCCTGGTAGACCAGGTGGGGTGACAGCAGAACCGAGTTTTCCGGCAGTACGGCTTGCAGTTCACGGTAAAGCGACATGGCAAAGTAATTGGATTTGGCAATCAGCGCCTCGGCAATCCGGTCGCTCGTGCCGTCCGTCTCTTTCACCTCACCGCCGATGGGGTGAGCAGCAAAAGCATCGAAATAGGCCACTTCCGCACCACGGTCCACCATGGCCGGATAGCGGATGATGACATTGGCATCGGCTTGTGAAAGGCCCCCGTCCCGCAATTCCAGGTCAGGCTGCGGCTGGTACACCGACTGCTTCAACCCGCGCGCGGTGCTGGCGCAGCCATTTAGCCCGATTACCGCCAGGCACAGTGCGACCCACAGGACGATCTGCCTGAACAGGCGCGGGTGTTGCCGATGCAAAAAGATCAGTGATCGCGGTTTTGAAAAAATGCCGTACACGGAATCTTCGCCATGAACACCGGAAAGCCCCGGATGCGGACCATTTTAGCAGGCCCTGTTCCGGGCGATGTAGGAAATCCCCTCGCAGGCGGCGCGCAAGCGCCGGTCAAATGATGTCGGGGCTGGCGACCCTCCTGCAATCCATGTGCGTAGGAGGCGCTTTAGCGCCGAATCTGCCCCCGTCGGGGCTTGCGCCCCTCCTGCCATCGCGGCTGTAGGAGGCGCTTTAGCGCCGAATCTGCACCTGTCGGGGCTTGCGCCCCTCCTCCGGGACAGGCATTCAGGGGTAGTTGATTGCCTGCCATTGACGTTCATCCGCCCCGCCCGATTCCACTCCCCGGTTGAAGCTGCGGATTCGCGGTACCTTGCCCGCTTCCGTGACGCGCACCGGGCCGTCCGGCTTTCCGGACCTGAATTCACCCTCCAGCAGTTGCGGCGCGATGCTGCCTCCCGCGGGCAGGATCATGGCACCTTTTCCGTGCGGCAGCCCGGCATTTGCCTCGCCGTAATATTCAATCAACTGGCCATTGCCCAGCTCGGCAACACCGTAGCCCAACCCATCGGCCTTGCCGCTACGGCACTCGCCTCGCCAGACACCCTCGCCTGCGGCAGCGGGATGCATAAAGGCGCATTGCGCATAACCCCGGTCAGGAATGGCCCGGGCAGTCTCACCATAGAGTGCGGTAACCTGGGATTCAAATTCGCCATAGCTGCGGGCAAAAATGTCCTTTTCAGACAGCACCACCTCGCTCTGCACCGTGATATAGCGCTGCAGGTCGGGCGCCATTTGCGACATGAAGCTTTCACCGATCGAATAGCTCTGCATGCGCGCTTCGCGGTTGTTGTTCAGCGCCAGGATCGAGGAAAAACCCAGGGTAGCGGCTGCGCCTGCCCAGGGAATGGCGCTGGAAACGCCCGAGGCCAGGCCGGAAGTGGCGTAAGCGGCGCCCGCCGCTGTCACCACGGTCAGCGCTGTGGTCAGGTTTTGCAGCTTGGCCAACTGGCGGCGCTTTTCCAGCACGCCGAATTCGGCCGCGATCAGGGAGCGGATTGACTTGCCGAAATCACCATAATAGGTGCCGCGGTACATGCGTTCCGATTGGGCGGTAAGGAATTTCAGTTCCGCATCGATCACGGCTTCCGCAAGTCGCAAGCGCGTGCGGTATTCCTCACTGTCCGCCTGCGCCAGCATGGCGATGGCCAACTCGGGATCAAACCGCTGGTAGGCGCGGTATCGGGACATGAACGTCGCACGCTGCAGGTCCAGCAGCCGTAACTCCGCCAACACACGCTGGGCCGCGGTACGCACGAAACTCTCCGCAAACGGGTCTTTCAATCCCGAGTCATCAAGGCCCGCCACCAGCGCGGAATCCATCTGGATTTTTTCCAGCGCGTAATTCACCACCGCTGCCTGTTGCGGGTCATTGCCACCAGCGCTCTTGAGCGGGATGCTCAATGACGACGCATCGCGCGATTCCAGGAACCAGATGAAATCAAGCGGCCGGTTGAAGCGGTCGGCATAACCGGCCAGATAAGCCTCGGCCTGCTTTTGTGCCTGCAGGGCGGACAGGCGCCAGGAACTTTGCAGCATGTCCTCACTGGCCAGCAGCATGCCCAGTGTAGGCGGCCTCACCCAGCTGTCACCCTGGATCACGAACATCGGAGTAACCACATCGCCGACGGTGATGGGTGGTGAATCCATCAGCTGCGAGGCATCAGGAAACGTGTAAATGTTGAAATCGATGACCAGGGCGCTGGGCACTTCCTCGCTGGCCAGCAACGGACGGCTGGAAGCGCCAGTTTCGCCGCGATAGATCAGGTGCGGCGAGAGCAGTACCTTGTTGGCCGGCAGCAATTCGCGCAACTCGGCGTAAAGCGACATGGCGTAGTAACTTGACTTGGCAATCACCGAACGCGCCAGGTGACGGGTGTCCTTGCGGTGCTGGTGGGTGATGGAAACCTCGCCGCCAATCGACTGGTCCACATAGGCGCGATAATAGGATTCCTCAGCCTCTTCCAGTACCACCGCCGGATAACGGATCACCACCAGAGCGCCGGGCAAATCCGCCAATGTGACAGACTGTGACACCGGGCCGGAAGCCATGCTGGACTTGCGCACGCCCTTGGCCGTACCGGCACAGGCGTTGAGCAACAGGCACAGCATCCCCAAAGCGCCAATAGCCCAGCCACGCCTGGTGAGGCGTGGCCTGGACAACAAACCGGAAGGCAATTTGGACAAGCGCGCGAACATTCTTCGAATCCACTGGCAGCCCGGACGGCCGGGCCGGTGAAAGCATACCAAAACAGGCTTGCCGGAATTTGGAATAAGTGAGGAGACTTGGCAGCATTTCGTCCTAAAAGACGGGTCAAAAGCAGGTACAATCGCCCTTTCGTTTTTTTGCCCTGAACACGATCATCGAACCCATCCCTGATTGAAGGAAAGACCGTTTACCATGCTGGATCATCTCAAAGCGCTGCCGCCCGACCCCATCCTTGGCATCCTCGCCGCCTACAAGCAGGACCCGAACCCGAAGAAAATCGATCTCGGAATCGGCGTATACCGCGATGAAACCGGCGAAACCCCCATGCTGCTGTCCGTTATCCATGCCGAAAAGGAGATGATCGAGCGGCAGACCAGCAAAACCTACCTCGGGCCACCGGGAGTAACCGGCTTCAACTCGGGCATCACCCGCATCCTGTTTGGTGCGCAACTGGCCGAATCCGCTGCCGACCGGATCCGCACCGTGCAGACTCCGGGAGGAACCGGAGCCCTGCGCGTGGCAGGCGACCTGCTGCAGGCGGCCAATCCGGGTTCGACAGTGTGGATGAGTGATCCTACCTGGGCCAATCACACCGCCATTTTTCCCGCCAGCGGCCTGAAAATCGCCAGCTATCCCTATTTTGATGCCGCCACCAGCAGCCTGAGATTTGCTGACATGATCACGGCGCTGGAAAAACTTGGTCCGGACGACACCGTGCTGTTCCATGCCTGCTGCCACAATCCCTGCGGCGTCAGCCCCAGCCCGGAGCAATGGGAGCAGATCACCGACCTGGCTGCCGAACGCGGCTTCATGCCGCTGGTGGACATGGCC
Organism: uncultured Wenzhouxiangellaceae bacterium; assembly: GCA_964470455.1. Lineage (GTDB taxonomy): Bacteria > Pseudomonadota > Gammaproteobacteria > Xanthomonadales > SZUA-36 > JAWXBM01. The sequence continues at coordinate 55,632 of CAYYCX010000011.1, forward strand.
TACCAGGGCTTTGAACGAAGCCTGGAAGAGGACAACCTGGCGGTGCGGCTGTTCACCCAAAAGTGCCCGGAACTGATCGTTGCCAGTTCCTGCTCGAAGAACTTCGCGGTCTACCGCGATCGAGTCGGGGCGCTGTCCTTTGTGACGCGAAGCGCCGCGCAGTCAGACGCCGTCGAGAGCGTGGTCCATTCGCTGACTCGCAAGAATTACTCGATGCCACCCGCCCATGGCCCGGCAGTGATCGACATCATCCTGCACACCCCGGAACTGGAGTCGATGTGGCGTGATGAGGTGAAAGCCATGCGCGACCGCATCAACGGCCTGCGTACCGAACTGGTGGTGCGGATTGCCGCCCAGGGCATCAGGCGCGACTTCTCTTTCCTCGAACGCCAGACGGGAATGTTTTCCTTCATGGGATTGAGTGTCGAAGAAGTACAGGCGCTGCGCGAACGGTTCTCAATTTATACGGTGAACTCCGCACGTGTGAACATCGCCTCGCTCAACCAGGGGAACATGGACTATTTCGTACAATCCCTGGCGGCTGTGCTCGGCGAAAGCTGATTCCGCCGTCAGGTCGACGGTTCACCCGTCAGGCGGTCCCGTTGCGCGACCGCCTGGTTCCAGATGTGCTGAAATTCGCTGCTGCCGGAAAGCACGACCAGCAAGTCCCCGGGTTTGGCCGCATCCAGCGCTGATTGAATGGCACTGCCCGGATCCACTTCCAGCTGCACCGACTCCGCGGGCACTCCTGCAGCCTGCAGGAAGCTGCCGGCCAGGCGGGGGATTTCTTCCGGGCCACGGCCTCGAAGCCCGCGATAGCGGCGGCAGATGAAGTAATCGAAATGCCTCGCCAGGTAGGTGCAGGCCCGCTGTATGTCGCTGTCGAGGCGGTCTCCCGCAAATGCCAGGCACAGCATTTTCCGGCCTTTGACAGGCATCTGGTCCACGAAATCGCACAACACACGAAAACCATCGATGTTGTGGGCATAATCCATGATGAACCGGAACGGCAGGCCGTCCAGCAGGTTCAGGCGCCCCGGTGATGAGGCAAAGTCGGTGTGGAATTTACGCAGGGCCGCGGTGATCACAGTCGGTTCAATTCCCAGCAGGTAAGTGGCCAGCGCTGCGTGCATGGCATTGTCGGTATTGTGCCGGGCCATGCCGTTGAAGCTGGCGGGCAAGTCCTTTTCCGGCACCAGCGGCAGTCTTTTCTCGCCTTCGTACAGCACCAGCCAATTCTCACCGTGCTGCTGCTCCAGCACGCACACAGTTCCAGGCCGGTCGAGTTTTGCGCGCACCTCCCCGACAGTGCCGCGCAAGGATACCAGGCCGATTCGCTGCGCCGGACAGGATCGCATCATGGCCAGGCTGTGATGATTGTCGGCGTTGAGCACCGCGGCCTTTTGAGCACGCTTTACCGCCAACAGTTTGGCATCTGCCAGGTGTTCCTCGTTGTAAAAGTTGAGCCGTCCCAGGTGATCTTCGGTGACATTGCAGCAAACCGCTACATCGCTGTGCTGGTAGGCAAAGCCCGTACCGATAATCGTTCCCAGGAATTCCTCCAGTATGGCGAGCTGCACCTCAGCCTTGTCCAGCAGGCGGAACTGGCGGCCATTGCCCAGGCGCTCATTCCACGGCACCAGTTCACCGTTAATGTAATTGGCGCCGGTGCAGGCCATTCCCGTTCCCAGCCCGGACTCGCGTGCAATGGCCTCGACCATGCGGCAGGTGGTGGTTTTGCCGTTGGTGCCGGTCACCGTGACGATGGGAATACGGAATTCAGCCGCATCGGGTACCAGCCGATCCATGAAAGCGCCGGCCGCGGCAGCCAGCAGTTCCGGATTGTCGGGAAACAGCTCATCCAGCCGCGGAGCGATGTCAAAATCCACAAACGCGCCACCGGACTCACGCCAGTCCAGGCCCACATCCATGCAGCGCAAGCCAAGCAGTAACAGATCACTGCCCAGGCTGGTTGCGAGCCGCACCGCCATTTGCTGCGTGGCCGGATGGATCCGCGCCGAGTCTGCAACCCGACCCTCGCACAGCGATGCCAATACTTCATGTCCCAGCATCAGGACTTGCCATTCCCTGCCCGCTTGTGGGCCAGCACCTGCAACCGGCAGCTGTAATGCTGCCAGATGCCTGCGCCGCGCGGCGGAGTCCCGCAACAACGGCATCAACCGGGCGCTGCGGCTGATGCAGATACTGCCGTCCAGCACCAGATGCCGGGCACCATGGCCAAGCTTGAGCAGGCTGTTGTCGCGTACGCGGAAATCCCCTTTGACCCCTTCGTACGGCGCACGATCCAGCTTGACGCAGGGAATATCCCTGGCCCTGGCGGCCGAGATGAAGGCTTCCGTGTCAGCCGGCAGGACCAGGGGTTGCGCCAGCGCCATGAAGCCTTCATAGCCGGGCTGCATGTCATCAAAGTGCGTGTCCAGGGGCTCGGGGGGCTGCAATGGCGGCAACAGGCCGGCCAGCGTCTGCCAGGCCAGGTTCGAAGCAGCGGCGGCTACCGAATCATGTTCGTATTCAAACCAGACCCAGCAGCCCTGTTGCTGCAGGTCGGGCAGCACGCCCCGTTCGTTCACGCGGTGACCCGCAGCCCGCTGCAACTCAATGACGAGTCGCGTGTAAAGTTCAAACAGCGACTGTTGGGGATGGTGCTCATCCCAGCCACATTCAAGCAATAGTGGCGAAGCATTTGCGCCCCAGGCTCGAAACTGTTGCAGCAGGCCAGGCAACAGCTGTTGTCCATGCACCCGCACCGCGCCTGACTCGGTGTTATCGAGCAGCAATTGCTGCTCGAACACCGTTCCTTCCGAACGACGTCCGGGCCCCAGCAACCATAGCATTTCCCTGGCTTCCATAGGCTGGACATTGTACGTGCAATGCGGACCAGCCGGTAAATCTCAGCTACTCTCAAGCAGGTGAACAGCGGTATTGACTACTTGATGTAGCCCAGCTTTTCCAGGGTAATGAGAATGCGATGCGCGGCCAGGTCGGGCGTCAATTCAGTCGTGTTGAGCACGATCTCGGCATGTTCCGGCTCCTCATACGGATCATCGATGCCGGTAAAGCCTTTCAACAAACCGGCACGGGCCTTGGCGTACAGCCCCTTGCGGTCACGCTGCTCACAAACCTCGATGGGCGTAGCCACGGTTTCGATGAATCCACCCAGCGGGCTGATCATTTGCCGCACTTCACGCCGGGTGGCGGCGTAGGGCGCAATGGGCGCGCAAATGGCGATGCCACCGTTCTTGGTGATCTCGCTGGCCACGTAACCGATGCGGCGAATATTCAGGTCTCGGTGCTCCTTGGAGAAATTCAGCTCACTGGAGAGATGCTTGCGCACCACGTCGCCATCCAGCAGGGTGACCGGTCGTGAGCCATTCTCCAGCAACTTGACCAGCAGGGCATTGGCAATGGTGGACTTGCCGGAACCCGACAGGCCGGTAAAGAACACCGTGAAACCCTGCTCATGCCGTGGTGGATACGCCCTTCGCAGTTCGGCCACTACCTTGGGATAGGAGAACCACTCGGGAATGTCCAGGCCTTCCTCCAGGCGGCGGCGGAATTCGGTACCGGACAGGCTCAGCACGGTATCACCCGGCTCGACCTCGTCTTCAGCCAGGTACTCGGCGCGGTTTTCCACGTAAACCATGTTCCTGAAACCAACCATGGTGATGTCCAGCTCCTCTTCGTACTTTCTGAAAAGCTCCTGGGCATCGTAAGGGCCATAGAATGGCCTGCCCTGGCTGTCATTGCCGGGGCCGGCGTGGTCACGGCCAACAATGAAATGCGTGCATCCGTAGTTCTTGCGAATGATGGCGTGCCAGATGGCTTCCCGCGGACCGGCCATGCGCATGGCGAGGTTCAGCAGGCTGAGTTGCGTGGTCTGTTCCGGGTACTGCTCCAAAACATGTTCGTAGCAGCGCACGCGGGTGAAATGGTCGATGTCACCCGGCTTGGTCATTCCCACCACCGGGTGTATCAGCAGGTTGGCCTCGGCCTCGCGGGCGGCGCGAAAGGTCAGTTCCTGGTGGGCGCGGTGCAGCGGGTTGCGGGTCTGGAATGCCACGATGCGGCGCCAGCCCATCTTGCGGAAACGGCCCCGCAGTTCAGAGGGTGTGTCGCGCAGCAACTTGAAATCATAATAGGTGGGTGGCTCAACACCCTCGATCCTGCCACCCAGGTAAACCGGGTTGGCGGTGTTCATCAGGTAATGCACGCCGGGGTGAAGCTGGTCCGTTGTGCCAAACACCTGCTGGACTTCAAGCTGCTTGTCCGCCGTCCAGATATCGCTGATCTCCATCACTGCCAGCAACACACCTTCAGGATCACGCAGGGCTATGCGGTTACCGGCTTGCAGTTTTTTCGCGAATGTTTCGGTCACATCGAGGTTGATGGGCATCGGCCACAACACGCCACTGGTCAGGCGCATGTGTTGGCAAACCGATTCATGATCGGCTTTGCCCAGAAAGCCTTCCAGCGGCGAGAAGGCGCCATTCATCAACAGGTCGAGGTCGCAAACCTGCCTTTGAGTGAGGTCCCAGGAAGGATAGTGCCTGGCCGCTTCCCTTGCTGCATCAGCCTGGCTCTCGTTCAGGAAGAGATCTCTCAATTGGCCGCCATGCGGCTCCTTGTATGCGCCCATGCGGTTTGCTCCCGCTGCAGAAACAGGCCCAGATTCTATCGGGCCATGGGCTTAAATCAACTGGAATTTCAATACCATATAAACCACAAGCTATGGCTTTGTAAGCAGGGGAAATAAAGCTGGCTCAGTCCTGCAGCGAGATATCGACCATCAGTTCGTTGGCCAGCTTTTCCAGCTCCGCCTGCAGCAATCCACGATCCAACCCATGCGGTATCAGCAACCGGGCTCGCGCCTTGAACAGCATCTCCCCGGACATGGAGGCACTTTCGCAGCTGCTATCGAGTTCCAGCACATTGACTCCATGGCGGCTCAGGATGGCGGTGATATCACGAACGATTCCCGGCCGGTCCTGGCCAACCAGCTCCAGCACGAACTGCCTTGAGTCAGCCGCGCTCCCGGCAACCTGGCTGCGGTGCACCGTAACCTGCATACCCTCGCTTTCAAGCAGTTGCAGGTCCCTGATCAGCGCTTCGCTTCGATCCTGCGGAACACTCGCCAGCAGGATACCGGCGAACTTTCCCGCCAACGACAGCATACTGCTTTCGGTCCAGTTGCCGCCGTGTTGCTCCAGCAGGTGAGAAAGGCGCGCAACGACACCAGGGCGGTCGTCGCACATGACAGTCAGAACCAGCGATTCAAAAGGAGTCTTGGAGCTCATAGGAATATTCCACGTAACATCAGGTAAAACAGCGCTGCCAGCAGTCCGCCAGCTGGCAGTGTAATCAGCCACGAAGCTGCAATGCCGCCAATGACACGCAGATCGATGGCGCCTATTCCGCGAGCCATTCCCACGCCGATCACCGCGCCAACAGCAATGTGCGTGGTCGATACCGGCAAGCCGGTACGCGAAGCCAGAACCACGGTGGCTGCTGCCGCCAGCGTAGCGCAAAAGCCGCGGCTGGGGGTGAGTTCGGTGATACCCGAACCAATCGTCTGCATGACACGGTAGCCCATGGTTGCCAGGCCGATCACGATGCCGGCACCACCCAGCACCAGGATCCACAGCGGCAATACAGACTCACGCGCCACCACGCCGCCGGAGCTGACGATACCGACCACCGCGGCCATGGGGCCGATACCATTTGCCACATCGTTTGAGCCATGCGCAAATGCCATGGCACAGGCGGTGAAGATCATCATCGGGGTAAACACTTTTTCCACGCTGGAAAAGTGGAAATGACGGTCCGCGGCAACGTCCGGCGTGATTTTGCGGATCATGTTCCAGCCAACCAACGCCAGGATGCCGCCAAAACCCAGGGCCGCCAGGAAACTGTTGCTGACTGAAAGCTCGATATTGAGGTGGCTCAGGCCCTTGAAGAGGGTGACCAGGGAGATGAAAAAGCCCACCAGGAAGACGTACACCGGACCCCATCGCCTGGCGCTTTCAAACGGTTGCGCAGTATCCAGGATGAGGCGCCGGATGCTGAGCATCAGCATGAACGCGATGGCGCCTCCCAACAGGGGCGAAACCACCCAGCTGGCGGCAATCTGCGTCACTTTTGACCAGGTTACGGCCTCAACGCCGATGGCTGCCAGCGCAAAACCGATCACCGCGCCCACAATCGAGTGGGTGGTGGAAACCGGCCACCCCCGCCAGCTGGCGAACATCAGCCACATGGCAGCCGCCAGCAGCGCAGCCAGCATGCCCAGCACCAGCACCTCGGGAGCGCCGGCCATGGCTTCCGGATCAATGATGCCGTTGCGGATGGTATTGGTTACGTTACCGCCGGCAATCAGCGCCCCGGAGAATTCGAAAACAGCGGCGATGATGATGGCCTGCCGCACAGTGATTGCGCCGGAGCCCACGGACGTTCCCATTGCATTGGCCACATCGTTGGCACCAATGCCCCAGGACATGTAAAAACCGAAGATCACGGCCAGTATGATCAGGATGTGGCCGTATTCACTCAGCAGTTCCACAAGCTCACCGTTTTGGGGTAAGGAGTTTCATGGATTCAGGGAAGCCGCTCAATGCGCAATGAGCAGGCGCACACGATTGCCGGATTTCTCGGCAAAGTCGGCCAGGTCGCCAATCCATTCGATCAGCCGGTACCACATCATCACGTCAATTGGATTCAGCTGGTCTTCCAGCTCGAACAGGTTTCTGGCCAAAGCGGCGCCCAGGACATCCGTTTCATCTTCCATGGCATTCAGTTCAGCCAGCATTGCCTTCACCCGGCTGGCTTCGCGCCCGCGAAAGCCGGTTTCCAGCAACTCATCAAACTCCTCGATGATGAGCGCGGCCTGTTCACAGGTGTCAACACAGCGTTTGACCAGCAGGTCGAGGGCGGATTGCAGGCCAGCCGGCGGTGTCATGCGCCTTTGCAGCAGCAGCCCGGCAATGTCCTGGGCCGTATCGGCGATCGAATCCTGCAGGTCCAGCAGCTCCAGCAGATCACGCCGGTCCACCGGCATGAACAGGCTTTTGGGCATGGCCAGGCGAATGGAGTTCTTGATGGCATCGGCCTGCCCTTCGGTCGTGTTGATGCGATCGTGTACCCGCTGGAGCCGTTCATGATCACCGGCTGCCAGCGCGTCAAAAAGGGGAATGACCTCCCGGGCGCATTCCAGCACCGCCCGCATGTGCTCCTGCAGGGCCGGGAACGGCGATTTACCAAACAGCTTACCGAAAGGATTTGAGTGAGTCATTCAAGTCAAACCAAAGCGGCAAGTACAAACCGCATCAAACGCGTTCGATCACAATCCGTAATTTGAGCGTAAAGACGGAAACCTGGTTGAGAAAACCGGGCGACTCACGCACGCCAACGGACAGTTCCGTCTGGTGAGCAGAAATACGGTCTTCAGCACTGGGGCATGGACAGGTGAGGTCGCTTTCAACCGTGCCGGAATCGTTCTGGAACATATCCACTTCAGTTGCAACCAGAATCATCCTGATCAGGATGCTCTGTTCGCCATCACCAGCAGGTAAAACCAGCGGTTCCAGCGGGCCGGGAGGATCCTGGACGAAGCCTGCGGGAAGATGATGCTTTTTGCACTTGATATGGCCTTCGCCTTTCAGCCCTTCATTGAAGACTTTCACTGCGAGATCAAACTTCCAGTCATCGCCTATGTCCCCTTCCTGACTTTCGGAAAGCACCGAGATCGTTACCTTGAACGCCATTGACTGCTCCTCAAACTGCAAAAACTCACCGCGGGTGTGTAGCCCGTGAGTTTATCAGTTAATTTCCGTTTTTGCCCACCGGCAGAGCGCATCCAATCAGAACGCCATCGACCATGCCACCAGCAGGGTGTCCAGGTCGGAGCCGACGCGCGTATTGGTCTGGCTTCTGGCATAGCTGAACTTGATATTCTGGCGTGGGCCCAGCGGCATGCCAAAACTGGCTGCCCAAAAGCTCACGCGCCCGTCATCGTCCTTGTCAACGCCATTGATGGTATTGTCCCCGCCATAGCCGTAACCGCTGCTCACTCCCGCCCAGACTCCCGGCCGAAAGCTGTAAATCACGTGACCCTGTACAAACCACAGGGGATCCTGCTGGCGCACGGTTCCGCCAAAAAACTCGCGGTTGTCGCCAAACACGAATACCGACGCCGTGGCTTCGAATTCCCACTGGTGGCGGGAATGCAGGATTCCTACCTGGGGACGCAACACATAGCGGTTGCCGCCCAGGTTGATCAGGCGATCGGCGCGGTATTCACCCAGTGGCAGGGTCACATCAACCGCCGCGCCCAGCACCGTGCGCACCGGGTTGGCCGCCCGGAAAGCCGCAAATTCCCTGCCTTTCAGCGCCGGGGACCCCAGCAGGTTGACCGACCAGCGTACCGAAGGGTCGGAAAAACCGTGCCGGCGCACGCTGGCGGGCTGCTGGTTCAACAGGCCCGCCCACTGCCCCATCGCGTACGGCAGCGAGGCCTCAATGCGCACTGTCTTGCCAAAAAAACTATGGCTGCGTATGTAGCTGATGCTGGTGAAATAGAGGTCCATGCGGGCATCTTCGATCTGCAGCGCGGGGTCGAACAGGATGTCACCACGGCTGTAGCCGGTACCTGCGCCAATAAAATTTGCGTCCACCGGCAGGTGGGTCCAGCGACGGGGCTCAAGGCTCTGCGCCAGCGCAGCCGGCAAATACGCGGTCACCAGCAGTAGCAGCAGGATTTTGCCGGCCAAATGATGCATGCTTTCCTGTACCAGGAGCTCCGGAACCAACCAGTCTGGCTGGCGTTCCGGGGCTTTCAGGGTTGATCAAAGGTGACGCATTATGAATCAGCCCCGGACCAAGCGTCCATCGATTGGCAGGGCGGATTTTCCGATGGCTTGCAGTCAGCCGGCCAGGACGAACAGAATAAGGCCGGGCCTCAACAACAACCCGGGCGATTGCCGGAAACAACCAGCACATGCAAACCAACTCCAGCCCATTGAAGATTCTTTACCTTACGGACAAAAGTGACCGGGGGGAGTCCGCCATGATCATGGGCGTACGCCAACAGGGCCATGCAGTCCGGGTTTTCGGCAGGCTGGATTCACCCCACCTCCAGAAAATACGCGACAGCGGTATTCCGGTGACCGACGTGCGCTGGAAAAAGAAGCTGGACCTCCAGGTGTTGCGCGCCATCCGGCAAACCGTCCTGGATCACGGCATCGATATCATTCACACCGGCAACAGCCGCACCACCCTGCATATGGTGATGGCCACCAAAAAGCTGTGGCGCAGGGGAAAATCGCCCAAGCTGATTGCCTATCTCGGAGTTACCGGTAACGTCGCCTGGTGGTCGCCCCTGTCCTGGGTACGTTTCCTCAACCCGCGCATCGACCGTATCATCTGCGTGGCTGAAGGCGTGCGGCAGTACCTGTTACAGGACGTGCGCCTTTTTGGCCTGAAGCTCGATCCGGCAAAAGTGGTGACCATTTACAAAGGCCACAAGCTGGAATGGTACCAGGCGGAACCGGCGGATCTGGGGGAATTCAGCATTCCGGCCGATGCCATGGTGGTCACAGTGGCATCGCGCCTGCGGCCGCGCAAGGGCATAGCCGAACTGGTGCGGGCCCTGGCCTTGTGCCAGCCGAAGCGGAACATCCACCTGTTGTTCCTTGGCCATGAAGGCAACGAGGAAATCCTCGCTGAAGTGGCGAAGCTGCCGTGCCCGGAGCGCGTGCATTTTGCCGGATACCGGCAGGATGCCCCGGCCATCATGGCGGCCAGCGATGTCTGCTGCCTGCCGGTCTTGAGTGGTGAAGGCCTGTCGCGCGCGGTTATCGAGGGCATGGCTTATGGCGTTTGTCCACTGGTCACGCCGGTAGGCGGGAATACCGAGCTCGTCATCGATGGCGAATGCGGACTGGTGGTGCCGGCCGGCGATGAACCGGCTCTGGCCCAGGCCATGGAGTGGCTGTACGACCACCCCGAGGAGCGCCAGCGTATGGGAGCCGCTGCCAGGGTTCGCATCGACCGGCATTTTCACAGTGATGAAACGGTCAGGCAAACCATCGCCCTGTACCGTGAAATCATGGCGGAATAACCGTTGCCTGGCCCCGGCCGGCGGGAAATCACCCGGCCAATCTGGTAATGTGCAGCGCAGGAACCTGTGTTGGGATTGGTATCAGGACTACTCATATGAGCATACCCGGGTCGCGCCAGGTGCCGGACAATATTCCGCCAGTGGATCCCCGCGAATCGTTGCAGCAGCGCGGTGAACGCCTGTACCAGGTCACCACGCAAATCGGCTGCGGCATAAACCGTTTTGAGAAAACCGGGCGGGCGCAACTTGAAGCCCTGGTTCGCCATGGCCTGAATCCATGGCACCGTCTGCTGGACATCGGCTGCGGCGCCCTCTGCGGCGGCTGGTGGATGATGCACTTCCTTGACGCCGGCAATTATCATGGCATCGAACCCAACACGTTCATGTTCCAGGCAGGGGTAAAGCACCTGGTTGAACCCGGGTTATTTGAAGCGAAACGCCCCAGCTTCCAGCATAATGACCAATATGATTTTTCCGGCTTCAACACCACCTTCGACTATTTCCATGCCCATTCCATCTGGACCCACGCGCCCAAGAAGGACATTGAAAAAATGCTCGATGGCATGGTGCGTTTCGGCAACCCCGGTGCGCGATTCCTGACCTCGTTCAAGCCACCTGACCTCTTTCACCGTGATTACCGGGGCGACACCTGGGTGGGGCGTTCGCACGAATCCGATGATGCCGGCATCTGCCGTCACAGTTTTGGCTGGATCAGTCAGGCCTGCAACAGCCGGGGCCTGCAGGTCGAACTGCTGAAGAACGAGAAAATCCACCGTCAGACCTGGATACTGGTTCATCGCGGATGAATTTCGGGTCCAGGGAAACGGTAAGGGTTCACAGGACTGAAGCATGATCTGCCGGGAATATTCCTGCCTGTATGTACACATTCCCAAAACCGCCGGGCAAAGCATCGAACAGTTCTTCATGGACCGGCTGGGACTGGACTGGGAAACCGACCGCGACCGGTTGCTGCTGGGTAATAACGCCGACCCGGCCAGGGGCACCGAAAAACTCTCGCACCTGAGCGCGATCGAGTACACACGATGTGGTTATGTCGACCAGGCGACCTTTGATGAACTGTTCAAGTTCAGTTTCGTACGCAATCCCTGGGAGCGTATCGTCTCTGAGTACCGATACCGCAATTACTTTCACCACCGCAGCTTCCGGGATTTCCTGCAGCACCGGTTGCCGCAACCTGGCTGGAGCGACAAGTACCGCCACATCATGCCGCAGTACGACATGCTGCATGATGCCGATGGCCAGTTGCAGGTGGATTTCGTGGGCCGGTTCGAGAACCTTCAGGCTGACTTCGCCCGGGTGTGCACCCGCCTGGGCATCGCGGATTCAAAACTGCCGCATCGCAATCCCTCGGACAAGAAATCACGCAACCTGAAACGCCGTTTGCGCAACTGGCTCTACCGCAACGGCGAGAACAGCAAGCACGGTTATGTTGAATTTTACGATGCTGCAACCATTGATATCGTGCGCAGGCTGTACCACAGGGATATCAAAGCCTTTGGATATCCGGAACAGCCGGGCTAGGAGCGCCTGGCTCGCGACGGATGCGAAAATGTCGGCAGCTACGCCACCTCCATAAAAAAACCCGCCGTTCAGGAACGGCGGGTTCAGACCCACAAACCGAGGCTCACAGCCTCAGGCGCGGTGACTCAGTAGTTGTAGGTGATTTCCAGGCCTGCAACTTTGCCTCTGGCCAGTGGTGAGAACGTGCCACCCACCGGAACCGGGCCCAGCACGGGCGGCAACTGCGTGTCGCCACCATGGTTTACGCTGTCCAGCAGGTTTTTCCCATACACCGAGAAGATCCAGTTCTCACCCACGCGCAAATCCAGGCCGGCTTCAAGAATTTCCTGGTCCAGCAGGTAACCCAGGTTGTTGTCGGTGTAGAAGGAATCATCGCGATAGGCATAGCTGATGCGGGAACTGAGCACGCCCCAGTCACCCAGGGTCAGGTCATTGGTCAGGCCTATGCTCCAGGTCAGCTCGGCGGCACGCGGCAACTCAAGTGCCTTGTCCAGGCTGTTGATCGTGCCATCATCGTTCAGGTCAAAGGATATCGATTTGTAGCTCGGGTCGATCCAGCCCAGGGATGCCAGCAGTGCGGTATCACGGCCGAGGGCAAATACGCCGTCCAGCTCGATACCCCAGATTTCCGCATCGGCGGTATTCTTGATCACCTGTACCACGCCGGCGATCGGGTCCGCCAGGTTGACTTCACGCTGCATGTCGTCAATGGTCTGGTAGAACAGCGCGCCATTGAGGCGACCGCGACCACTGATCTCTGACTTGAAGCCGATTTCATAGTTGGTAACGGCTTCCTGGTCAAACGGGCCCGGGCCGAAATTCACCGTATCGATGGCTGTGTTACGCAGGTTGTAGCCGCCGGAACGATGGCTGCGGGAAATATGCCCGTAAGCGCGGAAATCGTTATTGACGTTCCAGGTGGCTCCAATCTTGCCATCCACCGAATTCCACGAATCACTGTCGACGAAATCAAACGGACAGAACTTGGGGTCGCCGATAACAACGTTACAGCGGTTATTGGTTCCTGCGGCCAGCGAGCTCACATTGCGCACCAGCGAGGCGATCTGCGCGTCCTTGTCCTCGGTGCTGAAGCGTAAGCCACCGGTGAGGGTCCATGTTTCCGAAATGTTGTAATCAACACTGCCGAACCAGGCCAGCGAATCCACCTTGTAGATACCACCACCATCCTGCACCAGCGCCGGGGCCACGTTGCCCGTGGCGACACCCAGCAGGTTGCGCCGCTCGTGGTAATTCACTTCGTTGGTGAACCAGTAAATGCCGGTGGTTACATTGGCGTTGCCAAAGGTGCCGACGTAGCGCAGTTCGTTGCTGACCTGCTCCTGGTTGTTCCAGGATGGCGCATGGAACAACCACACGGGCTGGGCATCGATATCGCTCATGCCGGTTGAGGTGAAATCCTTCCAGCCGAAAATATTGGTAATGGTGCCATCGCCAAATGCAACATCCCAGTCCAGCTGCAGGCTGACGAGGTCATTTTCCATGTCATAGAATCCCGGCTCGTCGATGGCGAAGTCGAAACTGTCACGGTCGAAGTTCGCAAAAAATCCGGGCAGCCCTGAACCGTTGGTGTGCGTTTGGGATGAAGGGCCATCGCCTTCCGATTCCATGTGTTCCCAGCGCAAAGTGATGTTCACGTTCTCGGTGGGAGCAAAGGTCATCACCGGGCGGAAAATCTTGGTCTCGGATGCGCCATGGTTAGAACCATCACGCAGGTTCGTGAACCAGCCATCATCATCATGGTAGTAGGCGCTCATTCTCAGGCCAACGGTCTCCCCTACCGGGCCACCAATCGCGGCCATGCCGTAATAGGCCGAACCGCCATCACCATTGGGATTGGCTTCATAGGCTCCGCGTACGGAAAACTCCAGCTCATCGCCGGGCCTCTTGGTATTGATCAGCACCGCGCCGCCGGTCACGTTGCGGCCGAACAGTGTTCCCTGCGGGCCGCGCAGCACCTCAATGCTCTGGATATCGAACATGTCGATAACTACACCCTGGTTCATGCCCATGTAGATGCCGTCCACGAAAACGCCGACGGTTGGGTCAATGGACGGGATGGAACTGTTGATACCCAGGCCACGAATGGAGAAGTTGGCCACGCTCTTGATGGTACCGACGTCATCCAGCGCCACGTTCGGCATGCCCACCGTCAGGTCATCGATTTTCCTGACCTTCAGTGCATCCAGCTGGTCCGAATTGAATGCGGAAATGGCGATTGGCACCTGCTGCGACATTTCTTCACGTTTGCGTGCCGTTACTACCACTTCTTCCAACAGGGCACCGGTCGTGCCGGAATACTCCTGATCTTCATCCTGGGCAAACAGCTGCGCCGGGCTGCAGGCCAGCGCCGCGGCAATAACAAGTGCCAGGGGTGAATGCTTCAGTAATGTTTGGTCAAGTCGTTTTTGAGTGTGCTTTTTAGTACTAACGCTTACATAGGTCATTTTATTACCCTCGAGGGTTGTTGTGCGCTGGTCAATGATATAGCGAATCGAGGGTCAATTTACAATAATTTAATAATTCGGATTGGCTTTGTTAAATCTCGCCGAACCTCACAACCGGGACATTTCCGCGACGAACGACTGCTCCGAAACTCCTGTGGGCAACCGTTGCAGCACGCCCGGGTCCAGTTCCAGGCCAAAACTGTTGATCATGCCCGCCAGGATCACGTACATGCCCTGGATGGCAATCAGGTCGAAAACCTGCGGCAGGCTGCAATGGTGCATTAGATTTTCCAGCGTGGCAGCGGAAATCACATGTGTTTCAACCAGCTCGTCGACTGCCTTCAGCACCGCGGATTCCTGTGGGCTCCAGGCGGCTGAGCCTGCGCCTTCCTTGATCCGTTCGATCTCTTCAAGGCTGAGGCCAACCGCCAATGCGCGGTCCACGTGGGAGGCCCATTCGTACCAGGCTTTCATGTGTATGGCCACACGCAGGATAACCAGCTCTCCAAGGCGCGGCCCCAGCGTGCCACCTCGTACCGAATGATTGCGGAAATTCCACCAGGCTTCCAGCAGCTCAGGATTGTGGGCCATCAGTTTGTGGACGTTGATAGGCTGGCCATTCATGGAATCCACAATGTGCTGCAATCCCGGATCCCAATGATCTACTGGCAAAGGCAAAACCTTCATTTGTGACTCCTTGAGTGCGCAGCGCCGGCGGGCGTGTCCTGCAGCTGCAAAAAACGGCCTGTTTTCCGAAACGCATTCCGGAAGGTGCGTAGTTGAACCCGCATGCCGAATGATACTATCCGGACGGAACAAACCCGCCAACCAGGACAGTGATCCGCGCATGAACAAACAACCCAATACCGATTCCTGCTTTATTTGCGGACGCAACAACCCGGTCGGCCTCTACATGAGTTTTTTCGACAACGGGAAAGACGAAGTGGTCAGCGAATACACCGTGCCTGAACGCTACCAGGGATACCCCGGTATCGTGCACGGAGGGATCCAGGCTGCCATGCTGGACGAAGTCGTGGGCCGGGTAGCCATGATCGGCGATCATCATCATTTCATGATGTCGGTCAGCCTGAATGTGAAATACCGCCACACCGTGCCGGTTGGAACCCCATTGCGCATCGTGGGACGGACCATCCGGCTGCGTGGCAGGTTGGGCAAGGCCGTCGGGATGATCTTCCTTCCCGACGGCACGATTGCGTGTGAAGCGGAAATGACGCTGGCGGACGTTCCGGCAGACTTGCTGGAACGCACCAACCCGGCCCTGCTCAACTGGAGAATCGACTGATTCAGGGGCCAGGGACGCTCTGATCAATCCGTCTCTGGATCAACCAGCGTTTCCCTAGAACGATGCGCCTACGCCCACCGCGAATGTCAGGTCATCCTCGGACGCCCCCGGCGCCGGTTCAGTCTCATAGTCGTAGCGCAGTGATGTGGTCAGGTAAATGTCCTTGAATATGTCGTAACGCAGTCCGGTATTTGATTTGAAGATCATGTTGTTGTCACCATAGAACTGGTAGGTGATGTTGTGATCATGATAGAGCGCGATTTTGCCCGCCACCAAATCCTGGGTGTAGAACAGCTTCCACAGACCTACGCCGCCGGAATCGGAAACACCCGACTGTTCCTGGTCTGACCAGCCAGCGCCGACGTTGATGGACAGGAAGCGACCGGCGTCATTGAAAATATCGCGGCCAAACAGCAGGCCGGCGGTGTAGCGGTGATCCAGTTCCTTGATCGGGTCGCGCTCGTAGGTGAATGAGGCACCCATGAACCAGGGCCCGTTGAACAGCCAGTTGTAGTTGTAGTTGAACAGGTCCTGTTCCTTGGTTTTTACACCTTCGGTTTCATCACGACGGAAACTGATATCGGCATAATGGCGGTGCTCGCCCAGCTTGATGCGGGTATCGGCGTAGACCAGGGAGTTCTGGCTGTCGGTATTGCCGGAATTGAAGGTGGCATTGATTTCCGCATGCGAGGTGCGCTGGTAATAAGGCGCCGGCTCCACGGCCGCCGCCACCGTCGCCAGGTCCACCGGTTTGGCCACGCCATCGATCAGCAACTGCTGCTGGCCGTCAGCGGACATCTGGAACTGGCCGGTAACTTTTTCACGCTCAGCCAGCTCGACTTCAAACACCAGTTCGGCTTCCAGTTTGGCGACTTCGGCAGCCGCCACGCCGAATTCATCAGCATATGCCGGCTGGATCCACACCTTGCCGTCTGCAATCCGGTTCACTTTGCCGGTAATCACGTCACCGTTCTTCATGGTCACCTGGTC